>CAWGMP010000001.1:0-20828 GCA_963823755.1 uncultured Actinomycetota bacterium
GACCGAATCCGACTCCAGGTGCAGACCGGAGCGGTAGCGCGGCCCGGACAGCAGTGGTTCGCGGTCGTGCTGTGGGGCAATCAAGGGGCCAACAACGCAGGACGCCACGTGGTGCTGACAATGACCGAATGGCTGGCCGGGGCGAATCGACGCCGAACAACGATGTATCCCGTCCGAATCTCCCCGCGGACTTGGACGCTGACGAGTTGGACCGGGATGTTGGCAAAGAACTATTGACGCTTCCGAAGGGTCTGGGCGATCTTGTCGGAAGTCATCTGGTAGCCGCAGCGCGAGTGTTGGAGGAAGACCCGCAGCTGGCTCTGGCGCACACCCGGTTCGCCCGCAGCAAGGCTGGTCGGGTCGCCGTTGTGCGGGAGGCCGCTGGGCTTGCCGCGTATCACGCAGGAGAATGGTCAGAGGCGTTAGCGGAGCTGCGCGCAGCGCGCCGGCTGGGAGGTGACCCCGGACGTCTGGCAGTGCTCGCTGACTGCGAGCGGGCACTGGGACGGCCCGACCGTGCCTTGGAGATCGCGCGGAGCCCAGAGGCTGGGCAGCTCGGCATCGATGAGGCGGTCGAGCTCCGGATCGTGGCGGCAGGGGCGCGACGTGACCTCGGGCAGTGTGATGCCGCCGTGCTTGCTCTGCAGGGGCCGGACCTGGAGATGTCGGGAGAGGAGCCGTGGCGGGTCAGGCTGCGCTACGCATACGCTGACAATTTGCTCGCCGCCGGTCGAGAGCAGGATGCCATTCGCTGGTTCCTGGCCGCTGCGGAGTCCGATGTCGAGGATGCTACTGACGCTGCGGAGCGGGCCGTGGAGCTCAGCCAGCAGCCAGAATCAGAGTGACCGGACTGCTGGACGGTTACGATGCTGTGCTGCTCGACCTCGACGGCACCGTGGTCCGCGGAGCAGAGCCCGTGCCGGAGGCGCCGGACGTGGTCAACGAGTTGCGCGAGGCAGGGCTGGCGATTCAGTTCATCACCAACAATGCCTCGCGGGCTCCGGCGGAAGTCGCCAGACGCCTCAGCGCGCTGGGCATCCGCACCACTCCGGAGGAGATCGTCACCAGTGGGCAGGCTGCGGTGGCGTTGCTGGCAAGCCAGCTCCAGCGGGGCGACGCTGTCCTGGTCGTCGGTGCCGAAGCGCTGTTCGCTGCGGTGGAGTCGGTCGGGTTCAGGCCGGTGGTCGCGGCGTCCGAACGACCGGTCGCGGTGATTCAGGGCCACTCTCCGGAGACCGGGTGGGTGCGGTTGGCCGAAGCGTGCCTGGCGATCCGCGGTGGCGCGATCTGGATCGCTTGCAACGTCGACCGTACGTTGCCCACCGAGCGGGGTTTGTTGCCAGGAAACGGATCGATGGTGGCTGCGCTGCAGGCAGCCACAGACCGGGAGCCTACGGTGGCCGGCAAGCCAATGCGCCCGCTGCTTGATGCGGCCATCGACCGCATTGGCGCGAAGCACCCGCTGATGGTCGGCGACCGGCTTGACACTGACATCGCTGGGGCGCGGGTCGCCGAGCTGGATTCACTGCTGGTGCTGTCCGGGGTCGCCGACGCGGCGGCGCTACTTGCGGCGCCGCCAGAGCACCGGCCCAGCTACCTCGGTGCCGATCTTCGGGTATTGCGCGAGTCCCTCCAGAAGGCACGAATCCAGGCGCAGCCCGGCTGGCGGGTCGAGTCGGCAGATGGTGGCCTGCTGCTGCACAGTGACGGGACCGTTGGCGACCCGCTTGATGCGTTGCGGACGCTGTGCGCCGCTTGGTGGGAAGCGCACACCGGGCCGGTGCCCGTGCTCGCGTGCGACGACACCGCTGCCACCGTTTTGGGTGCCGTGGGCTTGGGGGAGGTCATTCAGTGATTGCGATTCGTCAGGTCGGACGCCGGTCGGTAGCGTTGGCAGGGACCCAGCGGCCCAGGAGACCAGCTTAATGACGTCCTGTCCACCCTCACCCGCACTCCCGCCCCTTACCGGCATCGCCGATGCGCTCGCCGTACTGCGGGATCTCGATGAACTTCCGACCTCGGATCACGTGGTGCGGCTGCGCGCCGTACACGACTCACTCACCACAGCCCTGTCCAGCATCGACGAGGTCTAGATGGCCCGGAGGTTGAGATGGCGCGCAGGGCTCGGCTGGATGTGGAGCTGGTGCGCCGCGGTCTGGCCCGATCACGCGACCACGCCGCCGAGCTCGTCGCGCAGCGTCGCGTTCGAGTCGGGGGTCTGACGGCCACCAAGCCGGCTACCGGAGTCGACGCGGATACTCCCCTGCTGGTTCGGGCGCAGGAGAACGAACTCAACTGGGTGTCGCGGGGTGCTCGAAAGCTCGTCGGCGCGTTGGACGACCTCGTGGCCGGTGGTCCAGCCGTGGTGGGCCGGCGCTGCCTGGATGCCGGTGCATCCACTGGTGGCTTCACCGACGTGCTGCTGCACCGCGGAGCCCGAGAGGTGGTCGCAGTCGACGTCGGCTACGGGCAGCTCGCCTGGTCATTGCGCACTGATCAGCGGGTTCGGGTGCACGACCGGACGAATGTGCGGACGTTGCAACCCGAGGGCATCGGTGGCGCGGTCGATCTGGCCGTGGCTGACCTGTCGTTCATCTCCTTACGCTTGGTGCTACCCGCCCTGGTCGGATGCACCACACCAGACGGTGACCTGTTACCGATGGTCAAACCTCAGTTCGAGGTGGGCCGCGAACGCCTGGGCGCCGGCGGTGTGGTCCGGGACCCGACGTTGCGTGCGCAGGCCGTGCTGGATGTGCTGACGACCGCGACGGACCTCGGTCTTCGCCTGGTCGACGTCACCGCGAGCCCATTGCCAGGACCGGCCGGCAACGTCGAATACTTCCTGTGGTTGCGCCGCGGGGCGGCCGATCCATCGCGCCCGGCAGAGGAGCTGGTGCACGCCGCTGTGCGGAGAGGGCCGCAATGAGATTCGGACGTGAAGTCCTGCTGGTGTTGCACACCGGGCATCCGGAGAACTCCCGCACCGCCGAGCAGGTCGCGCATCGGCTGGCCAGGGCGGGAATCGGACTGCGGGTGCTCGCCGAGGAGACGACTCATCTCGATCCCGCACTGGGCGGCCACGAGATGCCCACCGGGCCGAAGGCCGCTGTGGGCGCGGAGCTTGTCGTGGTTCTCGGCGGCGACGGCACCCTGCTGCGGGCAGCCGAACTGGCGCGGCCATGTGGTGTTCCACTGCTGGGGGTGAACCTCGGTAGGGTCGGTTTCCTCGCCGAGACCGACCTGGATGCTCTCGACCAGGCTGTGCACGCGATCGCCGATGGCGACTACCTCGTCGATGAGCGGATGACCGTCGACGTCGCAGTCAGCCTCAACGGGACCACCTTGGCTCGTACTTGGGCGCTCAACGAGGCCAGCGTCGAGAAGAGCAGGCGGGAGCGGATCCTCGAAGTGGTGCTCGAGGTGGACCGCAGGCCGGTTTCCGGGTTCGGTTGCGATGGGGTGCTGTGTGCCACCCCCACCGGATCCACTGCCTATGCATTCTCCGCAGGTGGACCCGTGGTGTGGCCCGACGTGGACGCGCTCGTCGTGGTACCCAGCAACGCACACGCGTTGTTCGCGCGCCCACTGGTGGTGTCGCCGGACTCGGTGGTAGCAGTGGAGACCGATCCGCACGGGCATGCTGCTGTGCTGTGTTGTGACGGGCGGCGGACCTTCGCGCTGCCGGCGGGCGCTCGGATCGAGGTGGTCCGTGGTGCCACCCCGATCCGGTTGGTCCGCCTGCATGACTGCTCCTTCACCGACCGGCTGGTGCGCAAGTTCGAACTGCCGGTGCAGGGTTGGCGGGGTCCCAGACCGGGCTGATGGTGGGCGACCCGGCAGGGTCAGCGCGACGCGCTAGGGTGCGGCCCGTGCTCACCGAGATGCGGATCGAGGGCCTCGGTGTGATCGATGAGGCCACCCTGGACTTGCACCCCGGCCTGACCGTGGTAACCGGTGAGACCGGAGCGGGTAAGACGATGGTGGTCACCGGTCTGCAGCTGCTCGCCGGTGGCCGGGCTGACGCATCCCGGGTCCGGCGCGGCGCTGACCGGGCCATCGTGGAGGGCCGCTTCCGGCCGCCCCAGGGCAGCGTTGCCGCAGAACTGGCCGGTGAGGTTGGTGCCCGCACTGACGAGGACGGCAGCCTGATAGCCAGCCGCACCCTCACGATGGATGGCCGTTCCCGGGCCCACCTGGGTGGCCGCTCGGTCCCGGCGGGAGTGCTGGCCGAGTTGGCCGATGGCATGCTCGCGGTTCACGGTCAGAACGACCAGTTGCGGTTGCTGCGTGGCGGCGAGCAGCGGGGGGTGCTGGACCGCTTCGCCGGCGACCTCGTGTCCGGTCCACTGAGCGCCTACCGCCGGGTTCGGGAGCAGTGGCTGCACTGCTGCACTGAGCTCGCTACCCGGCGGGAGCATTCTTGAGAGCTGGCCAGGGAAGCCGACCTGCTCGGCCACAGCCTCGCCGAGATCACTGACGTCGACCCGCAGCCAGGGGAGGACGCCACTCTGCTGGCCGAGGCGCGGCGTCTGGCCGACGCCGACCAGTTGCGGGAAACTGCCGCTTTCGCGCAGTCCGCAGTGTGTGGTGCACCTGACAGCGATTCCGATCAGCCGAGTGCGATCGGTCTGATGGGGGAGGCTCGCCGCCGGCTTCACGCGGTGGACGACCCTGCGTTGCAGGCGCTGGAGCAACGCTTGGCGGAGGCTGCGGCGGTGCTCGGCGATGTGGGTGCCGAACTCAGCGGCTACCTCGAGGCCCTGAACGCCGATCCGGCTCGGTTGGAGCAGGTACTGGCGCGCCAGGCCGAGCTCAAGCGGCTGACTCGTAAGTACGGTGCAGATATCGACGGCGTGCTGGCCTGGGCGCAGCAGGCCCACCAGCGTCTGGTTGGCCTGGACACCTCCGACGAGGCCGTTGCGGCTCTGGCAGCCCGACGTGACGAACTCGCCACCGAGTTGGCCCGGCACGCCACCGCCCTCACCGCGGCCAGGAGCGCGGCGGCCCAGGAGCTCGGGGATGCCGTCACTGCCGAGCTCGCCGGGTTGGCGATGGGTCAGGCGCAGCTGTCCGTGGCCGTCTATCCGACCCTGGCCCCCGACCGTGACACGGTCGCACTCACCGTCGCCGGGGCACGCCTGCGGGCCGGCCCTGATGGCGTCGACGAGGTGGAGTTGCGTCTGGCGCCGCACCCTGACGCCGAGGCGTTGCCGGTGCACAAGGGCGCCTCCGGCGGGGAGCTGTCCCGGGTGATGCTGGCGGTGGAGGTGGTACTGGCAGATGCCGACCCGGTCCCCACAATGATCTTCGATGAGGTCGACGCCGGAGTCGGCGGGCGGGCCGCCGTCGAGATCGGGCGGCGCCTGGCCCGGTTGGCCCGCAGCCACCAGGTCGTGGTTGTCACCCATTTAGCTCAGGTTGCCGCCTACGCCGACCGGCACCTCATGGTGGATAAGGCGACCCACGCCACCGGACTGACTTGCAGCGGCGTCCGGGAACTCGATGGTGCCGCCCGGGTCGGCGAGCTGGCCAGAATGCTGGCCGGGCTGGGTGACACTGACACCGGGCGTGCGCACGCCGAGGAGCTGCTGGCCGCCGCGGCGGCGGACAAGGTCGTGAGTGCGTAACAGTGTTATAGCACTCAATGCCACTCACGAGTTCTGGCCCCGGCGCGCCTCCCCGACCAGCGGCGCGGCTTTTGCCACCATCAGTGGCATGAAAATCGCCGGCCTGCTCAGCCGATCCGGGCGCGAGGTGCCCGGGTTGATCGGATCGGCCAGGGTGGATCGCCGCGCCGACGCGCTGGCGCGGCGCGTCGGTCGCGGCGACATCGCAGTGTTCGACCAGGTTGATCTCGACCGGAGAACCGCCGATGCGCTGGTGGTCGCTGAGGTCGCGGGGGTGGTCAATGCGGCACCGTCGATCTCCGGCCGGTTCCCGAACCTGGGCCCCGAGATCCTTGTCTCTGCGGGCATCGTGCTGGTTGACGGGGTCGGCGCGGAGGTGTTACGGATCAAGGATGGCAGCCGGTTGCGGCTGCACGAGGGTCGGGTGTACGTCGGTGAGACCGAGATCGCCCGCGGTACCGAACAGACTGCCGACTCGATCGCCGACCTGATGATCGAGGCCAAGTCCGGGCTGTCGGCTCAGCTTGAGGCGTTCTCGGCGAACACCATCGAATTCCTTCGGTACGAGCGCGCCTTGATCATCGATCGAGTCGGTGTACCTGACATCAAGGTTCCCATCCGCGGCCGGCAGGTGCTGGTGGTTGCCGCTGGCTACAACCACATCGTGGATCTGGCCGCGCTCAAGCACTTCATCCGGGAGTACCAGCCGGTGTTGATCGGCGTGGAGGCGGGTGCCGACGCACTTCGCGCTGCTGGGCATCGGCCGCACCTCATCGTCGGCGATCCTTATCAAGTCGAGACCGACACTCTCAAATCGGCTGACGAGGTCGTGGTGCCCGCCCAACCCGATGGTTTCGCACCAGGGCTGGAGCGGATCCAGGACCTGGGGATCGGCGCGGTGACCTTCCCCGCGGTGAGCAATCCGGAGGATCTCGCCCTGCTGCTGGCCGAGGCGCACGACGCCGAGCTCGTGATTGCCGTGGGATTCCAGGCCACCCTGCACGAGTTTCTCGATCGGGGGCGGTCAGGGTCGAACCCGTCAACGTTCCTCACCCGGTTGAGGCTGGGTAGCAAGCTCGTCGACGGTCATGCCGCCGCCGTCCTGTATCGCAGCCGGGTATCGGCAGGCGCCGTGCTGCTCATGGTGCTCGCCGCACTTGCCGCGGTGATCGCAGCGCTGCTGGTCGCCAACGTCGGTGGCGCCGTCGGCGTCCTCGTTGGTGGTACCTGGCGCGACGTCGTCTCTTGGGTCAAGGGGTTGGGATAGACCGTGATCTCACTGCGGTACCACGTGATCTCCATCGCCGCCGTTTTCCTGGCTCTCGCGCTCGGAGTGATGCTCGGATCCACTGCGATCAGCGGCCGGTTGCTGTCCGGGCTCAGCTCCAACCGGGACGACCTGAGCCGCCAGGTCACTGAGCTGCAGGCGGAACGCAACGGACTGCGTGCTCGGCTGGCCGATGCGGACATCTTCGGCGCAGCTGTCGGCCCCCGCGTGGTGAGCGGTGCACTGCGTGGCCGCACCGTGGTCCTCGTTACCACTGCGGATGCCAATCCGGCCGATCGGGATGCACTCACCGGGCTGTTGAGCGGTGCCGGTGCCACCGTCACCGGTGAGCTGCAGCTCACCGAGGCGTTCCTCGACCCGTCCCGTTCCGACCAACTCAGCGAACTGAGCACTCGCCTGCTGCCGGCCGGTCTGCGACTGCCCACCGCGTCTGACGCCGGGACATTGGCTGGCGGGCTGCTCGGTTCGCTTTTGTTGATCAACCCGCAGAACGGGAAAGCGCAGGCCACCAGTGCAGAGACGACTGCGGTGTTCGCGGGGCTCAGCGACGGTGGCTTTGTCAGGGTCGGCCCGCAGGTGCTGCCGGCGCAGCTCGTGGTGGTGCTCACCGGAGGCGGGAGTCGCGTCAACAGCAGCGGGGATCGAGCTGGCATTCTGGCTCGGTTCGCCACCCAGCTGGACCGTTCCGGTGCTGGCGCGGTGCTCGCGGGCAGGCCTGAATCAGCCGATAGCAACGGTCCGATCGGCGTGGTCCGGGCGGACACTGCGGCGGCGTCCGTGCTGTCTACGGTTGATGACGTGAGCACGGCGGCTGGGCGGGTGGTGACGGTGCTGGCATTGGCGGAGCAGGCGCAAGGTCGGGCCGGGCGGTACGGTACGGGTAGCAACGCGCAGGCCGTGGTTCCCGTGATCCAGGGCTGATCGGCGAGGCGGTGCCGCGAGACCACCACCGGCAGTGTTACCGTGAACTTCCGTGGTCGGCGGCGTGCCGCCAGCTGCAGTCAACCGGTTGCCGATTCGAAGGGCCGGTCCGGACCACGGGAGAAGGCCTTGGTCAAGCCCGTCCGCCCAACCAGGTACCTGTTCGTCACCGGAGGCGTCGCCTCCTCGCTGGGCAAGGGTCTCACCGCGTCCAGCCTCGGCCAGCTGCTGACCGCCCGCAGGTTACGGGTGACGATGCAGAAGCTGGATCCTTATCTCAATGTCGACCCGGGGACGATGAACCCTTTTCAGCACGGTGAGGTGTTCGTCACCGAGGACGGCGCCGAAACCGATTTGGACATCGGGCACTACGAACGATTCCTGGACCGCAACCTCGGTCGCAAGGCCAACGTGACAACTGGTCAAGTCTACTCGGCGGTGATCGCCAAGGAGCGGCGAGGGGAGTATCTCGGGGACACCGTCCAGGTCATCCCGCACATCACCGACGAGATCAAATCCCGGATTCTGGCCATGTCCGAGCCAGAGGGTGAGGACCCCCCGCCGGATGTGGTGATCACCGAGATCGGCGGGACGGTCGGGGACATCGAGTCGCTGCCGTTTTTGGAGGCAGCCCGCCAGGTGCGCCACGACGTCGGCCGGGACAACTGTTTTTTCCTGCACGTCTCTTTGGTGCCCTACCTTGCCCCATCCGGTGAGTTGAAGACCAAGCCCACCCAGCACTCGGTGGCCACCTTGCGCAACATCGGTATCCAGCCCGACGCGCTGGTCTGCCGCGCAGACCGGGACATCCCTGACGGGCTGAAACGCAAGATCGCTCTGATGTCGGACGTGGACATCGACGGCGTCGTCGCGGCGCCGGACGCGCCATCGATCTACGACATCCCCAAAGTGCTGCATTCCGAGGGTCTCGATGCCTACGTGGTGCGCCGGCTCGGGTTGCCGTTTCGAGACGTGGACTGGACGGAGTGGGGCGACCTGCTGGACCGGGTGCATGCCCCGACGGAGGTGGTGCGGATCGCTTTGGTGGGTAAGTACGTCGACTTACCAGACGCCTACCTGTCAGTGACTGAGGCCCTACGTGCCGGGGGTTTTGCACACCGGGCCAGAGTGGAGATCCGCTGGGTGCCCTCCGACACCTGCGAGACTCTCGCGGGTGCGGAGGCCGCGCTGGCGGGGGTGGATGGGGTCTTGGTGCCTGGTGGGTTCGGGGTGCGTGGGATCGAGGGCAAGATCGGGGCCATCCACCATGCGCGCGTCCGGGGGATCCCCGCGCTGGGCCTATGCCTGGGGCTGCAGTGCATGGTGATCGAGACTGCTCGGAACCTGGCCGGGCTCGACGGCGCCGGCTCGACAGAGTTCGATGCTGCCCCAGCCCACGCGGTGATCTCCACTATGGCCAACCAAGCCGATGTCGTCGCAGGTCAACGTGACATGGGCGGGACGATGCGGCTGGGTGGTTATCCAGCGTCGTTAGAGCCGAGCTCGGTGGTGGCCCGGGCCTACGGCGCCACCGAGGTCTGCGAGCGCCACCGGCACCGCTATGAGGTGAACAACGCCTACCGGGACAAGCTCGCCGCTGCGGGTCTGGTGATCAGCGGGACGTCTCCGGACGGCCATCTGGTCGAATTCATTGAGCTACCGCAGCGCAGCCACCCGTTTTTCGTCGGCACTCAAGCCCACCCCGAGCTCACCAGCCGGCCGACCCGCCCGAACCCGCTGTTCGTCGCCTTCGTCGCGGCGGCGCTGAGCTACCGGATCGCAGACCGGCTGCCGGTCGAGTTGCCGGCAGGGCAGCGATGATCCCGCCGCACGAGTTCGCGGTGTCGACCAGCGACACCCTGCACGTCGGCCGGGTCCTCGCGCTGCGGCTGGACCAGGTGATGATGCCCGGCGGCCGCGCCGCCGCGCGCGAGATCGTCGAACACCCCGGAGCGGTGGCGATTCTGCCACTGTACGACGACACCTCGGTGGTGATGATCGACCAGTACCGGCACGCCGTGGGTCACCGGATGCGGGAACTGCCCGCCGGGCTGCTCGACGCGTTGGGGGAGGATCCGGTGACGACTGCTCGCCGCGAACTGCTGGAGGAGGTCGGCTGCACTGCGCGGGACTGGTCGGTGCTCGTCGACGTGGTGGCATCACCCGGGTTCAGCGACGAGGCGGTACGGGTGTTTCTGGCCCGTGGGCTGACCGAGGTCGGCCGGCCCACGGGTGGTGACGACGAGGAGGCCGACCTGTCTGTGGTCCGGCTGCCTTTGGCCGAGGCGGTGCGCCAGGTGCTGGCCGGCGAGATCGTCAACGCGTCGACGGTCGCCGGGCTACTCGCCGCGCAGGCTGTGCTGGCGGGGGCTGCGCAGCCGCGGCCGGTCGACGCGTCGTGGCCGGACCGCCCGACCCGCTTCGCCGGCCGCCGCGGCTGAGACCATGCTGGACAGTGTGCGGACAAACCAGGGAGGCACGCCGAGGTGAAGATCGGTGTCCCGCGTGAGATCAAGATCCACGAGTACCGGGTCGCGATCACACCTGCTGGGGTGCACGAACTGACCCGCCGCGGGCACGAGCTGCTGGTGGAACGCGGTGCCGGGGTTGGCTGCGCATTCCCGGACGAGGCTTACGTCGCCGCGGGCGCTTGCATCGTTCCGCAAGCCGACGACGTGTGGTCCGAGTCCACGCTGGTGCTCAAGGTGAAGGAACCGGTGCCACAGGAGTACCACCGGATGCGCAAGGGCCAGATCCTGTTCACCTACCTACACCTGGCCGCGTCGGCGGAGTGCACGAATGCGCTGATCGACGCCGGGATCGACGCGATCGCCTATGAGACCGTGCAACTGCCCGACGGCTCGCTGCCCCTGCTGGCCCCGATGAGCGAGGTCGCGGGTCGGATGGCCCCCCAGGTGGGGGCGCACTGTCTGGAGCGCATGCAGGGTGGCCGCGGGGTGCTGCTCGGCGGCGTCTCCGGGGTGCCCGCCGGCAAGGTGGCGGTGCTCGGGGCCGGGGTGTCCGGGATGAACGCGGCCACCATCGCGCTGGGCCTGCAGGCCGAGGTGGTGGTGCTGGACACCAACATCAACCGGCTGCGGGAGATCGATTTCGTCTACCGGGGCCATCTGCAGACCATCGCGTCCAACGCCTACGAGGTGGACAAGGCCTGCATGTGGGCGGATCTGGTGATCGGCGCCGTTCTCGTGCCCGGCGCCAAAGCACCCACTCTGGTCGGTCAGGATCTGGTCACGCGGATGCGTCCGGGATCGGTACTGGTGGACATCGCCATCGATCAGGGTGGCTGCTTCGCCGACTCGCGGCCCACCACGCACGCCGACCCCACCTTCACCGTGCACAACTCGGTGTTCTACTGCGTGACCAACATGCCTGGCGCGGTACCGCACACCTCTACCTATGCGCTGACCAACGTCACGTTGCCCTACATTCGCGCGCTGGCCGACGTGGGCCTACGGCAAGCGGTGCAGGACGATCCGGCGCTGGCGCGGGGGGTCAACGTGTTGGGGGGTTCGGTGGTACTCGCCGAGGTCGCCCGGGCACACGACCTCAAGTACCTGCCGCTGGCGGAGGTACTCGGATGAGCGCTGGTCTGACCCGTGCTCCCGTCGCGGGTGGCCCGCCAAGCGCAGACGAGCAGCAATGTCCGTTACCGCCGGCGCTGGCTTCGGTGATCTCTGACTACCTGGACCACCTCGCCGTGGAACGGGGTACCTCAGCCAACACACTGGATTCCTATTGCCGAGACCTGCGCCGCTACGGCGTTTATCTGGCGTCGACCGGTGTCATGGAGCTCGCCGCGGTGCAGGAACAGCAGGTGACCGGCTTCCTCGCGGCGTTGCGCGAGGGAATCGGTGGGTATCGGCCGCTGGCGCCGTCGTCGGCGGCCCGGGCGGTGGTCGCGGCTCGCGGGTTGCACCGGTTCGCCCTGAGGGAGGGATTGGTGTCCGCCGACGTCGCGGCCGATGTACACCCCCCGAGCCCGCCGAAACGGCTGCCCAAGGCGCTCGGAGTGCACGAGGTGCTGCGGTTGCTGCAGGTATTCCCGATTGACGGGGGACCCCGCTGCCTGCGGGACCGGGCGCTGCTGGAACTGCTGTACTCCACCGGCGCGCGGATCTCCGAAGCGGTCGGGCTGGACCGCGACGACGTCGATGGCCCGGCTCGCACCGTGCTGTTGCGAGGTAAGGGTGGCAAGCAGCGGTTGGTGCCGGTGGGCCGGCCGGCGCTGGCCGCACTGGATGCTTACCTGGTTCGCGGCCGTCCGGTGTTCGCCGCACGGGGCCGGGGCATCGCTGCCGTTTTTCTCAATGCCCGCGGTGCGCGGTTGTCCCGGCAGAGTGCTTGGGCGGTGCTGCGGGATGCTGCAGCCCGCACCGGGATCGCCGCTGTGGTATCGCCACACACCCTGCGACACTCCTTCGCCACCCACCTACTGGAGGGCGGGGCGGACGTGCGGGTGGTTCAGGAACTGCTCGGGCACGCGTCGGTGACCACGACGCAGGTCTACACGCTGGTAACGGTGGACAACCTGCGTGAGGTCTACGCGACCGCCCATCCGCGAGCTCGGGGTTGACAGGGAATAAGCTCCCCGGGGATCGCATCGTAGTGGGAAGGGGTATCAGCTTCCATGTCGACCTGGGTGTCCGCGCAGCAGCCGCTGGCTGTGCCGACCCCGCCGATCTCTCCCGATGACGGCGTCGTCGACGACGGGATCGCTGCTGCCGGGCGCCAGCGCCGGCCGGTGCCGCAGCCACCCCCGCTGGACCGGCACGGCCCGGCCCGGGTGGTGGCCATCTGCAACCAGAAGGGAGGAGTCGGCAAGACCACATCGACGATCAACCTCGGGGCTGCACTGGCCGAGTACGGTCGCCGGGTGTTATTGGTCGACTTCGACCCCCAAGGGGCCCTCTCGGTCGGTCTCGGGGTGGCCTCGCACCACTTGGACCGGACCATCTACAACCTGGTCATGGAGCAGGGCGTCCCGGTGGACGAGGTGGTCCGGCCGACTTCAGTGCCAGGGATGGACCTGCTGCCCAGCAACATCGACTTGTCGGCAGCGGAAGTGCAACTGGTCACCGAGGTGGGTCGGGAGCAGGCGTTGGGTCGAACCCTGCACCCACTGCTGGCGCGCTATGACTTCGTCCTGGTCGATTGCCAGCCGTCGCTGGGTCTGCTCACCATCAATGCGCTGGCCTGCGCAGACGGCGTACTCATCCCGCTCGAGTGCGAGTTCTTCAGCCTGCGCGGCGTGGCGCTGCTCATGGACACCATCGATAAGGTGCGCGAGCGACTCAACCCCAAACTGACCATCACTGGGATTCTCGCCACGATGTACGACCCGCGCACCCTGCACGCCCGGGAGGTGATGGCCCGCGTGGTGGAGGCTTTCGGCGACACCGTGTTCGACGCCGTGATCAGCCGAACAGTCAGGTTCCCCGAGACCACCGTCGTCGGCGAGCCGATCACCCGGTGGGCACCGAGATCTTCCGGAGCGAACGCTTACCGTGCGCTGGCCCGCGAGGTGATCGCGCGATGAGACCTGCTTGCGGGGTCGACTCATCGGCTCCGAGCGAGCCACCGGCTGTCCCCGCAGCATCTGGCCGCTTCACGGTGCGGCTGGACAACTTCGAGGGCCCGTTCGACCTGCTGTTGCAGCTCATCTCGCAGCAGCAGATGGACGTGACCGAGGTGGCCCTGCACCAGGTGACTGACGAGTTCATCGCGCATCTTCGGGTGTTGGGTGAGTCTTTCGACCTGGACGAGACAACCGAGTTCCTGGTGGTCGCAGCAACCCTGCTGGACCTCAAAGCGGCCCGGTTGTTGCCGTCGGCCGACGTCGAGGACGAAGCGGACCTCGCGCTGCTGGAGGCCCGGGACCTGCTGTTCGCGCGGCTGCTGCAGTATCGGGCGTACAAGGAGGTCGCGGCGTTGTTCTCGGAACTCGAATCGGTGGCGTTGCGCCGTTATCCCCGGTCGGTGGCGATCGAGGAGCAGTTCGCCGCTTTGCTGCCCGAGGTGTTGCTCGGCGTCGATGCCGCTCGATTCGCCGAGACTGCGGCGGCAGTGTTCCGGCCTAAACCGCCGCCGACGGTGTCGCTGGAGCACCTGCACACCCCCCGGGTGTCGGTGCACGAGCACGCCGCTTTGCTGCGTAGCCGGCTGGCCCGGGATGGTCAGGCGAGTTTTCGCAGTCTGGTCGCAGACTGTGGACACACCAGAGAGGTGGTTGCCCGCTTCCTGGCGTTGCTGGATCTGTACCGTGCCGGGATGGTGGTCTTCGACCAGATCGATCCCCTGGGCGAACTGTGCGTTCGATGGACGGGTGGTTCTGAGCAGACCGCCGCTGTAGCCGCGCCGGGCAACGACGGGGAAGATGGCGAGGATTACCGGTGAACGAGACCGCGCTTGTGGATGCATCCGCTGGGATCGACACGCTGCCTGCGTTGTCCGGTGACGATGAGCTCGACGCCGCCCTGGAAGCGCTGCTACTGGTAGTGGACTCCCCGGCCGGGGAGGACGCGCTGGCCAGCGCGCTGGGCCAACCGGTGACGCGGGTGGCCGAGGCCCTGCACCGTTTGCGGGACGGCTATGCCGGGGCTGGACGCGGCATCGACCTGCGCCAGGTGGGACAGGGGTGGCGGTTGCACACCCGCGATCGGTACGCGCCGTTCGTAGAGCGGTTGTTGCTCGACGGGCAGCGTGCCAGGCTTACCCGGGCTGCCCTGGAGACGCTGGCCGTGGTGGCCTACCGTCAGCCGGTCACTCGCTCGCGGGTGGCCGCAGTGCGTGGGGTGAACGTCGACGGGGTGATGCGTACGCTGCTGGCTCGCGGTCTGATCGAGGAGTTCGGGACCGACCAGGAGACCCACGGTGTGCTGTACTGCACGACGGAGCTGTTCCTGGAGCGGCTCGGGCTGTCGTCGTTGGAGGAGCTACCTCCGATCGCCCCGCTGTTACCCGACATCGACACTATCGACGATGTCCCGAACTAAGACGATTACCCAATCCATGGCGATGGGGAAGCCTGAGCCGAGTTGTGGACTGCCCAGGCTGCACAAGGTGCTCGCCCAGGCGGGGGTGGCATCCCGGCGTGCCGCTGAGGAGATGATCGCCCGCGGCCGGGTGCAGGTGGACGGGGTTGTGGTGCGCGAGATGGGGGTACGGGTCGACCCTGAGCACACGGTCATCCACGTCGATGGCATGCGGTTGGAACTGCGTTCCGACGTCGAGCACCTGGCTTTGAACAAGCCCCGTGGCGTGCACTCCACGATGTCTGACGACCGCGGCCGGCCCTGTGTCGGCGACTTCGTGGCCGACCGGGCGCAGCGCCTGTTCCACGTCGGTCGTCTCGACGCGGACACCGAGGGTCTGCTGCTGCTCACCAATGACGGGGAGCTTGCGCACCGGCTGATGCACCCCTCCTACCGGGTGCTCAAGACCTACCTGGCCGAGGTACCCGGTCCGGTACCCCGGTCACTGGGCCGCATCTTGCGCGCTGGCGTGGAGTTCGACGACGGTCCGGTGGCAGTCGACGGGTTCCGGGTTGTGCAGGCCCTGCCTGGTAAGGCGCTGGTTGAGATAGTGCTGCACGAGGGGCGCAAGCACATCGTGCGCCGGTTGCTCGCTGAGGTCGGGCACCCGGTGCTGCGGTTGGTGCGTACCGCGATCGCCGACGTCCGCCTCGGAGAGCAACGCCCCGGCACCGTCCGAGTGCTGTCCCGCCCCGAGGTGGGCGCTCTCAACCGCGCAGTCGGCCGGTAAACCGCCGGGACTCCTACCGACTGGCCACCCGGCGGTAGCGCACCACGGTCAGCGGTGCGAACACCGCGATGATCACGATTGAGGATACCACCGCGTAGAGCACCGGATGTCCGCCAGGCCAGCCCCCGGGTGGGGGGAACGTCGGCGGCACTGTGTTGGCGAACAGGTCGCGGCTTGCTTCAGCCGCCGCAGTCACCGGGTTCCACTCCGCGGCCACCTTGAGCGCCCCAGGCATGTTCCCTGTGGGTACGTAGGCCGACGAGATGAAGCTGAGCGGGAAAAGCCAGAGTATCCCGGCACTCTGGGCCACCTCCACGGTGCGGCACACCAGCCCGACCAGCGCTCCGACCCAGGACATCGCGAAGCCGAACAGCAGCAGCACCCCGTAGCCGGTCACGGCGGCGGAGAATCCGCCGTGGATCCGCCAACCGACTACCAGACCGGTCACACTCATCACGATCAGAGTGATCGCGTTGACCCCGAGGTCGGACGTGGTTCTCCCTAAGATCACCGCAAGTCGTGATATCGGCAGCGACCGGAGTCTGTCGATGATGCCCTTGTGCAGGTCGTTGGCCAGACCCATCGTGGTGAATGCGGCGTTGAACGCGACGGTTTGGGCGAAGATCCCACCGATGAGGAACTCACGGTAGGCGCCCCCGCCCAGGCTGCCCGCGAACACGTAGGCGAACAGCAACACGAACATGATCGGCTGTACGGTGGCGCCTAGCAGCAGGTCCGGGACTCGGCGGATGTTCAGCAGGTTGCGCCACGTGATGATGCTGCTGTCGCGCAGGACCGAGGTCGTCATAGCGGTCACGGTGTGGCTCCCGTTTCGGTCGAGGGGGTCTCGGCGGCATGGCCGGTCAGCTGCAGGAATACGTCGTCCAGCGTGGGTCTGTGCAGGCCCACGTCCTGTACCGGGATGCTCTGCAGGTCCAGCCGCCGCAGCGCCTCGATCAGCGACTTCGCGCCGCCGTCGACGACGACGCTGATCCGGCGGGCGTGGGTGTCGACCGTCGGCTCTCCGATGCCGATCTCGGTGAGTACCACGACCACCTCGGGCAGGTCCGCAGCGTGGTCGAGCACCATCTCCAGGCGCTCACCGCCGACCTGTGTCTTGAGCTGGTCGGCGGTCCCGCCAGCGATCACCCGGCCACGGTCGATCACCGCGATGGCGTCTGCCAGCTTGTCGGCCTCCTCGAGGTACTGCGTGGTCAGCAGCACGCTGGCACCGTCGGCGACCAGCTCACCGATCACCTCCCAGGTGTCCAGCCGGCCACGGGGGTCCAGCCCGGTGGTGGGCTCGTCGAGCATCACTACATCCGGGCTGGCGACCAGCGCACCGGCCAGGTCGAGCCGCCGACGCATACCTCCGGAGTAGGTTTTCGCGGGTCGTTCGGCCGCATCGTCGAGGCGGAACCGGGTGATGAGCGCCCGGGCCCGGGCGCGGGCCGCTTGCCTGGGCATCCCGTACAGCCGGCTGATCATGTACAGGTTCTCGAACCCGGTGAGGTTCTGGTCGACCGCGGCGTACTGCCCGGACAGCCCGATCTTGCGGCGTACCCCCTGCGGATCGGCCAGCACGTCTACGCCGGCCACCCGCGCCTGACCGGAGTCCGGGCGGAGCAGCGTGCTCAGGATGCGGACGGCGGTCGTCTTGCCTGCGCCGTTGGGACCCAGCAGACCCAGGACGGTGCCCTGCGGGATCTGTAGGTCGATGCCGTCGAGTGCGCGGGTGGACCCGAAGGTCTTCACCAGGCCCTCGACCTCGACCGCCAGCGTGGACATACCGCCTCCTCAATGGGAACGCTCTCTGGGTGGGACGGTATCCGGGAACACCGACAGAAAGCGCGGAGTTTTCGGCCTGTCCGGACCACGGCTGGGCCCTGACAGCTGTGACGGGCAGAATGGGCACGTCAGCGAGTCGGGAGGTCGGCCGGGTGCAGCAGGGCTACGGATTGCGCGGCGTAGTGGCGGTGGATGGACCTGCCGGTACCGGGAAGTCCACGGTGGCCCGCCGGCTGGCGGCGTCACTGTGCGCCGGCTACCTCGACACCGGTGCGATGTATCGAGCCGCCGCTCTCGCCGTCCTGCGCGCTGGTGTGGATCCCGTTGAGCCCACCGCGGTGTCTGAGGTCGTGGTGCGACAGCACATCGAGGTGGGCACTGAGCCTGGTACCTCGTGCGTGCTCCTCGACGGTGAGGACGTCTCCCGGGAGATCCGTGGCCCGGCCGTGACCACCGCGGTCAGCCCGGTCTCCGCGGTGCCCCGGGTGCGCGAGCTGCTCGTCGTCCAGCAGCGCCGGATCATCCGCGACGCCACCGCTGACGGCGGCGGGATTGTGGTGGAAGGACGCGATATCGGGACCGTGGTGGCACCCGACGCCGCGCTCAAGGTCTTTCTCACTGCGACCGCGGCGCAGCGGGCACTGCGCCGAGCGGCCCAAGATGGTATCGACGACGTGGTAGAGGTCCGTCACGCCGTCGAGCGCCGCGATTGGCTCGACTCCCGCCGGGCAGCGTCGCCGATGTGCGCCGCCGACGACGCTGTTGAGCTGGACACCACCACGTTGGACGTCGACACCGTACTGGGTAGGCTGCGCGAACTGGCTGTTGCGCGCGGCCTGGTAGTCCTGGCAGTTCGGGGACGGACGTGACATCTGGGCTGCCATCGCAGGGCACCTGGCTGTGGTTGCAGCCGCAGCAGGACGCCGCGTGGCTGGCCCGGACCAGAGGGGCGAGATGCTGCCGGTGGCGATTCGCGGAACCCGCCGACCTCCCGGCAGCAAGCGGCGGCTCCGACCGAGCGTCGATGTCCTTATCGGTGAGCCCTTCGCGGCACCCCCGGGCAAGGGGCCAGCGGCGATGACCACCGCCACGAACCGAGGCCGACCGGGTGACCGCGCTGGTCACTGAGCTGGACGGGATCCGCTGCCTGGACCGGCCAGGTGCGGCGCGACTGGAGGGAGCGTGATGAGCAGTCTGGCTCCTGGCGACGGGATCTGGTCCGATGAAGCCGAGTGGGCGGCGCTGGATGGTGCCGAGGGAGTTGATGCCGAGGCGGACGTGGCCCTCGAGCAGCCGGTGCTCGCCGTGGTGGGCCGCCCTAACGTCGGCAAGTCGACGCTGGTCAATCGGATCCTGGGGCGTCGCGAGGCGGTGGTGCAGGACGTGCCGGGGGTGACCAGGGATCGGGTGGCCTACGACGCGCTGTGGAACGGGCGCCGATTCACGGTGGTGGACACCGGAGGGTGGCAGCCCGACGCACGCGGTCTGCAGGCGGCGGTGGCCGGGCAGGCGGAGCTCGCGATGCGCACCGCGGATGCGGTTCTGCTGGTGGTCGACGCCACCGTGGGGGCTACTGCGGCGGAGGAGGCGGTAGCCAGGGTGCTGCGCCGCGCGTCCACTCCGGTGGTGCTGGCTGCGACCAAGGTGGACGACGAACGGGCGGTCGCCGACACCGCGGCGCTGTGGTCGTTGGGATTGGGCGAGCCGTACCCGGTGAGCGGGCTGCACGGTCGCGGCACCGGTGATCTGCTCGACGCTGTGCTGGAGGTGTTGCCGTCCGCGCCGCGGGACGTCGCTGGTCGCGCCGGGGGGCCACGCCGGGTCGCGCTGGTCGGTAAGCCCAACGTGGGCAAATCCAGCCTGCTCAATCGGTTGGTGGGCGAGCCGCGGTCGGTCGTGCACGAGGTCGCCGGTACCACAGTGGACCCGGTGGACTCGTTGGTGGTGCTCGACGGCGAGACGTGGCGGTTCGTGGACACCGCGGGCCTGCGCAAGCGGGTACGGACCGCGAGTGGCACCGAGTACTTCGCGTCGTTGCGCACCCGAGCGGCGATCGAGGCTGCTGAGGTGGTGGTGGTCCTCATCGACGCCAGCGAACCGATCACTGAGCAGGACCAGCGGGTGATCACCTCAGTGATGGAATCCGGGCGAGCGCTGGTACTGGCGTTCAACAAGTGGGATCTCGTCAACGACGACCGGCGCCGCGAGTTGACCCGGGAGCTGGACCGCGATCTGGCGCGGTTGCCGTGGGCGGAGCGGGTGAACATCTCGGCGCACACCGGACGATCGGTCGGCAAGCTCGCACCGTTCCTGCGCACCGCCCTGGGATCGTGGGATCGGCGAGTGCCCACCGGGCGGCTCAATGCGTGGTTGTCAGAGGTCATCGCGGCGACGCCGCCACCGGTGCGTGGAGGTCGGGCGCCCAAGGTGCTCTTCGCCACCCAGGCCTGCACCCGACCGCCCACCTTCGTGCTGTTCACCACCGGGTTCCTCGAAGCCGGGTATCGCCGATTCCTGGAGCGGCGGCTCCGCGAGACGTTCGGTTTCACCGGCAGCCCGGTGCGCATCTCCGTCCGGGTCCGGGAGCGGCGCTCACGCTGACGTGTCCGGCGTCGCTCGCGCCTTGCTCCCGAGGCTCGCGGTGCGCTCGTGATACAGAGACGTCGGTCACGACCTTTGGACCGGTGCGCGGACAGGGGGCACAGTGGGAGGCGCAATCACGACACGACCGAAAGGCGCGGTGTGCCCACCACGATCGAAGTGTTCTCCGACTTCGTCTGCCCGTTCTGTTACCTCGCTGAGCAACCGCTCGCGGACGCCGTCGACGGCACTGACGTGCAGATCGCCTGGCAACCTTTCGAGCTGCGACCGGAACCTACACCGACGCTGCGGCCCGAGGGCGACTACATGCAGTCGACCTGGCAGCAGGTGGTCTATCCGATGGCCGAGCGCATGGGCGTCCCGATCGTGCTGCCCCGGGTGTCGCCGCAGCCCTACAGCCGGCTTGCTTTTGAAGGCTTCGCTTACGCCGCAGAGCGCGGCCTCGGGCAGCGTTACACCGAGCAGATATTCCGGGCGTTCTTCGTCAAGCAGCGCGACATCGGACGCCCTGAGGTCCTGACGGACGTCGCCGCGGAGTTGGGGTTGGACGGGGACGACTTCCGCGCGGGACTGGACACCGGTCGCTACGTCGAGACGCACCAGCGGGCGCTGCGCCGAGCTCGCGAGCTGGAGATCACCACAGCGCCCACGTTCCTCGTCGACGGCCGACGCGTGGAGGGCGTGCCCTCTGCCGAGGCTCTGCACCGGCTCCTCAACAGTGCGGTGGCACTCCGGTAGCGTCCGCGGACTGCGCTAGAATGTGCGGGCGCCTGAGAAGGCGTGGCCGGGACGTGGCGCAGCTTGGTAGCGCACTTGACTGG
>CAWGMP010000002.1:0-178807 GCA_963823755.1 uncultured Actinomycetota bacterium
CCGGTCGTGTGCTGCACAGCCTTGTGCGGGGGACGATCGACTCCCACGTTGGACGGCCACGTGGTACGGGCGACCGCCCGCTCCACCAGAGCTGGGGCGCGGACACGGCTACTTGATCGAGTCCGCAGCTAGCTCGCTCGCTGTTAACCAGAGCGACGCGGCTGGATGTTCCTCTCGCCTCGTGGCTGCCCTCAAGGAGACGGCGAGAGAGCCCACCGGCATCGAAGGTTCGTAGCCTGGTCTGTGCTCCTGGACGCGGACACAGCGACGGGGGCGGGGGCTGCACGGCTGCCGGGCGGGAGCCCCGCCTGCCCGCTGCCGGTGATCCGTCGACGCAACAGTGCCCTTGGGGCTCCTTCTCAGCTCGTCTCCGAGTTATCCGGTGCTCGGATCGCGAGGACCTCGGCGACGCTCTGGCTGTCTGGGCCAGCATAGGTGATCGTGTCACCGGGGCGGGCACCGAGCAGCGCTTGACCGAGTGGACTGTCCCAGGTCAACGTTTCTGTGGAGTCCGGTGCTTCCTCGGGGATCATCACCACCCTCATTGTCTCGACGCTGCCGTCGCTGAACCGAATGGTCACCTCGGTGCCGTCGGCCAGAGCGTCGTTGGGGGAGGCATCGACCCCGCCCCGCAGCACGTCGATGATCTCGCCGATGCGATCGTCGAGCAGCTGAGCTCCTCGGCCCATTCGAGTCGTTGCGCTGCATCACCGCGGTCGTCCACACCATCTGTTGTGATGACAGCGTCGTCGAGTTCGCGTCGTCGTGCGTGCAGCACATCGAGTTCCTGCTCGAGGCGTTGCCGGGTTGGGGCACTTAACCGGGCACCGGCCCTATGTCGCTCCTCGTTCGTGGTGCTCACCTCCGTGGTGCGGTTGCCGGAGGGGTTCCGGCGGGTCAATCCTGCCCCGTGGCAGCAAGCTCACGGCCGGCGGAGGCATCAAGCATTGACGACCGGCGCTGATCGGCAACCACAGCCACCCCAGGTGAGGAATCCCACCTGGCATTGCTATCGCGTGCTCGAGGGGTTGAAGCCGAGCTGACCCGGTGGGTGGAGGGACAACAACGATCTCCGCAACCGGTCAACCTCGGCTATGTCGCGGTGCTGTCCTTCGGCGCTGTCGCAACGACAGCCTGTAGGGTGCCAAAGTCTGTCACATATTCTGACCTGGACATCCATGCCAGACGTTGACCAACCATGAAGATCAAATAATCCACTCCATCCCGGCTGCCAGTGATGTGACGGTGGTCAGCGGGAGGCACTTGGTCGTGTAGTCCAGGTCCTCGACACGGGTGAGGGCCGGCTCATCCCTATTGTCCGCGTGGACCGCAGCAACGCTGCTGACCCCGGTGCACAGCGTTACCAGGAGCAGGAGCCAAACAGGAGCAGTGACTGTCCAGGACCTACCCGACCTGCTGTCAACTGCCGCCGATGGACCCGTCATGGGCAGGGGTTTCTCTATTTCCGCAGGTCAGCAGAGTGTGGGATACCTCTGGGGGTCAAGGGGTCGCAGGTTCAAATCCTGTCGTCCCGACGAGCGAAGGGTCTCCGCAGGTCAACACCTGCGGAGACCCTTTTTTATGTCTGGGCTGGTCGTCGGGGTCAAGCATGTCGCTCATCGACACCTTGACTCGGAGGACTTGACGATGCCCCTGCTGGACCTGGACAAGATCACCACCGGCCTGTCGAGGACGTGGACCGCCCTGTTGGGGGATTGGGATCGGTCGTTGCGGGCGGGGAATTACCCGGAGACGACTCGTTACATCTACCTGTTGGCTGCCGGTCAGTTGGCTCGGTATCTGGGGGAGTACTTGCCGGACCCGGAGGCTGTGGCGGCTGCTGAGGACCCGAGTCGAGGTGAGTCGGGCGCATGTGGAGTCGTTTCAGGCGTGGATGATCCAGACCCGTTCGGCGGCCACGGCGTTGAACAAGCACAAGGGGTTGCGGCAGTTTTTCCGGTGGCTTCGCGACGATGAGCAGGAGATCGCGCGCTCACCGATGGAGCGGGTGCGTCAACCGAAGACGCCGCAGAAGCTGATTCCGATCATCCGGGACGAGGACACGGCCAAGGTGCTGGCCACCTGTATGGGCAAGAGTTTTGCTGCGTTGCGGGATGAGGCGATCATCCGGCTGTTGTACAACACCGGGGCACGGCTGTCTGAGGTCGCCGGTCTGCATCTCGGTGATGTTGACCTGACCACGGATTCGGTGTGTTATCACGGGAAGGGCAGCAAGGATCGGCGGGTGCGGTTTGGCCCGAAGACCGGTCGGGCGTTGAGCCGCTACCTGCGGGCCCGCGCGAAGCACCAGGGTGCCGGACTGGCGGAGTTGTGGCTTGCTGATCGTGGCGCGCGGCGGCTGGCCCCTAATGGCATCAAGATCATGCTCAAGCGTCGCGGGTTGGCTGCGGGCCTGCCGGGAGTGCACGCCCACCGGTGGCGGCACAACTACGCTCACGAGTGGAAACGCGCCGGGGGAGACACCGGGGATCTCATGCTGCTGCTGGGCTGGACTTCTGCGGACATGCCCCGCCACTACGGAGCCAGCGCCGCCGCGGAACGAGCACAAGAAACCCAACTCCGCATGGGCATCGGCGAACACCTCTAAGACCACACGATCGATCACTCCGCAGCCAGTCACCCTCGCATCACCGTGCGCACGTTGCGGCTCCCCCGACAGGATTACATGGAGACCAGCCAACCATGACAGGCAGCCTGTACCGGTCACAGGTTCGAGTCCCCTTGGGTGGAATAACAGCGTCAAGACCACCGCCGCGAGTTGGAGACTGTTCGGCACGACCCTCATGAGGAGCGTGCCGCGCTAGCGCGAGGCAGTACGCCGATCAGATGGCGGCGGTTCTCGCTACTGTCCAGCAGGTCGGCGGCTATACCGCCCAGTCCACGCCTGCTACACCGAAGACCAAGACCGCTCGCGGCGGTTGCGTGATCGGTTTTCTCCGGAGGATCTTCAAACCATGATTGATCTCTACAGGTCGGGCATCACAGCCAGGCAGGTGGCCGAGAAATACGGCATTAGCTCCTACGCAGCGTCAAGCGGCTACTCCGCGAACATGGGGTACGCCGTGAACACCGCGTATCTCTTACACAGAGCACACCACACTCGAAATCATGATCTTTTTTAATGGAAGAGAACTCAAGCCCCATGACGCAGAGTCCGTATACCTTGAACGTGCAACACGCCAATGTCTCCAATTACTCTGATTGACAGTCTGCTAGCAGTTGTTCGTCGATCATTGATTCAGGCGAGCTAGCAGGCAGCACCGGGACCAGTAGGTGTCGGACGGTGGTATCCCAGTCCCATATGAACTCAACGGTGGTCTTCAGTGCTCGTACGAACTGTTCGGGAGTGCCTGCATCGAGTGTTTTCCCGTGCGCGGTCTGGTTTCGCGGTGTGAAAACATCAGAGTTGAGCCGTGTCACAGTCTTATCTACGCCACTTTTAGAAAGCTGGGGGCCGAGGTGGTTTAGTGCGTGAAGCTCATCCTTGCGCTCTCCTACCCGTAGAACATGATCAGTATATTTCTCGCCTAATCCGGCCAGCTGTAGCCTTTCGGCTAATCGCTGATCAATGAAAGCCTCTAGCGCGAACGCGGTGTAGAGCAACGCGTGTTGCCAACGACCATATAAAGCCTGCCGAACCGCATCACCCAGCAACTCTCGCCACACCGGAAACTTTGGGTCTGTAGCACGTCTTCCGTAGACACGAAATCCAAAGAAAAACGGAAGTCGAGAGTCAGTGCGTTGCGACTGAGGCTCAAAGGAACTTACAACTCTGAACCAGTCGGGTCTCAAAACATCAACACCCAGCTGAACCGCATACTCACAGTAGCCACAGTTAGGAACACCGGAGGGGAAATGAGACTTGGCCACGTGGAAAGCCTGCTCAAAAGGCTGCTCGAAAATAACGTCCAGGGTCTCCCCGATCTTGGTTGCAGCGAGAACTTCGACCCAATGGGTACTTGAGAACGACCAACAAAACACATCATTTTCGAATATCGGCAGATCGAAGACCGCCACAACAGCATCTCGCACCGAAAACTCATAAACTCCGGAATCAATCACGGCCCCGTCTTCCAGCAGCGAGGCGTCAATTGGTGCCTCGACATAGTGGAAAGAGAATCTGTGCGGCGGCTGCGAGGGAGGCCCCATGTTGAGGCCATGATGCTGGAGCATTCTGGCAATCTCTGGCTTCATTGTCGCATTAGCAGGAATGACCAGACCCGCGTGTGCGTTTTCACCTGGTCGTTGCCTCATGAAACGGCGTTCTGGCGAGATCGGCAACACACCCTCCAATTGATCCCTGTAAGCGCCAGCCTTAGAAACATCAAGCGACTATTCCACCAAAAACTGACACATGCCATGATCGTTGCACCTGGCAGCTATGACTAGACAGCAACGGGCCGCGCCCCGGTGACACTAGCGTAGTGGCCTACGGTGTCCCCTCTCGGGCAGACACCTCGCACGTGCTTACTCGAACCTGCACTGACCTGCTGAAACAGATCCTAGAACAGGTCTGTCGGGGTGGCAGGACGTTATTCGAACCGTCCTGACCTGCTCGAACCGCTCCGCAAGGTGGTTGCGATCTTGTCGGATAGCCGTCAAGACGACGGCACGGGCGCGAAGATCGCTGCGGAGTGCGTGGTCCGGTCGCGGCGGCTACGTGATCGCTTCTCTCTAGAGGATCTTCGGGTCATGATCGATCTTTACGGACTTGCCGTCGAGTTTGACCCGACCCATCGGTTTCTAGCCGTCTTCACCCGGACTCGCTTCGCTTTCTGAGCAGTGCACAAGCCGTGGTCTGAACGTGCCCGCCTCGCACGAATGCACCAGCGCCGTGTGGTCACTGCTGGTATGGTCGCGCAAGTGTGGGGCTGTTAGGTCACTGACGTGCGAAGATGGGTAGGAATGGGTCACTGGTAGTGAGTGATGGACTGAGCGCGAGGTGAGTAGTGGCTAGTTCGTCGGGCTGGTGATGGTGTTCGCTGCTGGCCGCCCCGGATGTGGACGGTGGGAGCATGACGCGGGTTGCCGCGGACCGGGTAGGGCAGGATGACGGTCACGTAAGGGGAGGTCGTGCATGATTATTGGGGTGATGTGTCGCATCGCCGATGGCCCGCTCAGGGCAGGTGAACTGGAGGTCACTCAAGTAGCCGCTTCCCTGGTGAATTGTGCGGAGGTTCTTGTGCAGGGTACCGAGTGCTGTTGGAAGGGCGTCGATGAGTCGGTTGGCAGGGGGTTCGAGGTGGTGGCCTCGGCTGCCGAGCTGGTGTCTTTACCCGTGCTTTGGAGTCTCGGTCACACTGCTGGGTAGGGGGCGTTGGGTAGGAGGCGGGGGTATTGTGCTTGGCTCGCGGGACCTCTGGGGCGCGGTGGACGGGAGCGCAGTGGGGTGGAGGGTGTGGAGTTGCGGGCGTTGGGTCCGGTGGGGGCCGTGGTCAATGGTGGGTTGGTTGACCTGGGACCGCCTAAGCAGCGGGTCTTGTTTGCGTTGTTGGTGAGTCGGGTGGGTCGGCCGGTGGCGGTTGATGTGTTGCTGGAGGAGTTGTGGTCGGGGCGTCCCCCGGCGGCGGCGATGGCGTCGTTGTTGGCGTATGTGTGCAATCTGCGGCGGGTGTTGGAGCCGCATCGGGCGCCGCGGGCGCCGGCTAGGGTGTTGCGTACTCGGGCCCCGGGTTACTTGCTCGACGGTGGGGGTGTCGAGTTTGATGTGGACCGGTTCGGTGGGCATGCCACCGCGGGTCGGGAGGCGTTGCGTCGGGGTGATCCGCGGCGGGCGTTGAGTGAGTTCGAGGCCGGGTTGGCGTTGTGGCGGGGGCAGGCCTACGCCGATGTGGGTGATGTCGCGTGGGTGGTGCCGGAGGTTGCGCGGCTGGAGGAGTTGCGGATCTCGGTTGTCGAGGGGCGGTGCACGGCGCTGCTGGAGCTGGGTTCCCCGGAGGTGGCGGTGGCCGAGTTGGAGGCCCACGTGCGGGCTCATCCGCTGCGCGAGCACAGCTGCGAGTTGCTGGCCCTGGCGTTGTATCGGGGTGGGCGGCAAGCCGACGCGCTGGGGGTACTGCGGGCTATCCGCACGCGGCTGGTCGAGGAGGTAGGCATCGATCCCGGTGCAGTGCTGCAACGTTTGGAGCGTGACATCCTGACCCAGGCACCGGTCCTGGACTGGCACCCGATCCCGGTGGCCGCCACCGCCACCGCCGTCGCGGCCGTGGCGCGGGTCCCGACGCCCCGGTCACTGCCGGTCGAGGAAGGAGAGGTCTTCGTTGGTCGCGAGGTAGTACTGCAGCGTCTGACCGACGCGCTGACCGCGGTGGGTTGCGGTCGCGGGTCGGTGGTGTTGGTGGCCGGGGAGCCGGGGATCGGCAAGACCAGGCTGCTGCGGCGTTTCACCGAGTTGGCGGGCGTACCGGTGTTCTGGGGTGTCTGTCCGGAGCATGTCGCTGCTCCTCCGTTGTGGCCCTGGGAGCAGGTGTTACGCGCGGTAGGTGTCCACTACCCCGACCGTCAGGTTCCCGGTTCGGTGGTCGAGTTGCTAGACGGGCACTCCTCGCCACTGTCGGAAGTCTCTGACGTGGCCGGTGCCGCGTTGCGGCGTTTCGAGGCGGTCGGCCAGTACCTGGCCGCGGGGCCGGATCCGCTGGTGGTGGTGGTTGATGACCTGCACTGGGCGGATCTGGCCTCGCTGCGGTTGTTGGCCTACCTCGCCGACACCATCACCGCGAGTCGACTGCTGCTGGTGGGCTCCTACCGGGGCCACGAGTCCGCCACGTTGGATGACACGTTGGCTGCGCTGGCTCGCGCGGGTGCCGGGCGGGTCGAGCTTAGTGGCCTAGACGCCGAGGAGAGCCACGCGCTGGTGTGCGCGGTGGCCGGTCGGGAGGTCACTCAGTACACCGCGGAAAGGTTGTGGGCGCGTACCGAGGGTAACCCGTTTTTCCTGCGGGAACTGGTCGGGCTGCTGACCAGTGAACACCGCCTGGACCAGCCCGACACGGCACCGGTACCAGTGCCGGTGCGCGAGGTGGTGCTGCGCCGCATCGCTCGCCTCCCCCAGATCACCGTCGAGGTGTTGTCGATGGCCGCGATCGCCGGTCGGGACTTCGACATCGACGTCGTGGCCCAGGCCGCCGCAGTCGAGGTCGAGCCGGCGCTGGAGGCCCTCGACGCCGCGGTCGCGACGGGTCTTGTGGTGGAGGATCACCAGCGGCTGGGTTGGTTCGGTTTCACCCACGCGCTGGTTTCCGAGGCATTGTATGAGACCACCGGGCGGCTACGGCGGGTCCGCCGGCACCGCCAGATCGGCCAGGCAGCCGCCCGAGTATGGGCCGGGCACACCGAACACGCCGCCGAGATCGCCCGGCACTGGCTGATAGCCGCTGAGCTCGACCCCGCCACCGCCGCCCAAGCGTCGGTTCACGCTGCGGCCGCGGCCCGTGTCGCCGACGCCCGGTTGGCCCCCGAGGACGCCGCCGCACTGTGGCAGCAAGCCCTGACCGCCGCCGCACTAGCCGGCGATGACGTGGACCGTTACCCGCTGCTCGTGGGGCTGGCGACCTCGTTGTACCGGGCCGGGAACCCCCGCGACGGGCTGCCGATCTTCGTCCAAGCCATGCAACACGCCCTGGCCGAAGGCAATTCTCATGACATCTCCCGATTGGTCACCGCGGCGGTCGCGGCCCTGTGCGAATCAAGCTGGTACCCGGGCGTGGGCGGCGTCGAGAACGATCGGCTGGTCGATGTGCTGCAACGGGCCCTGCCACGGTTGACCGACCCGGTGCCCCGAGCGTTGCTGCTGTCCTTGCTGGCCGTCGCCCGCTACTACGACGATGACCCGCTGCGCCGCCTCATCCTGTCCGACCAAGCCCTGGCCCTGGCCCGCCCCGCGGCAGACACTGTCGCGCTGGCCCGCGTGCTGCACCTGCGGGTGATGGCGCTCTACGGGCCTGACTACCCCGAGCAGTGCCTAGCCGCAGCCACTGAGCTCCTGGGATTGCCAGGTTTGCCGCCGCTGCTGGTGGCCATTGCCCGGCTGGGCCGCGCTAATGTGTTCGCGCTCTTGGGCCGCATTTCCGAGGCCACCACCGAGCTTGAGCTATTCATGCCCTTCGCCCAGCAGTCGGGTTCCCCGATCTATCGGATGCCTCTGGGATGGGACCGGGCCGGCCTGCTGCTGCTGGCCGGGCGCTGGACCGAAGCCGACGCGGTCAGTCGCGCCACCTACACCCTGCACTCCAAGATGACCTACGGCGTGGGACAGGGCATCGCCCAAAGCGGCCGGATGACCCAGCGCTGGGAGGCAGCGTATCTGGCCGGCACCGGCGCGGGCCTGGTCGACGAGCTGCGCGCAGCGGTCGAGACCACCGGTGAGCCTGCGCTACGCAGCATCCTGACGATGGCGCTCGTGGAAGCCAGACGCCCAGACGAGGCCCGCGCCGTCCTGCGCTGCCTTGCGCCCGGCCCCAAGGACTACCGGTGGCTCTACACGCAGTGCTGGAGCCTGCTCGCCGCAGCGCGACTCAATGAGACCGAGCAGGTGACCCGGCTACGGGAGCAACTGCTGCCCTACCGTCGGCTCACCTGCGCCGTGTTCACAGCCGTGGTCAGTGGATCGGTGGCCTACTTCACCGGCGAAGCCGCACTAGCCCTCGGCGACCCCGACGCCGCGCTAGCCGACCTCACCATCGCCGCCGAGGCCAACAAGGCGATGGGCGCACTGCCCTGGCTAGCCCAAGCCCGCGACGCCATCACCCGCGCCCGTGTCCGGTGACGCACCGATCATCACCGGCCCGCGCGCCGAAAATGATCGAGAAGTCGCGCACACATGACAAACGGGGAACACCGGATAACGGTTCATCTCCCACACCGAGACCTGATTCACTCTTCCCGTCGACGGGTCTGGTTGTGCCCAGCCAGATTCGCCAGGGCAGTGGTGAATCTATGAGCCGAGCGCGGGGTGTCGGGGTGGTCCTCGCCCAGGATCCTGCGCATGCGCGTGAGGGTGTCCTCGGCGAGCTGGCGGGGCTGCTCATGCTGCCCCTGTACCGTGCCAAAACTCGATGCATGGCCGGGGACCAGGTGTTTCTCTGGCCGAGCTAGGCAGCTTGTCAGTATTCGTTGATCATGTCTCTTCGGGATGATCGTGCTGGTGTGATCCTGGTGTGGTTGTCTGAGCCAGGAGCAGGAGCGAAACAGGAGCCGTGACTGTTCCGGGACCGACCCGAACTGCTGTCAACCGCCGCCGATGGACCCGCCATGTTGTAGGGGATTCTCTGTTTCCGCAGGTCAGCAGATTGGGTGGATAACCCTGGGGGAGAAGTGGCAACTTTCCCGTCAGGACAAGGGGTCGCGGTCCCTAGCTCCGGACCGCTGCGATCACGCTTTGGTAACCCAGTCTACTGGCACGAGGGCGGCGGTGGGACCTCACCCGGGCTTCGGGTGAGCTTTCGGTTCCGGCTGGGGTGATGTGGGATGTAGCTGCTGGTGATCTCGAGGGGGGATCTCGTCCTCACTGGCCTCGGGCTCTCTGGCTGAACATCGTCACGTTGCTGGCGGTCAGGCTGGAGTGTGTCGTTTTGATCGTCATGGTTGGTCAACGTCTGACATGAATGTCCAGGTCAGGACATGTGACGGACTTGTGGCACCCTACAAGGTCACCGACGTGGAACCGAGGTTTTCGGCACCGACAGTGCAGGAGTGCCTGGTGCTCTCAGTCACCCACTCGTCGGGTCGACTCGCGAAAGTCTCGAAGTCGCCATGCTGGGCAAGCGACTTCATCGGTGGCCAACGCAGCGGAACCACCTCGCGTGGCACACGCGCTGAGCGACGTTCGGAGCGTAAGGATGCTGCCACAGGCATGCTTCCGCAGGTATTCCTACTTGCTCGATCACCTGGCACACGAAGCGATGGATTTTCGTGACGGGCTCGTTCGAGCGCGAAGCACGTTTTGGTCGCCCACGTCGCTACCGCGGCCTGCTGCTTGACCAGGCCGAAGTAACCTTCATCCCCTTGCCGCGCGGTAGGCGGCAATCAGTGCCCGGACCGCCGAATCGACGTCTGTCGGGAGCGGTGTGCTGTGGAGGATGTCTTGGAGCGGATCCGCCGCAGCGATGCCGGCTGACGCGCGGTGTGGATCCTCGAATCTGAGGAAGCCTTGGCGTGCCGCGTCGAGTGCTTCGTCGGTCTTCCCAGCAAACGCCAAGGCGTCCGCCAGGTCGAACCACTTCCACTGGTCCTTATCGCCTTCTTCTTGGGCGCGGTAGCTCGCGAGCTCGGTCAACTTTCGGGCCTTGTTGAGCACCTCCCGCCGCTTGACCTCGTCATCACGCGCAAGTTGGAGGTCAAGACGGACGACGTTCATCAGCGGGTAGGTGTTCAGGTGGTCGATCCTGCTCGCCTCGGCGTAGGCGTCCCGCGCCTGTTGCAGCGTGACTATGTCGTACTGCCCCGTGCTGTCGTAGTGGCTGCGAGCCTTGCGGCGGTAGATGCCACCGAGGACGGAGTGCGCCTCGGCGTCGTTCGGGTCGACGGCGACGGCCCGGCGCACTGAGTCTACGGCGGCGTCGAGCGCGCCGTGCCTGCTTTGCGCGACACCGAGTTGTCGCCACGCCGGACCGAAAGACGGGTCGAGACGCGTCGCATCGGTGAGGTGGTGGATAGCCGCCGGGTAGTCGCTGGCTGAGATGTTGGACTCGCCCAGGAGGAAGTGGGCCTCCGGGTTGGCCGGGTTGACCGCGATCGCTTGGCGCAGCAGTTCGACCCGCTTGTCGTGCGCTGCGGTGCGGGCGGCCGCGACGAGGTCGTCACCGCGCTGCTGGTGCAATCGCTCGTTCTCCGTGCGCAGTTTCTCGACTTCCCGGCGATCGAGGGTGATTAGTTCGGCGCTCTGGCGCACCAGGCTGTCCACGTGCTCCGGCTGTCGGATTCCCTTGACGATCATGTCGACGATCCGCTTGCAGGCCGTCTCCAGCTTCTCGGGATCGTTGCCGTACTCCACGGCTTTGCTGGGACTGACGTTGAAGAGGAGGTCGTCATCTAGGCTCTGGCAGGTCAGGACCGTGACGTTGTCACGGACCGCCCACCGGACGCCCAATTCGAGGTAGACGTTGGCGTTGAGGCCGGTCAGGTCGGCGATGTACACCGGAGCGCGCAGCGCCTCCCCGAACATCGACTGGTGGATGTTGCCCGGCCGGTACTCGTCCACCTCGACCCGCACCCGGTATTTGACCTCGACCGCCTCGCTCACTTCCCGAGCGACTCGCTCGTACAGGTGTTTCTTGATCTGGGCGACGTCCTTCCACTGGGCGTTCGCGCCCTTGATAGTGCCGGGCATCGCCACGAAGATGACGTTGTCGTCGTCGGTACCGGCGCTCATAGAGCTGCCAACAATCGCATGAATCCGCCCTCCTCGGGGGCTGGGACATGACACGATCCCGGCTCTCCACTGATCGGTGACCATCGCGCGACAAGAGCAGAACGTTCCACCAAACGACCGTCAGGTGGTTTGCTCGATGCTCCAAGACCAGCAAGGCTACAACCGCAGCTGCGGCATGCAGCCCGAACGTACTCTTTTGCTGCTCCGCGCGCGGGTGTCAGCGTGCCGTCTTTGGCTGGGGGATTCGCTCCGCGATGGGTGAGGTAGCTCGCGGTGAAGCTGGTAGTGAAGTCACCGCCACTCTCTACTTCGGGTCATCGTTGGCAGCGGCACCTGAAGTCTCTCCGGGGTTGGTCGGTGCATTGCGTCCTCGATGAGAGGGTCGGGTGTGCGCAGTCGGAGTTCGGCCGCCACGAACCGGGTGGCTAGCTCTGACCAGTCGTGTGAGCGGCGGAGCATCGCGTGGCCATCTCCGAGCACGTCGAAACGGCACACCCGGGACGTGACCTGCTTGGCGCGCACCGCAAACCGGTAGGACAATCGGGGATCTGTCATGTGTTCGCGGTCGCCATGCGCGATGAGCACCGAGCGCCCCGCGAGCTGGGTCACCGGCTCCTCGTCGAGGGTCCAGGGGCGCCAACGCACACACCGCGCTCACTGCCGGATGGTCAGCCACCCGCAGCGCTGCCCGCCCGCCCATCGAATGCCCCAACAGCACAATCGACACATGGGGGTGCTGGCTCCGGAGCTGGGTCAATGCCCACCTCGCGTCCTGCACCGGATGCAGGTGGGGTTCGTCCCACCCTCGGTAGCGGTAGCGCAGGATGCGCACCGACATCCCGCGTCCGCCCTCACGCCGGTGCAGCAACCGCGCGAAAGGAACCATCCGGAGATAGCTCAACTGCGGCCACCGCCGGACCGTGGTCGGGCTGCGGACCTGTCCCCCGTGCAACACCAGGACGATCGAACGGACCCTCGCGGGGTCCCTCGGCCAACGGTCCTCGATCCAGGGTGCGGGTTCACTCATGGGTTTCGCGCCCTCCGGCTCGGTAATGCTCGGTAGTGCAAAGCCCGGTCGGATCGTCACTGGAAGGTACAGCACCACCGCGGAGGTACCGGCCAACCGACACCGCCAGCCGCTTGATCGCAGCGTGCAGCCTGTACCGTGCCAAAATTTGCCACCCGTACGGTGACCTGGGATTTCCTTGTTAACCATGATCTAGGTCATGATCGCGGGGTGTGCTGTTTCGATTGCTGTATCTGATCGCTGTCACGGTGTTCGGCTGGCTGGGGTTGCTCGCCCGCAGCGCCGCTGCCAAGGACATCGAGATCCCGATCCTGCGCCACGAGGTCACGGTGCTGCCTCGTCACGTCAAGGGGATATGAGGCTAGCCCGGCCAGAAGCGGTAGCTCTCCACGACGACCCAGCGTGCTATGCACGCAAACCAACCGGTCCGCTACACGCCCTGAGGATCGAGGCTCGCAGGCTGTGCAGCCAGGCACTACGGCTGGCCCGTTCGACGGTGGTGGTCGACTGCAGCAGGAGTTCGTCACCACGGCCAGTGGGGATGCTCTGAGGTGTCCATCGCGACCAGGAGCAGGAGCGAAACAGGAGCCGCGACTGTTCCAGGACCGACCCGAACTGCTGTCAACTGCCGCCAACAGGCCCGTCATGTGCCGGGGGTTCTTTATTTCCGCAGGTCAGTGGATTGTGTGGATAACCCTGGGGTCAAGTGGCAACATACCGTCAGGTCAAGGGGTCGCGGTCTCTACCCCGGCCACTGCGATCACGCTCTGGTAACCCAGTCTAGTGGCACGAGGGCGGCGATGGGGCCTCACCCGGGGCTTTCAGTGAGCTTCCGATTCTGGCCGGTGGGGATGCGGGGTGTCGCCGCTGGTGATCATGAGGGAACCTCGCCCTCACTGGCCTCAGACTCTCTCCTGAACACCGTCACGTCGCTGGCGGTCGGGCTTGAGCGCGTCGATTGATCTTCATGGCTATTCAGCGTCTGACATGGATGTCCAGGTCAGGACATGTGACGGACTTTTGGCACCCTATAGCCAACCCGGGCGGCGAGCGTCTGGGCGCCACCCGGGTTGCAGGTGCTCAGTCAGGTCCGCCAGCCTGCGGCCGTTCGCCTGACAGTGGACATAATGGCTCATGATCTCCTCGATGGCAAGGCGCTACCGTCGTCGACCCGTCACCATGTCCTCCCGTCCCGCCGCATCCCGTCTCGTGCCGCGGGATGCATAAGGTCTGACCTGGGAAAACGTTCCCAATCCCGTCAGCGCGGAGCCGCGACAGGGGCGGGATCGCGCCAGTGCCGGAAAGGTCATGGCCCGGACCGTGAGCGCCTGTCCGGCATCATCGATTGAGCACAGGTGACGCGGCGGCGAGTACCGCCGCGTCACCTGTTCCGGTCGTTCCGCGTCCCTGGAACGGTGCGGAACAGGGCGCCTCATCGGTTCGGACAACCAGCTGAACCGATAGGGGGCGATCTGATGATTAGGCACCGGGTCGACGTGGCGGGACAAGGTGCCGTTCGCCGGATTGCCGACCTCTTGCCATACGCCGACCGCCGTGCCGACTGGCGCCCGATACGCGCGCTGTTCCACCAACAGGTCCAGCTCGTCGACAGCGGGTCCAGGCGCATCCCGGAGGAGGTCACCGAGGCGTTCGCCGACGCGATCGGGAAGATCTCGGCGAGCTACGCCGGGCACGAGGCGGAGCTGTGTGAGCACGCCCTAGCCATCCTCGCCGACATCGAATGCGAGGAGATCCTCGACCTCGACCTGTTCCGGACGTACTACGAGGACGAGCGCTTCAATCCGACTCCCGGGCCGACGCAGGCCCCCAGGCGTCGGCCCGCACCGTATGAGGCGATCGTCGAGACGTGTCGCCGGCTCCGTGACGCCCGATCCCTGCGTGCGGCCTGCCGGAATACCGGTACCTCAGGACTGCTCATCGGCTCCACGAGCTACGGCCGTTTCTACAATATCCGCGGCAATCGCCATGGGGACGCGGCATCGGACCTCGACTTCATCGTCATCATCGAGCAGGCCAAAGCCCTGGACGGGATCGCTGCCGCGCTGGCGGCACTCCCTGGCGTCGCCACCCCGGATGTCGACTATTTCGCCCGCCGTGCCCGCGTATTCGCGGGCAGCCTCGATAACAGGAGCACGGTGTTCAGCCACAAGATCCGGCTGTGGGCCGAGGGCACGCCGGATCCGGTGCTGCCATCCGGTGCGGCGCCAGGCGACTACCTGCTCAGCCTCCACGTCATGACCCCACCAGTGCTGGACTACGTCCTGGTGACCTCGACGCCTCGGCTGCTGAAGGAGGCGGCGGGTGCCCGCCGGACGCTGCGGGACTACCGCGAGGCACCTACCGGCCGGTGGGACGACCTGTACGACTTCGCAGGACGCCGCCACCGCGCGGACCTCGGTGCGGTACCTGCCCAGAACGGCTGCTTGAGGTCACCACGGGTCTACTACATCGACGAGCTCGACTGCTACTTTCCCGGGTTCTATCAGACAATGCTGTTCCCGCAACCGGACCTGCTGTGGGACGACCTCGACGTCCGGCCGGCGGTCGACGAATTCCAGCGCAAGCTCGGCGAGCGCGTCCGGTACGAAGCTAACCAGCGCGGACACGCTATGCTGCGCCCCAGCTTCGCGCACGTTCGCCGCGAAGCGTTCACCCCTAGCGTCATCAAACTCCTGGACGCCGGCTATTCATGCTCGTGAACCCACGTCCCCAGCGGCGAAACGGACGCATCGTCTCGTTCGGTGCCCCCGCCTTGCGGCCGTTCCCCGATCTCGAAGTCGCTGGCAAGGCCCAGCTCCTCGCGGGCAGCCAGCACGAACTCCCGCTCCGCGGACCAGAGCCGCTCGAACCGCTCCGGCGGAATGGCGTCGACGTCGTACGTGGCACGGTCGGCAGCCAGCAGCCTGGCATAACGAACCATCGCGTTGGACGCCCGCACGACGCCCGGTCGCCCCGAGATGAGCCGCAACGCGGTCTTCGTCGCCTCCAGCCGTTCCTTGTACGCACTGCCCGTCTCGTCGAAGAACGGCATGAGATCATTCGGCTTCCGTGGCCGCGGCACGGCTAGGACTCGGGTGGTCGGCCGAAGCACGTAAGCGACGTACTCGCGGAACGCGGTCAGGTAACTGGTATACGCGGCCAGCCGGATATCCCGCCACTGCCGTTGGTGATCACGTCGCCAGAGCCGGTCCTGAGCCCGGACGGTCAGCCAACCACCGAGCGCGACGGCAGCTAATGTTGTTGCTGCCGTGACGCTGACTTCCCCGACACCCACCGGCACCTCGCGGTGATCGCCGCACACAGAATGTTCAGTCAGTATTACATTTTAGTTGCCTGGTCAGGGAGGGACCACGCATCGATCGCCGTCGTCAGCCTCTTGCAAGCCATTGGTCAGACCGCTAGGGAAACGTCGGTAGCGTCGTCAAGCGTTGAACTTTTGCAGGCGAAGTGGGATGGTGCTGGGCCGGTGGGTGGTCCGTTTGGTCTCCTTCCAGGCCGGGTGACGTAGTAGACGCGCGGTGAGTAGGTCGCGGAGCCGATGTCGGTGCGGGCGTTGAGTTTGCGCATGAGGCGTTGGAGTACTCCGGTGCCTAGCTCGGGTCCGTCTAGGCCAGCGGGCTCGCAGGTCGGGGTCGAGGCAGGTGAAGGCGTGGTCTCGGGCGGTGGCCAGGTAGCATGCGCGCTGGTGAGTTTGTCGGGGATGGCCTGGGTGAAGGCGTCGAAGGCGGTTAGGGCCTCGGTGGTGGTCGGCTCCTGGCTCCTGGTGGATGCTGTCGCGGAGTATCTCGCCTAGTTGGTCGCTCATATACCGGGCCCAGTGTAGGTGGACGTGGCGGTTGGCGGCGGCGTCGCAGTAGAAGGCCCTGCGTAGGCCGTGGGGCAGGTGCCATCAGCAACGCTGGATCGGTGTGCCCGGCCACAGGTCGGCGGCCAGGGCGGTGAGTTCGGTCTCGCCGTCGAGCACGACCAGCGCCGGGGCGGACAGCCCGGCTAGCTGCGCGGCCATCGCCGCCCAGTCCTCGCCGAAGGTCAGTCCAAGTAGGTGGGTATGCGCGCGGCGTCATCCCGCCAGTCCGGACCGGCCGGTCAACCCCAGCGCCAGGTGCACCCCCACTCTTGTGTTCGTCCCGGCGCGGGCGCCGGTGCCATCGAGCATCACCACGTCCGGGCTGGGGTGCCCAGGCCCCCGCGTGCCGTCGGTGCCCGACAGCAGCGCAGCGGTATCGGCCAGCGCGTGGTGTGCCTGCCCCGCCGTGGCGGTGGTACCGGCCAGCTCCCGAGACAGCCCCGCCGCGCGGGCGAAGCTGACCTGGGTGCCGTGCTCGGCCAGGTCCACCGTCAGCCGGCCGGTCGGTGCGCCGCTTCCCAGACAGCCCGAACATGATCAGCAGCGGAGCGAACACCGCCCGCAGTCACGGCATCCGACATCCCACAACAACAGTTCCACCGTGTCCGCCGCAGTGTGCAGCGTCCGCCTCCGGGTGCGTTTGCCCTTAGCCGCGAAGTCCTCCCTTGCCCGCACCGCGGGCAGGCAAACGGCGCCGCCAGTCCCCGGGCCGGAGCCCACCGCGGCCCACACACCGAGTCGATCAACCGCTCCTGGGCATCGCTCAGCGTGTCCTCCAACGCCCGCAACGGGACCTCACGCGACATCTCTACCGCCAACGACTCAAACTCCGTCCACGACGAACGAGCATCCAGACGAACGAGCATCCGATGGCCCGGCTCGATCGTGAGCGTCAGGGTAGTAGCGGACATGGGGTAGGCGACTCCTTAGCCGAGTGGATGATCGCCTGTAGTCCTACAAGATCAGGACTAAAGTTCAACGGAGCGACACGCTACCGAAACGTCACCGACCGCACATGGCCGCCGACCCGCCCCCAACGCTGAACGTCCGGCCGAAACGGGCGATGGCCTGGCCTGGGCGTACTCGTCCCTTCGGTACGCCTCGATGTACCTTCGATACCCCGCAGCGGAGCTTGATTACCATGAATCGGCAAGCCTAGCGTCGAGTAACACCGAACAGACGGAGGTCCAAGTGGCGCCCGCCCGGACCGTTGCCGACATCGTGGGCCACTACCTCGAAAAACATCGCCAGAGCCGCACACTCGACGATATCGCCGCAGAGCTGAAACGGCGGACCGGGAGTGGCAGCGATACCTCGCTCAGCGCGTGGGCGAACGGATTTCGTCGCCCCGCCATCAAGCAGGTGAAGGAGCTCCGGAGGATCTTGGGCTGCCCGTGCCATCAGTTTGGTGACGAGGCTATCAAAGACGCATACAGCTTGGCGGCAACGGCCGCTGCGGCAGCGTCGGACGGTCGGTCTAGATCTCGTAGGCAGCCTGCCGCCAACGTTCCAGTCCGAATTCCTCCTGCTATTCCAGCGGTTCGCCAGCCGTCACGGCAGCACGTCGTCGGCCGACACGGCGAGGTGCGGGACTTCGCCGAGCTGCAGGCCGGCCGCGCCGCGCATCGGGTGACCAACATCTTCGGACCTGGCGGCATCGGCAAGACAGAGGTGTTCCTCAAGTTCGTCGCGTTTGGTGAGCAGCACGGCTTCGTGCTCGGCTACGCCGACGTGGCCGAGATCAGGTACGCCGGACATGCACGATCGTTCACAGCCGCGGAGATCCTGCGCGCCCTCGCAGCCACGATCGATCGACCTGAACTTGAGCCGTTCCACCGTGACCTAGTGGACCTCGACCTGGCTACGACGGCCGTGCGGACGGCCGGCGTCGTCGACAGCCTGTTCGGTCCGAACGGCCGCCCGCTCGACGAGGCCAATCTGCCACAGGCCGCGGAGGGCGCCTCGCCGGCCCTACGTGAGATATTGCGCAACCGCTTCGCGTTCGAACGCTACTTGCGCCAGGCGCCGATCGCCTTGACCAGGGCGTTCTGCGACGGGCTCAGCGCCGTCGCAGAGGCCGGCGGTGGTGCGACCACCCTGCTGCTGGACACCTACGAGGAAATTGGTGTCTTGGACGACTGGATCTGCCGGGAGGTCGTGCCAATGCTTCCTGAGCGCACCCGCGTGGTGATCCTCGGTCGGCGCCAGCTCACCAAGACAAACATCGACTGGCTCGACCACCAGCACAGCCTGCAGGCACGCCCGTTGCCAGAGCTGTCCGAGGATGAAGCCAAGTCGTACCTGCGCTACTACGGGCTCACCGAATCCAGGGCATTGCAGGGGGTGTACACGGTGACCGGTGGCTACCCGCTGCTGCTCGTCCTGGCCCGCGCACTGGCGACCGAGTCGGGCGGCTGGAAACCGATCGGTGAGCTGGAGCACGATCGCGACCGTGACACCATCGCTCGCCGCCTGCTGGAGCGCATCTTGCGAGAGGAGCGGGTCAAGAACATTCGCGAGGTGCTGGAGACATGCTCCATCGCCCCTTGGATCAACCCCGGCATCATCGCCGAGCTGCTGGGTGTGTCCGATCGTGAGGCGCATGCCCTGTACACCGAACTCGATGCCCACTCCTTCGTAACCCGGCATCCCCAAGGTGTCGTCCTTCACGACAAGATCAGGGAACTGCTGCAGGTGCGCCTAAAGTTTGCCGGCGAGGCCCGGTACGAGGAACTCAGGACGTTGCTCGCCACATATCTTGGCAGCAAGGGCGGTGTCCCCGGTGCCTGATGCCGACGTCGACGAGCAGCTGGAGTACTTCATCGCGCACGTTCGGCTGTTACTCGAGGGCAAGACCATAGAGGGTTTGGACGTCTGGGCACAGCGGTTCAGCGAGCTGCGGCAGATCAGCCAGTTCGAACTCTGCCATCGGTTGGCCCACGCGTTCAGGACAGCTGACCTGCCCGAGCACGGTCTCGGTGTGGTGCGCTACGGCGAAGGCTGGCTCTACGACCGTATGGGTAAATGGCGGGACGCCATCAAGGCGTACAAGGCCAGCCTGACCGCGTTCCAGCAGGCCGGCATCCCGCTCGACGCGACGTTGCTGACCCAGATCGGCTCTATCTACCAAGATCAGGGCGACTGGCCGGCAGCCGAGGATGCCTACCAGCAGGCGCTCGCCGCCGGGACGGATGCCCACACGCGGGCGCTCATCCTGAACAACCTCGGCAACCTGGCCCTGGTGCGCGACGATCTCGCCACGGCGGAACAGCACTACAGTGAGGCCCGCGAGCTGCTGCGCGATCACGATAAGTGCAACTTCGCAGCGGCGACGCATGGCCTCGCGGCTGTCCTACTCAACCGTGGACGGCTGCAGGAGTCGCAGGACATGCAGGTCGAGTGCCTCGCAGTCTTCCAGTCACTCGGCGACATGCACGGTGTCGGATCCGCTGTCGGCGGCATCGCCACCGCCCAGCTCTACGCTGGGCACTACCGCGAGGCGATCCACAACTACGAGCTGGCGCGACAGATCTTCCTGAAGACCACCGACCACGTCAGCACAACCAGGACCCTCAGTAACCTCGCCATCGCTCACCAGGAATTCGATGAGCACGATACGGCACTGGAATACCTCGCGCAGGCGATCGACGGTTATCGGGAGGTCGGCGACCGGCACGGCGAGGCCGCCGCTCTCGTGAACCTCGCCCGCCTGCACCACAAAAACAACGACCCAACCGCCGCGCGAGCAGCGACCGACACCGCCAAAGCCGTGTGCGAACAATACGGCTTTCCGCAGGAGCTACTGCGCCTTCCGCCTGACCTGCAGTAGCGCGACGCGCTACCTGGCAACGCATAGCAGTCCACAGCCTGCCGATGGGTGCGGGAGACCTGCGCTGCAATAATCAGGCCCGCAACTACCAGTTTCGGTGAGGCGGCTGTCTCGCTGCGGTTCCTCATAAGTCAGGCCATCCACCCGGAACCGAGATTTTCGGCACCCACAGGCTGGCCCGTTCGACGGTAGTTGCGATGTGTAGCAGGAGTTCATCCAACACGGCCAGCGGGGATGCTCTGAGGTGTCCCTCGCTCCCAGGAGCAGGAGCGAAACAGGAGCCGCGACTGTTCCGGAACCTACCCCAACCGCTGTCAACTGCCGCCGATGGACCCGTCATGTGCAAAGATTTCCCTGTTTCCGCAGGTCAAAAGATTGGGTGGATAACCCCTGGGGGTCAAGTGGCAACATACCGTTAGGTCAAGGGGTCGCAGTCCCTACTCCGGGCCGCTGCGATCAAGCTCTGGCAACCCTAGTCTACTGGCACGAGGGCGGCGGTTGGGCCTTACCCGGGCTTTCGGGTGAGCTTCCGGTTCCGGCTGGTGGGATGCGGGGTATCGCTGCTGGTGATCATGAGGGGAACCCTCGCTTCACTGGCCTTGGACTCTGTGGCTGAACACCTTCACGTCGCTGCCGGTCGGGCTTGAGTGTGTCGTTTTGATCTTCATGGCTGGTCAACGTCTGACATGAATGTCCAGGTCAGGACATGTGACGGACTTTTGGCGCCCTACAAGCTGCCCGGTGTGGGTGGTGTTCATGACGCCCCCCGAACTGTGGCGGCGTAATCGGTGATGACCGACAGCACCGCCCAATCAGGTTGACGCAGGAAGAACCCTAACGCACTATTCACCGTGCAGGTGATGCGTCTTGGCCACGGCCACCACCACTGTCGGGAAGCCCGCCAACAGAAGGAGCACCGGCCCCGCTCGTCCACGCGGTGCAATTCCTGCAACCGCAGCTGTGCCCCCACCACGCGTACCACAAGACGTTCCAAGGCGGCCCAATCCTCCACGAGGTCACCGGCCAACACCTGCTCCAGTAGCCCGGCTAACTCGCGCTCGTACTCCTCACACAACGTCGCGGGATTAGGGAGGCTCACGACGCATCCCCGCCGCACTCGGACATCATCACAATGTCCGCGCCGGTTTCCACAGCGATGGCGGTGCACATGGCCCGGTACATGCCGCCGGACCGCGAGAAGTGCTCAGGCGTGGGGCTGATGACCGTCCGTATGTGGGGGCGGCGCAGCGCCTCAACCAGCGCGCGAAACGCCGCCCCCTCGCGGGAGGCGGGCACGTTCGGGTGTTCGGTGTACACGTCGTCCAGCACCAGGCCGGACCGGCGCGCAAAGGCCCGCAGCTGGGCGATGAGAGTGTCGGCATGCTCTGGTGGGTCGCTTGGCCACACGCGCAGGTAACCCACTGCCAACGGCCGGAACCGCGACCCCGCGCACCGTGTCAGGACGGGTCTGGCGACGCCTCCGGGCTGCGTCGCCGGACCGGCCCAGCTCAGACGGCAACTCATGGAGCGACCGTAGGAAGTGGGACACGACGAACTCAACGATGTTGCGGAAAGTTGCAGTATTCTAGCTCGTCAGGCTAGGATCAAGATCATCTGTGCACGGTGACGGATGCGGTTGGCGTCAGAGTTAGAGGTGGTGCAGACCTTGACGCATGGGGTAGGGCTGGCGGACTTTTGAGGGGTTGCAACAACCCGCAATGACTTTGACAAGGGGGCAGCGATGCGTCTTACATTTCTGGGCAAGGAGTCTGTACCCGATCAGTCACCGACCTTGTACGCCACGGATAGCGACTCGATGGTCGTGCAGGGATGGATCGTCACCGACCCGCAGATCTTGGCCGTGATCACGGTGGGGGGTGACGAGACCATAGTGGAGGTGCCGCCAAAGCTTATGGTGCACCTAGCAAAGGATGGAATCGCCGGCGAAGTAGTGAACCTAATTTCGCCAATCGTCCACGTCGCCGAGAACGGTAACTACATCATTCGAGGGAAACGGGTTACCGATCCGGAAACCTTGGCGCAGATGCGCATTCCAGAGCATGAGACGTGCGTGGAGGTCTCCCGTTCAGAGGTTGCCGCGCTTGTTAGGGGCTAAATGTGGACAGTATCTCGTACGAGGAACTCACCGTCCTCATCAATTCGTTCCAGCGAGAAGCGCTCCACTTGGAGATGCGGGATTCGTATGGGACAGCCGCTGAGATACCGCATCTTGCTAAATGGGAGGCTGGCGAGCCGGACGATCCGGGCTGGCTTCAACCCTGGTTTGACAGAGTGCGCGCTGCCACTCAGGCCGGTAAGGTTTTCCGGCGAGCGCGCATCATTTCCGAACCCGTCTCTGACTACCAGAGATGGGTGATGAGGGATTCTCATCTGTTTGTTGAAGCGGGTGAGGATGTTCGGTGGGTTCCAAGGGTTCGTGTGTCGACGGTGACCCTACCGGGGAATGATTTTTGGTTATTCGATGACCAGGTGGTTGTCTTTTTGATCTTCGCCGCTAATGGCCTGGTTATGGATCGTCAGAAAACCACCGATCGAACCGCTATCGCGTTGTGTCGAAACGCATTCGACGCGGTATGGAAACTGTCGATTCCCGACAGTGAATACGCGACCAGCTAGCCCGGCCCAGCAGGCCCGCGAGGCGCTGGGGGTCCGCCTCCGTGAGATCCGCAAAGAGGCGGGTCTCACGGCGCGAGACTTGGCGATCACCTTTGGCTGTCACTTCAGTAAAATTAGCCGAATAGAAAACGGCGTCCAAGCGCCGTCTGAAGCCAACATCAAAGCATGGTGCCGAGCCTGCAACGCTGAGCGGCAAATTCCCGACCTCATCGCCACGGCGCGCGCCATCGAATCCATGTACGTCGAATGGAGACGACACACCCGCGCTGGCATGAAGCGTCTCATGCTGACCCCTGTACCGCTCTACGAACGGACAACGCTATTCAGGATCTATGAGCACAGCGCTATACCCGGATTATTCCAAACCGCTGAATATTCAGCCGCCATCTTGGCCTACTTCATCGACTTTCTCGATGCGCCTAACGATCTGGACGCCGCACTCCAGGCGCGCATGGAACGGCAGAAAATCATCTACTCCGGCAACCGCAGATTCATTGTTGTTCTTGAAGAAAACGCTCTACACGCCCGGGTGAGAAGCCCTGAAATTATGGCCGGGCAACTTGGCCGACTCCTTGCCACGATTTCGCTTCCACGAATCAGCCTTGGAATTATCCCCCAAGCTGCATTACGTAGAACCTTTACTCAGGTCGGGTTCTGGATCTACGACAATGCCATGGTAGGCGTCGAAACACCCACCGCCAAACTAGAAATAACCCAACCGCGTGAAATTCAGCTATACGCCGGAATGTTCGAGCACCTTAGACAATCGGCCGCGCACGGAGCCCAAGCGCGGGCACTAATCACTCGTGCCATGTCCGACCTAACATACGACTGGACCGAGAACAACCAGTGAGATGCCGATCGTTTCAGCCCTGTACCGCGCCGGAACTCCAGGGTGCCGTGTGAACTGCGGGTTTGTGGGGAAGGTGAGGGCCACGCACGATCGTCGATCGTGTCTCTTCGGCTCCTTTATCTGATCATGCTGTGTCTGTTCCGGTGGCTGGCGGTCCTGGTGTACCGATCCAAAACCCGGGCAGGTCGGTGAACTGCTGTTTTGTTGAGTGGGTCAGGCTGCTCGGTGGTATTCGTTGATCACACCGCCGAGTACGCGGTGGCGTTGGATCAGGTGGTCGATGGGCAGGGCGGCTGGTCGGTGCTCGTTGTTGGGGGCTCGTTGGTCGAGAGCTTGGTGCGGCCGGTGAGAGTTGTAGTGCCGGGCGTACTCGGACAGGATCCTGGTGGCGTGGTGTTTGTTGGAGATCAGGATGTGGTCGGTGCACTCGCTGCGGATGGTGCGCACGAACCGCTTGGCATAGCAGTTCGCCCGGGGAGTTCCCGGTGGTGTCTTGGTGATCGTGATGTTCTCGTTGCGGAACGCGGTGTCGAAGCTGGGGGTGAACTTGGCGTCTCGGTCGCGGATGAGGAAGCGGAACGAGCTGATTCGATCGCCCAGATCCATGGCCAGGTTGCGAGCGGCCTGAGTGACCCACTGCCCCGTCGGATGGGTGGTCGCTCCCAGGATATGCACCCGGCGTGTGCGCACCTCGATCACGAACAGCACATACAGGCGGCGCAGGAAGATCGTGTCGAGGTGGAGGAAATCGCAGGCCAGTAGCCCGTTGGCTTGACTGCGCAGGAACGTCCGCCAGGAGGTGTCCGCCTCTCGGGGAGCTGGGCCATACCCCTGGGCGCGCAGGATCCGCCGCACGGTCGACTCACCCATCCGGTAACCCAGACTGAGGAGTTCGCCGTGCACTCGCCGATATCCTGTGGGGCTCGAATATAGGATTTTGTGCTTGACCTGCAGGTTTGCGGTGATTTGATCATGCGGCGAGGTGGTTGTACCGTGCCAAAACTCGATGCATAGCCTGGCCAAGTGTTCTCCGGCCGAGCTAGGCAGCTTGTCGGAATTCGTTGATCATGTCTCTGAGGAGTCGATGACGCCGGGTCGGGGTGTCGAGTCGGGTCACCGTGGTGGGGGGCCGTGGGGTGTTGTCGAGGCTTGTCGGCTAGCCGTGTGGAGGTGGGAAGGACGACGGTCGGGATATCGCCGGGAGCTGGTGCTCGGGATGATCGTGTTGGTGTGATCCTGGTGTGTTTGTTTGAGCCAGGAGCAGGAGCGAAACAGGAGCAGCGACTGTTCCGGGACTTACCCGACCTGCTGTCAACTGCTGCCGACGGACCCGTCATGTGCCGGGGGTTCTTTATTTCCGCAGGTCAGCGGATTGTGTAGATAACCCTGGGGGTCAAGTGACCGCATTACGTCAGGTCAAGGGGTCGCAGTCCCTACCCCAGGCCACTGCGACCACGTTCCGGTAACCCAGTCTACTGGCACGACGGCGGCGGTGGGGCCTCACCCGGGCTTTCGGGTGAGCTTTCGGCTCCGGCTGGTGGGGATGCGGGGTGTCGCTGCTGGTGATCACGAGGGGGGAACCTCGCCCTCACTGGCCCCGGACTCTCTGGCTGAATACCTTCATGTTGCTAGTGGTCGGGTTTGAGTGTGTCGTTTTGATCTTCATGGCTGGTCAACGCATGACATGAAAGTCCAGGTCAGGGCATGTGACGGACTTTTGGCACCCTACACCCATCCTGACCCAAGACTGCCCTGGAAACCCTTATCCACCAACAACTTGACAGCGCCCCCCGTGGAAAATCCAGGTCAGGACCGATACAGTTCACGCCTCCGAACGCCGGGCCAACTTTGCAATTCGACGCTTTTGTCCGACGGTCCTCTTCGAGCCGTCAGCGCGCTTGCATGCTCCATGGCCTGGAAACTTTCCGTCTGGGTCTCGCCAGACCGCCTCTCCCTCGGCAACTAAGTCCGCAGCCGTGAACTCGACGATTGCGTAACGCTCTCCCCAGTGAGCCGCGAGGTCCTTAACGGAAACCTCGTTGGCCGCCATCTCGTCTGCAAAGTAGACCGACATGTAGTCTTTCGATCCATCAGCATCGGCCAAATCGGAGAAGCAACCACTCTGAGGAGTGCCGTCCGGCTTCAAGTCGATGAGTTTCACAGCGCGATAAACGACGCAGTCCGGAGGGATCTCGCCAAGATCGCCACCTTCAGGCACTACGGCACCCAACTAACCGGCGAGGATCTTCGCCATGATCGAGGCCAGAACTCGCTCGTTACCGTTTAACGGAATCTCCCCGATCTCGCGATCGTTCACCTCGACATACAGCGCATCGACGGCCGGATCATTGCCGACCTGTATCGCGATATGAAACAGCCCGATATCCCATTCGGCACCGAGTGTCGCGTCGTCGCCAACGTTGAAGAAAGGTTGGGGCGTCTGCAGCGGAAGCGCCGCGCATGCTTGCGCAAACCGAATCAACGCGCTCGGACCAATGATGTTGTGCTCGTCTCGCTTCGGAAAGTCTTCTTGGAGAAGCTTGGGGAGCCAGGCGGGAGGGCTACTAGGCTCCTCTAGCATCGCTGTAACCGATGCGTCTTTACCCGGCTTTGTGACGCGGATGCTGCGAGTAACTGTCCCGGAACCGGTTGCAGCCGCCTGGGCGACCTCTTGTCTGCTGCGGGGAGGGTCCAGCGGCTGAGCTATGATCGTCATCCCAGCCCCCAATTTTGTCTCGCGGCTTCGGTTGTAATTTTCCCGAACGCGCGGTTGACGGCCGAATGCGCCAACTCGAAGCGTGGAGAGATCGTATCGACCAGCTCCGACAACTTCCCACTGCGTGCCGTAATCGACAGATTTAGAACAGGAGACATATCGCGGAGACCCAAAGGGTGAAGCTCGTTTTCTGCGATTATCTTTGGTTGATATGCAGTCGACACGGCCACATGGACGCGCCCTAGGAACACCCCTGATTCCGAATCCTCAATAGCTTGCGCGTATCCTAGGTTGAAGTGCTCAAATTTTTCCATGTCTGGCACCTGGACCGCAACGACCTGATTGATATCGCGGAAGCTGCCCCACGCGCCGTCCGGCTTCAAGATATTGATGTAAGTTATCTCTATTTGAGATAGCGCGAGTCGTTGACCACCACTACGAATGCAAGCAGTTTCAACGACACTCAGGTAATGGCTGAAGCGGTCAAGCAAGTCTTCGAATCCAGGATACTCAACCTCATCATCCTGTCGGCGCCAGTTCAGGGCAAGATAATTCGACTGGGTTTGGACGAGCAGCGCTGGCTCATCGGTCTTTGTGAACCAGAGTCTGCGTCTGCATCTTAGGAGCGCTAATAAACTGTATCTGTGGCACCGGCGGTTGCAGAATCTGCTCATCGGTCGGCAACTCGGTCGCCATCTCATACGGAGGAATTTCGGTAACATCCGGGAATTCGGCAAGTATATCCGACAGTCCCACCATGAGCCGGGGTCCGTCTAGCGCCGCCTGCGGTTCGAACGAGGCAGAGATGACCACCTCGTTCACCGGCGGTCGAACGGGCGTCGTGCTCATTAATGAACCTCTCGGGATGAACTCAGGGCCTTGGATCAGTCTAGCTAGTGTGACGCGGGCTATACAGGTCACAGTCGTCACGTCCGTCGCGTCTGCGTGGACAGGCCTATCCCTGGTCGTTGGGGCGTCGGTGTGTGGTCAGGTTGGTGCAGCGAGGGCCTTGTGTACCGTGCCAAAACTCGTCGCACAGGTGGTGACCTGGTGTTTCCTTGTTTCCTGTGATCGGGCCATGATCCCAGCCGTGCTGTTCTGACTACTGTATCTGATCTGTACCACGGTGTTCAGCTGGTTTGGGTTGCTCGCCCGCAGCGCCGCCAAGGACGTCGAGATCCTCATCCTGCGCCATGAGGTCACGGTGCTGCGTCGTCAGATCAGTCGACCTTGCCCCTCCTGGCCAGACCGAGCGATCCTGTCCGCGCTGACCCGGCTGCTCCCCCCACGACTGCGTCTGCATCGCATCGTGACCCCAGCTACGTTGCTGGCCTGGCACTGCCGCCTGGTCACGAAAAAGTGGACCTACCCGAACCGGTCCGGCCGCCCACCGATCAGTAACGAGATCCGTGGCCTCGTGGTGCACCTAGCGCAGGAGAATCCGTCCTGGGGCCACCGACGCATCCAAGGTGAACTGGTCGGGCTCGGACACCGCCTGGGCGCAAGCACCATCCGCCGGATTCTGGCCGCCGCCCGCCTCGGACCGGCGCCACGCCGAGCAGACACCGGGTGGCGGAGCTTCCTGCATGCCCAGGCCGCCGGACTGCTGGCCACCGATCTTGTTCACCCTCGACACCGTCACGCTGCACCGACTCTATGCCCTGTTCGCCATAGAAGTGCACACCCGACGAGTTCACATCCTGGGCGTGACCGCTCATCCGACCGCAGCCTGGACCACCCAGCTCGCCCGGAACCTCTTGATGGATCTCGGCGAGCGGATCACCTCCTTCCGCTTCCTGATCCGCGACCGGGGCGCCACGTTCACCGTCACCTTCGACGCCGTGTTCGCCTCCGAAGGCATCGAGGTGGTCAAAATCCCTCCCCAGACACCCCGGGCAAACTGCTACGCCGAACGGTTCGTTCGTAGCACCCGCCAGGAGTGCACCGACAGACTGTTGATCTACAATCAGCGACACGCCATCGCCGTCCTCGACGAATTTGCTCGGCACTTCAACAACCACCGTCCGCACCAGGGGACTTGCTACACGCCAGGACCGCCAGCCACGGGAACAAGCACATCATGATCAGATAGAGGAGTCGGAAACACACGACCGACGATCACGCCTGATCTCCACCTTCCTCCAAGCCGCAGGTCAACCGGCGTACGTAGGGTTCTGGAGCGGTACACCGGTACTCATTATCGAGAGGTTGGGTTAGGCAAGGTTGTGGACGTTATCATGTTATCTCGGGAGGACTACCACTAGTCCCATGGGATAGTTCCGTCGGCGTTGAGACCGTACTGGCGTAGCCGTTTGCTCACGCCTGTATTCTGTGTGGCTACAACGGTGATCAGGCAATGGCCAGCAGATGCATTGCCGCGGAGAAGTTCTATTCGCAAGCCTTCACTGTCACCGCGCTTGGCCAACAGATCGGCCAGCATCCGGGCGGCGTGTGGGTTCCCGGTATCGGCCAGTTCGCGGAGTCCCTTACTGTCACCGCGCTCGGCTAATAGATCGGCCAGCATCCGGGCGGCGTGTGGGTTCCCGGTATCGGCCAGTTCGCGGAGACCCTTACGGTCACCGCGCTCGGTCAGCAGATTGATCAGCCGTATGGCGGCGTCGGTGTTCCCGGCATCGGCCAGTTCGCGGAGGCCCTCGCTGTCACCGCGCTTGGCCAGCAGATTGGCCAGTTTCCAGGCGGCGTGTGGGTTCCCGGCATCGGCCAGTTCACGGAGACCCTCACTAGCACTCTGCTTGGCCAACCGATCGGCCAGCAACTCGGCGGCGTCCCCGGCCTTGGCCTGCTTGCGGAGACCCTCACTATCGCCGCGCTCGGCTAATAGCCTGGTCGGTAACTCTGCGTCGTCCATGTCGCCGGCATCGGTCAGTTCATGGAGCACCGCTGCTGCACTCTCAAGGTCACCGTGTTCGGTTGACCGATCGGCCAGTTCACGGAGACTCTCACTATCACTCTGCTTGGTTAACAGATCGGCCAGCAACTCAGCGGCGTCTGCGTCCCCGGCATCGGCCAGTTCATGGAGCACCACGGCTGCACTCTCAAGGTCACCGTGTTCGGTTAACCGATCGGCCAGTTCACGAAGACCCTCACTATTACCCTGCTCGATCAACAGATCGACCAGCCGCCAGGCGCTTCCGCCACCGCCGCTTGCGATGCGCAATAGTGGCAGGGCATGGCAATGCAACAGCCGGTCAGCGGCGGCGTTTCCAATTCGGGCGGCATCGGTGGGACTGCGTGTCTGGTCAACCAACGTTTGCCATAGCTGCGCGGGGATAATTTCTCGATGCCGCCGACGGCGACCGATTTGTTCAAGGTAGTCTGCGAGGCGGTACCGTGGTTGGTCGAAGGGGAGTTGACCGGGCCTGCGCCGGATTCGGGTGAGTGGTCCTCGGGAACCTCGACATGATTGTCCAGTGTAGGCCAGGGCCTGCTCAAGCCAACCCTCGTCGAGGGCGTCCCATTGTGTGTCGGTGAGGTAACTGGGGGCGGCGGCTTCGAGCAAGGCGTGCGGTAGCGCTATGCTATAGCCAAGGCGACGGATATCCATCGCAGCCGTGATCAATGCCCGAGCCACAGGTGGAGCAGTTTCGTAGCGTTCCAGGAGCGCTGGTGCACCGCCGAGGTATTGGGTGATCTCGCCGTCCTCGGCTTGCATCGCGGCTTCGGCGAGCCGGGGGTCAATCCTCTCTGCGATTTTCAACGAGTCCACTATGCCCCTGGGGAATGAATCCGGTACCACAATGTGTGTTCCGATGAGCAACTGTCGGGCTTGGGCGTGTGGGTCCGGTAGGCGTGGAGCCGGGCGGGAGGTGAGTGTGTCCCAGTACTCGGGCCACATTGTGCCCAAGACCAGTACCGGTCCTCGGTCTTTGTCTGTGAGCAATGTGCTCAAGCCTGCGGCGATCCGTTCGCCGCGGTCGTCGCCGGTGAGTAGGTAGTGCTGGGTTTCGTTGAGCCAGACCACGGTGCGCGGTCCTACCTTCTCTAACGTGTCTAGCGCCGCTTCGGGGCGGGTAGGGTCGAAGGGGTGCCATAACCGCCACTCTTGCGATAGCTTGTGGATGGCCTCCCAGCACGCCCGGGTCTTGCCTGTCGAGGACCCGCCTACGAGCACCACCATCGTACTATTCCCCTCGGCGGCCTTCCGGACCCTTTTCTGTAGCTCCCGATCATGATCACGCTCCAGGTACGGTGGCAGCATCGGCAGCTCCCCATATCCAGCTGCGGCGTCGATGGCGCGGTGCACCTCCAGGGCCAGCGGATCGGTCACCTCCGACAACAGCCGCCCCACGGGAATCGCCATCGCCGCCTGCACCCACAGAGCTCGTATCCGGGTGGTCACGTCATTGACATCCCACCTGGCGACCCGAGCTAGCACTGTGGCGATCGCGACCGCATCATGTTGATTCGCCGGCAAGTCTTCAGATCCAATGCAGCGGCGGATGGTGTCTCGTTCCGGCGCTCCGGCCAACTCGTCATCGGCGGCGATCCACGCCGCAATCGTATCGAGCGTGGGTGGCCCGGCCGCCACGTACAACTGGTAAAGAAGATCTTTTAGCTGGTGAAGCGGCCCGGGCGGCACTTTCGGTCGAGCCACGACCCGAGGTCGACGCACCGAGCCTTGGGTGTCGTCGCGACTCATCGCACGATCCTCCACCAACGCACGGTCTATGCGGTCCTCACCAGCGTCAATCCCCAGCACACCACACCAGCTTATCGCAACTCATATGGGCGGCATTTTACACTCCCATCCTCATTGGTAGTCGGGCGCCTACCCACAAGTCCGTTCCTCCAAGAGGTCACTGCCATGGACCGTAACCGCCAGCATCGCCGCAAACGCCTCGTACTTACCTGCGCCGCCCTCCGCGGAATCCTCGCCGGCTCCACCCACGCTTTCATCAGCTGGCTCCTCGAGACCCTCACCAACTAGACAGTCGCAAGCAAACTTTTGGCAGAAACAGTGAGGAAGAAATAACACTGCACGAGTAAACGCTGCCAGTGTACATTTGACGCGCGTTAGAACTCGCCAAATGTACATAATGAGGCTCTGGGTTATCCATTTAACCGGAGTAACCTGGTGCGGTGGATCGCCCTCGTGCCGGCACGCACTACCCGAGGTCGGTGGGTGAGTTGCAGGCGTGTAGGGTGCCAAAAGTCCGTCACATGTTCTGACGCCAAGGTTCCGGTCCCGGCTGGCCTCGGGACCGGAACCTTGGCGGACTACGGCGAGCCTCAAGAGGGACCTACATTGCTGACCTGGGTAGTCATGCCAGAAGCTGACCAGCCATGAAGATCAAAAAAATCCACTCAATCCCGGCTGCCAGCGACGTGACGGTGTTCAGCAGGAGGCACTCGGTCGCGTAGTCCAGGTCCTCGACAAGGGTGCGGGACGGCTCATCCCCGTTGTCCGTGTCGACCACGGCAAAGCTGCCGGCCTGGTGCGCAGCGTCACCAGGAGCAGGAGCGAAACAGGAGCAGCGACTGTTCCGGGACCTACCCGAACTGCGGTCAACTGCCGCCGACAGACCCGTCATGTGCCGGGGATTCTCTATTTCCCCAGGTCAGCAGAGTGTGTAGATAACCCTGGGGGAGAAGTGGCAACTTCCCGTCAGGTCAAGGGGTCGCAGTCCCTGCTCCGGGCCGCTGCGATCACGCTCTGGTAACCCAGTCTACTGGCACGAGGACGGCGGGTGGGCCTCACCCAGGCTTTCGGGTGAGCTTCTGGTTCCGGCTGGTGGGGATGCGGGGTGTCGCTGCTGGTGATCACGAGGCGGAATCTCGCCTTCACTGGCCTCGGACTCTCTTGCTGAACACCTTCCAGTCGCTGGTGGTCGGGCTTGAGTGTGCCGTTTGATCTTTATGGCTGGTCAACATCTGACATGAATGTCCAGGTCAGGACATGTGACGGACTTTTGGCACCTACAGGGCGAACGCGATCGCCGAACGCTGGATCGGCACCCTACGCCGCGAGCTGCTCGACCGGAGCCTGATCCTCAACCGCCGCCACCTCGAACACCTGCTAACCGAGTACGTGGCGCACTTCAACCAGCACCGCCCTCACCGCGCACTGCATCAAGCAGCACCACTCAGACCACTCCCGCTGCCAGCCTCACCGCACGACCTGCACCTCCGATGCCGAGACCGACTCGGCGGGCTGATCCACGAATATGCCCAGTTCGCATGACCTGGATGACCTATTCGGCACCCACAGGCGTTAAGATCCGTGATCATGTCCCCGCCGGGCGAGCCATGTGACGCGTCGACCTCTGATGATCAATTGCGTCGGATTGAGTCAGTCACTGATGCGGCGCTGGTGCATCTTACTGTTGAAGACTTGTTGCTTGAGTTGTTGGAGCGGGTGCAAGCGCTTCTTGAGGTGGATACGGCGGCAGTGTTGTTGTTGGACGCGTCTGGTGAGTACCTTGTGGCAACCGCTGCCAGGGGGATCGAGGCGGAGGTGCGTCAGGGAGTTCGTATCCCGGTGGGGAAGGGTTTCGCTGGTCGGATCGCGGTTGAGAAGAAACCGGTGATCCTTGATCGGGTCGATCATACGACGGTGCTTAATCCGATTCTTCAGGAGCGGGGGATCCGTTCCCTGCTCGGAGTGCCGTTGCTGAGCAGGGACGGCATCCTCGGCGTTTTGCATGTCGGTACTCTGGGTGCCCGTCGGTTCATCAACGAGGACGCCAGGCTGCTGGAGATCGTGGCTGATCGGGTTGCTTTCGCGACCGAATCGCGGCGTGCGGAGGTGGAGCGCACCGCGGCGACGGTGTTGCAGCGCAGCCTGCTGCCGGCGCGGCTGCCGACGGTGCCTGGTCTGGAGATGGCGGCCCGTTACGTTGCCGCGGAGCTGGGTGGGGTCGGCGGTGACTGGTATGACGTGTTCGTCACTCCTTCTGGCGGGTTATGCGCCGTGATCGGCGATGTGGTCGGGCGTGGCCTTGAAGCCGCGGCGGTGATGGGGCGGCTGCGCAGCGCGGTGCGCGCCCACGCGCTGTATGAAGAAGATCCGGCGGAGGTGGTGGGCCGGTTAAGCCATCAGGTGCAGCGGTTCGATGGGCCCAGAATGGCGGCCACGGTGCAGGTAGCGATGTTTGAGCCCTCGTTAGCCCGACTGCATCTGGCCTCGGCAGGCCATCTTGCTCCGGCGTTGGTCATGCCGGGTCAGCCCGCAGCGTTGGTGGAGGTGGTGAATGGCCCTCCAGTGGGTGTTCACGACGGGCGGCGGTACCCGGTGACGAAGGTGGATGTGCTACCGGGCGCGTTGCTCTGTTTTTACACCGACGGTTTGGTGGAGCGTCGACGCAGCTCGATTGACGTGGGTCTGAAGCGCCTGTGTGGGGCGTTGGTCGCTGGCCCGGTGGAGTCCGTCTGCGCGAGCGTGATGGGGCAGCTGATTGGGGGTGAACCGCCCGGGGATGATGTCGCGCTGCTGGTGATGCGTCGCCAGGCCAGTGCCGGGAGTGGTCCTTTAGAGCTGGTGATGCCGGCGCTGCCAGAGTCGCTGAAGACGATTCGTGATGCCATGCGGGGCTGGTTGTTGGCCGTGGGGGCGGGCCCACAGGCGGTTGTTGATCTGCTCTTTGCGGTGGGCGAGGCCTGCACCAATGTGGTCGAGCATGCTTACAGACGGGAGGGTGGCATGGTGGACGTGCATTTAGAACTTCAGCTTCCGGATGTGGTGGCTACGGTCAGGGATACGGGTCGGTGGCGGCTGCCGCGCGGGGGGAATCGCGGCCGGGGAACGGTGTTTATGCGCAAGTGCGCAAGTGATGTGCGTATTGATCATGGCCCGTGGGGGACCACGGTGGTTATTCGGCGCAACCTGGCTGAGACGGAAGCCTGATGACGGTCGCGACGGTGGATGTCAGTACTGGGAGTGGATCGATTCGTATCAGTATTGGTGGTGAGATCGATCTGGACAATGCGGTAACCGTCGAACAGGAGATCTTGGAGGTGGTTTCCGACTGGTTCACGGCGGTGTCGGTTGATCTGACCAATCTCACCTACATGGATAGCATCGGGATAAGGATCCTGTTCGACCTGGCGTCTCGGTTGCAGGAATCCGACATGGTGCTGGAGCTGATCGCGCCTTGTGGCTCGCCCGCCCGTCAGCTACTTGATATATCGGGATTTGGGGCGCTCGCTACGCTTTCCCCCCCAAGCAGTCAGCCACCAAGCCCTGGCTAAGTCCATGCGTTAGTCTGAGCTTGTCGGCTACGTCACTCGGTGGAGTGATCAGTTTGACCGGGCGGTTTCAATCGATCATGGCGACACAATGCTCTGCGATCAGTTCATCGAAGACCTCGACCGGCTTTCGCCAGTTTAGCGTCTTGCGTGCGGGGTGCCAGAACTCGGCCACGAGTGTTGACCTGGTCTTTTTAGGCAGCTGGTTCGTATTCGTTGATCAAGCCACCGAGAACGGATCGGCGTGTGATCAGTTCCGTTGAGATGTCGGTGGCTGGGTGGTCGGGCTGGGGCGGGTGGCCGCTGCTCAAGTGTTCGGTGGTGGGTGTTGTAGTGCTGGATGTACTCGCCCAGGACGTGGGTGAGGTGGCGGGGTCCGGCGAGGAGAGTCCGGTCGAGGCATTCGCGGTGCAGGGTGCCGATCCAGCGTTCGGCGAGGGCGTTGGCCTGTGGTGGCTGCGGTGGGAGCCTGATGATCTCGATGTCGGCGGTGGTGAGTACCGCGTCGAACGCTGCGGTGAACTTGGTGTCGCGGTCGCGGATGTGATAACGGAAGCGTTGTGCGCGGTCACCGAGATCCATGAGTAAGTTGCGGGCCTGTTGGGTGACCCAGGCGCCGGTTGGGTGGGCGGTGATACCGGCCAGGTGCACGCGCCGGGTGGCATGTTCGATGACCACCAGCGCATAAAGGCGCCGGAGGAACACAGTGTCGACGTGGACGAAGTCGATGCCCAGCGGTGATGTGGCTTGCGCGGTCAGAAATGCCCGCCAGCTCTGCTCGGCTCGGTGCGGGCTGGGTTCGATACCGGTGGAACGCAGGATCTTCCACACCGTGGAGGCGGCGACGCGGTGTCCGAGCCCGACGAGTTCACCGTGGATTCTGCGATAACCCCAGGTGGGGTTCTCCCGCGCCATCTGGACCACCGGCGTGCGGACCTGCCGGGTGATCGGTGGGCGACCGGGCCGTCGGTGTGGGGAGGTCCAGTGATGTCGGACCATGTCGGCGTGCCAGCGCAACAGTGTGCGGGGCGAGACGATCCGGTTCAGCCGCAGTGGGCGGGGGAGAAGTCGGCTCAGGGCGGCCAGCAGGGCACGGTCGGGCCGGGACAGTCGTGGGCGAGGTGTCTGTCGGCGCAGGACGGCAAGTTCGTGGCGCAGCACGGGGATTTCAACATCCTTGGCGGCATCGGAACGAGCGAGCAGCACGAACCAGTCCAGCGCGCGGACCACAAGCAGATAGAGTAATCGGAACACCACAGCTGGCGATCATGCCCGCTTGGCCTGCACCCGGTGTCCGCGAGGGTATGTATGCCGAGGTCAGAGCCGTGACACAGTTCTCGGCACCCACAGGGTCAATGCCCACCTCGCGTCCTGCACCGGATGCAGGTGGGGTTCGTCCCACCCTCGGTAGCGGTAGCGCAGGATGCGCACCGACATCCCGCGCCTGCCCTCACGCCGGTGCAGCAACCGCGCGAAAGGAACCATCCGCAGATAGCTCAACTGCGGCCACCGCCGGACCGTGGTCGGGCTGCGGACCTGTCCCCCGTGCAACACCAGGACGATCGAACGGACCCTCGCGGGGTCCCTCGGCCAACGGTCCTCGATCCAGGGTGCGGGTTCACTCATGGGTTTCGCGCCCTCCGGCTCGGTAATGCTCGGTAGTGCAAAGCCCGGTCGGATCGTCACTGGAAGGTACAGCACCACCGCGGAGGTACTGGCCAACCGACACCGCCAGCCGCTTGATCGCATCGTGCAGCCGTATCCGGACGGAGAAGACGTATGGGTGCCGAACCGGTCATCCACGGTGGTGACCTGCGTCGTTGCTTGTCGGTGGGCGTTGGGCATGGTCTCCGGTCGTGGCGGTAGGACTGCTCTGTCTGATCTTCTGGCAGTTGGTGGCCTGGCTGGGACTGCTGGTCTGTAGTTCACGATCGAAGGATGCGGAAATCGTGGTGCTGCGCCATGAGGTCGTGGTGTTATGCCGCCAGGTGAGCAGAGCACGTCTGTCCTGGGTGGATCGGGTGGTGTTCGCGGCGCCGGCTGGGGTGTTCTCCCAGGCCTGTCGACTGCAGTGGATCGTTACGTCTGCCGTGGTGTTGCGCTGGCATCGTGGCTTGGTGCGGCGACACCTGCACCGCAGGCCATCCACCCGGAACCGAGATTTTCGGCACCCACAGGATGTGGGGTGTCGCTGCTGATGATCATGAGGGGGCACCTCGCCCTCACTGGCCTTGGACCCTTTGGCTGACCACCGTCACGTTGCTGGCGGTCGGGTTTGAGTGTGTCGTTTGATCTTCATGGCTGGTGAATGTCTGACATGAATGTCCAGGTCAGGACATGTGAGGACTTTTGGCACCGTACACCACAGAGGTCAGCCTTCGGGTGCGTTCGCCGCAGGCCCGCTCATGCCCCAGACTGAACCCGGCCATACTTACTCTTCGTGCCAGTTGCGCCAGACGTTACATTCGCCCCATAGCACGTTAAGAGTCAACAATACGACCAATCACGCTACGAAGTAGTTTGCTTACGAGCGGTACTGTTTCGACGAACGGTTCGTGCGCACCCTTCGAGCCGAACTCACCGACCGCGTGTTGATCTTCAGTCAGCGGCACCTGCGTGTCGTGCTCACCGAATACGTTCGCCACTACCACGGTCGACGACCCCACCGCGCCCGCGACCTTCGCCCACCACGGCCGACCCTGTAGGGTGCCAAAAGTCCGTCACATGTTCTGACCTGGATCTTCATGTCAGATGGTGACCAGCCATGAAGATCAAAACGACACACTCAATCCCGGCCGCCGGCGACGTGACGGTGGTCAGCAGGAGGCACTCGGTCGCGTAGTCCAGGTCCTCGAGGGTTAGGGCTGGCTCATCCCCATTGTCCGTGTCGACCGCAGCAAGGCTGCCGGCCCCGGGTGCGCAGCGTTACCAGGAGCAGGAGCGAAACAGGAGCCGCGACTGTTCCGGGACCTACCCGAACTGCTGTCAACTGTCGTGGACGGACGCGCCGTTTGCCGGGGATTCTCTGTTTCCGCAGGTCAGCGGATTGTGTGGATAACCCTGGGGGAGAAGTGGCACCTTTTCTTCAGGTCAAGGGGTCGCGGTCTCTGCTCCGGGCCGCTGCGATCACGCTCTGGTAACTCAGTCTACTGGCACGAGGGCGGTGGTGGGGTCTTACTCGGGCTTTTGAGTGAGTTTTCGGTTCTGGTTGGTGGGGATGCGGGGTGCCGCTGCTGTTAATCACGAGGGGAACCTCGCTTCCACTGTGCCTTGGACTCTTTGGCTGAACACCGTCAGGTCGCCTGCGGGCGGGCTTGAGTGGGTCGTTTTGATCTTCATGGCGGGTCGACGTCTGAGGTGAATGTCCAGGTCAGGGCTTGTGGCGGACTTTTGGCACCCTACAGGGCACGCGTTCGTCCAAAACCTCCGCCGCGGCCACTATGAACTCGGGGCTGAGGAAGTAGTAAACCTCCGGGTCCTGGCTGCTTTCGACGAGCTGGCCCTGGCGATCTGACCAACCGGGATCAACGATCTCGCCTGCTCCGGCTTCGCCCAATGCAACAGTCCCATGTTAAATCCGAGGGATTTGTTGTTCAATTCCGGGCCCTTACTTTCGCGATCGCATACCCGGTAGCATCATTGGTTCGAGCCGGTGGGAGGGGTCACCGAGCCAGGCGTACTGGCCGGCTGGTCCGACAGTAAGCCCGAACTCGGTGTAGGTCGGGCGTGCGTGTTGCTCCCACCAGGTGTGGGCGGTTTCTATCTCGTCCCAGAGCCTGCGCCGGCCGTGCTGGCGCACCGGGTACCTCTCAGCGCGCATGGTGGCGGGGGTGACGTTGATCGTCGCCCACGAGCGGCTGGTCTCGTCGAACAGCAGCACTTCGTAGGTGCGCCGGTCGTGGGGGTCAGGGAAAGCGATGCTCTTCTCCACGCTGGGGACCAGGAGACTGACCGCGAACGCGCAGGCGTCGTGGTTGCTGACCGGCTGATAGGGGTGCAGCGCGGTGACACTCTCGGCGGCGTCGGGTTCGGTATCCGGGTCGGGGATCCAGTCGCCGACCTGCTGCCCGCGTAGCGGCATGAACGAGGCATGCTCGATGAACCGGCCGGAGGCCGTAGCGCCGCTGAGGGTGGTGGACCCAGTGACGATCAGTCGGAGCAGCGCCGAGCCCAGATAAGGAGTCTGCCACGGGGTGACGATCATCCCACCCGGCTTGCACTGCTCTACCCACGCGTAGGGCACCCGGTGACAGGCGGCCGTGGACAGCACCCGGTCATAAAGCGCACAGCGTTGGTCGCCCACGGGATGGCCTTGTTCGCCATCGCCGACGACGACGGTCGCGGTGATCTGATGTTCGCTCAGTGCGACCCGGGCGTGGGTGGCCACCACGGGGTCGATCTCGATGCTGGTCACGTTCTCACCACCGAGGCGGTGGGCGAGCAGGGCGGCGTTCCAGCCGGTGCCGGTGCCGATCTCCAACACCCGCATCCCTGACCCGTTTCGGTGGTCAAGGTCGGTGGGTAGGTCCAGGGCGTGCAGCATCACGGCCATCACGGTGGGCATCGAGGTTGAGCTGGTGACCGCCCGCCCGATCCCATCCGGCAGTTCGGGGCGGCCATCATCGACCTGGGTGACCACGAAGTCGTCGGTGGCGACCAGCTCTGCCCACGTCTCGAGCTCAACGGCCCGGTCCACCCGCAGCCAGCCCCGCCCGGCCGGGTTCTTCCGCCACACCAAATCTGGGACGAACCACTCCCGCGGCACGGCCTCAAACGCGTCCACCCATCCCGGCGCTACTGCTCGCACCGAGTCCAACCACCGGGCAGGCTTCGACGGGATCACCGCCGCCGCCCGTGCAAGCCCAGCGCTCACTTCGTCTCGTCCGTACCGTCGTCCTTCTCGTGCTTACCGTCGTCCTTGGGTTCCTGCGGGTTAATCGGAGTGCCCGGCGGCACCTGACCATCACCCGCAGCCGGGTCAGGTTTCTCATGCTTACCCATCGCGGTTACCACCCCTGGTGTGTGCGTCCAGCCACTGACGCTATCGACTCGGCCACCGCCGGCCTAGTACTCGGAGGTGGACCTGCTCCTGTTGCGTTGTGCGAAGGGGCAGGCGGGATCGTTGATCCCGGTTGGTCAGATCGCCAGGGCCAGCTCGTCGAAAGCAGCCAGGACCCGGAGGTTTACTACTTCCTCAGCCCCGAGTTCATAGTGGCCGCGGCGGAGGTTTTGGACGAACGCGTGCCCGGTAGTGATCACCCGTGCGCAGCGGAACTGTTTGAGGCCACGCATCGGCCGCAGTCGATCAGAAAGTCGTGATACTAGGCCAGCCAGCGTTGGGCCGTCACCGCGGGCGCACCCGACGAACTCTCGACAACCGACGAGGCTGTGCTGGAGCCGGTGCCGGGACCGCAGGTCGGTAGGCGCCTGGTGCTTGCCCGGGCGTTAGCCGTGGCCGTCGGCGCGCTGTCGGTCGGGAGCGGAACATTCCGTGGGAGGCAGCGATCCTGGGTGGGGGTTGATCAGCGGCGGTGGACTGCGCTCTGGAGCTGGTGGGCCAGGATAGTGTGATGTCTGACGCTGTTACCTGCCCGAACCCTGTCGTGTATCAGCTGCGGGTGGTGATGGTGGGGATCAGCCCGCTGATCTGGCGGCGCCTGCTGATCCCTGCCGACACCACGATCGCCGGGCTGCATACGGTGCTCCAGACCGCGTTCGGGTGGGGCGGTGAACACCTGCACCGGTTCGTCATCCACGGCACCGAGTACGGCATTTCCTCTGTCGGCGGGCCGGGTTTCCGCGACGATGCCCGCCAGGTCCGCCTCGGTGAGTTGGGTCTGCGCCTTGGGGAGCGGTTCATCTACGAATACAACTACTTCGCCGCCTGGGCCTGCGACCTGCGTGTCGAGCAGATCACCCGCGCTGAGCCGGGTCGGACCTACCCACGCTGCGTCGGTGGTCGTCGCGCCGGCCCACCCGAGGACTGCGGTGGGCCGTGGGCGTTCCTGGAGCAAACCCAGGCCCACCTGGTGTTCGATGCAACCTGGCCTCCCGGTAGTAAACAGCGAACTTTCAACGATATGAGGGGTTTATGCAGGTCAAAGGCGTACCCAGCCTTTGGTCTACCGCTCAGGGAGTACCTCGGCCGAACCATGCTGACCAGCGAAAACGGCGTGGAGCGGTGATTTTTCGCTGAAAACTACCGGCTGGCCAACTTCAACGCTTGACGACGCTACCGATTTCTCGTGCGAGGTTGGCGAAGGATCGACCGGTGCGGTGATGCAGCCGCCAGGACTGCACCTGTGCACTGATTTTCGTCAAGGCGTCCTTGCTGATCGCGGGCGGGAACGACTGCAGCGGCTCTCGTGTCAACCCGATGGATGGACGGAAAGAACGGGGAGAAAGAGCACCATCCGCAACGACGGCGCGTGCGCTACCGTGTTGATTACGGGGTTCCGCCACTCGCTCACCGGGGCCATCGAGAAGAATGCCTCTCATTCGAAGGACGCGTGTGCGCAGGACAGCCCGGGCAACCTGGCACGATCCGCACGAAATCGTTCGTCAGGTGCGGGTCGGAACGCTCACCCGACGGAACCTGCTCAGGTTGTTCGGTGTGTCGGCGGCGTCGCTGGGGCTCGCATCGGTCACGGGGGCGTGCAGCGCGCCGCTGCGCTACGACGACGTCATCGTGGGAGCGGGCTCGGCGGGGTGCACGCTGGCTGCGCGGTTGTTGGCAGACTCGCGGGCAAGCGTGCTGCTGATCGAGGCAGGTGGGTCGAACGACCGGCTGGACGTACGGGACTTCACGAAGGCGAGAACTCTGACGGCGCCGGGCTCGACGATCGACTGGCCGTTCGCGTCTGAGCCGCAGCCGGCGCTGCTGGGCAGGCCGCAGTCGTTCGCGTGCGGCAAGATTGAGGGCGGCAGCAGCTCGGTGAACGGGATGGTGTGGGTCCGCGGCAATCCGGCCGACTACGACGGCTGGGCCGCACAGGGCGCCACGGGCTGGGACTACGCGAGCGTGCGCCCGTCGCTGGATGCGCTGACCGGGCCGATCCACCCCTCGAGCGAGCTGCCGCAGCGCAACGTCCTGTCGCGCGCCACCGTGGACGCGGCCGTCGACATCGGCTATCCGTTCAACCCCGACTACAACGGCGCAAGCCAGTTCGGTGTCGCCTACACGCAGCTCAACGTGGTGAACGGCATTCGCCAGGATGCGTTCACCACCTTCCTGACCCCCTACCTCACGGACCCCCGCCTGACGATCATGACGGAGGCGCGGGTCACGCGTCTGACGTTTGACCGCGGCAACGCGATCGACCGCGTCGTCATCGACGCAGGCGGCCGCGAGCTGACGGTCACCGCCGACCGCGAGGTCATCCTCTGCGCGGGCACGATCAACACCGCCCACCTGCTTCAGCTGTCCGGCATCGGTGCCGCGGGCGACCTGGAACCACACGGCATCACCATCGTCACCGACCTGCCCGGCGTCGGGGCCAACTTGCACGACCACCTGATCTCCGTGGTCACCAAGCGGCTCCGCACACCCGAGCCGGCGTCACACGTCACCGCCATGGACGTCAACGTCTTCACCGGCGAAGCCCGGGTGCCCGGGGCGCCCCGGTTCGAGTTCCAGGTCTACTACCAACGCGGCCCATTTCCGCCCTATCCACCCGAGGCGCTGCCGATCGGGGTGATGAATCTGCACCCGACCAGCCGCGGCTTCATCAAGCTGCGGTCGGCCGATCCACGCACACCGCCGATCATCCAACCGAACTTCCTGCAGACCACCGAGGACCTCGAAACCTCCCTCGAGGGCTACCAGCTGGCCCGAGACCTGATCAACGCGAAGGGACTGCGCACCTGGTTGACCGACGACGACGCCGTCCCCGCCCCGGACGTCAAGACCAGGCAGCAGCTGCTCACCGCGATGCGCACCTACTCCCAGTCCAACTTTCACGCCGTCAGCACCTGCCGCATGGGCACCGACCCCCACGCCGTCGTCGACCCCCAGCTGCGCGTACGCGGAGTCACCGGCCTACGCCTGGCCAGCGCCGCGATCATGCCCACCATCACCTCAGGCAACACCAACGCCCCATCGATGATGATCGGCGACCGTTGCGGACGGATCATTCTGGGCCACGGCTGACGCCGGGAGTGCGGCACCGACGGCGTCCGGAGGCATTGGGGTGAGCCGGGCTGGGTTCTCGCTCGTCACAGCCCGCGCTCCTGCTGGGCCTCCCGGTAGTAACAGCGAACTTGGCATGGGAGGGGTGTCGTGAAGGTAGCTGTCATCAAGCGCAGGTCCGGCGCATTTCCCCAGGTCAAAAGTCTACAAGTCGATCTATGTAATCTGTCAGCGATGGGCGTTGCCCCGGATTCAGGTACTCCCCTGACCAGGGAGAACGCCATCGTTGTGCGGCTAGTAACAGTTACCTTACGACACCCCTAGCCCTGTCGACCCGCCATCCCGAAGGAACACGATGGACGAACGCTTCACCGCCCGGTTCTGGGACGAGCGTTACCGCTTGGCCACCCAGATCTTCAGCGGCAACCCGAACCCGCAGCTCGTCCAGGAAACCGCCGACCTCGAACCGGGCACCGCTCTCGACGCCGGCTGCGGAGAGGGCGCCGACACCCACTGGCTCGCCCGCCGGGGATGGCAGGTCACCGCCATGGACGTCTCCGCCGTCGCGCTCGAACGCGCCACCACCGGCACCGAGGACGACATCGCCGACCGGATCACCTGGCAACGCGTCGACCTCACGACCTGGGTTCCCGACCACCAGACCTACGACCTGGTCAACGCCCAGTTCATGCACTTCCCGCGAGCACTGCGCGAGCCACTGTTCGCCCGCCTCGCCGCCTCGGTCTCACCGGCCGGCACCCTCCTCATCGTCGGCCACCACCCCTCCGACATGCAAACAACGATGCCGCGGCCCCCGGAACCCGACCTGTACTTCACCGCCGAACAGGTCGCGAACTCCCTCGACCCCGACCTGTGGGAGGTGCTCATCGCCGACGCCCGACCACGCCCGCCAACGACCCTGAGGGCCAAGCCATCACCATCCACGACGCCATCCTCCGAGCCCGCAAGCGTCCATGACCTGGTCAGCACCGCGCGAGAGGCAACCTTAAGGACTGGTCCTGCCGCGGACCGGTGCTCAAGCTCAACGTCCTGACCTGCGGGAACGTTCTACCTTGCGGCTGAGGACATGTTCGGGAGTCCCGTAGCCGAGAACGTAGCAGCTGTTGCTGACAGAATCAGCAACGTGCACGATCAGTGGCACGACGTAGTGCTCGGAAAGCCAGTGCGGTACATAACTGGCCAAAAGCCGCTCGCAGACATCGCGACAGAACTCGCATTGCCCGGCGGCACCTGGTTCACCGGTATTAAACGCCTCCTTCAGGTAAGGAGACCGACTAAAACCGTGGGAGATCAACTGTTCGGGCGCCGAGTGGTCCTGCGGCGCCGCCAGGTGCGGATTTCGGCGTCGGTGGTGGTGTCCCGTTGGTCGGCGTAGCGGAGCACGGTTTGGGCGTTGATGTGTCCGAGGTGGCGCCTGATGGTTTCCCGGGATTTCACGGGGGTTGAGTCTGGTGGGCTCGCGTATTCAACTGTCGCCAGTTCTGGGTAATAGTGAGTGATCACCGGGGGCGTATCGGCTCCAGGTGTCGCCGGCTTGGGTGGCGAGCTTGGCGGTGGTGACGGGGTGGTAGCCGAGGGCATTGGCGACCACGGGGGCTGGTATCTCGAGGACGTGCTGGCGGATCGCGGCACTGTGTCCGGCGGTGGTGGGGATTCCGAGTTTGTTGACCAGGGTGCCGAGGTGGCCGGCGTTCATTGGTTGGCCTGCGCGGCGGCCGGGGAACAGCCAGCGTGAGCTCGGGTTGGTGGCGGTGTTCATGTTGTCGCGGTTGTCGATCCATCGGAGCAGGAGGTCTGCGACCGGGGCTGGGACTGGTGATGGTGGTTCCCCGAGGCGCAGAAGGACTTGGTCCTGATCGTGGACGACGTCATCGACGGTGAGCCGGGTGATCCGGCTGAGCGGTTGCGCGTAGAGGAGCACGATCACGCCGGCAACCCGAGACCGCAGCGGCGGATCGGGGTCGGTCAGGAGCCGACCGAGCAACTCCATGCGCTGGTGTTGGCTCAGTTCTCCTGAAGCTGCGACGAAGTGCAAAGCGTTGTGTTCGTGCTGGTCACAGCGTTGCTCCGCCGCACCAGGGATTGGCATTCACACTCTCGTGAGCTTGGGATTGCTAGCCCGTGACCAGCGGTAATGCGTCACCTTGCACCTGAGCGGGGCTTCGGGAGTCCTGGGCCTTGACCGGCGACACTGACTTCGCTGATACGATGGCTTTTTCCCCTGACGGACGTATCCTGGCCACTAGTTACTCCAACATAATTATCTTGTGGGACCTCGCCGATCCAATTCGACCTAACCGGCGCTGGCCACCTCTAATCGGTGGTACGGCCCTGGTGTCATCACTGGCGTTCTCCCCTGACGATCATATCCTGGCCAGCGGCAGCAGCGACGACACAGCCATCTTGTGGGATATCACCGACTCGACCCAACCCACTCGCCTCGGCCCACCTCTAACTGGTCACACCTCCTCGGTGTCTTCGCTGGCGTTTTCCTCCGACAGTCACACTTTGGCCACCGCCAGCTACGACAGCACCGTCATTTTATGGAACATCACCGACCCCACCCGACCTACCCACCGCGGCTTACCCCTAACTGGCCAAACCGGTCTAATCGAAGAAATGGCGTTCTCTCCCAACGGGTTCACCCTAGCCACCGGCAATAATTACAGAACAATTTTGTGGAACATCACCGGCCTGAATTATCTCCAAGACCATGCTACCGAACGGGCCTGCGCCATTACTGGACGCGGTTTAAATCGTGAGGAATGGGCCAGTTATGTCAACGGGCTTGCATACAAAAATACCTGTACCAGCTGACTGAAAGATCGAAGCACGCCATGCTACGCGAGGACCATGTGGGGGCTCTTCGGAGGGCACTATCAGGTTGACGGGCTGGGGGTGTTCGGTTGCCTGTTGTGGGTGGGGTCAGACTGGGGGTCTCGCGGATGCCACGTCGTCGTTGTATAAGGGGTACCGGTACCCGGTGGAGATCATCAGTCACTGGTGCGTCCAGTAGAAAAGATTGGTTGATCATGTGAGTGGTTGATCGTTCGTTTCGTAAGCTCGTCGTCGCTTGACGGTGTGAGTCCGGTCCGGGTAACTGCCAGGAGGCCCGGTAGCAGGCCGGCGGTCTTGTCTGGAAACGGGTGGGGTCGAAGCCCAGCGTCGAGCGCCTCAGTCTTGGGGGACGGTGAGGCAAACCGTGGGAGGCGAAGCTACGAGTGCGGTTGGCCTGTGAGTCCAGTGCCGGTGGAGTTGCTCGTGGAGCACCCGGATACGGACAGCATCGCTGCCCTGGGACTCCAGCACTTACCCCCAGCTCAGCGCTGCCTCCCACGGTTTGCCTCGCTCTCGTGGCTGCGGCGCAATCGCGTACTGCTGCCGGGGGCAAGCGTGTTGGCCCGGCGGGTCGCCGAAGCCCGGGCGGTCGCCGATCGCCGGCTGCACGAGCTCGTCACTTTTCCGTGAACGGGTGATAGGGCCCGCGGTCGTGTATCAACGCCGCCAACGCGCAGCTCATAGTTGATGCCAGTGCTCGGGTTGAGGAGATTCGACACCGATAAAGGAGGCTTGCCATGCAACCAGGACAACAGGGCAACCAGGAGACCCAGGCAAGCCAGAAGATCGAAATAGGAACTGTGCCTGCGTGCTCTTCGCCCGTCGTGCATGCTGACGTCTCACTCGCACGTGCATTACATCGTTCGCCTGCACAGTCACCTAAACACGAAAGATGAATATAATGACGGATACAGCAACGAGTCCAGCAGGTGGCGGCGATGCGGCAGAATCTTCCACGCGAGTTCCCTATGGAACCTTATCACCTAAAAAAATCGAACCAATACCCAACCTGGAACCATTCGCAATCGAACCAATTATTCTTGCGCGACTCCACAAGCTTGACCTTAATCATAAACTTGACCTCAGTCCGACAAGAGTTGGTATCGCGACAGCATTTATAGTGCTACTCGCCACGTCTTGTTCAGCCTTAATCGATAAAACTTTTTTCAGGCCATTGTCAAAAACAAGTACAATAAGTGATCTTTGGTTATTTTTCACCCAATCAAAATCTGGCACAGAATCCATTCAATCAATGCCTTACCTGCGTGATTATCCGGCACTTTTTTTGACCGTGACGATCATACTGGCCGTACCGTTTGTTTACGGAATTTTGAGAGCCATGTCGGTGCTGCACTCAGAGCTCTGAGGAGAATAAGTGTATCGGATATGTCGACAATGGAAGAGAGCAGATAATATCTGTTATCAATAAGCTTAATGATCGTTTGAAGAATTATGGCAAATGGGCCCCATTGGTAGTATTTGTGATTCTGGCCAGTGTTACACTTATGAACTTTGGGTTGAAACGGCGACTTTACCCCTTCCTTGAGATCGATAATCTGTATGATTCGTGGTGGGCTCAAGCCTTTCCGATTCAATTCGGGGGGTTGGTTTGGATCGTCGTCGGTTCGCTCGGAATATACATGGTCTACGTTGCGGTAATTCTTGGAATCACTTACGTTAAGTTTCTCCGCAATTGTCGCCGTAATTATTTTTTCAGGGCCAACAGGCTTAATCCTGACGGGTTTTATGGCTGGTCAAGAATGCGCGAATGCCTATCCTACCAAGAAGCTGGCGCTGCATGTTCTATGATATCTTCGTTTGCCATGTTTTTTATCTTGCAGTCAATTATTGGTACGTTTTTCGCAGCAGTGATAATAGGCACTTTTATGACAGCCGTTTTCTATGCATTTATTTTTGTCATCCACAGCCTTCGGCGACAAGTCAGAGACGATCGGAAACGGCAGGTAAAGGAAGTTCTCAAGGGTTTACCAGCTGATGACCACTCCGATTCCGTTGCGGGCCACGTTGCAATACTTGTAACGTATCGTCACCTGGAAGCGATTGAAAGAATTCCACCCATGCCCATTCGACAAAAATTCCTGGTCTCTGGACTTGTGCCCATGATAGCAGCAGTGGTCGGATTCATAAACCAATTGATTAAGTATTTACCGCTATGAGTATTGACGAAATGAGACTAACGACGCTAGCCAAACCCAGCACGCCTGTTTGCACTGGAACTTCTTGGGTGTGGTTTTCGTACGCCGATCGCGCCGTGCAAGTGGGCCTGTAGTTAACGAAGCTGCCAGGAGCCGCAAACGCGGCTGTTACTGCAGGTCAAAGCCTTGATCTTTTGCGGTGCTCGGCTCTGTCTGGAGTACCGAAGCGCTGCGTCGACGGTGCACTGACCAGGCGATATACCATCGATTGCGGCTCCTGACAGCTTCCTTAACGACACCCCGACCCGCTCGACACCTACACCGTGACCAGCCCGTCTGGGGGTGAGCACCGTTATTTCCTCACCCCATCCGACCGCGAATTGCGCAACACCAGCGCGGCTCTGGGCTGGAAGATCGACACCCGCGCCGCCGGCGGCGCGATCATCGCTGCCGGCTCGGTCCGCCGGATCGAAGGCCAACGCCGCTGGTATCGCGTCATCCGTGATCTCGACCCGATAGCGCTGCCGTCCTGGCTGGTCACCGCCCTCACCCCGGCCCCCGCGCCGGTGCGCACACCGATCCTGCTGTCGGGCACCGGCCGCCGGCTCGACGCCTACGTGCATGCCGCGTTGAACGGCGAAGCCGCCACGGTCACCCAGGCTGCGCCCGGCACCCGTGCGCACACCCTGTTTGTCTCGGCCGCCCGCCTCGGCGAGCTGGTCGGCGCCGGTGTCCTGGACGAGACTATCGCCATCGACACCCTCCTTGCCGCCGCGGCGGTCCTAGACCGCAGCGTTGACCGATTCACCCGCCGTGAGGCCACCGGCCACATCACCAACGGGATCGCCCGTGGCCGGTGCCACCCCCGTGCCCTGGAGGGCCTGACCGGCTGACCGCCCCGCCGAGTCTCCTCCTGCGGAATGACCACCGGATCGCCGATCACCCCCGTGTCCGCTGCTCGATCGTGGGCGTCACCGCGTGCACCGTCGAGACCACCTGCTCCGGTGCTGCTGGGGGGCTGTCTGCTCGTCGGCCACTCGCCATGCCTCTGGGTGCTCGCTCCTTGTCGTTCCCGTGCTCGGAGTTAGTGGATCGCCCGAAGGTCAGCACACCGGGCGGGGGCAAGCGCCGATGACATCCGGCCCAGCCACTCGGGTGGGACAAGCCGCCTGCGGCGGTCGCTGCGCGATCTCACCCGAGTGGCCGAGCCGGAACCCCCGCCGTCCTGCGGACCCCCACCCGGCGCGCGGAGGCAAGCCGCGTTCCACCAACCCCGAACTCTAAGGAGACAGCAATGAACGAGATCACCATCCACGGCAACCTCACCGACGAGCCCACCCTCCACCACAGCGCCAGCGGTGTGGCGGTCCTGAAGTTCACCGTCGCGGTCAACAGCCGCCGCTTCACCCGCCCCACCAACCGCTGGGCTGATCGGACCCCGGTCTTTCACCGGGTCGTCGCGTTCAACGGTCTGGCCACCAACGCCGCCGCCACACTGGCCAAGGGCATGACCGTCACCATCGCCGGCGAACTCGCCGATGACTCCTGGCGCGCCGAGGACGGCCGCACGATCCGGCGCAGCCAACTGGAGGCCGCCGACATCGCCGTCAGCCTCCGCTACGCCACCGCGCAGGTCACCAAAATCCACCGCGAGCAACCCGCCGAGGCCCAAGACACCCCGGTCGCCGAGCCCGTGGGCTGACCGGCCCGCGCCGGTACCGGGCCACTCCCCCGGTACCGGCGTCGCCAACCACCACTTCGCTTCAGCTCAGCCAACGATCACAACTCAAACCGAAGGGAGCATCAGCATGACCACCGCACCGCCGCTGACCGCACCGCGGTCCATTCCCGCTCTGGCTTCCACTGTGCTGACCGTGGTGATGCGAGTCGCCGGGGCAGTACCCACCACCGTCCACCCCTACTCGATCGGCCACCCCGAGCAGCAGGTCATCGCCCGGATCGGCGACGCCATCGTCTATCTCACCGAACCTGCGGTGGCTGCCCGCATCCGCCAGCAATGGGACGCCACCTACTACCTCGCGGCCACCCGGCTGCCCGAGCGGGTCTCCCAGACCTGGCTCGTGCCCCAACCTGGCACCTACCCCCTCGGGGTCGCGCTGCGGCTCACCGGGGCCGTCGCGGTCACCACCCAGTGGATTACAGAACACCGCACCACCAACACCCCCGCCCACCTGCGGGTTCGCGTGGACCGGCTGATCTGGCAAGTCTGCGACCAGCAGTCCTGGCACCACATCGGCCAAGCCTGGTTCGACGCGCAGCGCTATCTCGCCGGCGGCTAGCCGTCCAACCCCTCGCCGCCGGTGGTGGACACACCAGCTATCCACAGCGGTGGCCCGCCGCGCATCGATCTGCTCGATCCCGCGGTAGCAGTTCCAGGCATCACGGCCAGGGAATCGATGCACCGGCGGGTCTGGATGACCGGCCTGCGTAACTATCTCTTCCTCGTTTCTTGGTTCGCCCGTCTGCCGCGCGGGGGACTTCACTTCATGGAGTGACCTTACGCAGACCCTACGCAACCGAACACCGACGCTGGCGTCCGGGAAGTTTCTCTCACGTTGAGGCTCTCCACGGGCTGATCGTGGGTTGGGAGGGTTTACTGGTCGGCGGGGGTGTTGCGGCTGGCGGGTGCTAGGCCCATGGGTGCATCCTCAGATGCAGGGTGTCCGTCGAGCCGTAACACTGGCTTACCCTGTGAGACCGATCGTTCACAGCGTGCAACAGTCCTGCCATCATGGGCGCCAGCCGATGGCCTTCGTCCCGGCTGGGACGCGATGAAGAGGCAGGCATAGCAGTATGGACGAGCGCGAGCCAGAGCAGCGAGCTATCAGCCCGCGCGATCCAGTCTCGAACGCGGATTCCACGGCTAGTCGTGATCGGCGGCGATGCCGTGACGCGACGATTATCGCCGCGTGGATTGGTGCGGTTGCCGTCGTCGTGTCTGCGTTTATTGCGATGGTCCCGAATCTGCTGTCAAGCGATGAATCGCATCGCGGCGGGCCGCCTGGGGTGACCGCGCTGCCGCTGCCGACACCCACGTGTGAGGGGTGTAAGTCCGGCAAGACATACCAGGAGCAAGCTCGTGGTGAGGGCGCCAGAACCTTTCGGGATCCACGTGCGCTGCTGGGCGAAGGCGAGCGAGTGCCATCACTCCAGAAAATAGACGTACTGTGCAAGCTGGACTCCCCCGTCCCCAGCTCGCCGAGCGTGGGAAGGTACTTGTACCTCGTCGTCAGCCCACCCTGGAATGGAGGCTATTACACAGCCGCCAACAGTTACCTCAATGGTGACTCCCCGGATCCCCACCAAGGCACACACAATGCAGTGGTAGATCTCCGAGTCCCCGACTGTTGAATCTGAGAAAATTGCTGAAATACGAGAAGGCTGAACCCGAACCCGGCGGCTACCCCCCTGGGGCATCGCGCTGCGCAGACCGACTGATCTGACAAGTCTGCGACCTCCAACCCTTGACAGCATATCGACCAAGCCTGGCTCGACGCGGGGCGCTACCTCGCCGGCGGTTAGCCGTTAAACTCCTCGCCGCCGGTGGTGGACACACCAGTTGTCCCCAGCGCGTTGATCTGCCCCCCATCCAGGTTCTGTGACGTGCTTGAGATCCGTGTGTAGCCGACGCGCTGGGTTTTAGACGTCAAACAGCGTGAGCTGATCGGCGTAGCGGTCGCCGAGGGAGATGACGGCATCGACGATCGCGGTGAGCTGGTGTGGATCGGTGACGCCGATGGTGAGAGCGTGGCGAACCGCGTCACGGATGGCGTGAGATTGGCCGGCGGGGCCACGTTTGTCGGCGTGGTCGCTGCGGTAGCCGGTGAACGTCATCCTGGCGATCCGGTCACGGCCAGCGGCCATCAACAGGTTCTCACGCTGACTGCCGGCCGCCAGGTGGTCCAGCCGAACGCAGATCGGTAGGTCACAGCGGTGCAAGACAACAGTGCGGATAGGCAGGGGACCGTGATAAGCCCACCACAGCCAGCGGGAAACCCGGACGGTGCCCGAACGCAGCCAAGCGGGTAGGGAGTCATCGGTGTAGTCCGGGTCGTGGAAGCGGCCGTAACCATCATCAGCCAGGGCGCCGAGCCAGATCGTGTGTGTCGCGGTAGCCACGGTTTTCCGGGTGAACCGCCGCCACGCTTTGGCAGTCGCATAAGGCGGGGCTTGGGTTGCCTGGCTCACACGTCTGCGGCCTCCTGATCACACCGTGATGAAACGCTAAAACCACCACTGGTCCGACTGGCTTGCTCAGCGTGAGTTCATCGTTGCGGCGGCGACGGGATATCGCCCGATACGGCTCGACAAGGTGATCACGACATGCTTAGTGGTGCTCCCCTCCACTCTGCACAGTGGTTTACTTTACCCTCGTTGGCGCGAGGGTACCACGCTGACGGCGGGAGCGGAGCCAGCCGGTCAGATTCCGCTGATGTACGCCGCTTCTAGATTGATCCAGTGTGATGTTCAGTGATAGTTTTCTCATATTTTCGGTTGCGACCTATTTTTAGGAGATTTTAGTACGCTTGGATTTGCGCTGTTCGGGGCTACGGGCACTCCGTTTGCTCCTCTCTATTGCAGTACGAGGTCACCAGTGTTGCCTTGGGGGCGGGCTGGTTGGGACGGGAGTCGCCAGCGGTGCGGGCTGTCGGGGTGGTCGTACCAGACGTACTGTTCGGTGGCGTGTGCGGTGATACCGAACCGGTCGTAGTTGGGGCGGCCGGCGTGTTGCCAGAACTCGTGGGCTTCCTCGACGCGGTTCCATAATCTGCGTGGCCCTGATTGTCTGACCAGGAAGCTACCGTTTTCCGGGGTGTGCCAGGCTTGGGCACCGGAGCCGTCTGGCGCTTCGAGTTGCAGGCCGATGTCACCGTCCTCGGCGTAGGCGTGTCGCCAGGTCACCTCGGGTAGGTGCCACTGCGTGATGAAGCCGACGTGGGTGTCCCACCGCAGCAGTTTCGGGTCGACGGTGCTGAGTGAGTCCACCGCGCCCTTGGCCAAGTTCAACCGTGGTGGTGGCGAGGGAAACGTGTCCACGGCGGGTCGCAGTGGCATGAAGCTCGCGTACTCGGGTAGGAACCGGCCGGTGGCCACCCCGTCGTCGTTCATCCTCAGCCGGACCACCGTGCCACCCAACAGACCGCGCACATCAGCCATGATGATCGCGCCGGGTGCGGCCTGTGCCAGCCATGCCGGGGGAATTGCTGGCACGGAGCAGGTGGCGATGATCCGGTCGTAGGGGGCGCGGTGCGGGTAGCCATCCGCGCCGTCTGCGGTGGCCAGGGTTGGGGTGTAGCCGTTGGCGGCTAGTCGCTCGCGGGCCAGTGTGATCAGGTCGGGGTCAATGTCCACGCTGGTCACGTACTCGCTGCCGAGTCGTTCGCACAGCAGCGCGGTGTTGTAGCCGCTGCCGGTACCGATTTCCAACACTCGGCAGCCGTCGGTGACATCCAGCGCCTCCAGCATGGTCAATATCAGCGAGGGGAGAGTGGACGAGCTGGTGAACCTCGGGTAGCTGCCACCCTGGCGTGACGGCACCTGAATCACCTTGGTGATCAAAGTCTCGTTGCTGTAGACGGCGGCCAGCCACCGGGCGCGCTGCCGCTCGTCGGCCGCACTAACCAGGGGACCTGCGCCCAACTCGGGGTAATAGCAGGGCACATACGGGTGCCGCCAGGTGCGTCGGTATACCGCTTGCCACGGTGCGCTGCGCAGTGTCCCGTCCGCTGTGAACTGATCGGCTAGCTCACGTAACCGGAACCGCGCGGTTTCTCGCTCCGGGGGGCTTAGTTGGGTGGCATCGGTCAGCACAGGTGATCTCCGCTGGCGAGTAGGTCGGCCAATGCTGAGGTGATAGGCAGGTCCAGGGCCTCTTCGAGCCAGCCGTAGGCGCCCGCCGGGTTGCATTCGAGCATGATCCACTTCTGGTCCGGGGTGATCACAAAATCGAACGCGCCGAAGGACAGCCCGAAGTATTTCAACAACGCCAGCATTCCGGCGGTGACCGGCTCAGGTGGCTCGACCACGGCATAATCTAGGGCGTCGTAGTCGGCGCGCCAGTCCACTCGTGTGGCCTCAGAACGGGCGTGAATGGCGGCCGCGAACACCCGTGTACCGACCACGGTCACTCGCGCTTCGAATGCCTTGGGGTGGATGAACCGCTGGAACAGGTGCGCGGTGACGTCCACCCCGGCCAGGTCGTCCAGTTCGGCCGGCTCGATCCGTCGGGTGTAGGCCATCTGCATTCGGCTCAACTCGACCCGCAGCGACGCGGCCAAGGTCTTGCCGGCCAGCGCCCCGTTCACGCCCTGTGCGAAGTCGCGCACCGCATCGGGTTTGTTGGTGATCTGCGAGTCGGGGACCTCCAGCCCACACCGACGGGCGATGTGGAGCTGACGTGGTTTGAGTGCGTCGCTTTGCCGCGCGGGGTGGTTGACCCACAACACCTCCAGGCTGGACAGCACGCCACTCAACCCGGCGCGAGCCTCCGCCGCAGCGTGTTTTCGCTCCATCTCGGACATGCCCACGGCCAGCACAAACCCGGTAGGGTTTCGATACCACACTGAGCGGATCTCGCTCAGCCGAACTGCCCGATGCTCGGTTGCTAGCACCCCGTCCCAGCCGTGCCGGCCGAGACGCGCGTCCACCGTCAGCGCCTGCGGGAACGCGGCCAGATCGGTACGAAACACCGGCACACCGCGCTCACCCAAAGCCTCCACCACAAGATCCGCAGACGGGTTGATGTCCCGCGCCAGGATCAGCACGGTCATCTCAGTCCTCCTGATGGTCGGGATCTTCGACCTCCTCCGGGCTCCCACCCTGCCCGTCGGGCGTGCCCACGTAGCCCGACGTCGCCCCCGGAGTCGCGCCGGGCTTGGTGTGTCGCAGCAGCGGGACCAGCGAACCGTCCTCGTCGTACACCAGGGCGATCTGCCGCTGCGGGCAGTACCGATAGCGCAGCGGCGGAACCTCATCGAGCCGAGCACCAGCCACCACGTGTCGTAGCGAGAACGGTCGGGTAGAGGGGCCGCTCGGACCCTCATGACAGTTGTCCATGATCCCGCGCGGCGGACCAAGCGGGAACCGGTCCCCGTGGCTGAACAACGGATCACGCCACAACGGGATGGGATATTCGGACATCAGATGCTCCCCTTCGATCGGGCACCGGCCGATCGGTTACGTCGTTCCTAAGCCTATCTCGGTCATCCACGCCTGCGCATCCACCCAGTTCAGCCTCGGCCGAGGCGTAGCCATACACACGAGCGACTTCCTCCTGATGCTTCAGCCGGGTCTTCTCCCGCTCAACGTACCGCTTCACACGCGACGGATTAGCCCCTACTGGTTCAATGTTTCCAGGTAAGCGCTTGAAAAGGCATTGTCAGACATCCCATCTAGGCTCAGTTCTCCTGAAGCTGCGACGAAGTGCAAAGCGTTGTGTTCGTGCTGGTCACAGCGTTGCTCCGCCGCACCAGGGATTGGCATTCACACTCTCGTGAGCTTGGGATTGCTAGCCCGTGACCAGCGGTAATGCGTCACCTTGCACCTGAGCGGGGCTTCGGGAGTCCTGGGCCCACGATGGTGCTTGGGTTGTCGAGCCACACGGTTTGGGTGTCGGTGGTCATGGTCATCCCGAAGCGGGTGAGGGTCGGGTTTGCCGTGGTCGTACCACCAGTCGTAGGTGGTGACGGCTTCGTCCCACAGTCGGCGTGGGCCGAGTTGGTGAACGATGAGTGGGTGAGGTGAGGTGAGGTGAGGTGAGGTGAGCATCCAACCGTGCCCAGGACTGGGTGGTGATGTCGTCCAGTTCTAGGACGTGGTGGTCGTCACCGAACTTGTTCAGTTCGACAGTCAGGGCGCAGCGGGGTACCTGAAGTCCGATGCAGAATCCGGTTTGATCACTGTTGACCATGCGGTAGAAGTCCCATCCGTGCACGTCGGTGGTGATTACCTGCGCGTGCTGGATCTGAATTTGGTCGGGTTCGTAGAACCGGCGGCGGTGGTGTGGGCGCAGTCGCATGAACGCCAGGTTTCCGTGGAAGCGGCCGGTGGCACTGCCCTCGGTGGTCACGTGCAGGGTCAGCATGACGCCGTTGCAGTAGTCGGTTCCCCAGGGTGTGACGATGAGACCATCGGGGCGGGTTTGCCTCAGCCAGGCAGGGGGGATGGTCTCGCGGACTGCGGTGGTAGCCAATACCCGGTCGTAGGGCGCTTCCTCCGGGTAGCCTTCCGCGCCGTCTCCGGTGATCACCAGTGGTGAGTATCCGGCGGTAGCCAGCGCTGCTCGCGCGCCCTCGGCGATCACCGGATCGACTTCGATGCTGACCTGTGGGGCTCGAATATAGGATTTTGGGCTTGACCTGCATGTTTGCGTGCTTGATTTGATCATGTGGTGAGATGGTTGTACCGTGCCAAAAGTCGATGCATGGCCGGGGACCAGGTGTTTTTCTGGCCGAGCTAGGCAGCTTGTCGGTATTCGTTGATCATGTCTCTGAGGAGTTGATGATGCCGGATCGGGGTGTCGAGCAGGGTCACCGTGGTGGGGCCGTGGGGTGGTGGGTGTTGTTGAGGCTTGTCGGCTAGCCGTGTGGAGGTGGGGAGGACGACGGTCGGGATATCGTCAGGAGCTGGTGCTCGGGATGATCGTGCTGGTGTGATCCTGGTGTGTTTGTCTGAGCCAGGAGCAGGAGCGAAACAGGAGCAGCGACTGTTCCGGGACCTACCCGAACTGCTGTCAACTGCCGCCGATGGACCCGTCATGTGCAGGGGATTCTCTGTTTCCGCAGGTCAGCAGATTGTGTGAGATAACCCTGGGGGAGAAGTGGCGACTTCCCGTCAGGTCAAGGGGTCGCGGTCCCTACTCTGGGCTACTGTGATCAAGCTCTGGTAGCTCAGTCTACTGGCACGAGGGCGGCGGTGGGGCCTTACCTAGGCTTTCGGGTGAGCTTCCGGTTCCGGCTGGTGGGGATGTGGGGTGTCGCTGCTGGTGCTCATGAGGGGAAATCTCGTCCTCGCTGGCCTTGGGCTCTGTGGCTGGACACCGTCATGTCGTTGGGGGTCGGGTTTGGGTGTGTCGTTTTGATCTTCGTGGCTGGTCAATGTCTGAGGTGAATGTCCAGGTCAGGGCATGTGATGGACTTTTGGCACCCTACACGCGTTCTACCCGACCACGGAGTAGGCGGCGAGGTTTCGGTGACCCGAGCGTGTCAAGGACCCCGGTGGGGGTTATGTGTTAGACGAGGAGCTGCACGGCGGAGGGCGCTGAGGGTCCAGCGTTCCCACTCGGCGATCGACCAGCTGCGCTCAGTGACTAGCACATGGAACAGCTCGGGACCGAGCAGAGCGTAGCTGATGTCGACTGCTTGGCCAAGTCGCATACCCGGGGGGAGTCCTCCTTTGCGGCGCAGGGCGGTCACGAGTTGGCGCTGCACGGCGCGTCGTTGTTCCTGGTTAGTTCGCCACAGCTCCGCGACCGCGGGGTCGGTGTCACTGGCACGGCGCAGCACGTTGATCAGCGGGGTGACTCGACGGTGAATGGTGGCTGCCCCCTTGACCTGGATCTCAAGCTGGCGCGCAGGGTCGGGCTCGGCGAGCGCGTCTCTGATCCAAGCCCGTTCCAGCGTCGCAGTGGGCTGAGTGTCCCCGGCCACGTTGATGTCGACGAGTTGTTTGAGGATGTTCGCCTTGGCGCGGAAGCTGAAGTAGATCGTCTGCACGGCGACCCCGGCCTCACGCGCGATCATCTCCACCGTTGTGGACGGGTAACCCCGCGCGACGAACAGGCTCATAGCAGCGTGGAGGATTTTATCGCTGGCGGTCGGATTTGGGTCTTTCCGGCCGCCAGCGGTGGCCATTGCGCGCTCCTGGAGCTGGTTGCTACCGGGCACCGGGGCCTCTGATCGCCCGTCCCGAACCGGGAGCGGGATGTCGGGGCATGGGGGCCCGGTAGCGATCTTCGTGTGGGGAAAACCAGTGTAGGGGCGGACCCGGGCTGCGCTCGAAACCGACACGCTATCGGCGCCGCTGTTAATCGGCCCCTTTTAGGATCGTGCGGATGGCGGTGGCGATCGCCCCCGGGGGATTAGGCGGTGGGTCGGTGCAGCGCCAGCCGACGTGACCGTCCGGCCGGACGAGCACGGCGCCTCGGCTCAGGTTGTAGATCCCAGCGAGGTGTGCACGGGCCGTGGCCTCGGTTGTCGGGGCTAGTGCTGCCACCGGCAGGTCGAGTGTGGCGGCCGCCGCGGCGGTGTGTTGCGCCCAGATGGGGTCGGGTCCCACTAGGGCGAACCCGTCGCGATGGAGGTCCAGGGTGGACGTGTGGTGGTCGTCGAGCCAGCAGTGCGGCGCGCGGTCCCCTGGTCGGGCGGAGGGCACGTACTGGGTGTAGTTCGGGTCAGGGGGGCGTGGCCCCTCGTCGGGCAGTACGGCCCTGGAGCGGTAGCGGTAGCCGAGCAAGAGCCCGTCTTTGGTCCGCCGCCGGGGTAGCTCCACCTTCCATCGTCGCCACTTTTTGTCGTCCCGGACGGTCGACACATTGCGGCGGTCCTCCTCGATGTTCCACAGCGCCGCCGGGCGCCGCTCTTCCTCGTAGGTGGCCAGCAGCCCCGGGCCAGCGCGTCCCTGCAGCACCGCGGCGAGCTTCCACGCGAGGTTCGCTGCGTCTTGCACCCCTAGGTTCATCCCGGAACCGCTGAAGGGCGACACTACGTGCGCAGCGTCGCCCGCTAGGAGTACCGGGCCGTGTTGGAACCAGGGTGCGACCACGCTGCGCATCGTCCACTCGGTCGTTTCCAGGACCCGCACAGTGACGTCGAGGCCCAGTACCCGTCGGACCGCGGCCGCAGGATCGGTCCGGGCGAGCGGTTCCCGGTTCTCGTGTAGTTGGTTGAACGTCCACTGGTGTGGCTGCGCGGTCGGCTGCAAGTAGCCCCGCACGCTCTCGTGGTCCAAGAAGTAGATGGTGCTGCCAAGTTCTGCGACGAGCTCGGTGAGGTCGGCCTCGAACAGCACCAGTGTGTTGGCGACGGCGGGTCCTGCCGCCACCCCGGTCTCCTCGTTCGGCCCTGCGGGTGGTCCGCATGCCCGGCGGACGGGGCTCGAGGCGCCGTCGGCGGCCACCACGTAGCGCGTGAGCAGCGGGTTGTCGTCGGCGGTCTGGACTAGCACTTCGTCGCCGTGTACGTCCACGCCGCGCACTTCCACCCCACGCCGTAGCCGGATCGAGTGGGTGGTGGCGATTCGGGCCAGCAGAATGTGCTCCACGATGTCCTGCGGGCACATCACTGTGGTACACGGGCTTTGCTCGGCGCGCGGGCCGCGGCGGAACATGGTGGTGGTCTGCGCGGGCGCGGCCTGGGCGAGGGTGCGGGCGAAGGTGAACGGCAGCCCGGTCCGTTCGCTGGCCACGGCCGCAGCGGTGACTTCGTCGGCCAGGCCCAGGCCCCGAAGGACCTCCATGGTGCGCAGCGTGACCGCCCGCGCTCGGGGAGTCCGGGACGGCGCGGTGCGCCGCTCTAAGACCGTGCACGCCACGCCCTGGTGTGCCAGTAACAGCGCCGTCGTCAGCCCGGTCGGGCCGGCCCCAACGACGACGACATCGCAGTCGGTGCTCAACACCCTCACCCCCACCGGCGCGACCAGCTGGTCGGTAGGCACGGTCGCGGCGACCGCCCTCGGGAACACCTCACCAGCCCCGGTGTCATCCGCGCTGGCTGCCGAGATTACAGGGTACTGAGGTGGGCCATGCCCCACTGGCATTGCGGCATGCTAGCGAGTGGTGCTCTAGAGGGGAACTATGCCGCATCGGTGCTGCACAGCGCCCGCAGTAAGTGGTACCCGCCCCAGACGCACTCGACCTGCTCCCGGCCGCGCGGACCGGTTCGATAGCAGGCGTGCGCGAGCACCCCGCGGGGGGCTCCGGGCAGCAGCCCGGGTGCGCTGCCGGTGAGGTGAGTGCGCACCAGCTCTGCGCACAGACTCTGCGCCACGGCCCGGTGTGTGGCGGACCGCTCGGGATCAGCCGTCGCCAGCAGCCGCAGCGCATCGGCGGCGATGGCAGTCGCTGCGGTGTCCACGGGGCCCGGTTCGCCCGCGACGTCGGGCGGGGGCACGGGCAGAGTTGCCCAGTGCGCGGCGATCGCCTGCGTCGGTGCGAGCCACGGCGCGCCCCAGGCACGCACCGCCTCGGTAGCGCCGAGCAGCGCCCATGCCTGCCCCCGCGCCCAGCTACCCGCGCGGCCGACCGGCTCGGGGCCAGTGCCCTCGGTCCGCAGCCGGTGCTCGGGGTGTACACGCCCGTCCGGTGCCGCTGCGCCGAGCAGGGTCTGGGCGTGCCGCCGTGCCACCTCTGGTGCGCCCGGCACCTGCGACGTGGCGTGCAGCAGGCCGATTACTGCCGCGGTGGCGTCCACTGTGCACGTTCGGGCGCCAAACTCGCCCCGGCCCAGCGCCGTTCCATCGGGGATGGCACTCAGCGCAGGGGAGAAAGCGGCAGTCAGAGCCCGAGCACCGTCTTCGCGGAGCTGTGCCACGGCCGGGTCACACGCCACCGCGTCCGGCGCGTCCGCCGGGTCGGTGGCGCAGTGCAGCACCATCGCGCGAGCCACCGCGTCCGTGGTCACCCAGGGTCTGAGGCCTCGGGCCCGGTCCAGGACATGGCGGGTGGTCGCGGTGTCGCCGCTGCGGGCGGCGGCGAGCCGCAGCAGCCCGATCCAGGCCCCGGCGCACCAGGAGCCGCGGCGGCTGGTGGTCCATGGCCCGCCCGCGGGGGCGGCGAACAGCGGGTAGCGCTGCCCGCACTCGACTCGGGTCCGCAGCACGCGGTCGACTAGGTCATCGATCGCCCGGTCCCGCTCGGCGGGCGTCAGTGCGGGCGTGGTCATGGGGCCGGCGCGGCGACGGTCGCGTGACTGAGCCGCTGCAGGGCTGTTGCACAGCCGGTGGCCAGTAGGAACGACCCGATGACCAGTATCCAGGTGCCACCGAAGCCTGCGGTGTCGGCGAGTCGCCCGGCAAGCGGTGGGCCGACCACGAAACCTGCGAAGAATCCGCTGGCGGCCAACGCCGAGGCGTGCCCCACCGGACCGAAGCGACGGTCGTTGATCACGCTCAGCATTGAGACGGCGTTGGCGGCCACGGCGGTGGCCCCGACGCCGAGGGCCCCGGCCCACACCAGCGCGAGGCCCCCCGCTGGGACTAGGCTGCTGAGCCACAGGGCGCTGGCGGCGATCGCAGCGAGCAGCGCCAGCATGAGCTGTAGGCCCGAGGGGTCCTCGCGGCGGCCGGCCACCGATGTCCACAGCACCCGGGAGACTACCCCCGAGACGCCGAAGCCGGCGAGCACGAGTGCCCCGTGACGTTCGCTCGCGCTCAGGTCCTGGTGAGCGTAGAGGGGGACGAACGTCGTCACGGTGGCGAGTCCCGCGCCAAGGCACAGCTGTAAGGCCAGCAACCAGCCCAGCGCCCGCCCGGGTGCGGCGGGCCGCCGCCGCCCAGCGCCTGCCCCCGGCTCCCGGGCCGCATGGGGTAACCGCAGGGTGGCGACCAGGCATACCAGGGCGACCGGCGGCACGCACGCAAGAGCAGCCTGCCATCCCCACACCGCGGCAACGGGCGGCAGCCCGACACCGGCGACCAGGGCGGCGAGTTGCACACCGGACTGCTTGATCCCGACCACCGCACCCCGTGCCCGGGCTGGTACCCGCTCGGCGATGATCCGGTTCGTGACCGGGTTGGCCAGGGCCTGCGCAATCCCGCATGCCGCGACGGCCACGACGAGGAGCCCGAGACCACCAGCGAGCGCCATCATGGCAAACGAGACGGCCACGACGACGAACAGCACCGCGCTGGCACCCCGGGTGCCCAGCTGATCGACGATGCGGCCGGACCACAGCGACAGCACCGCGGCGACCGCGAACGCGGCCGCGGGCAGCGTGCCGAGCTCGGTCCGGTCGACTCCCAAGCCGGTCACGAGCTGCGGTCCGAGCGCCCCGATGGCGTACAGCACGAGCATCGGTAGCGCCATCGCCAGGGTGAGCACAGCCACGAGTCCCGGCGGTACGCGGTCTGCCGCCCCATCCTCCGTCGAGCGTGTCATGACCGTCCTCGTGAGCTGTCGAACCAAAAGCGAATGTAACGACCATCTAGTGCACGAGTCCAGAAGGCGTTCAGAGGGAACGTTTTCACCTGCGACGTCGGTTGAGCGAACACCGCAAGAACCGGTTGTGAACGACGGAAAACCTGACCGACCTCATTGACTGTAGTCATACTCTAGTGTTGCATGCTAGTCCTGGCGAGTTATCGGATACGACTGGAGCGGTGATGCGGTGACTTTCAGTGACGGTTTCCGATCCTCATCCCGTGCTACGGATCACGAACGTGGTGCGCTCGGTGCGCCCTACCGGGTGTCGGTGCGATCAACCCGAGCTGACTTGGACGTGTGCCTGCGTGCTGCGGGCAGGCGGATGCTGGCAGCGACGGGTGACCTACCGCCCGGGCGCTCCGAGCGCGCCGAGTCGTTGTTGAACGCGCCGTCGGGCACCGGCCTGCAGGTAGTGGGCGCGCACGGCAGCGTTACGAGCTCGGTGCAGGGGTGGCGAGTCGAGCAGGACGGCCCGTATGACGAGTTGTGCGCGCAGGCCGCGTTCGGGCTGATGGCGGTGCACGGCCGCGCGGCTGGCCGGGTGGAGCCGATAGGCGTGCCCTACGTCTCTTCTACGGCGGCGAGCCTGGCGCTGCAAGGCGCGCTGGCCGCGGTGGTGGGGCGGTTGCGCGGGCTGGCCGTGGAGCACGTGGCGGTGTCCCTCCCGGTAGCGGCTGCCCTCGCGGTGAGCCAGTACCTCGCTGCCGCCACGGCCGTTGAGGATCCAGAGGCGGGCCAGCCGCAACAACCTTGTGGAACCGTTCGCCCACCTTTCCGGTCCGCGGATGGTGTGTTGCTGGAGCTGGAGGCCCTCGACGCCGCGCCCTGGCAGGCGTTCTGGGCGCGGCTTGGTGCCGACCCGCAGGCGGTCGGTCGCAGTTGGCGGCCTTTCGTTCTGCGCTACCCGACAGCTACCTGTGGTCTGTGTCCGCAGTTGCACCAGGCGCTCACCGGGTGGACCATCGCCGAGCTCATGCGCATCGCAGCAGAGACCGGGATGAGCCTGTGCCCGGTGCGCAGTGTGGCGCAGCGGCGTGCGGACCCCGACGTCCTGGCCGCGGACGGTCCGCCCACGCCGTGGCGACTGACCACCTCCCTGGGCGCAGCCGCAGCCGCGTCCAACGAGGCCAGGTTTGGACCGGGTGACCTGCCGCTTGCGGGCCTGCGGGTGGTCGAGTCCTGCCGTCGGGTGCAAGGGCCGCTGGCAGGTCGGTTGCTCGTCTTGCTCGGCGCGGAGGTGGTGCGCATTGAGCCGCCGGGCGGGGATCCGTTGCGGGGGATGCCCCCGATGGCCGGCGACTGTTCCGCGAGGTTTGTCGCGTTGAATCACGGCAAGCAGGTGGTGGAGGTGGACATCCGCACGCCGGTGGGTCAGGCGCAGGTCGGTGAGCTGGTGCGCGACGCGGACGTGTTCGTGCAGAACTGGGCGCCAGGCAAGGCGGAGCGCTACCGGCTCGACGTCGAGCAGCTGCAGCGGATCCGCCCGGAGTTGGTGTACGCGCAGGCCTCGGCGTGGGGCGGGATCTGGGGCAGCATCGACCCGCCGCTTGGGACCGATTTCATGGTGCAGGCTCACTCGGGGCTCGCCGAGGTGCTCGGCGAGCCCGGCTCGCCACGACCGTCGCTGATGACGCTGCTCGACCTGCTCGGTGCACATGTGTGCATCGAGGGTGTGCTCACCGGACTGGCGCAGCGCTACCTCGACGGCCGGGGCAGACGGGTCGAGTCCTCCCTGTTGGGCGCGGCCGACGTGCTGCTCGCCGACCAGCTACGCCCCGATGCGGACCGCGCCCGGTCGCGCACCGGCTGCGGCGCTCCCCCTCGGCCGCTCACCGGGGTGTTCGACACCGCTGACGAGCCACTTACCCTGGCCACCCGATCGGCAACCGGCATCGACGCGCTGTGCCGCGCAATCGACATTCCGGCGCCTACGCACCCGCGGGAGACCGCCGGGCTGCACGCCCAACTGGAACCGCTGCTGCGCACCCAGCCGGCCCGTTGCTGGCTGGACCGTCTACACACCGCCGGGGTACCAGCGGCGGTGGTGCGTAAGGACCTCACTGCATTGCCCGCCGACCCGCGCCTGGCCGACCACACCGCCTACCAGGGGTGCGCCGTCCTCACCTCACCCTGGAAGTTCTCGTGAGCCCCGTCGAGCTGACCGACCTGATGCCAGCGGCGCTGCGCCGCGAGTGGTCCCGGGCTGGCTACTATCCCGACCGGGACATGTTCGGGCTGTTCACGGATCTGGTGGCCACAGATCCGGACCGGGCCGCGGTACTCGACAGATCGGGAGTGCACAGCCGCGGTGAGCTGCACGACGCCGCGCTGCGGCTCGCTCACGGCCTGCGCACGCTGGGGATCGGGCCGGAATCGGTCGTCTCCTGCCAGCTGGCGAACTCGTGGCGCGCCGTCGTCGTCGACCTTGCCGTCGCTGCACTCGGTGGCGTTGTGCTGCCCTTCCCGGTCGGGCGCGGCGACCGCGACGTGCGGGCCCTGCTGCGCAGGTCCCAAGCCAGCGTCGCGGTCGCCCCCCGACACTACGCCGACGTTGACGTCGCCGGCCTCTACCAGAGTGTGCGAGCTGAACTCCCCGACCTCGCCCACATCGTGGTCGACGGCCCGGCGGCACCGGGCACCATCGCCCTGGATGACCTGCTAGCCGGCCCGGCGCTCGACTGCGACACCGTCGAGCCCATCAACCCGGACTCGGCGGTGCGGATGCTGGTGTCCTCGGGTACCGAGGCCGAACCGAAGATCGTGGCGTACTCGCACAACGCGCTGGTCGGCGGGCGGGGCCGGTTTCTCGCCCGACTGGCGCCGCTCGAGGGCTCCCCCATGCGAGGCATGTTCCTCGTCCCGCTCGGTTCGTCGTTCGGCTCATGCGCGACCGTCGGGGTGCTCGTGACACTGGGTGGATCCCGAGTGCTACTCCCGAGATTCGACCCGGGGAAGGTGCTCGCGGCCATCGCCGGACACCGTCCCACCCACGTGTTCGGGGTGCCCACCATGTTCCAACGCCTGCTCGGTCACCCAGACCTGCCGACCACCGACCTGTCCTCGCTCGTGGCCATCGTCAGTGGCGGCGCGATCATCGACCCACCGACCGCGGAGAAGTGTGCCCAGCACCTGGGCTGCGCCTTCGTGAGCCTCTACGGCTCAGCCGACGGCGTGAACTGTCACACGCTGCTCGACGATCCTCTCCCCGTGGCCCAGCACACGGTGGGCAAACCCAACGCCACGATCTGCGACATCCGCATCGCCGATACCGCCGACCGTCCAGTCCGCCGCGGCGAGGTCGGCGAAATCCTCGCTCGCGGACCGATGTCCCCACTGTGCTACGTCCACGCACCGGAGCTCAACGAGCGCTACTGGACTCCCGACGGCTGGGTGCGCACCGGCGACCAGGGCTTTCTCGACGACGACGGCAGGCTACGCCTCGTCGGTCGCAGCAAAGAGATCATCATCCGCGGCGGCACTAACATCAGCCCCGCTGAGGTCGAGATGGCGGTGGCGGCGCATAAGGATGTGGTCAGTGTCGCGTGCATCGGGGTCCCCGACGCGGATCTCGGGCAGCGCGTGTGCGTGGGTGTGGCACTGCGGACCGGGACGCCGCTGTTGGACATGGCCGGACTCAACGCGTTCCTCGACGTGTCCGGCCTCGAGCGGCACAAGTTCCCCGAGCAGCTGGTAGTGCTCGATGAGCTGCCGATCACCCCAGCGGGCAAGGTCGACAAGCGGGCCCTGTTCGACCTAGCCACAAAATCCGCCCGACGCGGCGGTGGCGACGTGACTGGGATAGGCGCGCCGTCCTACGGCGCCGGGGCGGCGCGCCGGGACGCGGTGTCCGTGCGCGCGGCCGTGCGCCGGTTCACCGAGGAGGAGATCCTGCCCCGCGAGTCGCTGCTGGCGGGTCCGGGGGGCGCCGGGGTACTGGCGGAGCTGCAGCAGCGGGCGCGGTCAGCCGGTCTCTGGGGGCTGTATTACCCGCCGGAGCTCGGGGGCTGTGGGCTCGCGCTGCCCGAGTACTTAGCGATCGCCGAGCAGGAGGGCCGGGCGCTGCACGGACCCGCCGTGTTCGGCGCAGACACCACGCTCGACGTGCGGATGCTCCACGAGTCGGGCTCTGACCGCGTCCGCCGGGAGTACCTGGTCCCCCTTGCCGCAGGAACCGCCGTGGCGAGTTACAGCATGACCGAGCCCGGGGTTAGCGGTTCAGACGGCAGCCTGCTGCGCACCGAGGCGCAGCTCGCCCAAGGAATGTGGGCGGTGCGCGGGCGCAAGTGGTTCATCTCCCGCGGGGGCCGCGCCGCGTTCACGACCGTCGTGGCACGGACCGAGGCTCAGGGCAAGCCGATGCGTAGCGCGCTATCGCTGATCGTTGTGCCAGCGGGCACACCCGGCTTCCGGGTGGTACAGCCGCTGTCCACGCTGGGTCTTGAGGCCGACCAGTGGGAGCTTCGAGTTCATTGACGCGCAGGTGCCCGAGGATCACCTCGTAGGCCAGCGGGGCAGGGGCGCCGCCGTGATCGGGCGGCGGTTGAACCTTGGGCGCCTGCTGCGGGCGATGCACTGGTTGGGTCAGGCACAGCGGGCATTCGATCTGATGTGCCTGCGGATGCGGCAACGCCGCACACTCGGCGGGGTACTCGCCGACAAACAGCTCATGCACCAACACGTGTTCGCCGCCTACACCCAGATCTGCGCGACGCGAAGCCTCCTGCACCGCGCCGCCGCGATATTCGAGGCCGGCCTGCCCGCCACGTCGGACGTGAGCGCGGCGAAGGTCGCGGCCTCGCAGATGGTCAACGATGTGCTCGACAGAGCGGTACAGGTGTTCGGCGCCGAAGGGCTCCTGCACCCCTTTCTCTCCGTGGCCCACCGCACGGCACGCGGGACCCGCATCTACGACGGACCCGACGAAATCCACACCACCACCACCGCCCGGCGAATCCTGGCCACCTACGACGACACCCGCACTTTCACTTTCACCGACCCGCTCGATGAAATGTCCTGCAGACGATCCATCACGACCTCCTTGACGCGATAGTCAAGGAGCGGCTCGTCGAGATGACGGTCGCCGAACACCCGCCCACGTTCTCCTGGTTCGACTCGCTCGAGCAACTCCGGCGAGCATCGCTCGCACGCCGCGGATGCAGTACGGCTTCTCCCGGTGGATAGCGGTGCAGGCCGCCGGCGAACCGCCACCGGCGAGCAGACTGCCAGGTCCAGACCCGGCCCCTGGCCGTCGCGTGCCGCACGTTTGACCGCCCAACGGCCGCTCCACCCAGGACCCGATTCTGGTCCTGGTTCACCCTGCTCGCCGGACCCGATAACAAGAATCAGCGATGCTCCCGGAACCCCTGCGCCGGCACCGGCTAGACAGCCCCACCCACCCCGGTTACAGAACGGTGATCGCGGACGCGGTTGCGGTCCGCCCGTATAGGCACGTGCCCTGGAGGCCGTCAGCTCTGACCACGGCGGTCAACCGCCGACTGTTCTCCTCGACCACCCCGAGCAAGTTCATGTCTACCCTGAAAATTGATCGACTCGACGGGCGGGACCTGTTGTCGGTCCCCGACCGCCGGTGTGCGCTGCATCAACCGCGGCATGCGGTGTGCCGGATCGAGGCGTTGCGTCATCGACACTGCGTCCAACGCGGTCGTCGGGTCGGTGGTCGACAACGCCATTGGTCAGCGTGGTCAGAGCGGCGGCCTGAGCCATCCAGCCAACCGACGACAGCACGTGCAACCACACCACTGAGCCGCCGCCACCGCGGCGCGGACGTCGTCGCCCTGCGGCTGATCGGAACGCGACCCCCGGCCAGATCCCAGCCAGAGGATCGACCGAGATTCTGTTCGTGGGGCACCGGGAGTCCCCTGCATCTGGGGATGGCGCGACGGGCGGACGGCCGCGAGGACCACCTCGACGACGTCGGGCTCGTGAGAAGCCACGACGGTGAAAACAAGCCTGGTGACATACACCGCCTTGTCGGCGAACCGGCGGCAGGCAACACAGATCGTGAGGTGCGCGTCGATCACATCCCGTTCCGTTTCGCTCTCCTCGCCGTCCAGCCGGGCCGAAAGGGCCTCCTTACACTGTGCGCAATCCACGTAACAATGGTCGCCCACCGGATCCCGGAGGTTCCCATAAACTTGAAAATACCGATCGAACTGTCGTTTTGAGGTGACAACTATAGAGTCGAGTTGCGCGTTTCGGCCGGTCGGCGCGAGACCCACCACCGCAGCGTTGAGCAGCGTCCATCACGTTCGTGTGGTACAGGCAGGGGCCACTGGCGCCGGTCTGGCCGAGCGGTCGAGGAAAGCGGGAAATCCATGGGACGCTCCGCGGCCAGACCCTCACGGCCGGAGGTGGATGAACCTGACTGGTCAGCACCGATGGAAGCCATCCCTGAAGGTGTCATTGAGCACTCGAGTGCGGATCTGGCGCAGGAGGTGCGCGCCACGGGGCGTCCAGCGCCTTTGCTGTTTTTCGACTAGTTTGGGAGCGCTGAAGCTGGTCGGGTTGGTCGGTATGCTGCTGGCGACGGGTGACGATGCGGGAGAAGGTGGCGGCCAGGACGAGCGCGGCGCCGTAGAAGACCTGGTTGACCCATCCGGACAGACCGAGAAGTTCCAGGCCGGTCACGCCGGTGGTGAGGAAGTACACCGCAGCCACGGTGCCCCAGGCATTGAACCGGCCCGGGGTGATGGTGGTGGCGCCAAGGAAGATACTGGCGAATACCGGCAGCAGGTAGGTTGGGCCGATGGTGGGGTCCGATGAGCCGAGCGTGCCAGCAAGCAGGATGCCGGCGATCGATGCGATCATGCTGCCGTAGATGAGGGCAGCGGTGCGGTATCTCGCCACGTTGATGCCGGTGAGGCGGGCGACGTCGGGACCGGCGCCGACGAAGAACAGGTGGCGCCCGGCCGGGGTGTAAGTGGCGAAATACCAGGTGGCGAGAGCGAGCAGGAGACCGAGGTAGAAGACCAGTTGGAGCCCGACTATCGGATAGCGGACGAGGTTGACCAACCAGGTACTGATACCGGCGGTGGGCACGATGTTGATGCCGAGTGCGGCGCCGCCGAGCAGAGTGCCAGTGCCGAGGGTGACCACGATGGGATCAACGCCGAAGCCGACGATGAACACGGCGTTGAGGCTGCCGATGAGCGCACCGCACGCGAGAACGGCGGCGGTGGTGGCCCACAGCGGCCAGTGGTGCATCACGTTGAGTTCGCCGACCAGGGTGTCGGCGATGCCCAGCGTGGCCGGGGCCGACAGGTCCAGGGTGTCGGCGGTCAATGCCGGTAGCAGTCCGAGGGCGACGATGAGCAGCACGGCCTGGGTACTGAGGATCGCGCCTGCCGTACCGGTGGTGAGGAACTCCCCGGGCCGGAGTATCCCGAACGTGGCGATCATGACCGCCCAGAAGGCGAGCAGGCCGAACCGCCGCGCCCAGCCTGTCGGTTGAGGTGTTGCCCGCATAGGGATCACACCGTCTCCGGTGGCGATGTGGTGTGGGGTGTCCGAGTGTGCTGGTAGCACGCGGTCAGCATCTGCTGGGCCGTCAGAGTGTCGCCCTGGAGTCGGGCGGTAATACGTCCGTTGGCGAGGACGAGCACTGTGTCACAGGCCGCGATGAGATCGTCGTGGTCGATGCTGGCCAGCACGATGGCGGTGCCGGTATCAGCCAGTGCGGCGAGGTGGGCGAAGATCTGCGCGCGAGACGCCACGTCGACACCATGGACCGGTTCGTCGAGTAGCAACACGGTGGGCGCGTGGTCGAGCCATTTGGCGAGCACGGCTTTCTGCTGGTTGCCGCCACTGAACGTGTGGAGATCGCGATGGGGAGTGGGAGGCTGCACTCCAGCGCCGTTCATCAGGATGGTCGCGTGCTCGATGATGCTGTCCTGACGCAACAGCCCGCGTCGGACGTGGCGACAGAGGTTACCTAGAGTGATGTTGTCGGCGGCTGGGGCGTCCAGGACGGCGGCTTGCCGGGCCCGGTCACCGGGTACCAGGCATAGCCCGGCCCGTATCGCACGGGCAGGGGTGAGGCGGGCCAGCGGCAACAGGTTGCCGTGCACGCTCGCTGATCCTGACCGGGCGGGGATGGCACCGAACAGGAGATAGGGAATGTGGTGAAAGCCGCTGCCCATCAATCCGGTGAGACCGACGATCTCACCGGCCCGCACCTCGAAGGACACTCTGCGGATCAGGTCGCCGCTCAGGTCGCGAACGGTCAACACGACCTCGCGGGGACGGGCGGGGCATCGTGGCGTGGACGCCCGCTGTCCTGCTGTGTCGGTCACCATCGCGGTGATCAGCCGCTGGGGGGTGAGTGTGGCGGTGGGAGCCTCCAGGACCCGGTGCCCGTCGCGCAGCACCGTGATCTGCTCGGTGATGGCGAGGGCCTGGGGGATGTTGTGGGTGATCAGCAGCACCCCGATACCGTGCCAGGCGACGGTCCGGATGGCGTCACACACCCGTTCGACCCCGTCCTTGGGCAAAAACGCGGTGGGTTCGTCGAGGACGAGCAACCCCTGTCGCTGGTCTGCCAGCCGATCGAAGGCCCTGGCGATGGCGAGTATCGCCCGGTCGGTGACGGGGATCTCCGCAATCGTCCGGTCTGGGGGTAGGTGGACGTCGAACTGAGCCAGGGCGGCGGCGAGTCGGGCACGCTCCCGGCGCCAGGAGATCCTGCGGCCGAACCCGGCAAGATAACAGCCGACGCCGAAGGTCTCCACAACCGTGGCGGCGGCGACCAGACCGAGATCCTGATGGACGAAGCTCATCAGCCGTCGAGCCGGATCGTGACCAGACCGATCGAACCGCACGGGCTGCCCACACACAGTCAGCGACGCGCCGGGGTCGGGCTGATGATAGCCGGACAGGATCTTGACGAAAGTTGATTTTCCGGATCCGTTGTGTCCGAGCAGGCCGCGAACCTCGCCCCGGCGCAGATCCAGATCGAGTTTGTGGAGCACGGTACGTCCGGCGAATTGCTTGCTCACGGTGCGCGCGGTCAATGCGAACGCAGCGTCGCCGGATGAATCAGCGCCCTCCCCGCGCGTGTGGTCAGCAGTCGACATGCGGATCAGGACAGACCCCACAGCTTCAGATAGTTGGCGGCGAAATCCGTCCCGCCATACCAGGTTGACGGGTTCTGACTGAGGTCGAGAGAACCGATATTGGTGGAAGTGAACGCGCGGAAACCGATCTTCTCATCGGCGAGTGCCACGTGGCCGGTCAGCGCGCGGAGCACCTCGTCCATGCTCGCCCAGCCAACCCACGCACCATCGACACCAACATTCCCCGTCCACCGGGGCGCGCTGGCGTTTTTCATGTCCTGAAGCTGCGCCCGGTCACCATTGGAGCTGACCAGCTTGACCCGTCCGGTGGCATTCGCGGCGGCCAGCGCGGGCACGATCAGCGGAGAAGCGGTATCGAACACCGGCACGATGTAGTTCACCCCCGGATCGGCCGCCGCCGCGGTGGCGATACCGGGGATCTGCGTGCCCCACTGCGCGATGGGCGCATCGGATACCTTGACGGTGCAGCGAGGACAGTATTGGCGCATCTCTGCGGTGAAACCATGTGCTTCCAAAGTGGCGATGCCGACATCGGGTGCGTTGACGAACACCGCGTTCGCCCGACCGCCGGAGTCGTGGATGACGATGTCAGCCATAGTCACACCAATGCAGGTGTAGCACGGACTGACGTAGGCGAACACACCGGAGTTGGTCGCGCTGGCCGGAGGCGCGCCCGGGTCGGTGACGAACAACTGGACCACCGGGATACCGGCAGAGTGGGCCTGCTGGAGCGGGGCGGCGATGTCCGCGGTGGTAAAGCCGACCGTGATGACTGCACTGGCATGTTGAGCGATCGCCTGGGAGATCTGGCGAGCCACATCCGCCGCACTGCCAGCCGGGTTCGACTGCAGCGCGGTCATCCCGGCCTTACCGGCCGCCGCGCTGATGCCATCCTTGATCGTCTTGATGAACCCGTTGATGTCCTTGGTGATGACCGCGACGCGTTTGCCCCGCTCACCAGCGCCGACGGTGAACGAGGGTGCCAAGGACAGTTGCCAGGCCACCGGCCGCTCCGCCGCACTCACCGCGGCAGCGACGGTGACCGCGCCGATCACCGACGGCCCGCTCGGCGACGGCCCGGTCCCCGACGACGTCCCGCTGGTGCCCGCACACCCACTAAGCGCAAGACCACCACCCAAGACGACAGCACCCACGCCCGCCCACCACGGCGCCCACCCACCCAGCCGCACCGCGCACACCCGCGTCCATCTCATCGGGATGGCCGTTCCCTTCACCAGTTCCTCTGTCATCGGGTCGGCGCGACCCCAACCGCTCGGCGCGCTGGCTCCTGACGCAGTGGTCGTCTGCCACAACCCGGTAGTTCCCGCCGAAAAAAGCTGACACGCATGCGGGACCCCTTAGCTCAAACGCACGCTTGAGCACACAGTCACCCCCGATGAGCATCGTAGGCAGACTAGATGATCTATTCTAAGGGGTAGGAGCGGTCTGGCGTGTCGTGATCAGTTGCCACACGAAGGGTGTCCAAGATCGGCGTTTCTCACCCAACGTCGAACCCGGAGGCCCTCGTGGACGCCGATCTGGACACCCTCGCCACCGCACTCTATGTCACGATCGATGACCTGTTGCCGATGACGCCGCAGCACGCGCCGTGGCACCCGGCGATCGGATTCACCCCCCCCAGATCTCCGATGCACAGCTGGTGACGCTGGCAGTGATGCAGGCCCTGCTGGGATTCACCAGCAAGACCCGCTGGTTGCGCTTCGCCACCACCCTGTGGGGCTCGAAAACTCGATGCAGCGTCCTGACTTGCTGGCCGGGCCGTATCGATCACCCAGGTCAGCGGCACAAACCGACTTCTGGAACCACAGGCAGAGCACGCCAGTCACAGCAGGTCAAGGTGTACGCCGACTTCTAGAACCCCACGGGTGGTCGGGTTTGAGTGTGTCATTTTGATCTTTATGGCTGGTCAGCGTCTGAGATGAATGTCCAGGTCAGGGCATGTGACGGACTTTTGGCACCTTACAGGGGATAGGTCCCTTTTGTGGCGACTAGGTGGTGATGCCAGCGCAGGATCGTGCCCGGCGTGACCACGGCGATGCCCCCGCAGCATCCTGGGCAGAGTCTAGACCAGCGCGGCGAACAGTGCTCGATCCACCCAGTCCAGTCGGGGTTTGGGGGTGGCTTTGCGCAGCACAGCGACGTCGGGACGCAGCACTGGGAGTTCGACGTCCTTAGACGCTGATGAGCGGCCGAGTCACAACAACAGGTTCCGCGGCCGCAAGAAGATCACGTAAAGAGACGCAACGACACGGCTCACGATCATGCACTGACGGCCGAATACACCGACCACCCAGCTCCAGAGAGACAGGCCGACTTCTGGAACTTCACAGGCACTACGGCTGGCCCGTTCGACGGTGGTCACGGTCTGCAGCAGGAGTTGGTCCACACGACCAGCGGGGATGCTCTGAGGTGTCCCTCGCTCCAGGAGCAGGAGCCAAACAGGAGCCGTGACGCCTCCTCCCGGTCTTGTGCACCCGCACGGCCCGCCCGACCTTGGCGCGGGGGAACAGCTCGCCCTGCCGGTCGCAGTACTCGCACGCCTGGCCGCGGCGTCCCGTGCTCACGGCAGCCTCACACCACCTCAGTGCGCCCGCCGGTCCTTGTGCCCGGCTGGACGTCTGTTCCGATCGCGGCTTTGTTCGGTTTTCCGCGTGAACTCTCCATCACACCTCATGTTTGACACGCGAGCGGTGCACAGATGAGGATCTGCGACGCAGGACATCCACAGGGGGAGGGGGCAGTCGATGGCCGAGGAGACGTTCGACATCACCGTCGAGGGCGCGACAGCGCTGGGCACGGAGCTCATGCAGGTCTTCAACCCACGGAGGGCGCAACCCGGTGCACAGGCTGCCCCAGAGCCCGAGGACACCTGGGAGCTTGAGGGCGGGACGGCGTGGGTCTGGCGCGTTCCCGGCAGCGAGGGGCTGACGAACCCGGTGATCATCGCAGATGGGTTCAGTGGTGGGGCGAGCAAGCTGGGGGAGTGGGCGGGGTTGTGGGCGCAGTCAGACATCGAGGGTGTCTACCCCTGGGGTACGAAGCTGCACGAGAAGGAGCGCGACGTCATCGTCGTGGGCTACGACTCGCGCTGCGCACCGATCCGCGATAACGCCGAGGTCGCGATCGAGTGCATTCAGCGGGCGACTGCGGAGCGGACCGGTGACAAGCCGCTGGTCGTCGGCGGGCTGAGCATGGGTGGCCTGGTGACTCGTTACGCGCTCGCCAAGCTCGAAAAACAGGACCCCGAGCATGAGGTCGGGACGTATTTCTCCTACGACAGTCCGCACCAGGGAGCCTGGATCCCGATCAGCCTGCAGGTCTTCGCGCACTTCCTCGCGGGGTTGGGTGACCTGCTTGGGGTTCCCCCTGCGGAAAACGAGGAGAAGAAAAAGCAGCTCAGGGCGCTGTCGGATCTGATCAATAGCACGGCGGCGCGCGAACTGCTGTGGAAGCACACCGCGACGCACAAGGACCTCGACGCTCAGTTCGATCCCGATCCGGCGCGGGGTGAGTTCCTCAGCGCGCTAGCAGCGCTCGAGTCCACTCCGAGCACTCCAAAGAAGCTCGGTGTCGCGAACGGTCGGGGGGACGGTGAGCCCCTCCTCGGCGTGACGCCCGGCGTGCCGAACCTCGTGTGGCCGCGCAAGCTCATCCCCGGCACGCTCATCTATGGGCCGGGCGCGACGCTCTACGCGCAAAACGAGGGCAACGGTCAGCTTGTGGCCAAGCTGCACAAGGCGGCTTTGGCGGGTGAGATCGCGGTGACGACGACCGGGATACCGGCGCTCGACGGTGCGCCCGGCGGAACGCTGGACAGCTTCGGACTCGCCGGTCAAGCGCTCACAGACGCGGGGTACCAGGCGAGCGTGGCGTTCCCCGACGTGTGCTTCGTGCCGGTCGCCAGCGCCGTGGACCTCGCCGAGCCGAGCGACCCGTTCAAGCCGATCGACGAGATAGTGGGCAAAAGCTTCCTGCACGAGTACAAGGTCGCGTCGCACAACGAGCGCCACACGCTCTTGACGCAGGAGCTGTGCGACTGGCTCACCGAGCAGTTCTAACCTACCCCAGCGGCGCAGATCCGCGAGCGCCCCTCGGCTCCTTGCGTCACAGAATTTGCGCCATGCACTGAAGATGGCCCAGTTCTCCTTCGCCGGCTCTCCTTCGCCGGCGTGTGAATATATAGGGCGCTCCTGCTGTTCCCGTGGGTCGTGTAAACGCCTGCACTGCGCCAAAACTCGATGCAGGGCCTGTGATCAGGTGTCTCTCTGGCCGAGCTAGGCTGCTCATCGGTACTCGTTGATCACGCCTGGGAGGAGTCGATGACGTCGGATCGGGGTTGTCGAGCAGGGTCACCGTGGGTGGTGGGTGTTGTCGAGGTTTGTCAACTAGCCGTGTGGAGGTGAGGACCCCGCAGATCACAGTCGAAGCCCCGAGCAGCGCGCCATGCCCGATAGCGGATCCCCTGGACACGGCTTGCCCGAGTCGGCCGGACGTAGGCCCGACGTTCGGTGGGGGCTTCCCCTTTGGCCTACGCTGGCACCCTCACAGCGGCCCAAGAGGATGTTGTATCCCTTTTGAGGTGGCCAGGAACCTTATTCACAAGGTTTAGAAGTAGAACTTGAAGAATGCCAGGTCGACGACGGTCCGGATGACGCTTGTGGGGTTCCAGAAGTCGGCCACCTGTGCTGGGCAGCGGCTTTAAGCTGCCCGTTCGTACTCGTTGATCAAGCCACCCAGAACTGGCCGATGCGTGATGCGTTCCTGGCTGAGCTCTGCCACGGGGTGGGTGGGTTGTGGTGGGCGAAGGTCGCGGGCGCGGTGCGGTCGTCGACTGTTGTAGTGGCGGATGTACTCCGAGAGCAGCACACGCAGGGGTCGCTGGCTGAAGATCAGCATGCGATCGGTGAGTTCGGCTCGGAGGGTGCGGACGGGCGAACTGTTTCGCCGAGCGGGCTGTCGCTGGTCGTCGGAGTCTCCGCGGCGAACATCAACGACGGGCAGGCCCTGCAGCCGCTGGTCGCGGGTGGTGTTCCGATCCGGTCATGGCGGCGGGCGGTGGGGGGCGTACTGCCCCGTGATCCACCGGCAGATCGCTTCTACGACGTAGCCTTGCTCGGTGTCGTTGAGCGTGTGCCCGGTGGGGATGTCGTGCCAGCGCGCCAGGCAGGTGCGGCAGCACGTCGCGGTGGCGTGCTGCGCGACGAACACGGGATGCCCGCGGTAGGGCGTCTGACGGCCGTCGTTGCGCGGTTGGGCCGGGGCCAGCCTGCGCCCGATGCAGCTCCTGGGCGTGTCTGCGGACGGTCGTGATGCCGCGCAGGTCGACCACCGCGCGGTCCCGGCCACGTAGCCGGAACTTCGCGCGGAAGTGGTGCTGCCCGATCCGGTGCAGCCTGGCGTCCAACTCGTCCATCGCCGGTGTCCAACGCCCGCGCCCGGGCCCGCCTTCCCTGCGATCACCCGGGCAGCACCCACCTTCGTGGCAAAACTCGATGCAGGACCTATGGCCAGGTGTTTCTCTGGTCGAGCTAGGCTGCTCCTCGACACTGGTTGATCATGTCCCTGGGGAGTCGATGATGCCGGATCGGGGCGTCGAGCAGGGTCGTCGTGGGGTAGTGGTGTCGAGGCTTGTCGGCTAGCCGTGTGGAGGTGGGGAGGACAACGGTCGGGATATCACCGGGAGCTGGTGTTCGGGGTGATCGTGCTGGTGTGATCCTGGTGTGTTTGTCTAAGCCAGGAGCAGGAGCCAAACAGGAGCAGCGACTGTTCCGGGACCTACTCGAACTGCTGTCAACTGCCGCCGATGGACCCGTCATGTGCAGGGGATTCTCTATTTCCGCAGGTCAGCAGAGTGTGTAGATAACCCTGGGGGAGAAGTGGCAACTTCTCGTCAGGTCAAGGGGTCACGGTCCCTGCTCCGGGCTGCCGCGATCAAGCTCCGGTGACCCAGTCTACTGGCACGAGGGTGGCGGTGGGGCCTCACCCGGGCTGTCGGGTGAGCTTTCAGTTCCGCCTAGTGAGGATGCGGGGTGCCGCTGCTGTTAATCACGAGGGGAACCTCGCTTCCACTGGGCCTTGGACTCTTTGGCTGAACACCGTCAGGTCGCCTGCGGTCGGGTTTAAGTGTGTCGTTTTGATCTTCATGGTTGGTCAACGACTGAGATGAATGTCCAGGTCAGGACATGTGACGGACTTTTGGCACCCTACACGCACCGCGGAGAAACAACGGGTGGAAAAGCTGCTGGAGGAGCCCAGATCAAGCTGTCGGTGGTGGCCAGCGATATCTTCGGTGTTTCCGGTCGCGAGATGATGGCTGCGTTGATCAGCGGTCAGCGTGATCCGAAGGTCCTGGCGGCGATGGCCCGGGGCCGGATGCGGGCCAAGAGGTCCCAGTTGGAGGAGGCGTTCACCGGGTACTTCACCGATCATCACCGGTTGTTGTTGACCAAGATGCTGGCCCGGATCGATGCATTGAGCGCTGATATCGCCGAGCTGGAGACCGTGATCGGGGAGATGATCGCCCCTTTCGCCGATGCGGTGGCGCGCCTGGATGAGATCCCGGGTATCGGGCCCATTGCCGCGGCCGTGGTCATCGCCGAGATCGGGGTGGACATGAGCCGATTCCCCACCGCCGGACATCTGAGCCTCCTGGGCCAAGTTCGCCCCCGGTATCAAGGAGTCCGCCGGGAAGCGCAAGGGCAAGGGCGCCACCGGGCACGGCAACCGCTACCTGGCCAAAGTCCTCGGCGAGGCCGCCGTCACCGCCAGCAGAACCGACACCTTCCTGGGCGAGCGCTACCGGCGCATCGCCCGGCACCGCGGCAAGAAGACAGCCATCGTAGCCGTCGGCCGGTCCATGCTGGTCATCATCTGGCACCTGCTGTCCAACCCCGAGGCCCACTTCATCGACCTCGGCTCGGACTACTACGACAAGCACATCGACACCGAACGCAAGAAACGAGCCCACATCCGCCAGCTCGAAGCACTCGGCTATCGAGTCACCCTCGACCCCACAGCCTGACCCCTCGACAACAGGCAACGACACCTCATACCCCAACCCGGCTCCGCTGACGCTACGCCGGGTACTGAAGCACGCCGTCCCCGACATATTTTTCGGATCAGCCCGCCGGTCAGATCGCGACGTCGGAGGGACGCTGGGATGGTGACGCAGGCGGTGGTAGTGACTGATGGGAGGCCGCGTGTTCCACTGACGGGAGAATCAAGGGCAGTCGAACGCCCATAATTGGATTCGCCGGAGAGGACATGGCGTTCGTCTGGAGGGGATCGAGGTTAGCTCGGCCAGCAGCGGTAGCTCTCCACGGCTACTAAGCGTTATGCGCGCAAATTAATCGGTCTGCTACGCGGCCTGAGGATCGAGGCTCGCAGGGCGTGCAGCAGGGGCGATACGGCTGGCCCGTGCGACGGTGGTTGCGATGTGCAGCAGGAGTTGGTCACCACGGCCAGCGGGGATGCTCTGGGGTGTCCATTGTTACCAGGAGTAGGAGCGAAACAGGAGCGGCGACTGTTCCGGGATCTACCCGATCTGCTGTGAACTGCCGCCGACGGACCTGTCATGTGCCGGGGTTTCTCTATTTCCGCAGGTCAGCGGATTGTGTGGATAACCCTGGGGGAGAAGTGGCAACTTTCCCGTCAGGTCAAGGGGTCGCCGTCCCTACTCAGGGCCGCTGCGATCACGCTCTGGTAACCCAGTCTACTGGCACCAGGGCGGCGGTGGGGCCTTACCCGGGGCTTTTCGGGTGAGGAACCGGGGCCGCTGCGCTGGGCCGCCGTGGAGGCGGGAAAATGGGGGTCCGTGTCCGTCCGGGACGCTGGTCATAACTGTGATGCCTGTGAGCTCGTGGGTGAGGATGGTGTCGGGGGCCACTGACAGGAGTTGTCGATTGTTGCCGTGAGCACGTGGGTCAGATTCTTAAGCCCTGTGGTCCCTCCGGACGGGCGCGTGTGAGGTTCATTGGTTCGTCTGGGGAGGGTTGTGTGGAGCTGTTGCATGAGCGGTGCGCGGGGCTGGATATCGGCAAGAAGGATCTCAAGGCGTGTGTGCGCACCCCCAGCCCGAGTGGCAAGCGTTCCCGCCGCCAGGAGATCCGTACGTTTGCGACCACGACGAATGCGTTGGTGGAGCTGCGGGACTGGTTGGTTGCTGAGCGGGTGACGTTGGTGGTGTTGGAGGCGACGAGGGATTACTGGCGGGGGGCGTTTTACCTGCTGGAAGACTCACTCAATGTGATCTTGGTGAATGCTGCGCACGCCAAAGGACTGCCCGGGCGCAAGACCGATGTGCCCGATGCGGCGTGGCTAACTCAGATGGGTGAGTGTGGATTGCTCAAGGCATCTTTCGTGCCCCCGGAGCCGATCCGGCAGCTTCGGGATCTTACCCGCTATCGCTCCACGCTGGCGGCGGAGCGGACCCGGGAGGCCCAGCGGTTGGAGAAGGAGTTGGAGGACGCCCCGTTGACTGAACTACTGGGATCGGTGTTTGTGTCGGCGCGTCGGTTCACGAGGTGTGTCGCTACGGTTCCGCATCGTGACTGGAGCAGCGGATGTGCCGCGGGATCTGGCGTCGTTGGTCGTGCCCCGCTGCGGGTCGGTAGTGGCGACCGGAGAGGTGTTCGAGCCGTTTCAGCTGGTTGACGGGACCGGCGTTGTGGTTGGACCGGCCGCGGTGTTCTTGCGGGATCTGCAGGCGTGTGGCCGGTCGGCGAGCACGCTGCGTTCCTATGGTATGGATTTGCTGCGCTGGTTCCGGTTTGTGTGGGCGATCGAGATCTCCTGGGAACGGGCGACCACGATAGAGGCCCGAGATTTCTGCTGCTGGATTCAGCTGGTCGACAAGCCGGCCGGTCCGCATTGGCGACGTCTGGCTGATGGGCGGCCGTCCGCTTCCTCATCGGCTCCTGCCCGACGGGGGCAAGCGCCGGTTCCGAACTCGGTGACCGGCAAACCCGGCCTCGGTGTCAAGTACGGGGCACGGACCGTGGCGCATTGCGAGACGGTATTGCGTGGCTTCTATGAGTTCCACCTCGAGGCGGGCAGCGGGCCGATGGTGAACCCGTTCCCGTTGGCCCGCAACCGGCGGGCCGGGAGGGCGAACGCGCATCACAATCCGATGGAGGCTTTCGCCGCCGAGCGCAGTGGCCGGTTCCGGCCCAAGGTGCCTACGCGGGTGCCACGCCAGATCCCGGACGAGAAGTTCGACGAGTTGTTCGCTCAGTTGGGATCGCATCGGGATCGAGCACTGGTGGCGTTTTGGATATCGACGGGGGCGCGGGCCTCGGAGCTGCTCGGTACCACGCTCGCCGATGTCGACCCGGGACAGCAGCTGATCACGGTGATTCGGAAGGGGACTCGGGTGCTGCAGCAGTTGCCCGCCTCACCGGACGCGTTCGTGTGGCTTCGGCTCTATCAGGCGCAGCTGGGCGACCTTGTGCCGGCCGGGCGGGATCAGTCGCTGTGGTGGACCCTGCGGCGCCCGTTGCGCGCGTTGAGCTACCACGCCGCCCGGGCAATGTTCACTCGCGCCAACGCAGCGCTGGGATCGAACTGGTCATTGCACGATCTTCGACATTCGGCCGCTTACCGGATGGCCCGCGACCCACAGATGACGCTGACCGATGTGCAGTGGGTCCTCGGACACGCCCACTTGTCGACGACACAGCTGTATGTGACCACGCCGGTCGAGGACATGATCGCCGCGGTGGTGGCGCATCACAACCGACGCGCCGAAGGGCCTAGCGCACAAGCTAACAGCGCGGCCGAGCGGCTGAGTTACCGGCCCGAGTCGCTTGCGGTGCTGTTCGGGCGGGCAAACCAGTGAACCGTGTCGAGCAGGTGATCGGGGCCGAGCCGCGAGCGTTGTATCAGGGAGCCCGACCGGATGCCCGGACTGAGTCCTCGTCGTCGCGTTTGTTGGTGCTGTTAAGCCGGTTTCCACCCCGGCTGCTACCGGAGAGTTGGCCGGTGACTGCGCAACCCCGCCAGACGATCATAAACCGGCTGCTTGACGATCCGGTTACAGCGGCCTCGCCTGGCCTGCGGGCCGATCGGCGCCGTGGCCTGGTGCGGGTGCTGGACTGGCTCGAGCACCAACCCGGTGAGACTTGGCAGGACCGCTGGCTTGCCTCGGGCGCGGACGCCGAGGGCAACCGCGCGTGGCGGCGGTTGCCGGCCGAGGCGCTGGCCAGGACCGGTAGGCGACTATCCGACACCGAACATGGGCGCGCCATGGCGGCCCGTGGCCTGTCGCCACTGATCTACGGCGACGTGATCCGCCCTAGCTTGGGCTGGCTGACGACACCGGCCACCCCACGCGATCTGATCAGCGAGATCGCCGCCCACCGCGACCCGGCTGGATTCGCACGCCTTGCCCACGACAGCGCCGACGTCAACGCGCACACCACCGGGCTGGCGCTGCGCCGGATAGCCAGCATCATCGCCGCCAAGGGCGGCCTCGTCAGCGACATCACCATCGGTGATTGCCTCGAACTGCTGCGTCTCGCCGAGGACCAGCACGCCGGGACGGTGGCGAGCAGTCCGTACTTCTACCAACTGCTGCGCGCTACCAGCGTGTTCGGTGGCACCGCGCCAACGGTGCGAGGCCTGCGCACGCAAGGGCAGCTCAGCTGTGAACAGCTCATCGACCGCTACGGCCTGACCTGCCGGCCGATGCGTGACCTGCTCGTGGACTACCTACGCGAGCGTCAGCCCGGCATGGACTACGCGAGCCTGCACAAGCTCTCCTACACCCTGGGCCGACTGTTCTGGCGGGACCTGGAGATACACCACCCCGGCATCGCATCACTGCACCTGCCCGCCGAGGCCGCCACCGCGTGGAAGCAACGCATCACCACCAAGACCGTGCGCACCACGCTCGAGGGCGGACAGCTCGGCGCGAGGTCCGTGCCGCGGATCAACGCCGCTGACCATGTGATGACGGTACGCGCGTTCTACCTCGACCTGAGTCAATGGGCCGTTGACGATCCATCCCGCTGGGGACCGTGGGTGGCCCCGTGCCCGGTCCGTGACACCGACGCGACAGCCCAGAAGAAGAAACGCTCCCACCGCAAGTCAAGAATGGATCAACGCACCCGCGAGCGTCTGCCGGTGATGCCCGTTCTCATCGACGCCGTCACCAGCGCCCTGCACACAGCCACCCAGCGGTTACAGACCGCCCAAGCCAGCGTGCCAGGCACGTTATTCACCGCGGCGGGCCAGACGCTGCGCCGTTCGATTACCAGCCACGCCACAGCCGGCAAAACCTGGGCCGAGGACCCCGACACCGGCAAGCGACGCGATCTCAGCCAGAACGAACATCAAGCATTCTGGACCTGGGCCGCCGTCGAGGTGCTGCGTCACACCGGTGTCCGTATCGAAGAACTCACCGAACTCTCCCACCACAGTCTGATCCACTACACCCTGCCATCCACCGGTGAACTCGTCCCGTTGCTGCAGATCGCACCGTCCAAAACCGACACCGAACGCCTACTGGTGATCAGCCCCGAACTCGCCGACGTGCTATCGGCAATCATCAGCCGAGTCCGCGACCACCACGGTGCGGTCCCCCTCGTGGTCGCCTACGACTATCACGAACGAATCTGGAATCCGCCGATGCCGCTGCTGTTCCAGCGTCACTTCGCAGGCGAAAACCGGCCCATCACCGGACCGGCCATCCGCGAACTCATCACCGCCGCCCTGGCAGGCACCGGACTCACCGACGCCAGCGGGCAACCACTGCGGTTCGTGCCCCACGACTTCCGCAGAATCCTGATCACCGACTCAATCATGCACGGGATGCCGCCCCACATCGCTCAACTCGTCGCCGGTCACCGCGACATCAACGTCACCATGGGTTACAAAGCCGTTTACCCCGAGGAGGTCATCACCAGCCACCGCGCATTCATCGCCCACCGCCGCGCGCTGCGCCCCAGCGAGGAATACCGCACCCCAACCGATGAGGAATGGGACGAGTTCCTCGGCCACTTCGAACGTCGGAAAGTCTCCCTCGGCACCTGCGGACGCTCCTACGCCACACCATGCATCCACGAACACGCGTGCATCCGCTGCCCGCTCCTACGACCCGACCCCGCCCACCGGACCAGGCTGATCCAGATCCATGACAACCTCATCAACCGCATCGCCGAAGCCCATCACGAGGGCTGGCTCGGTGAAGTCGATGGACTCAACATCAGCCTGGCCACCGCCCGCCACAAACTCGCCCAACTCGACACCCTCGCCGCACGACAACGAGCAGTCCACATCGGCATGCCCACAAAACCCATGTGATCCAGCACGTTCGGAGCCACCCAGCCAACGACCAGAACAAGATCACTTAGTTCAGAGAAGCCGGGATCAAACTTTCCAGCGTGGCCACCGACATCCTCGGGGCCTCCGGGCGGGCCATGCTGACCGCCTTGATCGAGGGGGAACGCGATGTGCACGCCCTCGCCGAGATGGCCAAGACGAGGATGCGCCCCAAGATCCCCCAGCTGGTCCAGGCGCTGACCGGGAACTTCGGGGAACATCACGCCTTTTTGTGCCGGTTACACCTGGAACGCATCGACCAGCTCTCCGCGGCGATCCTCGAATTATCCCAACGGATCGAGGAATAGATGCGTCCTTTTGCCCGCCAGCTCGAGCAGCTGGCCACCATCCCCGGAGTCGGCCAGTCCACCGCCGAGGTCATCATCGCCGAGACCGGCGCCGACATGAGTCGGTTTCGCACCGCGGGGCATCTGGCCTCCTGGGCCGGAGTCTGCCCGGGGCATCACGAATCCGCCGGCAAACATAAGTCTGGTAGGACCCGGCATGGCACCGGTGGCTCGGTGGCGCTTTGGGGACCGCGGCGATGGCCGCGTCCCGGACCAAGGACAAGACCTATCTCGGGGCCCGCTACCAACGCCTGGTGCCCCGACTCGGGAAGAAGAAAGCGATCGTCGCCGTGGAACACTCGATGCTGACCGCGGTCTGGCACATGCTCACCCACGATGTCGACTACCACGACCTGGGCGGGGACTACTACACCCGCCGCGACCCCGACCGCGCCATGAAACGGATCATCCGCCAGGCCAACGCGCTGGGCTTCACCGTCCGCTTCGACCCCCTCCCGGTCGCCTGACCCACCCCACACACCCACCACACCAGCAGGTGCCACTCAGGTCATGACCCGCGGCTCACCGATTGTTTTCGGGCCAAGACCCGGCTGGTCACCTTGCTATTTTCGGGACCAGCTTCCGGTTCCGGCTGGGGGGATGCGAGGTGCCGCTGCTGGTGATCACGAGGGGGAACCTCGCCCTCACTGGCCTTGGACATGTGACGGATTTTTGGCACCCTACAAGTGCTTCAAAATGGCTTCACCGGCACTGAACTGGGCTTTGTCGGGGGGCGGTTAGCTGGACTGCGGTACTTGTTGATGAGGCCGGCGACGCACACGGTGTGGGGTCAGTGATCATCCTGTGTGGACGTTTGGGATAGATGGAGCGCTTCGAACTCGACCGGACTGAGCATTCCTACACTGGAGTGCCGTCTTTTCGGATTGTACCAGCATTCTATCCACTCGAAGATGGCGTTGGCAAGCTCAGCGCGCGTTTCCCATGCCTTGGTGTCGAGAACATCCAGGTGTAGAGTGTTCCAGAAAGATTCCATCATCGAATTGTCGTAGCATTATACGGCCAATCGAAGATTGGTGCGCCTGACGGCCCGGATAATGCCTCTTAACCGGCTAATCGAGGTCCGATTTATTCCGATTTGAGGCACCTCGCGATTAGCCGGTTAAGAGGCAATCCCCGACTGTGCCCATCGAGCCGAGCAACCCGGCGGCGCGGAGCCGTTGCCCGAACGCCCAGGACGTGTATTGTGTGCCGTGGTCGGAATCACTATGCAGGATCGTGGCGCCATTATCGGGGTTGCCGACGGAGCGTGGCCATACCGAGGGCGTCGATGACGAGTTCAGTGCGCATGTGCTTTGCGATCGACCATCCGATGATGCGTCGCGAATAGGCGTCCATGACGGCCGCGCAGTACAGTTTCCCTTCCTTTGTGGGGTGCTCGGTGATATCAGTCAGCCATAGCCAGTCGAGGCCGGACACGGCGAAGTTCCGCTTGACCAGGTCGTCCTCAGTAGCCGGCCCGGTCGGACCCCGGCGGTATCGGCGCCGGGACAGGCCCTGGATGCCCGCCTGGCGCATGAGTCGCGCGACCCGCTTGTGGTTGACGGCCAAGCCCCGCCCCAGCATCAATTCGGCATGAACCCGGGGCCAACCGTACGTTTCACGGGAGTCTTCGTGCACCTCCTTGATGTGTTTGAGCAGTAATGTGTTCGCCTCGTCCAGGGCCGAGGGCGGCCGGCCGAGCCAGTCGTAGTAGCCCGATCTCGACACCCCAGGACTCGGCAGGCCACCGCGACATCAATATCAGTACAGAGTCGTCGGCAAGGTCACGGACCAACCGATACGTTCATTTGGGAGAATGTTCTCCCGAGCGAAATACGCGGCCGCCCGTTTCAGGATCTCATTCTCCATCTCCAGGCGCCGCTTGTCCCGACGCAACTGAGCCAGCTCACGCCTTTCCGCGCTCGTCAACCGCGACTCGCTGCCGTTCTCATCTCATCCGCCTCAGCCTGGGCCATCCAGTTCCTCAAGCACGATTCGCTGATCGAAAGCTGCCTGGCCAACGCAGCGACCGGTTGCTCGCCCAGACGAGCCAACTCGACCGCTCGACGACGGAACTCAGCAGGGTGAGGTGCGGGCACGAAGACATCCTTCCCGATGGCCGCAGCCATCTCAGGTCAGGTGTCCGTGCTGAGGGGACAAGCTCACGGCCACCCGAACAACCGCCCACACCCCCACCCACAACACCACCAGTCCGATGTCAACGACGCGACCGGCTCGGTGGCCTCATCCACGAATACCTGCAGGTCGCATGACGTGACAGGATTTTCGGCACCCACACTTCAACGGCCAAACGGCCACAGCGAGGACGTGCGACGACGCCTGGCGAGGATCTCACGCACCATGGCCTTGCTGATGTCGTGGCGGCGCCGGCCATAGTAGATCTCGGCGTACACCTCCTCTGGCGTGAACCTCGGGTAGTCCGCGGCGACCTGGAGGACGTATTGGGTCTTGGCGTCGTCGAGGCCGGGATCGGCCGGTGGGGTACGGCGCCGGACCGGCCGATAGACGCGGCGACCAGACTTGTCGAAGTAGACCACGCAGGCACCTCCAAGCGCCGTCGGACCACTCGACGCTAGGAATGCGGAGCGTTGCAGGTCTATGACTGGTCGTGCGCAACCGTGACCATCCGATGACAGGTTTCTGCCGGCCCTAAGCTGTCGGCTGCCGTTGCCGCTGGTGGCCGGGCGGCCACGGGGAGGTGTGGGGTCACGGTGGCCGTTCATGTCGCGGTCCTGGACCCTTTGCCGGTGTTCCGGCGTGGCGTCGCAGCGGCGTTGTCGAGCCTGGGGCACCTCGTGGAGGAGCCTGCGGATGCCGTCGCCTGGTTGCGCGAACGTCCGGACGGAATGGTGCTACTGACCTTGCACTCCGCCGAGGACCTGGACCGGCTGACCGCTCTGTGCCGCCTGCGGCCCCGCCCACTCGTCGTCGCGCTGCCATCCGGCAACGTTTCCTCGCTGGGCGTGCGGGCCATGCGGGCCGGTGCCCGATCTGTGCTGGCACGCGCGGCGACGGTGCCCGCGTTGCAGCGGGCGGTGTCTGCGACCCTCGAGGGCGAGGCCGTCATGCCGGCCGACGTGGCCGACCTCCTCGTGGCCGAGCGGGGCGGCCGTCCCCCGCGCCTCTCGGCTCCCTCGGCGCAGCAGGTCGCCTGGTTGCGACGGCTCGCCGACGGCTGGACCGTGGCCCGGCTGGCCTCGGACACCGGCTACTCCGAGCGAGCGATGTACCGGCTGCTCCAGACGCTCTACCAACAGATCGGCGTCAGTACCCGGCTGAATGCCATCATCCTGGCGCACGAGGAGGGCTGGTTCGAGGACTAACCGATGCGGCCCGGCCGGATGCGCGCTAGCTCCGTGAGCACGCGCTCGAGGCGTGGGTCGCCGTCGGCCAGCGTCTCCACCATGAACCTCAACCGGTCGTCCAGCCCGGGCGTCCGCTCGGCCGGCTCCGGCCGTGCCCGACGGAACGCCTCCAGCGCCGTCGTGGGTTCTGCTTTGTCGAGGAGGACGGAGTGGCACCGGGCGATCCCGGTGAAGTCCCAGGCGGCGAGATCGTCGCTGTCGGCCCCGGTGCGTTCGCTCGTCTCGTCGTGGAGTTGCTGGAAGAGGTCCCGTGCGGTGCCTGGCAGGCGGCAGCGGTGCGCGATGATCGCCCGCAGTGCGAGCTCCACGGTCTCCCGGCCGGCCACCCGGTAACGGGCCGACTCCTCAATCACCTGGCGGGCCGCCGGGAGACCGTCCAGGTGCACATGGGTGAGGGCCAGGGTCGTGAGTGACCGCCGCAGGTTGATCGGATCCCGGTGATCGCGTGCGACGCCGACAGCTTGCTCTGCCGCCGACCGCGCATCGCGGTACCGGTTCCGGTACAGGTACAGGTCGGCGGTCGAGGTGAGCAACTCCGCCCGCGCCGAAGGATCGGGGCGGATCGCGATGAGCTCGCCACATCTCGCCAGCATCGTCAGCGCGTCCGGGATCTGGTCCAGCTCGGCATACCAACGCGTCAGCCTCAGTGCGGCGTCCGACGCCAGTCCGGGATCGGACTCCAAAACGGCTTCGAAGGCTTCGAGAGCATTCACGACTGCGCGTCGATAGTTACCGTGCCGCTGCTGGCAGTCGGCCAAGCCGATCAGCGCGGCGGCACGGTCGCCGTCATCATCGCCGGCCAGTCCCAGCGCCCACCCGTAGTGCTCCTCGGCCTCGGCGAGGTGGTCGTGTTCCCAGAACATGTGGCCCATGTCGATGTAGATCCGGCACATCGCCTCGCGGTGGTGATCCTCCTTGGCGATGGTGAGCGCGGCCCTGTAGGCCGCCAGCGCCGAACGGAAGTCGCCGCTGTACGAGTAGATGTCGCCCAGAGCGGTGAGGTTCATCATCTCGCCCCCCCGGTCATCACCGAGCCGGCCACGCACGGCTTCCCGCTGGGTGCGCAGTTCCGCGCCGCTGCCCCAGAGGCGCACCAAGCCGTCCATCGACTCGATGAGGCCGTGCGCCTGTTCGTACATCCCGGCCCAGAGCCAGACGTCGACCCGCGCGAAGTGCATGTCTAGGTCCACCATGCCGTGTATGTCGTCGTCGTCCTTCTGCATGCTCTCCAGCACCTTGGCCGCCCGAAGCATGAGGTCGCGCCGGCTCGGGGATTCGCCCTCGTCCGCCTGCTGGCCGCGCCCCGGGTGACCGAGGACCGCCTCGATCTCGGTCTTTCGCAGATACCGGCGGCCGTCCCGGCGCTCCAGAACGAGACGGGCCGCAACGAGCGCTCGCAGCGCCGGCTCAATCCGCGCCGCGGGCAGGTACGGCTCCAGGACGCCGATGACGGCGTCGGTGCGGACCGGGATGCCGAGCGCCGCCAGGCCCTTCGCCGCCTGCTGCTGTTCGGCGGGAAGGTGGTCGACGAACCGGTGCACCAGGCGCTGATGCACCTCGCTCGCCGACAAGGAGGACAGCCACGGTCCGACCTCACGAGCTTGCAGCCCCGGCGGATCGCAGCTGAGCACTGCATGGAGGAGTTCGGCGAGCCGAGGGTTGCCAGCCAGGCGGCCGTGAATGCGCCGCAGATCGTTCTCCGGTAAGTCGGCGAGGCCGTACCTGTTGCCGGGATCGAGTTCGGCGAAGTGCTCGCGCAGCGACGGTGGCTCGAGTCCCTCAAGGCTGATCCGGCACGCCGTCCCCGTCCACGCCACGCCCATCGTCGCCTCGGGCACATGCTGCGTCACGAAGACAACCTTGACGAGCGGGCGCAGCCGGACCTGCATGGCCTCCAGTGCCAGATCGAGCTCCGAGTCGCGCAGGACGTGCCCATCCTTGAGGAGGTTCTCCGCCGAGTCCAGCACGATCACTGGCGGGATGCCGTCGGCCTTATCGAGGCCGTCCAGGGCGATTTCCAGGCGTGCCCGCGCGGACGGGCCGACCACCTGACTCGATCCGGGTGGCTCGATGTCCTTGAGCAGGGTCGGCACATCGATCTCCCCCCCCGTACAGTGTGGCATCGTGCCAGCGCATCGCCGACGTCTCGTCGTCCGGATCGGCCAGGCCCAGGTCGGCGAGCACCTCGGACACCAGGGCGGTCTTGCCGATCCCGGGCGGGCCGCTGACCACGATAACGGAGTTGACCTGGTCTTCCAGGGCCGCGCGAAGGCGGCTCCGCTGTCCCGTCCGGTCGACGAAGATGGATCCGTCCCGCGCCGGCCGGTCGGTCGTCCGCGTCGTCGTCGTGCCTGTCACCCCGAGGATCTTTCCCGCGTCGAAGGGCTTCGACGGGCCCGCCTGCGGGTCCACCCGCCCGAACAAGAGCCGGGTGAGCCGGCCCGCCAGCCGCGAGCACCATCGGCGTGCATCCGGCGTGCCCGACTTGTACGCACTGTGCAGCATCGCCTGCGCGAGGAGGGACACCTTCAGCTGCTGATGCCAGTGCGCCGGATCCCAGTCCTTCCCGACAGCGAACGCGAGTGCCGGTTCGCGCAACGCATCGATGACCTTCCGCACGTCACCCGGCATGCCGTCGTCGAGGCGCCGATCGCGGTGGTCGCGCTCCAGGTAAGCGAGGAACCTCTCCCGGCTGCGCGGGGAACAAGCCCCGATCTCGCGCCAGCAAAGTGAGACCAGCAGGGCCGCGAGATCCCGACTCAGCGGCGCCCACGCGTCGTAGGTGGCCAGGTCGATCAGCCGGAAGTCGGCCGGGTGGACGGTCCCATCGTGCACCGGTACGAGGACGTTGTCCCCATGCAGGTCGCCGTGCGTCCGGCCCACTAGATAGTGGATCTCCGCCCGGGTCGCGGGCGAGTCCTCGGCGAACAGCCGCCACGGATTGGGCAGCGGCGCTTCCTCGTCCGGCAGTTCCAGAAAGGCGGGCACGAGCAGATCGAGCTGTTGAGCCCAGCCGCGTAGCCAGCCACCGGTCCGGAAGCTGTCACCCAGTTCGCACACCAGCAGCTCGGCCAGCGTCGACTGCTTACTGTCGTACCTCTCACCAGCCCACTGGACGAGAATCTTCTTCCAGACCACCTCGCAGGCGTCCGCGAGTTGGTCGAGCTCCACCGCCCCCAGCGGAATGCCCTCGGCGTTCGACTGGCCGATCACGAGGGCGCCCTGGGGACACGGAATTGCCGGAAAGGCGATCTTGGTGAGGTGTCGCTCGCGGAACTTCCGGGGCGAATCTTGCAGGGCCGCAGAGTGCTGCCGGCTCTCCCTCTGATGGTTCGCCGGCACCGGTGGGCAGTACTTGATCACGCACCAGCGCGGGTCGGGTTGCCCCCTGACGTTGGCCAGCACCGCTTTCGCCAGTCGCGCTCCGGTGGAGCCGCGACGGAGAACCTCGATGCTGCCGCGGATCTCGAGGCCGTTGTCGAGCAGTGACTCGATGATCGCAGACGCGACGGCCGCGCCCTCGAATTCGCGGGTCAGGTCCTCCAGGGCGGTCATGACTGGGGAAACCGCGCTTCCAGTTCCTGCATCTTGACCTGGAAGTCGGACCTGTCCCCGTCGTGGTAACGCCGGAAGTACCAGGTCGGCATGCGCGGCTGGAGCCGCCGCATGTGAAAGAGCGTGTCCTGCACCTGGCGAGCGAAGAGGGTCACCGCAGCCGGACTGGCGATCACCGGCGACGAGGGCTCGTCGATGACCGTACGCACCAACCCGAGGACGCACAGCCGCTCCCGCGTGCTCGCCATCTGAATGCGGTACATCTCCAGGCACAGGAGCAGCAGGCCAAGCGAGGGAACGAACCACCCGGTGACCAGCCGGCCCATCGTCGCGCCGGTAGCGAGGGTGAGCAGGACGCCCGCTGCGGACCACAGCACCAGCATGCCGAGCATCATCTGGGCGAAGCGGAGCCGGATCCGGGAGCCCCAGGCTAGGTTCTGTTCCAGGCAGAAGAGGACGTCGTAGGGCGCGGCGGCGCTCGCCACGAGGTAGTAGCCCCGCAGCCGATCCTCGTCGCCCTGGAAGCGCCGGCTGAGTCGGCTCACCTCGTCCTCGCCGATGCGATCCCCGACCGCGACGCGGTTCCACGGCAGGCCGAGCACGTAGGCGTCGAACATCTCTTGGAGCGTCGCGGAGATCCGTAGGTACCGCTCGGCCCACGGTGCCATCACCACCTTGTAGACGGCGGCCCAGAGCGTGCCACCGAGGGCGACGGCGGTGCCGTGCCACGAACCCGGCCCGGTCAGCACGCCGACGACGGCCAGGACAATCGAGACGCCGAAGCTCAGCGCCTGCGCCCGCTGGTTGTAGGAGTGAGCCACGGCGACCGCTTTGAGCAGGCGCAGAGCCGCGACGCTGTCCTGTCGGTCGGTGATGCGATGGATGGTCGTCAATGGCCCTCCCGCGCGTGCAGGTCGACACAGTGAGTGTCACACGCTCGATATCCCCGGCGATCAGCGACAAGTATTCCGGGCCTTCTTGCGGGCCGGGGCAGGTGCACGACGGACCGAGGTCAGAGTTTGGCCGCTTGAGCCACGACGCGGCGGTCGGGCCGGCGGTGGAATCTGTGGCCAGTCGGTCTCCTCCGCGCTGGCCGCGTCGTTGTGCAGTGCGGCGATCACGGCTTGCACCTGGTACTGGCCGTGGCGCTGGTGCGCCAGCCCTTCGGTGAGTAGGCGCACGCCTTCGGCGGCGCAACCCGCCGCGCATCGAGCCGGTGACGTCATGAGCCGCTCCACGCCGCCCGCCGCCCCGGCGACAGGGCCCACCACGCAGCCGTCGACAAGACCGTCCGCAGCGCAGTCCGGGCGGTGGATCGCGCTGGGGTTCGTCGTATCAACCTGTGCCACTGACGTGTCCAGAACAAGATCCGCGCAGGCCAGCTGGGACACCCACACGGACCGCATGGGCACATTACGACTCGGCGAGTTCGGCGAGCCTATCGAGGGAAGCCCACAACCTCGTCGACGGGCTCAAGCTCCCACCGCCAGAGGTGCCCGGGCGGCTCCTGGCCCGGTTCCGACGGAAGCCAGGCGAGGCGACGTCCCTCGTCGAACTCCACTACACGATTCTCTCGGATGCTGCCCTGGGTAAGGGTCATCGTCAACACCTCGCGGCGAAGTCGTGGAGCAATTCTGCTGCGCGCAGTGCATCCCACATATGCTTTCTAGGATCAGGCCGCATACAGAATTTCCCGGATGCGCATTACCTGATCACGGAAATAGGGATTTCGGATGCTTGTGGCGCTGACAACATCGACCGGAAGCCCGAGGATTTGCTCCAGGCCCTCCTTCAGGCCGAAGTACGTCCCGAAGTAATCGAATCCCGGTCCGAGGTCGAACTCGACCAGCACATCGACCTCACTGGAGTCCGGGTCAAACGAAGCTCCGAGTGCCGAGCCGAACACGTCGAGGCGTCGAACTACCAGCCCTCGACACAGGGCATCGATCTCCGCTCGCTTCTGCTCGATCATCTCGTGCACGACTCACCTCCGGACAGAGATTGTGCCCGATCCCTGCCGCGCCGTCGCGCATGACACTCGCCGACCAGCCTGTGTGGCCAGCCAGGACAACGCTCATCACACCTACCAACCCGCTAGTGACTTCGGATGGGCGTGGCAACCCTGCCGATCGCGCGAGCGCTCCCGTGCATGACTCCATCAGGTGGTCTTGCCGAGTTGCAGGCGTGTGGTTAGTGTGCAAGTCCCCCCACCGACACCAACCCCCGTGACTGCCAGTCGATCAACGTGCCAGATTGATGCGGCGTTTCAGCCGTACCGGGCGTCGCAGGTCTGTTCTGGCTCCTGCCGGGGACAGGAACCTGCGACAGGCTGGCGATGGTGACGGCGGCTGTCGCCGTGTGTCAAGGTCAACCGTGCAGTTCATGTGATCGAAAACCAGCTATCGAGTTGGCTGGCGTCGGGCTCCGCAGTTTCGTGCGAACACGGCGCTGCCCGGCACTAGGTGACACCTGAAACCGGCGTACATCGCCGCTGACCTGCACTAACCGGCCCTAACCATCGGTTCAAAAAACCCTGTCACAACGGCTGACCTGGGGGTTTGTGTCTGATGGGTCAGCCGATGCTGGCATGATCACCGGACGTGTTCTGGTCGCTTGCCTACGGCGCGTTGCGGTGCATCTTGCAGTTTTTGGTTCTGGTGCTGCGTGGTGACCGATCCGCGCAGATCGAGGTCTTGGTGCTGCGTCACCAGGTCGCGGTGCTGCGCCGTCAGGTTCACAGACCGGATCTTCACCATGCCGATGGAGTTCTTCTCGTCGCGCTGTCGCGGGTGCTGCGGCGCAGCTTGTGGGGCGCGTTCTTCGTGACTCCGGCGACGTTGCTGCGCTGGCACCGAGATCTGGTCGCCCGACGCTGGACTTACCCGCACCGCTGTCCCGGCCGACCTGCTATCCCGGCGAGCCTTCGCGAGGCTGTCCTGCGGCTGGCCCGCGAGAACCCAACTGGGGCTATCAGCGCATTGCGGGAGAATTCCTAGGCCTCGGCCACCGCCTGTGCCCCACGTCGGTGCGCACTATCCTGGTCCACGCCGGCCTGCCACCCGCACCTCGACGCAGCGGACCGAGTTGGCGACAGTTCCTCACCGCCCAGGCCCGAGGCATCCTTGCCGTCGATTTCCTGCATGTGGACACGATCCTGGGCAAGCGGATCTAGGTGTTTTTCGGTATCGAGCACGCCAACCGGCGGGTCCACCTTCTCAGCCTCACCCAGCACCCCACCGGGCCGTGGGTGATCCAGCAGGCCCGTAACCTGCTCATGGATCTCCAGAACTCTTTCCGGTTTCTGATTCGGGACCGGTACGCCAAGTACACCGCCAGCTTCGACGCCGTCTTTGAATCCGACGACATCACGATCGTCAAGACTCCGATCCAGGCGCCACGGGCGAACGCGATCTGCGAACGTTGGATCGGCACCCTGCACCGCGAATGCACTGACCACTTACTCATCTACCACGAACGCCACCTGCGATCTGTGCTCACGCAGTACATCGCCCACTACAACCAGCATCGTGTGGGTGTCGAACTGGTCATCCGCGTCATGTGACCTGGGTGTATTCGTGTATCAGCCCACCGAGCAGATCGTACGTCGGAGGGAAGCTGGGATGGCGACGCAGGCGGTGGTAGTGACTAATGGGAGGCCGCGTGTTCCACTCACGGGAGAATCAGGGCAGTCGAATGCCCACAATCGGATTCGCAGGAGAGGACACGGCGTAGCTATTCAGCACGCTCGGGGCGGGAGGACTGCTGAGGTGTCTGGGACGGGTTGCGGAGTGTCGGCTTGATCTTTACTGGTTGATGCTGATCATGTGGTGGCATGTCCGGCGGTCCGGGTGTTGCGAGCCTTCCCACCTCGGTGGAGGAGTTGCGCGCGCTGGTTGTGGAGCTGTGGGAGGCCAACGCGGGTTTGCGGGAGGTGATCGCGGCCCAGGAGCAGCGGATCGCGGAGTTGGAGCGGCGGCTGGGTAAGGATTCCTCGACCTCGAACAGGCCGCCGTCTTCGGACTCGCCTTACCGCAAGCCGGTGTCGCGGTCGTCGCGTAAGTCGTCGGGGCGCCGGCCGGGTAAGCAGCCGGGGGATCCGGGGTCGACGATGCCGTTGGTGGATGACCCGGATGAGGTGATCACCTGTGATCCGGCCTGCTGCGGCGGTTGTGGACAGGACCTGTCGGGTGCCCCGGTGGCCGGGGTGGAGCGTCGTCAGGTGAGCGATGTGCGCCCACCGCCGCCGCCGCGGGTGACCGAGTACCAGCTGGTCAATCGGGTCTGTCCGCGGTGTGGGACGCCGGGCACGGGTGCTGCGCCGGGGTTCGTGCGCGGCCGAGCGTGCTACGGGCCCGGGGTGTTGGCGCGGGCGGCGGAGCTGCTGTGCGGGCACTACCTGCCGGTGGGTCGGGCGGCGATGCTGATGGGTTCGCTGCTCGGGGTGGGAGTGTCCACGGGGTTCATGGCCGGGGTGCGGGCCCGGGCTGCCCGGTTACTGGAGGCGACATTTCTGCCCCGGGTCCAACAGCTGCTGCGCTCGGTCGGGGTCCTGCACGCCGATGAGACACCAGGTCGGGCAGCGGGCGGGTTGACCTACGTGCACGTGGCGTGCACCGAGTTTTTGACCGTGATGCACACGGGGGGACGCAGCAGCGCCGACATCGACGCCGGGCAGGTGCCCCCCGGCTACGGCGGCACGATCGTGCGTGACGGCTACGCCGGGTACGCCCATCTCATCCAGGCTCATCACGCGTGGTGCGGTGCTCATCTCCTGCGTGATCTTCGTGCGGTGCACACCGCCGACCCCGAACAGCAACTGTGGGCGCAGGCAATGGCCGACACCCTCACCGACGCCCACCAGCAGACCACCGCCGCCCGCGCCGCCGGACACGACACCCTCGACGACGCCGCACTAGCCCAGATCCGTAACCACTACCGCGGCGCGGCCCAGCTGGGTATCCAGGCCAACGCCGCCCGCGCAGGACCTCACGCCCGTGACGCGCTACGCCTGGCTCGGCGTTTCCGCGACCACGAGGCCATGATCCTGCGATTCGTGGTCGATCTCGCCGTGCCCTGGACAAACAATCTCGCCGAACGCGACGTCAGACCGGTCAAAGTCCAGCAACGCACCTCGGGCGGCTGCTGGCGCACCCTAGCCGGCCTCGCCGACTTCGCCATCGTGCGCTCCTACCTGTCCACCGCCACCAAATGGGGCATGACCAGCCTTGACGTCCTCGAGCAGCTGTTCACCACCGGCGCCTGGCTACCACCAGCCGCCGCCCCTACTGAATAGCTACGACACGGCGCTCGTCCGGAGGGGATCGAAGTTAGCTCGGCCAGGAGCGGTAGCTCTCCACGACGACCAAGCGTGATATGCGCGCAAATCAACCGGTCCGCTACGCGCCCTGAGGATCGAGGCTCGCAGGCTGTGCACAGGCGATACGGCTGGCCCGTTTGACGGTGGTGACGGTATGCAGCAGGAGTTGGTCAACACGGCCAGCGGGGATGCTCTGAGGTGTCCCTCGCTACCAGGAGCAGGAGCGAAACAGGAGCAGCGACTGTTCCGGGACCTACCCGAACTGCTGTCACCTGTCGCCGACGGACCCGTCATGTGCCGGGGATTCTCTGTTTTCGCTGGTCAGCGGATTGTGTGGATAACCCTGGGGGAGAAGTGGCAACTTTTCGTCAGGTCAAGGGGTCGCGATCTCTGCTCCGGGCCGCCGCGATCACGCTCTGATAATCCCAGTCTACTGGCATGAAGGCGACGGTGGGGCCTCACCCGGGCTTTCGGGTGAGCTTTCGGTTCTGGCTGGTGGGGATGTGGGGTGTCGCTGCTGGTGATCGCGAGGGGGAACCTCGCTTTCACTGGCCTCGGGCTCTTTGGCTGAACACCGTCACGTTGCCGGCGGTCGGGTTTGAGTGTGTCGTTTTGATCTTCATGGCTGGTCAACCTCTGACATGAACGTCCAGGTCAGGACATGTGGCGGACTTTTGGCACCCTACACGGTAGGAGAGCCCGTAGCGCAGGTACCAGCGAACCGCGAGGGTGATCACATCCGGTGGGAACCGAAATCCCGTGAAGCTGGACCTCAACGCTGGCACTCGACGACAGCGACGACGCATCGACCAAGCCTGCCTGATCTCGGTCTCCATCGACGCAACAGACCCGGCCAGGGGGTTGAAGCGGTGCCGTCCCCCTTTACCGACCGCTACTGCGGCTATTCCGAGCAGGTATGGGTCATGCTCGTGGTGGCCGTTCTTATGTTAGGGGAGATTTACACGTCGATACGATATCCGTGACGGCGTATCGTGAAGCGAGCAGCGGGCTGCGCACCTTGTGAATGGCGGCTGGCGGGAGACGTGGTGGCCAGGGTATTCGTCAGCCACGCCAACGAGGACTTCGTGTTGGCCCGCGAGGTGCACCAGTGGCTCATCGAAGCTGGCCACGAGGTGTTCCTGGCCCGAGATCTGCGCGACGGCATCGCCGTCGGCCAAGAGTGGGAGCAGCGACTCCACGACGAGCTACGACGAGCCGACGCGGTGGTCTGTGTACTTACCTCGGCCTACCTGGCGTCCCAGTGGTGCACGGCCGAGGTCGCGATTGTCCGGTCTCGGGGTGGCAAGCTGTTGCCCTTACAGGCCGAGCCGGGGGTGGTTCACCCACTGCTAAAAGCCGTCCAGCACACCGACCTGACGCAGGACCCGGAGGCGGTCCGTCCCTTTCTGATCGGGGCGTTGCGTCTGGTGGCCGTTATCTGGCCGGAGGGTCGTTCCCCCTTCCCGGGGCTACGGCCGTTCGAGATTGACCAGCATCGGGTGTTCTTTGGGCGCACCGAGGAAACCAAAGAACTCGCCGAGTTACTGCGGTCTCCGGCCGAGCACGCCAAGGGTGCGGCATTGCTCGTGGTGGGCCCGTCTGGGTGCGGCAAGTCCTCGCTGGTCCGTGCTGGGTTGGTGCCGGTGATGGCTGGTGAACCGGGCTGGTGGACGCTGCCACCGATCGTGCCAGGCGCCGATCCGGTGGCGGCGTTGGCCCGGGAGCTGGCCGCCGCTACACGGCAACTCGGCTTGGACTTAACCGTGGCGCAGGTACGCCAACAACTCGACAACGGCCGTCTGGGGGAGCTGGCTGACGAGCTGCTGCTGGCCTCCCCCTCTGATCCGTGGCGGCGTCTACTGGTAGTCGTCGACCAGTTCGAGGAGCTGCTCACTCAGACCACTCCCACCGAGCGGGCCCGGTTCGCCGAGTTGCTCCGCCCGGCTTTGGCTGGTCGCGTGCAGCTGGTGGCCACACTACGTCCGGAGTTCCTCGACCAGTTGTTGGCCGACCCCGACCTGGTCACGCTGCCGACGCAGGTTTACCCGCTTCGTCCGCTGCGCCGCGAGGCGCTGCGAGCCGTGATCGAGAAACCGGCGGGGCTGGCCGGGATCAACCTGGACGACGGCCTGGTGGACCGGCTGGTCGATGACACCGCGGGAGGGGAAGCGTTGCCGCTGTTGGCATTTACCCTGGCCCAGCTGGCCGACGGCATCACGCGCGGTGGCCGGCTATCCCGCACACGCTACGACCAGCTCGGCGGCGTACAGGGCGCCCTGTCTCGCCAAGCCGACGCGGCCCTCACCGACGCGCGCACAACCGGCGGCCGATCTGGCGAGCAGGTCATTGGTGGACTATTGCGGCTGGTCACTGTTGACGAGCAAGGTCACCCCACTCGATGGCGAGTCAACCCCGCCGAACTGCCTGATCACGTGGTCGCCGAACTGAATGCCTTCGTCGCGCGGCGGTTGCTGATCACCGATACCGACAACGGCGTCGGGATAATCGGCGTTGCCCACGAAGCGTTTTTGTCCGCCTGGTCACCCTTGGCCGGGGCAATCGCAACCAACGTGATGGCGCTGCGAACCTGTCGAGCGGTTGAGAACGCCACCACGGAATGGCACGACAACGGCCGCCCGTCCACCCGATTGTGGGGTGGCGACCACTTAGGCTCCGCCATGACGGACATCGGCGGAGGAACAACGCAGGTCGACGCAGTAGCCAAGTACAGACCGAGACACTGGTCGCCGCGCCGCCACCGCATGCTGGTCACTGGCCACGTCGGTCTGACTCCAAAGGCCCGGGACTTCCTGCACGCCAGTATCCGCCGCGATAGCTTGCGCCGCAGACGGGGTGTCAGCGTCCTGTCGGTGCTGCTCATCATTGCCCTGATCGGGGCCGGAGTCGCACTCGTCCAGCAACACGACGCGAAAAAGCAGCTGCGCGTCGCCACTGCCCGCCAACTGGTTGCCGAAGCAGACAGACTCCTGGAATCCGATTTGCGTACCGCACTGAAACTAGGCCTTGCGGCGCAAGGCATCCACCCTGATGGAGAGACTCATTCCGGACTAGTCAATATGCTGACCAACACTCGCTACTCGGGCACGCTGACTGGCCACGCTGACGCGGTGTTGGATGCGGTGTTTGCCCCGGACGGGCGTACTTTGGCTACTGGCAGCCGTGATCACACGGTGATTTTGTGGGGTGTCGCCGATCCGACCCGACCGCAACGGCTGAGTCAGCTCCTGACCGGCCACACCTCAGAGCTCCGTCTAGCATTTACTCCGGACGGGCATACTCTGGCCACTAACGGCGAAGATAACACGGTGATCTTGTGGGATCTCACCGACCTGGCCCGGCCGCAACGGCTGGGTCGGGCTCTGACCGGTCACACCGACCCTGTATCTGAGGTGGCATTCGCTCCGGATGGGCGGATCTTGGCTACTGCTGATACACGCGGCGCCGTGATCCTATGGGATGTCAGCGACCCGGCCTCACCACGACAACTGGGCCAGCCCCTGTATGCCTTCACCAGCATAGTGAATTCGGTGGCGTTTGCCCCCGGCGGCCGCACTCTGGCCACCGCCAGCAGGGGCGGCTCGGTGGCCTTATGGGATATCGGCGATCCAGCCCAGCCGCATGAGCTGAGCAGGCCCCTCAGCGAGAGTCCTGACCCGGTGTCCTCAGTGGTGTTTACCCCGGACGGGCGCACTCTGGCCACTGCTGACGCTCGTGAAACTGGCGGCAAGGTGATCTTGTGGAATGTTACCGACCCGGCCCGGCCACAACAACTGGGCCAGCCCCTTGCCGCCCACACCGGCGCGGTGTACGACGTGGCGTTCGCTCCAGACGGGCACACTCTGGCCACCGCCAGCGAACGCGATGCGGTGATCTTGTGGGACATCACTGATCCAGCTCGGCCACAACAACTGGGCCAGCCCCTCGCCGCCCACACCGGCGCCGTGTACGACGTGGCGTTCGCCCCAGACGGGCACACGCTAGCCACCGCTGGTGACGACCGAACAGTGATCTTGTGGGAGGTCACCGACCCAGCCCGGCGGCGACTAGGCCAGTCCCTCATCGCCCACACCAGCGCGGTGTACGACGTGGCGTTCGCTCCGGATGGGCGCACGCTGGCCACTGCCAGCGAACGCGATGCGGTGATCTTGTGGGATGTCACTGATCGGGCCCGACCGCAACGGCTCGGCCAGCTCTCGACCGGTCAGACCGAGCCAGCGCACAACGTGGCGTTCGCTCCGGATGGGCGCACGCTGGCCACTGCTAGCGAAGGTGACGCGGTGATCTTGTGGGATGTCACTGATCGGGCCCGACCGCAACGGCTCGGCCAGCCTCTGACCGGCCATGCCGACTTCGTGCGCGGCGTGGCATTCGCCCCAGACGGGCGTACTCTCGCCGTTGGCAGCGCTGATCACACGGTGATCTTGTGGGATGTCACTGATCGGGCCCGGCCACAACGACTCGGGCAGCCTCTTAACGCCTATCACAGCCACTTCGGCCTCTCGTTCATGTTGGAGTTCGCCCGGGAAGGGCACACTCTGGCCACGAACGACGAAGATGACACGGTGATCTTGTGGGATGTTACTGATCCGGCCCGGCCACAACCGCTCGGGCAGCCCCGCCTCGACCACCCCAACCCACTGTTGCGGACAATGACCCTCGCCTCGGACGGGCACACCCTGGCCGTCGCCGGCGCCGACAACATTAATGTTGACAAAGGTGGTATCAAAACCACGGTAATCTTATGGGATCTCACCGACCCGGCCCGCCCCCACCAACGGGGACAGCCCCTCACCGTTTACACCGAACTGGCGGTCGTGATGGCGTTTGCTCCTGACGGGCACACTCTGGTCACCGCCGGCGAAAGCGGAAGGGTGATTTTTTGGGATCTCACCGACCCGGCCCGCCCCCAACAGCGGGGCCAGGCCCTTAATACCCACACCGCCAGTGTGACCTCGGTAGCGTTCGCCCCAGACGGGCGCACGCTGGCCACCGCCAGCCGGGACACCACAGTGATCCTTTGGGATCTCACAAAACTTAAAGATCTCCAGGACCACGCGATAGAACGCGCCTGTTCTATCGCCCGGGGCGGCCTCAATCGGGATGATTGGGACCGCTACATCCCGGAACTACCGTACCAGGACACCTGCCCCGGTTGACCGCGGCTGTCACCGATATTCAGGCGGCGGCGAACACGATGCAGATGCGGAGGTCTGCGAGTTCAGTGGGCAGGATGTGGGATCAAGCTGCTAGCCATCCTAATGGTCGCTGGAGATCCTGGTGGACCTGGTTGGCTTGGATAGCAGAATGAGAACTGCTTCTCGCGTAGGTCGCCATGGTATCACTCGCGAAGAAGCCGGATAGAATTGAATTAAAAGGGTAGGTCGCACGTAACGGTCCATCAAGCACTGTGAATATGGTACACGTGATACATATAGCTTCCCAGCTCGATGTCCCCTGTCGAAGATCGCGGTCGGCCTCTGCAACCTCCCCGAGCAGGGTACGCAAGCCGCCCAATATCGGGCGCACGGCGCTGAACGCGCTCTAGTAACGCATAGCCTGTCCGTGGCTTCCGCTGTAAGGCGATGAACTGCGTGAGTTAGGTGCGAATCAGGCCTTCAGCGTGGTCCATCTCTTCCGTTTGGAGATCACTGCGCTGACTACCGCGCAGCTGCCACCGAGTGGTTACGCCATCCGGACCCTTCAATTGCCCGCCCGACAAGGCTAACTCGATGTGGTGCCGGATGGCACCTTCCGTGTCTGGTTCGGCGGCAAACAAGATCCGCACACGGACTTCACCGCAGGTGCGATGCGCGAGACTGTGGTGCGGCGCCACAGGGCATGGTGGCTCGTGGTCCCAGTGCCCGCACAAAATCGCCGTGATCGCCGCGCCTGGAGCCCGCAGGTCAGCGTCTGACTCCATCATCAAGACTGCCTCGTGTGCAAATGCTCGGCGCATCGGGCCAGTATGGTGGCTCGGCACGCTGGGCCCTTTGCCCTGGACAGCACGTGGACTAGATTGGTGCGGCGGAGGCAGAGCGGGCCCTAGGCGCGTACCAGCGGACCTGGCGCCGGTCCGACTCATGCACCTGCCGAGAGAGCACCGCAAGAACACCGCAAAAGCCTCTACTGCCGGTTCACCGTGTCGTGACAACGGGTGGAGTCACACGGCCGCACGTCCTCTTTTGCCGCTGCTGCTGTGCGCGCGCCAGCGTCGTGGGACGGCAGTCCGGCGCCGCTGGTCACTGTGCTGCCATGCTGTCAGCATGCTGGCCCATCAACTGCTGCTGATCACCACCGACCACCTCATGGCGGCGGGGATTCTCCAGACTCTGCGCCGGGCTGTAGTGGCCTTCCTCGCCATGGTCTTTGCGGTCGGCCTGCTGGCCGGCGGGACGTTGGGATTCTTCCTCGGACGGGCGGTGGGCCGGCGGGGATGACCTGATCTTCAAAGATCAGCACTTCGTTGACCTGGCTGTCTTGGCGCGTTGGCAACGCCCCAGCGCTGCGGCGGGCGCCGCTGACTCGCGCGATCCATACACTCACCACCGAGCTGCACCGGCGGCTCCTCGATGAGCCCACCGAATAGCGTGTAGGGTACCAAAAGTCCGTCACGTGTTCTGACCTGGACATTCATGTCAGATGTTGACCAACCATGAAGATCAAAACGACACACTCAAGCCCGGCTGCCAGCGACGTGACGGTGGTCAGCAGGAGGCACTCGGTCGCGTAGTCCAGGTCCTCGAGGGTTAAGGCTGGCTCATCCCCGTTGTCCGCGTGGACCGCAGCAACGCTGCTGGCCCCGGTGCACAGCGTTACCAGGAGCAGGAGCGAAACAGGAGCAGCGACTGTTCCGGGACCTACCCGAACTGCTGTCACCTGCCGCCGATGGACCCGTCATGTGCAGAGGATTCTCTATCTCCGCAGGTCAGTGGATGGTGTAAATAACCCTGGGGGAGAAGTGGCAACTTCTCGTCAGGCCAAGGGGTCGCGGTCCCTATTCCGGGCCGCTGCGATCAAGCTCTGGTAACCCCACTCTACTGGCACGACGGCGGCGGTGGGGCCTCACCCAGGCTTTCGAGTGAGCTTTCGGCTCCGGCTGGTGGGGATGCGGGGTGTCGCTGCTGGTGATCACGAGGGGACCCTCGCCCTCACTGGCTTTGGGCTCTTTGGCTGACCACCGTCACGTCGCTGGCGGTCGGGCTTGAGTGTGTCGTTTTGATCTTCATGGCTGGTCAACATCTGGCATGAACGTCCAGGTCAGGACCTGTGACTGACTTTTGGCACCCTACAGGCCCCCACCGCCGCCCATGAAGATCAACAAGTTGCGGCTTGACAAATAAAGCCCTGGGATGTCTCTACGGCCCCTCCGGGCAGCGTTACGGGCAGGCGGGGCCTGCCCTCCACCACGCGCGCCACCACCACAGCCACCCACGCACACAGCACAACCACGCCCAAAAACAGCGAAGACAACAACACTCAAAGACCAAAACCCCCGACCCACGCTAGACACGGCCCCGCTCCTTCAGGGATGACCAGCACAGATAAGGTTATCAGCAAGGGCACGGTCATCAAACCCCCTCATTCCAGAAGTGCACCGTCGATCATCCCAGCCACCCAGATCACGAAGTTGACAGCACCACAATTAACAAGGAGTCTTGATCCAGACTGCGGTATGGGGATCACTCGGGAGCGAGGCCGACCTGGTTGAGGTAGGTGCTCATGTTCCAGTAGTCGCGATTCTCTCTGATTTTGCCGTTGCGGAGAATACCGATGGAGACACCGGGGATTTCGAAACGTTCTCCGGTGGCGGGAAACCCGTGCTCTTCATCTGCACCGTCGTTGGTTCCGGTCATGGTCCATTCCCAGGCATATGCGTCGTCGGTGACGATGGCCATCTCCAGCGCGAAGTGGTAGTTCGACGAGAAGCCTAGTTCCATGCCTGCGACGAAATCCCGCACCGCGTCGATACCCCGGTACTCCTCACCAAGCCCGAAATCGGCGTAGATCACGTCATTGGTCATGAAATCCGTGACGGCGATCGGGTCATGCGCGTTCCACGCTGCGACTAGGTCGTCGATCCACGCAGCTGCCGGATTCCGGCGAAATCCCAGCCTCATGGCCGTCTCCATACCTATTGCCGGACAGCTTATCAGACACTAATCGCCACCACACCGCTGGTGGTACCCAGGTAGGCGTGCTCACCCACCACCGTGTGCGGCGATGCGAAGTAAGGCAGCTGCCCGACATCGATGCAGGCCCGGGGCGTACCGGTCGCCGGGTCGTCGAGGGCGTCGAGCACACCGCGATCGGTGTCAACCACCCAGACTGCGCCGCCACCGACTATCAGGGAACCGTCGAGGGCACCGGCGACTTCCAGCACACCCGCAGCCCGCCGCTAGCACCGACCTCTACGGCGCGGGTGTTGCCGCTGCACGGGATGTAGACAGTGGAACCGGCTACCGCGCTACCGCCGAAAGCAGTGCACACCGGCGCCTGAGCGAGCTACCCACCGATACCCCCCGAGTTCGCTTGGTATCGCGCAGCTAGCCGATGTAAAGCCACACGCAATGGCTGATGATCTCTATCGGGTAGCGAAATCCCTAAACGACGGCATCTGGGACTGTTGCGTCCGGGGATGGGAGCAGCGGTTGTCATGCTTGATGTATGAGAGCCGCTCGTTGTATCGCCTCGTCCATCCCGACCTCGGCGTTCGCCGGGTTTTGGTTCCCGTCGGAGGTGATCGTGCTCGCGGTGCGGTGGTACCTGCGCTTCGGACTCTCCTATCGTGACGTGGAGGAGCTGCTGGCCGAGCGTGGCATCACTGTTGATCATGTGAGCGTGTACCGGTGGGTGCAGCGGTTCACCCCGCTGCTCATCGACGTAGCTCGGCCCTGCCGGCACGTTCCGGGAGATCGTTGGTTCGTGGACGAGACGTATGTGAAGATCGCCGGGCGGTGGGTTTATCTGTACCGGGCGGTCGACCAGTTCGGGCAGGTCATCGACGTGTTGGTCTCCCAGAATCGGGATCTGGCGGCGACTCACCGATTCTTCACCCGCGCACTCGAGCACGGGCCGTCCCCGACCGAGGTCATCACCGACAAGGCAGCGGTCTACCCGCCCGTCCTCAAGGAGATCGCCCCGGGCGCCTGGCACCACACCGAGCCCTACGCCAACAACCGGATCGAATCCGACCACGGCCGACTGAAGTCGCGGCTGCGGCCGATGCGCGGGCTACAACAGCTCCGCTGCGCACACGTGATCAGCGCCGGGCACTCGTTCATCCAGAACCTCCGCCGCGGCCACTACGAACTCGGGACCGAAGAAACCGTAAACCTACGGGTCCTGGCTGCCTTCACCGAGCTGACCCTGGCGATCTGACCAACCGGAATCAACGATCTCGCCCGCCCGGCTTCGCACAACGCAACAGCCCCCGGTTCTGGCCGGAACGACCGGACAACGCGCACCTCGCCTTCGGCGGCGGCGTGCACTACTGCCTCGGCGCCGCACTGGCCAGGAAGGAGGACCAGGCCGCGCTGACGCGATCGCGACCCGGCTGAGCAACCCACGCCTGGTCGCCGACCCGTCACTGCATCGGCCGAACGTGCTGCTGGGCGGACCCGAGGAACTCCGGGTCGCCTACGACGGCATGATCAGCTGATCATGGCCCCCGTCATGGCGGCTGAGTTCCCCGACCTGACATCGTGACACCGCCGCGGTGAATCGTAGCCCCTGTCGCCCGCCTTGTTACTCGTCCTGAAAGGGAGTTCGATGGAAGACCGCACCATGTCAGGGTCCACAGAAGCTCGGGACGATCGGGCGATTCTCGCGACGACGCCTGCTGGAAATCTGCGGCGCTATTGGGCTTGCCGCGCTGGGCGCGGCGAGTTTGGGTGCCACAGCTGGCTGCGGTACCGCGTCTGGAGCGGGCCAGGGCACGACTATGCCGCCAGCTGCGGTCGGCCCGGGGCCGAATTCGGTCCAGGCCACCGCGCCGTCTCCGAAGGGCGTGCTGGGCGCGAACATCAACGGCGATACTGACTGGTCGAACTTCGCCGAACTCCACGCTGTGTCGGCGACCTGGCTCCGCGGGTTTTTCCCCATGCCCGACGCCGACAATGGGGCGGTGGCCAGCCAACCCCTGATCCGAACATTGCTGGCGGCCGGCGCGCAGGGATACCACACCGTGCTCTCGCTGAAATTTCCCTACTTCAAGGAATCCATACCCACCCCCGGAAGTCCTGCCATGGCGACCGCGCTGCAGCGGCTGACCGCCGTGCTGCCGGCCGTCATGGGCAAGGTGGACATCCTGGCCATCGGCAACGAACCGTTCATCGAATGTCAGGATCGCAACAGCAGTGCACTCAACGTGTTCTACGAGACGATGGCGCACCACGTCATCTCCTACCGCAAACCACACGGCGGCAGGACTGGGCTGTACATGGGCGCGCTCAACCACCTGGACCAACAAGGCTGGCGCACGGCCACCACGGATCGCTGGATGGCCTACGTGAAGAGCACCCCGGCTCTCGACGGTGTGGACATTCATCCCCACCTGCCCCATGTGGCCGCCGGCCAGGACTACCTCGACTACATCCTTCCGCGGATGCGCGCCGATCAGACGTTCCTGGCCACCGAATTCTCGCTCGTGCTGTTCTGGAAAGCGCAGATGACTGCCCCCGTCTCTGCCGAGTTCGCCGCTCGGTACGGTCTGCCGCCTGACACCTTGGTGTGGCAGGTGATCGAGGATGCCATCCAGCATCGGTTCCCCCAGCAGAAGTGGAACGACTTCCTGTCGATGTCCCCCTGGTTCGCGAACAACAGCAACTTTCTGCACGACCAGGTCACGAAGTTCCGCGCCACTGGACGACTCGCTGTCGCCACCTACGGCGTGACCCAGGACGCCAACATGGTCGCCCACTTCGGGCCGGGCTCGACACCGTGGCTGCTGGACAGCCTGTTCTGCCCCTACACGGTGCAACCCGGGCAAAACGGCCTGCCCGGACAGACGACCCCCTGGGTCACGCAATTCCGCGCACTCCAGTGATGGTGGGGCCGTGGCCTCATGCCACCAGAGGTCTGTGGGCTCGAAAACTCGATGCAGTGCTTGACCTGTAGGTGTGGGCTGCCCGGCTCGGGGGAGGGTGGTGAAGATCGCGTCGGGGGACTGAGCGAGGGGACGGCGCTCAGCACGGATCAGGAGTTCATTGCTTTTCTGGCTCTGCACCCACTGCGGGTAGGGCGGGCGAGGACGATAACGTCCGGGATCGCCGAGAGCTGATCCTGGGGACCACCGTGAATGGTCCACCGCTAAGTATCGGTCCTGCCCAGGAGCAGGAGCCAAACAGGAGCCGCGACTGTTCCAGGACCTACCCCAACTGCTGTCACCTACCGCCGACAGACCCGTCATGGACAGGGGATTCTCTGTTTCCGCAGGTCAGCGGATGGTGTGGATAACCCTGGGGAAGAAGTGGCAACTTCTCGTCAGGTCAAGGGGTCGCGGTTCCTACTCCGGGCCGCTGCGATCACGCTCTGGTAACCCAGTTTACTGGCACCAGGGCAGCGGTGGGGCCTTACCCGGGTTTTCGGGTGAGTTTCGGTTCCTGCTGGGGGGATGTGTGGTGTCGCTGCTGGATGATCATGAGGGGGAATCTCGCCGTCACTGGCCTCGGACTCTCTTGCTGAACATCGTCACGTCGCTGGTGGTCGGGCTTGAGTGTGTCTTTTTGATCTTCTGGCTGGTCAACGTCTGACAAGGATGCCCAGGCCAGGACATGTGAGGGACTTTTGTCACCCGCACCAGCTTGGCGGTCGCGTAGGTCATCGGTGCTGCTGTTGTCCGGAGCTAGTGGGCAGGCGGTCGAGGACGGTGGTGAGGATCGCGGTGTCGATGACGTCGAGGCCGGTGAGGGTGAGGAGCTGTGCGCGGTCGCGGGCTCCGGCCAGGACCTGGCGCAACGCGATGATCAGGTTGGTCCAGTTGGTGCTGGCGCCGAGCTCGTCGAGGGTGTTGGTGAGCTCGGTGGGGGTGTGACCGTTGGTGGCCGCGGCGACGATGGCGGTGATGAGTGGGTCCCATTCCGTGAGGTGGCGCTCGATTGGGTTCCATGCCAGCTGGTCGCGCAGGATCGCGGCGTTGCTGAGCAGCTTAGCCAGGGCGCGGTCGGCAACATCGAGATCCGGGCACAGCGCGGACACCAGCCGGCCAAAGTGGACACCCTCACCGGCGTCGACCAATCCGATGACCTCATGCAACGTCGTGGGTAGCGCCGGAGCCTCGGACCGGTCGGTATCGCCCCGGAGTCTCGCGGGCGAGTGTGCGGAGTGTTCGGGTGCGCGAGGGAATGTCACCGATGACGGTTTTGAGGAGGCCGGCGGCGAGACGGTGGGCTCGCTGCTCGCCAGGGTCCGCACGGATACCGGACAGGTAGTTGGCCAAGTTGTGGTGCGAGGCCGAAATAGCACTTGGGTCAGGGCGGGTGTAGAGGAGGCGCAGCGCAGTGCGTTGGAGTCGGACGGCGTCTAGGAGACGACCCCTGGTGTTTTCCAGATCGGCACGCGCGCCGTACACCCCACCTAGCCTGGTGATATCCCCGGCAGCGTCGAACACCTGCTGGCATTCGCGCAGGAGCTGATCAGCCTCGGGCAGCCGACCGAGGCGGATCAGGGGACCGTAGTTGTTGAATCGGGTGCGGGCGGTCTCGTGTGCGCTGAGGCCGCGCCGCCGCTGGACGATGGCGATCTCGTTGGTGAGGTCGAGGGCCTGCTCCCACCGCTCCAGTGCCCGCGCGGAAATGCAACCGGCCTCAAGGACCCACACCTGGACGAGCCAGGGGGGCGTTATGTCGTTGTCGGCGGGTTGGTCGGGGAGCTCCGCCATGCGGTCACGCACGATGGACAGGTCGGTGAGGACTTGCTCATGGTGACCGAGCAAGCAGTGAATATGCAGCCGCTGGCCTTGGTCTCCTAATTGAGTCCAGGATCCCAGCCCTGCGTGGCGGGTGTGCGCGATTCTCTGCTCGCTGAGGGTAAGGGCCTCGCGGAGCCGGCCCTGATCGCACAGCAGGGTGACCAGATCCCCGGCGACAGCAGAGGCCAGGCGGTGGTCACTGCCGGTGGTGGCCTGGTCATAGACGCGGCGGAACACGACTTCGGCCTCGGCGGGATCCACGTCGCTGAGCGCTGTGGCGAGCGTGCCGAGATGAACAGGATCGCCGGTGGACTCAACGATGCGCCGCAGCGGCGGGATGACGGCGTGGGCGGTGATCGGTGAGTAACGGTCCCGCCCCCGGACTGCTGCGAGGAGACCGCCGGCGGTGTCCCAGTCGTGTTGGCGCAGCAGGTAGGGGGCGGCGGCCAGCCCGGCCCGGATCACGAGTTGCCCCGCGTCCTGCCCGGCCCGTTCCTGCCCGATCCCCCACAGGGCAACGGTGGTCCACCAGGCGGCGAGTTCGGCGTCGACCGCAGTGCTGACCTGCTCGGGGGTCGTGGTGCGGATGGCCTCGGCGATGCCGGGGTGGATCCGGTAGTCCACCGGGGAGTCCAGGTCGGCGGGGGCGCGGGGCTCAGCGGCAACCAGCGCGGCGTCGAGTAGCGGGGTGAGCGCCTCGTCCAGCGGTGGGGGCCCTCCGAGCTGGTCCAGTCGCCGCCACAGAGCGGTCCAGGTCCCCTCCAGGGTGACCGAGTCGCGGTCGGTTTCCTCGACCCGGCACAGGGCTTGCAGTAGCAGCCGCGCCGGGGCGGGCAGGGTCGCGGTGGCGTCGGTGGCCCAGGCGGTCAGGGTCCGCAGGAACTGCGCGGCATCCAGCGCGGTGTCGCCCTGGGTGAGAAACGCGCTCAGCGCGGCGCCGTCCACGGCGGCCTCGGCCGCGGCCAACTGGGAGATCAGCCGGGTCCGGTCGGCGGCAGCGGCGTCGGCGAGCTCGAGCAGCTTGGGGTGGCCCTGGACCAGGGTGAGCACCCGGCGGCCCAGCGCGGGATCCGCTAGCTCACCCCGCACGGGTTGCGTTTCGTTGTGCAGCAGGGCTCGCAGGTTGGGTAGTTGCCGGGCCAGCAGCACCGACTCGTCCCGGGACAGCGCATGCACCGGGCGGACCAGCACGGCCTCAGTGCTCAACCCGGCGGGTGGAATCCGGCTGGTCAGGATCACCCGGGATTCCCCGCCGTGACCAGTGAGCGCACCGATCAAGGGTGCCCAGCGAGGGTCGCGCCACTGCCCCTCGGCGGTGAGCAGGGTCTCCAGATTGTCCACCACCAGCAGCAACCCGACCTCCGCCAGCAGCGCGCGCAGCCGCGGCAGGAACTTCTCCAGCACAGCCGGGGTGGCGATCTTGTCGAGCATCGTGAACCCGTAGTCCCCGAGCTGGGCCTCCAGCGCGATTGCCAGCAGCCGCAACGCGTCACCGAACTGCTCAGGGTCGGTGGGTGCGGACCAGAAGGCCATCGCGGCGAAGGCTCGCTGGTGGCGGTAGGCCAGCTCCAATGCGCATGCGGTCTTTCCCGCGCCGGCCATCCCGTGAAACAGCACTGCGGTGCGCCCGGACTCCGGAGCCAGGGCGGTGCTGGCGGCGGCCATCGCCTCGGCCCGGCCCACAAACCGCGGCGGCTCCGGGGGAAACCCGGCCATCCGCTGCCCGGCCGGATCCATGATCGGTTGCCCGGGCGGCGGAGCCAGGGACAACCCCGCCGCCATGGTGCAGAACAGTGCCACGGTGCCTACCGAGATCGCCGGCCGGGCCGCCGACGGGGTAATTCCCGCCGTGGCGGGCACGGCCGCGGCCAGCGCCCGATCCACCGGCTGGGCCTGGCGGAACACCCTGTCGTAGAACTCCTCAGCGAACCCGACGGCGAAATCGTCGACCACCGGGTAGCGCATCGCCACCACCGCGCACCTCAACTCCGCCACCAACGCCCTGGCCAACCCCACCGGGCTGGTCGCGGACCCGGCTTCCTGGGCCGCCTGAGCCTCCAGCTCCGTGGCCGGATCGTCCAAACCCAGCCAGCGCAGCGTCTCGGCAGTGGTCGCCGCAGCAGACTGGCACGCCGAGACCACCGCCAGCTTCACCCGTGGGCGCATCGGCCGCAACAAGGCGACCAACTCCGCTGTGGACACCGGATCCGGTGAGCCGTCCGCGCGCTCCAACAAGAACTGCCCCACCCCGCCATGCCCGGACAGGTGCAGCACATCCCACCCATCCCCGGACTCGGCCAGATCCGCCAGCACCTCCCGGGTCACCCCGTACTGGGCGACCTCCAGCTCCACCCGCCGCCCACCCCGGGCCGCGACCCGGCGCACCAACCGGGACAACTCGTAACGCTCCCGGCGCAACGCCAACGCTGAGGTGGCCGCCGGCAGACTGAACACCCCCAGCATTCGCAACGCCGCACCCACCGGCGCCTTGCCCACACCAGCTGGCCCAGGTAGGTCATAGACCAGGCTCACATCACCCCGGGCCGCCAACGGCACCCCACCCACGTGAGCCAGCTCCCACGGCCGGAACGCCAGGAACTCCCCACCCGCAGGCACCTGCACTCGCACCGTCACCGGCGCGGCCGCCGCCACGGCTCGACCGACGGTCTGTCCCAACGCCACCGATCCGATCCAGGCCCCCACCCGGCGCACCCATTCCGCCTCGCTGGCCACCCGGCGATCTGGATCAGCCCGCCACCGCAAGAACCGGTACAGATCTCCAAACGCCTCCGTCTCCGATCCTGCTGGATCCAGCTCCACCTGATGATCAGCCAGCGCCGCTCCCGAGCGTTCGTCCACCAGCAACCAGCGCCACCGGCATGGCCCGGTCACCTCAACCGCCCGCAGCAGCAACCCCACGACACCTCCATCGATAACCAGCGCCACGACAGCACGGGCCGGCTGCCCTACCATCCGTACGATTGCAGACTCAGCGCAGCACGCAACGCCGATGTCAACCATGTTCCAGGACCGGCTAGCCCCAGACATCGACGGACACTCAAGATCCAAACTCGCGGTCAGCGGCTTAGGCGGCCTCGCGAGTGCGGTGTTCAGCGAGACCGACATCCAAGACTGATGCCAACCAGATGCCGACCTCCCGCAAGTGATTTTTCGCCTGACCCCTCCGCAACACCTGTTCGGACCACCAGCATCCAAACCTAGCCACGCTGGAAGCCAACGCCACCCACATCCGGCATTTCCTGCCGGCTCTGGTTACCGGACTGCTGCAAACACCCGCATACCTGCATCAAGCCTTCCACTCACCCATGGCCCCCGTCAGAGTCGATCGGTCACGCTCCCTAGCGCTGAAACTCCAGCTCCAGTCCGTTTTGCATGATCACATCAAGCGTTTTGATTTCCTGCTCACCGAAAACGCCTGTAGGGTGCCAAAAGTCCATCACATGTTTTGGCCTGGATCTTCATGTCAGATGTTGACCAACCATGAAGATCAAAGCGACATACTCAATCCCGGCCGCCAGCGACGTGACGGTGTTGAGCAGGAGGCACTCGGTCGCGTAGTCCAGGTCCTTGAGGGTGAGGGCCGGCTCATCCCCCTTGTCCGCGTCGACCGCAGCAAAGCTGCTGGCCCCGGTGGGCGGCGTTACTAGGAGCAGGAGCGAAACAGGAGCAGCGACTGTTCCAGGAGCTACCCGAACTGCTGTCAACTGCTGCCAACAGGCCCGTCATGTGCAGGGGATTCTCTATCTCCGCAGGTCAGCGGATTAGGTAGATAACCCTGGGGGAGAAGTGGCACCTTTTCGTCAGGTCAAGGGGTCGCGGTCTCTGCTCCGGGCCGCTGCGATCAAGCTCGGGTAACCCAGTCTACTGGCACGACGGCGGCGGTGGGGCCTCACCCAGGCTTTCGGGTGAGTTTTCGGTTCTGGCTGGTGGGGATGTGGGGTGTCGCTGCTGGTGATCACGAGGGGGAACCTCGCTGTCACTGGCCTCGGGCTCTTTGGCTGAGTACCGTCACGTTGCTGGCGGTCGGGTTTGAGTGTGTCGTTTTGATCTTCGTGGCTGGTCAACGTCTGAGATGAACGTACAGGTCAGGGCAGGTGACGGACTTTTGGCACCCTACAGGGGTGTGGTGATCTGACGGTGCAGCACAGTAACTTCGTGGCGCAAGATCAATGTCTCGATGTTTTTGGCGGCAGAGGTTCGCGACAGCAGCACCAGCCAGGCGAAGACACGGGTGGCGATCAGAGAGAGCATCCGCACAAGTACGTGGCTGATCATGCCGGACCGGGCCCGAGCGCTTGTTACCGGGTCAGATCCGGTGAAGCCCTTCTGGAGCACTATGGGGTGCGACGCAGTAATGCGCCGCACCTACCCGGTGAGGCAGCGCGGCCAGGCTTGTTTGATCGGGTGTGTGGTGAACCGGGGTACCGGCGGTGGAAGTCGTTCGGAGTGGCCGCCGCTATCGCAGTGCTCGACCCGGCCCGTCAGCTCTGATGCGATGACCAGTTCAATCCGGTCAGCGTTCCTCTGCCCCCACTATGTTCCGCTCTCCGGTGGGTCGTGTTGACCTTGTTGATCGGCGCCGCCACCGCGCCGAGGTTGGTGTAGGTCACGGCCCTCCCGCTGCTTCTTTACTTGGTCTTCAGCGGAGGGGTGTGTCGGGGCCGATGACCTTGTGGAAGAAAGCGATGGCCCCGCTGGCCGCGGCCAGCCCCGCCAGCGCTGCCGAGATGAGGTTGTGCTCGGCGAGGGCGGTCAAGGTGGGAGCGTTGCGCCGCATAGCACACCCAGCAGCAGGATCAGAGTGGTTCGGATGCTGAGCAACGGAGGTGGATTGGGGTTGGACACGGATGCTCCTCGAAGTTGGCGACCTGGCCAGTGGCCGGTTAACGCAGAACTCATATGTTGCGAGGGGATAGATCTACCCCCTTGCTTGGCCTGCCGGCGCTTTCTTCTAAAAATCTTGAGATGGGCCGGGGTGTTCGGGGGTCGAGCGACATAGGAAGGGCTCGTCAACGTATGGGGACGTAGACGATCCGCCAAGGAATCGGCTAGGGCTGCAACGTAAATGATCCGTTCGCACGAGAGGTCGCCATGGTCTGTCGCCGGGAGCGCGACGGTCAGCGACGGCCAGCGACGCCCGCGACCTGCAACGGATGATCGCGCGGCTGCAACGCCGGTGTGGTCCGCCGCGCTCGACGAGGTCGAGGTCGATGATGAGCGGGCGCGGGTCGCGGGGGTGGTGTTGGGGTGTTGGTTGCTGTTCATCGCCGTTCTCCTTCTAGGTGAGCCGGCGAGGTCGAGTGAGGCCGGCGGTGCTGGCCCGGGTGGGCCGTGTCGTTACCGGATGAAGAGTCGGCCTGTGACATACCTGCGGCCCAGGGGCCGCGCACCCGTCGACCCGAGCGTCTGCCCGGGCGGGACCCGGGCGTTTTCCCGGGTCACCCGGGGACTCGTCCCGGGACAGCCTGGGTCGGGGCCGCGCATCATGTACCGGTGACCAAAGAACGCACCACCAGCCCCAGTGTCAACCTGAGTGCCAGCCTGAGCGCCGAACGTGGTGCTGGGCGTGGTGGTTCTAGCGGGCGTGCCGCGGTGGTGGGGTTCGGGGTGTTCACCGTGGTCCTGGCCGAGTTGGTCGTCGGTGTGGCTGGGTCAGTGGCCGACGGTCGGGGGTTCAACGGGGCCGTGACTGACTTCGTGGTGACGAACTCGGCGATGGGTGTGGCGTTCTCGGTGTGTGGTGTGCTGATCGCCTGGCAGCGCCCACGCAACGTGATCGGCTGGCTGCTTCTCGCAGATGGGTTCGGTCATGCCACGGCCGCGGCGGCGTCGTCGCTGTATCAGGCCGGGCGGCTGGCGGGCTGGCCCGAACCGGTGGCGCGCACGGTCCTGACCATGTACGTCTACTCCTGGCCGTGGTCGATCGGGTTGTTTCTGCCGCTGGTGCTGCTGGTGTTCCCCGACGGGCACCCGGTCAGCCCCCACTGGCGATGGTGGGGCTGGCTCACCATCGCCAGCAGCCCGCTGTTCGTGCTCGACTCCGCCGCCAAACCCGGTGACATCCCGGGTGGGCTCGACCCGTGGCTGGTACTACCCCACTACGCCGATCTGGCGCCGCTGTGGAGCGTCGCCGAGGTCGAAGAGCTGGTCATCTTGTTGGTCGCGCTGACCGGGTTGGTGATCCGTTATCGGCGCGGCGACGAACAACGCCGCCGCCAACTGCTGTGGCTAGCGCTCGCGGTCGGGCTGGTCGTGGCCGTGCTGATCCCGTGGGGGCTGCTCAAGACCGGCCCTATCCTGATCCTGCTCGCGATCCCACTGATCCCGATCGCGATCACCATCGCGATCCTGCGCCACCAACTACTCGACATCCGCCTCGTGGTCTCCCGCGCGCTGCTCTACGCGCTGCTCACCGCCGCCGTGATCGGGGTCTACCTCGGGCTCGTCGCGGTGTTCGACCTGGTCCTGCGTAGCCAAGGCGGGTTGGGAACCTCGGCAGCCGTGACGATCATCGTGGCGGTGGCGTTCAACCCAGTACGGGTACGCCTACAGCGCGCCGTCGAAAAGGTGATCTACGGCGACCGGGCTGACCCGCTACGCGCGGCCTCGCGAGTCGGTGCACAACTCGCCGCCGCCGGACCCGGTCTAGAAGCCGTACCCGCCGCGCTGTGCGCGGCCCTGCGCCTCCCGTTCGCCGCGCTGCGCGGCCACCACAACGCGGAGACCACCAAGACCACCGATGGCGCAGAGGTCGCCGCGTACGGCGCGCCACCGCAGAGGCTGTACACCCTCGACCTGGACTACGGCGGGACCCGGATGGGTCAGCTCGTCGTCGGGGCCCGGGCCGGGGAACATCGCCTCGCCCCAGCTGACCGGGCCGTGCTGGAACTGCTCGCGGTACCCCTTGCGGTCGCCCTGCGTGCGACCGCGCTGTCCGGCGCGGTGCAGCGCTCCCGCGAGCAGATCGTCGCCGCCCGCGAAGAGGAACGCCGACGGCTGCGCCGCGACCTGCACGACGGGCTCGGCCCCGTCCTGACCGGCATCGCGTTCCAAGCCGACGCCGTGCGCAACTTGTTCACGCACAATCCCACCCGCGCCACCGAGCTCCTCGACGCCATGCGCACCGAAACCACCACCGCGATCTCCGACATCCGCCGCTTGGTCTACGGCCTGCGCCCACCCGCCCTCGACGAACTCGGCCTGCTCGCCACCCTGCACCGCGAAGCCGAACGACTCGCCCCCCTGACCGTGGACATCGACGCCACCGACCCACTACCCCTACTGAGCGCCGCGGTTGAGGTCGCCGCCTACCGCATCGCCACCGAAGCCATGACCAACGTCGCCCGCCACGCCCACGCCACCCAAATCTGCTTGGTCCTGCGTTGCGACACCGACCTGCATTTGGAAATCACCGACAACGGCCACACCAGCACCCACAACAGCAGCACCAACGGCACGAGCGGTGGAGGCGGCGATGATAATGCCCGGACATGGCAGGTCGGTGTCGGGCTCACCTCAATGACCGAACGGGCCGCCGAACTCGGCGGAATCCTGCACCGCCGGCCCCACCACCGACGGCGGCTGGGTCGTCAAAGCCACCCTGCCACTGCCAGCCACCAACACGGTAGTCGCGTCGTGACCGGCGAGCTGCGAGTGGTAGTGGCCGATGACCACCCCATCGTGCGCGACGGACTGTCCGCATTGCTGGGATCAGTACCCGGAATCACCGTCATCGAGACCGCCACCAACGGCCGCGAAGCCGTCCGCGCCGCCGTCACCACCACCCCCGACGTCCTAGTCCTGGACATCCAAATGCCCGACGTCAACGGCATCAGCGCCGCCGCCGAAATCACCCGAGCCGCCCCCGGGGTCGCGGTGCTCATGCTCACCATGCTCGACGACGACGACTCAGTCTTCGCCGCCATGCGCGCCGGCGCACGCGGCTACCTACTCAAAGGAGCCACGCAAGACGAAATCGTCCGCGCCATCCACGCCGTCGCCGCCGGCCAAGCCATCTTCAGCCCCGCCATCGCCAGCCGTGTACTGACCTACCTCACCAACCCACCCCGAGGCGCCGACCCCTTCCCCAAACTCACCCCCCGCGAACGAGACGTCCTCAACCTGCTCGCCGCCGGCCTACCCAACGCCACCATCGGCACCCAACTCGGCCTCGCCCCCAAAACCATTAGCAACCACACCTCAGCCATCTTCACCAAACTCCGCGTCGCCGGGCGAGCCGAAGCCATCATCCACGCCCGCAAAGCAGGACTAGGCAACCCCTAAACAACCCACGCTCCTCCCGACGCACGAAACTCAAATCGAAACTTTGGCGTGGGTCTGTCATCAAGTTAACGGTGTACTGGATCTTATTGGGTGTTACTTGCGTGCGGCGGACAGGCGTCCGTCGAAGGTGATCTCGACGGCGTTGAGGGCGGCTTTCCAGCGGTTGGACCAGCGTTGCTGTCCCGTGCCGGTGGGGTCCAGGCTCATGATCGCGAGGTAGGAGTGTCGTTAAGGAACGTGTCACCAAGTGCCATTGACGGCATCTGCGCAGCTCAGCGCGGTAACTGCTGACTGTTGTGATGTGCTCTGACGGCTCCACGAGATCACTAGCTAGACCGATGAACAGCAAAAACGTCACGGTTGGCACTTGGTGATACGTTCCTTAACGACACCCCAGCACGGCCCGCAGCGCGATGAGCAGCTCATCCCGTCCGGTGAACACCGGGCTGCGGGCGGGCACGTTCCACACCCGCCCCGGCGCATCGTCCGACCGGGCCTGCGACAAATCCCGCAACGCCGCAAACAGCGCCTCGCTGAGCTCCTCCGGTGTCGTGACCGTCGCTGTGGTCACCCCGCTCTCGCTCAGCCGGGCCCACCCACCGCCCGGCGACCTTCACATACGTCTCATCCACACACCAGCGACCTCCCGGGACATGCCAGCAGAGACGTGCCACATCGATCAGCAGCGGAGTGAACCGCTGCACCCACCGGAACACGCTCACGTGGTCAACATCGATGCCCCGCTCCGCCAGCAGCTCCTCCACGTCACGGTAGGACAACCCGTAACGCAGATACCACCGAACCGCCACCAGGATCACCTCCGGCGGGAACCGGAACCCAGCGAAGCCAGACCTCGGTGTGGACACTCGGGCAGGGCAAGGACGCATAGCCCAGCCTGTCCGCTCGCGATGATCCGCCGACGCAACAGTGCCTCCTACCGTGACGTGGAGGGGCTGCTGGCGGAGCGGGGCATCGCTGTCGACCACGTGACGGTCTTTCGGTGGGTGCAGCGCTTCACACCGTTGTTGATCGACGCGGCACGACCGTGCCGACATGTGCCAGGTGATCGCTGGTTCGTGGACGAGACCTACGTCAAGGTGGCTGGGCGGTGGGTCTATCTGTATCGGGCGATCGACCAGTTCGGCAGATTATTGACGTGTTGGTCTCTCAGAAGCGGGACATGGCGGCCACCCGCCGATTCGTCACCCGTGTCGTCGCTGGCGGAGGCCAGTGGTCGGGTCCCGATCCGCACCGCGCCACCGATGTCAGCGGAGGCCAGCCAAGACCCGTCCGGGGCTACTACCAACGCCGAGACCCCGCGAGTGTGGCCGGCGAGGGTGTGGCGGATGGTGCCGGTGGTCGGGTCCCAGACCCGCACCTCCCCATCGGCGAGCATGTAGCCGCTGACGGAGGCCAGGCGGTTGGGCTTGAGTGTGTCATTTTGATCTTTCTTCATGGTTGGTCAACGCCTGACATGAACGTCCAGGTCAGGACATGTGACGGACTTTGGGCACCCTACACGCGTGCACGCCGGGCACCGTGAGCGTTGCGGCGCGGTCAGGCTCGCCGTGAGGACCTGCGCACCGCAGACCGCGAGATAGCGGCCCGCGTGGCGATGGGCCGCCACGGACTCGTCGGTGATCAGGTGTTCCATGCTGGTTCGGGCGTCCACGATCCGGATCGGCCGATGCTGGTGCGCGGTGGGCATCGGGCGGTGCGTGGCGCCGCGCCGGTGACGGCCTTCGTTCCGGTGACGGCGCACATGCCGACTCACTGGGCACGCCCAGGATCTTCTCGGCCAAGGCGATCATCTCAGCCTTGGGCAGCCGCACTCCGGGCGCGCCCAGGCCGTGGATCACCCACGAACCGTCCGCCTCGTGGATCACCAACAGCGTGCAATCACTGCGGTCGTCGGTACGGCGGCCTTGCGCGTGCAGCCGGCTGTGCTCGCGTTGCGAGTGCAGCGTCTCGGGTACGTCGTTCACGATGACGACCGTGAACGATCACCAGCGACGGGAGTCCAGCAAAGTGGACGCCACCCCGAATGGGCTACACCGGAAGACCGGCTCGGTAGGCCATCCCCCGTAGCTCCAGGCCGACGGCATTCCGGCGGGACCGGGTGAGCAGCGCGCCGAGTACCTCTCGGGTGAACGGGTTTCGCTGGACGCGGATGGGGAACAACCGCTCGGCATGGCGCAATGCCATCACCGCGTCGTCGCCCCGCCGACGCACCCGGGCCAACGCGCGGCCGTAGTCCATCCAGTACTGGGACTGGCGGGTCTTGAACGGGTGCCGCTCGGGTTGGATGGTCTGGGCGATGCTCACTGCCCGATCCGGTTCGCCTGTTTCCAGTGCCAGCGCCATCTCCCAGAGGCCGACGTTGGTCGGTCCGAACCCGAATCCAAGGCGGTCGCGGTCGTCGTCGGGTTCCCCGAACTGACGAGCGAGTTGCTTCGCGGCATGCATTGGCGCGGCAATGTCCCCGGGGCGCTTGTCGGCTGCCGCGATCAGTGACCGCGTCATGGTCACCATCCCGATCATGCCCGCCGTGTCGGCATTAGTGGGGGGCAGCGTCAGCGAGGACAGCTCGGCCTCAGCCAGGCCGAAGGCACCCGAGGCAAGCAGCGCGTTTGCTGAGCCGAACGCGGCTACCCCGAGCGAGGTCGAATCACCGAGGCGTTCGGCGAGGTCCTGAGCCAGCGCAGCAGCCTGCCACCGGAGATCGACCGAAGCGCCCGAGTCCCGTAGCCACATCAGGGTTACGTGCACGTGTACGCCCACCGCCAGCTCCACCAGCGCCTTCACCTCGTGGCCCGCGGCGATACTGGAGTGAATGTCGGCGATCAGACCCGGTAGTTGCTCACCGACAGCACCGAACCCACACCGGCGCCGAGTTTCGCGGATCTGCTGGACCCTGCGTTCCAGCACATCGAGTGGTATCGGCGAGCAACGGTGCCGGCCTCGGCTGGCTGCGATCAATGCGAGGCGGACCGACTCGATGGCACTGTCGGTATGCCCGTCGCCAGGCGCCGGTACCGGCAGCCTAACCAGCTCCGAGGGTGAAATTTGCAGCGCGTTGGCTAGGGCCACGATGTCCGAGCGACTATCGAGCGCGATCTCCCCGCGCTCGATCTGCGACAGCTTCGACTTGCTCATCCCGGCCAGCCCGGCGATCACCCGCAACGACTTGCGCCGATAATTGCGGATCTGCCGCAGCCGACGGCCGATCGTCCGCGCGTCATCGTCAACGTCCACGAAAACCCACCCCTGTCCTTCACCCGGGAATCCCTCCTCACCGATGCCCCAGGGAGCGACCCCGGGGCGGACCTCGGTGAAGGAGGTGACGCAAGGCTACGCGCGTGGTGGTGAACGGCGCCTGGTGGTCGCGCGCCGGGGTGTCGCTGTCCAAACCGGTCGGGTACTCGGTGAGGCGACCTGGGGAAGCGTGTTCACCGATCGCAGGGAAACCGCAGGTCGGGAGCCATTTTTGCAAGATCATCGATAGTGGGCAAAACGGACACTTCAGCTACCGGGTTCTACTGGGTATGTAGTACCCACACGGCGTCGGCATCCAGCATCGGCGTCCGGGTACTCCGTGCTCATCAGTTCGTGTCGCGCCGTTAGATCATTTCGTCACAGCGTTCGTGGTCGAGGGTCTCCGCAAACACCCTGGCTTCGGGGCTATCCCTGGGTATGCCCGTGCTGGCACCATCATCGGCATGCGGGTCCTCGGCGTCGACGCCTACAGGAAAGCCAAAGGATGGATCGGCATCGAGCTAGACCGCGGTACGTTCGTCGACGCGCATATCGCGGACCGCTTGACCGAACTGCTATCCGCCGTCAACGGCATCCAGGCGGTGGGCATCGACATGCCGCTGGGGCTGGTCGAGACCGGCCGGCGCCAGGCGGATCTCGACGCGCGAGACTTCGTGGACAAACGCCGCAATAGCGTCTTCCTGATGCCGCTGCGAGCGGTCTGGAAGCAGGAGGACAACACCTGGTACGACGATCCTTGGAAGGATGCCAACCGACGGTGCCGGGGGCTGACCCGGGATGAGCTGCCCCCCGACGGGTACGGGCTGCCCCCTATGACGTGGGGACTGCGCGTCAAGCTCCGCGAGGCGAACGAGTGTGACACCAAGAAGTACCCGCTGCACGAGGTTCACCCCGAGGTGTCCTTCGCCGCCATGAACGGCAAGCCACTGGAACACCGCAAGATCAGTTGGACGGGGCACATCATTCGCCGGGCACTCCTCACCAAGCACGGCATTCACCTACCCGACCAACTCGGTAAAGCCGGCAACGCCCGCCTCGACGACGTACTCGACGCAGCCGCCGCAGCGTGGAGCGCCCACCGCATCGCCACCGGCCACGCGAGCCGACTGCCCACCGAACCGCCGTCCGGCCCGGGGCTTACTAAGGGGATCGAAAGTAGCTGGACCGGCCAGTGGGGTTACTTGATGTAGCTAAGGCATGGATCCTTGAAGAACGCGCGAACAAGCTCGGGTAAGCGTTGGAGGCGTAGGAGTGCGGATTCGGCTTTGTCGCGCAGGTCGTCGAAGGACGTGATGGCGGCCTTGCCGACCCGGTCATGTTTGACGTTCTTCCAGACTCATTCATCGGGATTGAGTTCGGGCGAGTAGGGTGGGAGGAAGAACAGGCGGAGCTTGCCTTTGGTTGAGGCGGCGAACTCTTTGACTGCGCGGGAGCGGTGGACGGGGTGTCCGTCGATGACGAGGAAGACGATACCGCCGTCATCATGGAGCAGGTCGCGGCAGTAGGCGATGAACACATCGGCGTTCATCTTTCCCGTGAAGGTCGTGAAGTGCATCGCCCCTTTGGCGGTGACCGCGGAGATCATGTTGATCGAGTGTCGGGCGCCGGTGGTCGCCACGATCGGTGTCTGTCCGACCGGCGCCCACGTGGTGCCGGAGTGGTAGTCAGAGCGGACGCCGGCCTCATCGGCGAAGTACACAGTGGCGCCGACCTGAGCGGCTTCGTCTCGGATGGCGGGGTACTCCTCAGTACGCCAGCGCTCCACCCGCTCGGGATCCTGCTGGGTGGCCCGGTGCAGCGGGCGCTGTGGTGACATCCCGAGTCCTCGTAGGATCCGTCCCACCGAGCCGACCGAGAGCTCGACGCCGAACCGCTGAGCAATGACCTGCCTCACCAGATCGCGGGTCCATAACGCAAAGTCCAGCTGATACTGCGCTGGGTTCGAACCGGCGATCATCGTGAACAGCATTCTCATCTGCGCTCGGGTCAGTTTCGGTGGACGCCCCGGAACGGGCTTGGCGCGCAAGGCCTCTGCGCCACCCTTTCGGTACGCCGCGATCCACCCGAAAACCGTCGATCGATTGAAACCGAGACTGGCCGCGACATCCTCCGCTCGCGCACCGTTCTCGATCTGTTCGCACGCTCGAATCCTGATCGCTTCCAGTGTAGCGTGATCGAGCTTTCGGCCATCGTTATCCCGCATAGGGTAATTAAACCAAAAGTAGGCCGCCAAGTCTACCTACTTGCGATCTCCTTAGTATCAGCATCCAGTACTAACCGATCACGAATTGTTCGACCCCGGTCATCGAACGGCCACCGGTTCCAGCGCGCGGAGCAGATCCGCCGAGCCCCGAGTGTGAACCACGGCTGCGGACGCGGCGTAGTCCCCGGTACTGCGAGGCTGGACACCGTCACCGGGGCCTAAGGGACGCGTACGGCTCGCCGATGGGTATTACGTGAACAGCAATGCTGACGGCCAGCCATCTCCCGACACTCTCGTATGGGTTCGGCGCCACTGGAATGGCGACGACGAAGCGCAGTACCGCCTGCGCGATCTTCACGGTGCTCACTGGAGCCAGGAATCCGGCGGGAACGTGTACGGCTTCGCGAGGCGGTCACCCCGCCTGATGATCCACGGTTATGTGTACTGCGATCAGGCGGTTGCCGGGGAACTCGCGCACTCTTGCCGTCACGGCCCGCCCCCGCACAAGGTCAAGGTGTGCGTCGTCGCCCGCGACAACGGTGGTAGCCGCTCGGCGCTGATGCGGCATCTCAAGGCGACTGCAGACCAGAACGACCGTTTTCGTGACCTACGGAAATGAAGATCCCGCTCGCAGGATCACCGCTGCTCAGAGCCACTATTTTGCAAGATCACCGGTAGTGGGCAGATCGGACACCCGGTGGTTTAGCTGTTCGGCCGAGGCCCCGCACCGTGCGGGACTCCAAGGATGCGCACGGCACGGCCCTGGTGTTCACCGCGACCGAGTGGGCCGCGTTCACCACCGGGTGCAGTCCGGCGAATTCGACCGACCGAAACACACCGAAACGCCCCCCTGCACTACCGGCGGGAGCCGTTCTGCGGCGTCACGATGGTCTCGCAAACACCCCTCGCTTCGGCGCTATCCGTGGGTATGCCCGTGCTGGCACCATCCTCAGCATGCGGGTCCTCGGCGTCGACGCCTACACCAAAGGATGGATCGGCGTCGAGCCGGTCGTCTTACCCACCCGGATACGCTGGCCAGTCGACGGGTTTTGGCGCATCCCACGGCCACGGTCCCTGCGCGGACAACCGCTCGCCCGGCTGCAAGCCGACGCGGCCGCCACCGCACACGAACACTCGGCCCAGCGCGCTGTAGGCGTCCGGGTCGAGAACTGGGTGGGTAGCCAGGTCGAGTTCGGTCGGGGGCTCCGGCCACAGTCGGGTGATCAGGTGCGTGGCCTCGAAGGGGTGCTCGAAGTCCTGGAGCGGATGGAACACCAGCTGGAAGACCGCCATCCGACCGTCCCTGAGGCTGAACCCCTGCAATGCGGCGTTACCAGTTCCTCCCGCACCATCGTCCCGGAAGGTCTTGTTAAGTAAGATCCTTTTGAATGCTGGCACCTGCACCGGGCTCGCCTTCACGTCGACGACGGCGACCCACAGCGACAGGTCGTCGAGGATCTCCCCATGAAGCAGCGCGGTCAGCGCGGCCGTGGGGAAGGACGTCCACGGGTTGCACCGATTCTTGGCGTCACCACTGCGGGCGGCGAACGCAATGTGCTCGGTCTCGGGATGACGTGCCAGAAGCATCGTCTTGATCATCCAGCGCGCGAACGCCGCCGTCGCCTTGGCATCAAGGGCCTGCAAGTCATCGAGCGCCGCTCGGACATGAAGTTTGGCGGTCTTCTCGAACCGAGTGTCGAGAACTCCGTTGCATGTCTTACAGAGCCGCAGTATTACGCGCGGCATGTGGCCTGATTCCACAGGCTTGTCGTCGCGGTCCAGCAGTGGCGCCCCGTTGATCTCCACGGTGAAGGGTGCCGGGCCGGGCCACCTAGACAGTAGCCACTGTGGAAGGACGTGCTCGCGTGAATCGGCGCGGGCACCGCAGAACGGGCACGAGCGGGCGGTCATGCATAGACGCTAGCGCGCCGGTTCGTTGAGGGTCGGTGAGTGACCGGTCTGGATGATCTCTGGCTGTCCGCAGATTGTCCGCAAGACGTCCACAGATGACCAACGGCGACCAACGCTGCCAAACGGTGTACGTGCAGCTCAGAGATGGTGCAACCATGATCCCCGCTGGTCGACCTGGTACAGGCCGCGCTTGCTGATGTAGCGCCGCCGGGAGAACGCCGACAAGGACCTTGATGGTCGAGACGACCGGGGCTTGCGGGCACGTCGGGTGACGTTGGACAACGTTGGGTGGCGGCGTGTGCTGGGCTCGTACCCGATTTGTACCGGGTCGTTCCCGGCCCTGGACATGATCGCTTCGGTGCGAGCGCTGATCGGCCGTTCGTTCGCGTGCCTGCGAGTGTCGTTGTGTGCCGCTGAGCTGCGGCTACGCGCTGACGTGGGTTGACCTGTGTGGGACTTGTCGCGCCATTTTCGCTGACGGCTTACTGACGATGATCCTGTGAACCCCGGTGTGGAAGGCTGTGCCCAATGCGCGATTAGGACCTCGGTCTGTGGCCGGTCGCGGCGCGGCGCCGGGTCGTTGACGGTGGTTCTGGTCGGCGGTAATAGCTAGACGCCGCCTAACGAAGAGATGCACATGGGCCAGATGCAGCAGGGGGCGTCGGTGCGGCGGTATCAGAGTCTGCGGCTGTGGTTCGGTGTTCCTGCGCTGTTGGCGGGTACGGGCGTTGGGGTGTTGACGAATATCGCGACTTCAAACCCAACGTGGCCGGTGGTGACGGGCCTGGTGGCGGCGGTGACGGTGACGGTGGTTTTGTCGGTGCGGCAGGCGGCTCGCGATGAGCAGGAGCGGTTGAGGGGTTTGCGCGAGGTTCGGGCACAGGTACTGGAGTCGCTGCGGCCGGTGCCTCGCGCCCCGGAGGAACACACGATCAGTTCGCTGTTGGCGGCCACCAGCGCACTGGCTCGGTTCGTCGCTCGTGAGCGCGAGAAGCAGGAAGTGCTGGCCTGGTGTCTGGACCCTGCTAGGCCAGCGCTGCGGGTGCTGGCCGGTCCGGGGGGTGTGGGCAAGAGCCGGTTGGCTGCGGAGGTCGCGGGTGAGTTGCCGGAGCCGTGGGCGGCAGGTCGGGTGGTCACCGGCTGTGTCGATGAGGTGTGGGGGGCGGTGCTGGCATGCGGGGACCCGACGCTGATCGTTGTTGACGACGCCGATACCGAACCTGATGTGGTGGGGTTGGTGCGGCAGGTGATTGCGCAAGGGGGCGGCCAGCAGCAGATCAAGCTGCTGGTGGTGGTCCGTGACAGGGAGGCTTTCGGGACGTGGCTGCGCAAGCAGCTGCCAGAGGAGTTGGCGCTGCGCTGGCCAACGACCGATCTCCAGGTCATCGGCGGTGCCGGGGATCGGCGTCGCTGGTTCGTCCAGGCGGCTCGGGCCTACGCCGCTGCGCTGGAGGTCCCTCCTCCGCCGGTGACTGACTTGGATACGCGCCCGGTCGGTGTTGACGGGGAGCCGATGGTGGTCACCCAGGCACGGGCGGTGCTGGCAGCTCTGGGGCGTGGCTCGAAGCCGCAGGCCGACGCCGTGCGGACGGGGGGAACCAACGGTGTGGCGGCCGAGCTAGTGGAACACGAGCAGAAGCGGTGGAACCGGGCCGCTCTCCGCTGGGGTCTGCTCGACATGACGGAGGAGGTACGGGAAGAAGCGCTTCTCACCCTGGTGTTGCTCGCGCCAACTACTACAGAAGACGGGGTGCACACGCTCAAGCAGGTACGTCATTTCGGCGATCAGCACGAGACTGTGCTGCTCAACGTGGTCGCCTGGGCGCATCACCTCTACCCGGGAGTGGCACTGCCGCAGGTGGAGCCCACCCCGGATTTCCTCGCCGGCGCTCTGCTCGCCCGCGTCGCCGAATCGGAACACTGTGGGCTAGTCGATGCCGTGAACCTGGGGTTGGCGGCGCAGCGGGACGCCCAGGTTCTCCCTCGGCTGGTCCGCGCTGCCGCGCTTTTTCCCGCTGTGGCTGGGCTCATCGAAAAGGTGCTGGCAGCAGTGGCCGGCGGGTGTTTCTGAGGCGATCGAATGCGTAACGCGCATAGGACTCATAGGACCCGGCGCCCGTGTGGTGCAGCCGCTGCTGGTCGCTGCTCTGGCCACGCACACACCACCAGCTGGCGACGTTACCCGTTTACTTGACCTCATTGGTGCGCACAAGTGGCCCAGGTTGCGGGTTGCTCTGTGTGGATCCGCTGTTCAGTACGCGCGTAACACAGTGAGTAAAAACGAGGACAGCCGCGACGCCTGGGCGGCTCTCGCCAACTTCCTGTCCAACCTCGGGGGCAGCCTGCGGGGGGTGGGTGAGTATCGCCAGGCCCTCACCGCGACCGAGGAGGCCGTGGGGCTGTGCAGGGAGCTGGTTGTGGCCGAACCCGCCCGCTACACCCCCCACCTCGCCACCTCCCTGACCAACCTCGGCGTCACCTTGCGGGGGGTGGGTGAGTATCGCCAGGCCCTCACCGCGACCGAAGAGGCCGTGGGGCTGTACAGGGAGCTGGTTGTGGCCGAACCCGCCCGCTACACCCCCGACCTCGCCACCTCCCTGTCCAACCTCGGGGGCAGCCTGTGGGGGGTGGGTGAGTATCGCCAGGCCCTCACCGCGGACAAGGAGGCCGTGGGGCTGTACAGGGAGCTGGTTGTGGCCGAACCCGCCCGCTACACCCCCGACCTCGCCCAGTCCCTGTCCAACCTCGGCGTCACCTTGCGGGGGGTGGGTGAGTATCGCCAGGCCCTCACCGCGGACAAGGAGGCCGTGCGGCTGCACCGGGAGCTAGTTGTGGCCGAACCCGCCCGCTACACCCCCCGCCTCGCCACCTCCCTGACCAACCTCGGCGACAGCCTGTGGGGGGTGGGTGAGTATCGCCAGGCCCTCACCGCGACCGAGGAGGCCGTGGGGCTGCACCGGGAGCTAGTTGTGGCCGAACCCGCCCGCTACACCCCCGACCTCGCCCAGTCCCTGTCCAACCTCGGCGTCACCTTGCGGGGGGTGGGTGAGTATCGCCAGGCCCTCACCGCGACCGAGGAGGCCGTGCAGCTGCGCAGAGAGCTGGCCGTGGCCGAACCCGCCCGCTACACCCCCGACGTCGCCCACTCCCTGACTAACCTCGGCACCATCCTGCAGGAGGTGGGTCGACATGACGACAGACTCCTGGCCAAAGCCGAAGCCGTCGCGTGGTGGCATCGCTTGTCACAGCTCCACCCCGTTGAAAACAACGACGCCTACGCCCGCGAACGAGCAAGACTGGGACAACTCTACGCAGAGCTTGGCCGCGCGCCTAACGACGCGATTCGCGCCGAACAGGACGCCGCCAGAAGACTCCGGCTAACGTAGCTGACCTACATCCATCTGAAAGCGACCTCCGCCAGCTTCTTCGACAGCGCTGGCGCCAGACCGAGCAGCACAAGACCGCCCGCGCCGGGCCGGCCCGCGCGAGCACGGCCGCTAGGCCGCGCGCAGCAAACGGGACCGGCCCGAGCGGCACACGAGGAAGGCACGAACTCAGCCACGTCCGCGCCGCCACAGGCGGCGTCAGAATCCAATAATAGAGGCTAATTCGGCAACACACGTAGCGTAACGCGGAACCCCCTCAGCCTAGGCCGAGTGCTCGGCTGATTTGGTCTCGTGCTGCTTGTCCTTGTCCGGCGATGCATTTGGCGTAGACGCGTAGTAGTACGGCGACGCTGTGGCCTGCCCATTCAGCGACTTGGGTGGGTGCTACTCCGCTGTTGAGCCATGTTGAGACTGCTGCGTGTCGGAGGTCGTAGGGGCGTCTGGCGAGTGGTGAGGCCGCCTCGTCGGGGGTGAGTGCTTGTTGTCTGCCTTTGTGCCAGATGCGGCCGTAGGTGCTCTCGGACAGGTCACCTCCTCGGGCTCCTTGGATTAACCGGCCGTCGGTGGCAGTGGCGAATTCGGTGAGGTGTTGGTGGAGCAGTTGGGTGAGCGGTGGTGCGCACGGTACGGTGCGGACTTCCTCGCGGGGGCGGTGTTTGAGTCCTCGCCGGTCGCGCCGTTTGCCGCTGTCGCCCCAGGCGGCACCGGTGGTCGGTGCTGATCGTGGGAGGTACAGTTCTCCCCACCCTTGCTCCGGAAGCGCGATGTCACCTTTTCCCAGTGCCACTGCTTCGGCTGGGCGGAGAGCGCCGTAGTACAGCAGTCCGAAGAACACCACCAGGTGCCTTCCGCTTCGCCCCTGCCCGCGCACTGCCTCCAGCAGCCGTGCTGCCTGGTCAGGACTCACCACGACGCGCTTGTCCACCGCCTCCACTGTCCGCGACTTTTTCGTCACTGCTGTCAACTGCCGCCGACTGACCCGTCGTGCGCGGGGGGTTCTCTGTTTCCGCAGGTCAGCGGATTGGGTGGATAACCCTGGGGGAGAAGTGGCAACTTTCCCGTCAGGTCAAGGGGTCGCGGTCCCTGCTCCGGGCCGTTGCGATCACGCTTTGGTAACCCCGGTCTACTGGCACGAGGGCGGTGGTGGGGCCTCACCCGGTCTTTCGGGTGAGCTTTCGGCTCCGGCTGGTGGGGATGCGGGGTGTCGCTGATGGTGATCACGAGGGGAACCTCGCCCTCACTGGCCTCGGACTGTCTAGCTGAGCACCTCACGTTGCTGGCGGTCGTGCTTGAGTGCGTCTTTTTGATCTTCGTGGTTGGTCAACGTCTGACATGAATGTCCAGGTCAGGACGTGTGACGGACTTTTGGCACCCTACAGGGTCACCCAGCGACCGGAACAGCGCGACGGCAGATTCAGGGACGCTCGTCGCCGGCGGCGTCGGGCACTCGACTGTCGGGTGGACCAAGAGACCATCTGATCGGGTGGTCGCCCGACTCAAGCCGGGCGTGTCGCCGCGGCTGACTGCGATGCTACGCAGGAGGGAAGGCACGTTGCCGGGGGAGCGGTAAGACCCCCCGGTACTCCATTGTCAGCGACGAAGGGCAGTGACCCGATGCCGAACGGAGCTCGGGGTACGACGATCGGACCGATTTGCAGAACGGCCACCACAGGTGGCAGGGCAGCTAACTCAACTCCATCAACCCAGCACCGACCCCGGCGACAAGCAAACGTGACCACGTTCCAGGCCAGGGATCGCTACGCGATACCCCCTCTGGCGGGCCTTTGTCCAGAGCTCCATACCCACCGATTAGGACGTCCGGGTTGGTGAGGTGTTCTATCTGTGGAATGCCTGGGCGGTCTCAAGGGGTCATCGCGACACCGGCTTGACCTGGGACCCTCGCGAGGGCTCACATCGAGCTAACATCGGGCAGGCCAGGGGCTGCCCGATGCGCGGGCCAGCTTACGAGCCCTCGCCCCAGGTCAAGCCGGTGTCGCGATGACCGTCTGAACTCAAGCTGCGACGCCCACAGCGGCTTGTGGAGAGCAACCTGGCTTCTTTTTTCGACGGCGACAAGTTACGACGTGTATACCTACGCCCTAACTTCATCCGCAGCGCGAACGTCGCCGACGGGGGGTGCCTGACTGGCCCGAGCCCGCTCCCCCGCGCAGCCCGCTGTTGCGGTGAGCTTGCGGGTAAGGGCGGCAGGCGCGGCGGAGGGGCGGGAGTGCGGCGCTCGGAGTATCTGGGCGGACCTGTATGGACACAGCACTTATCAGCGAGAAGGGAGACATGGTGAGCGTCGGGCAACCCGAGCTGATCTACGGTCAGGGACAAGAGGCATGTCCAGAGGGAAGTTTCTGTCTCTACCGTGCCGTCAGCTTCAACGCCGGTCAGGTCCCGGGGGTCGGTGACAAGATCCTCGTCGTTCCGTCAGACACCTACGTCAATGACTTTTCCGTCTACGGTTTCGACCACAGTGGTGATGGGGTGAGCAGTGTCGTCAACAACACCGACGAAGACAACACGCTGTTCTCGGCCGCCGACCAGCAGGGGCACGCGCTGCCGGTAGACCGGAAGTCCTCGATCGCGAATATGACGCGGATCGCCATGGTCGGGAGTCCGAACGGCACGTGGAATGACCAGGCCCAGTCGGCGCTGGCGGCTCCCTTCCAGGGGAACCTGGTCGTCGGGCAGGCTTTCTTGAGCAAATGGCAGGACTGGGAGACCCAGAAGTGGATCTACTCCTACCGGCTCACGATGCATGCCGAGGAAACACGCGTCGTGAAATGGGCGCTGGGCTTCGGTGACCTGCCCGAGGGGACCTCCCTGTTCAAGGGCTTCACTGACGTCTTCTGGGGTCAGATCGTTCGGGACGGCACCGACGGTAGTGTCCTGCTCGCCTCCCCGGAGGGGGGCGGACACACCATCGACCCCGGGGCGGAGCTCGTCATCGACATCCAGGTCCTCTACCCGGACGAAGATCCAATCCACGAACGTCTCAGGAGCTTGAACGCCCAGCAACTGGGCTGACCCGATGTTCGTGACGGCGGTCGTTACGAACATCGCGTCGAGGATAAGAAGGTTCTTACCGGGCTAGGGCCTGCCTGCCCAACCCGGGGCTCATGCTCGGAGAGTTGATCGGTGAGCGCGGCCAGTTGGGCGGTGGTGATTCGGTGTATCAGATCACCGCCGCCTTAACATCTTTAAACTCCGCGCGGGTTGCTCAACACCAACTCACGCCGGGGCTGGTCACCTGCCTTTAGGTGGTTATAGAGGATTTGCCGCTTCTCCGCGTCAGTGAGGTCCGTGACATCGATGACGACCTTTTGCTCACGTAGCCGGGGATAGCCGTACTCCTTGAGATAGGGGCGAGCAGTCGCATCGCCACGGCCGACGATCATGCCCGACAGCCACCATCGAGCGATGCCACAGGTCACCGCCATGGATGAGCTATTCAGCACCCACAGCACAAACGGTGACTTTTTTGATTGTTTTATTCGTGTTCCGTCTCAGCTTTCAGCCAGTCGCCATTTCTTTACCGAACCAGTAGTGTGTTATTGCCGAACACGCCTTTGTAGGGGTAAGGCGCCTTCGGCGGCTCCGGACGTCGCTGAGTGTTCGTCCCTCTCGCTTGCCCGCCGGGCCGATCCCGCTTGCTGCGCGTGGCCTGGCGGCCCTGCTTGCCCGGGCCGGCCCGGCGGGCGGTGGTGGTTGGTGCGTGCAAGCTAGCCGGTAGTCCGGCCTCGGGTATTCACGGCGGGTTTGAGATTATGGATTTTGGTGGTGTCGGAACGAGGAAGGGTGCCCCTGAGCTGGGACAATGCGGATTGTCGAGATCTGCATGAACCCAGAAAGGGACATCCTGCAGGTGAAGGCTACAAGCACTCGGCGGCTGGTCGAGGATGCCGGGCTGGCGTGGTCGCAGGGGCTCAAGGTGGAGGTCGGTGGGGCCGGGACCCTTGCCGCGGTGGGGGTGGTGCTGCCGCGGTTGTTGGCTGATCGGCTGGGCCTGACGGCCGGGTTGGTGCAGGTGGTGGCGCGGGCGGGGTTATTCCCGCTGCGGCATCGGGGTCGGGCGCTGGTGGATGCGGCGTGCGGGTTGGCGGCCGGGGCGACGTGCCTGGCCGATGTGGAGGCGATGACCGCGCAGGAGGAGGGGCTGTTGGGTCCCGGCGGTGGAGCGTCGGATTCCACGATGGTGCGGGCGCTCGACGAGCCGGCCGAGCGACTCGGCGGCGACGGGCTTCCCGGGCGGCGCCTGGCCCGGGTCACCGCGGCGGCGCGGGTCCGGGCGTGGGAGGCGATCGTGGCCCGGCACGGGCAGCTGCCCGCGGTGCGGGTCGCCGGTCGGGATCTGGCCCGACCGGCCACAGAGCCCGGTGGGAGCCCGCGTCCGGTGCTGGTGATCCGCCTGGACGCCACGTTGGTCGAGGCGTCCAGGCCCAAGGCGCAGGCGGCGGGGACCTACCAGGGCGGGTTCGGTTGTCACCCGTTGACCGGCTGGTGTTCCACCATTGGTGACGCGCTGGCGGTGATGCAGCGCCCGGGCAACGCCGGCTCGTTCACCGCCGCCGACCACCTCGCGGTCCTCAAGGCGACTTTCGCCCAGGTCCCGGCCGGATGGCGCACCGACGTGCTGGTCAGCATCGACGGCGCGGACGCCTCGCACGAGGTCATCGAGTATCTGACCGCGTTGAACACCGCGCCCGAGCACGGGCGGCGAGGCCGGCGGGTGGAATACAGCATCGGCTGGCCGGTCGACGACCAGACCATGGCCGGGATCGAGCGACCACGCAACAACGACTGGAGTGCTGCGCTGCACGCCGACCCCGACCCCGACCCCGCTGCGCAGGTCGCGGACCTGACCGGACTCCTACGCCGCGGGGTCGGGTGGTGACCGGCTAGCGACCTGACCGCCCGACATGCGCGTCCTGGCCCGACGCACCCCGCGCCCGCTGGGCACGCCGGCCAAGCTCGGCGAACACCCGGACTGGGAGTACGGCGCGGTCGCCACCGACACCGCCCACGGGCAGATCCAGTTCCTCGACGCCCGCCACCGCACCCAGGCCCACGTCGAGGACAGGATGAAACAGTTCAAGGCCTCCCGGCGCCCGTAACCTGCCCTCGATCGACTACGGCCGCAACACCGCCTGGCTGCACCTGGCCGCCCTGGCCACCACGCTGACCGCCTGACTACGCCACTGCGCACGACGGCGAGCTGACCAGCGCCTCCACCACGACGCCGCGGTTTCGGATCCTGTCCGCCCCAGCCCGGCTGATCACCCACGCCCGCCGTCGCATCTTGAAGATCCCACCCGGCTGGGCATGAGCCAACGACCTGGCCACCGCCTGGCCACCGCCTGCACGCCCTGCACCCGACCTGACTCAACCCCCACCCGCTCCGACCACCCACACCACCCGGCCGAACCGTGGAACCCCGCGCCCACCCGAGCACCCTCGGACAGCCCACCACACCCACCAGCACCCACCCACCACAACATGATCCACAACTCGGAAGATCACGGAACAGTGGATCAGCGTGAATGATCTAGGCCGGTCGGTCCAGCAGGATCAGCAAATTCCCCGGTGAACGAGCCACTGATTCGGATGTTCAGACCCGCGACGGTGGAGTTGACGACCGACTGATCGGCTCCGGACTGACTGGTCTATAGTTTGAAACATTGGCCCGGTAGGCTCATCGGTGAGCTCAAGAGCGGCCGCTCGCACGAGGGGTCCGTACGACTGGGAGCAACGTGTTCCAGCGACGGAGTTGATTTATCAGGCGGTGGTGACGGGTCGGTGCTTCCCGAAGTATGGCAACCTCGCACCATCGGTCTTGATCCCCGACCCTTGCACAGTGCAGATGACGCCACCTGACCACCCTGGCGATTGCCTACACACGACGGCCTACCCACGACGGATGGTGCAGAACCTTGAGTGATGCGATGCCGTCGAAGGCGGTCGCGCAGCAGACCGCGGTCCAGCTCCTTGGGGAACAGGAAAGCTCTTGGCGGGCCGCGTCGAAGCGGCCGGTGGGACGTCTGTTGGTGTTCGTTGGGTGGCCTTTTGGTGTGGTCCTGCTGCTCGTCGCGTACCGTGAGCTGCTGCTGGGCGCTGGTCTGTCCGGGACGGGACTGACCGCGGTGTTGTTACTGTTCGTTCCGTTTGGGCTGTTCCTGGCCATTGGCATGACCACCTGGATTCTTGGTGTTGTGGCGTCGGCCAGGCAACGCCTCCCGGCGGCATTGCAATGGCCGGTCGAGTGCTCGGTCAAGGGCCTGACCGTGCAGACCGCCATCGTCTTCCCGATCAAGAACGAGGACACCGCTCAGGTATTCGCCAATGTGGCGACCGTGTGCGAGGAACTCCGGGATATCGGAGCGGATCATCTCTTCGACATCTATGTCGTCAGCAATTCTGATGATCCGAACTGCTGGGTCGAAGAGGAGCTGGCCTGGCATACCGTCTCCCGGGAGTCCGACCGGGTCTTTTATTGGCGTCGACACCGGAAAGAGGGTCGGAAGCCCGCGAACATCGCCGAGTTCTGTGAGCAGTGGGGCAGCCGATACGAGTACATGGTGCCTTTCGACGCCGACAGCCTGATGTCGGCTGGCACCCTGATCACCCTGGTCCACCTGATGGAGTGCAATCCTCGGACGGCGCTCATGCAGACCTCGACCGACCAAGTCAACGGGCAGACATTGTTCGCTCGCCTTCAGCAATTCGATGGGTTGGACAATGGAAGGCTCGTGTCGTGGGGAGAGCGTGTCTGGCAGGGACCCGCGAGCACGTACTACGGACATAACGCGATCATCCGGATCGCGCCCTTCATGGAGCACTGTGGACTGCCACGACTGCCCGGGCCTCCTCCCTTCGGTGGAGACCTCATCAGCCACGATTACGTCGAAGCAGCCTTGCTGCGCCGCGCGGGCTGGGACGTGTGGTTAGTGCCCGAGCTGCAGGAATCCTACGAGGAATGCCCGGCAACGCTCGAGGAGTTCTTTCGGCGCGATCGGCGCTGGCGTCAGGGGGACATCACCAATCTCCAACTGCTGGCCACGCCGAAGCTCCCGCTGACCGGCCGAGTTCGTTTCCTGGTAACCGCGCTGCGGGACTTGTCTCCTCCGCTTCTGCTCCTCCTTGTGGGCCTGATCATCGGCTTAGCCGACTCACCGGTGATCGCCGCGTCGGCGATCGCAATTCCGGTTCTGATATGGGATTTCTCCTGCCGCATGGGATGGGCCGGCGTTCCCGTCGTGAGTTTTGGACTCTCGGTCTACACCCGATCGATAAACCAGGACGGTCTGCCGGTGCTGCGGAGGTTCTGCAGCCGGATCCTGGTTCAGGTTCTCTGGCTTGTGGCCGTGCCGACACGGTTGCTCACCTACGTCAGCTTCGTGGTGGGGTTTGCCTGCGGGCGGGACGTGGGGTGGACAACCCACCGGCGGACCGGCCATCGGTCCACGCTCAATCACAGCATACGAGCCTACTGGTGGCACGTCCTCTTTGGAGCGGCTGTCACGATGGTACTGATACTGACCGATTCGTGGGCCCTAGAGTGGTTGACCCCGGTTTTACTAGCCTGGATTCTCACCGTTCCATTGACACTCACGTTCGACTCACAGCGCATCGGCCTCTTGGCCCGACGAGCGGGAGTGCTGCTGACGCCGGAAGAACACACCCCACCGCCGATCGTGACCCGATCCCACGAGCTGGCCAAGGTCATCAGGGATGAGCTTCCCCCTCAGGCCTGGCACGCGGCGTTGATCGAGGAGACCGCCATGGCCGTGCACCAGGCCTTCCTCGCGCACGGGCCACCACTTAGCCCCCAAGACCGGGAAGCCGCGACCGCGGCAGCCACGAAGTACCGTGCCAGCACAACGTCAGCCGAAAACCACACAGCATTGACCAACGCGGAGAAGATGGCCCTTCTCCGCGACCCCGAACGCGTGTGGCTCACTACCCCTCTCGCAGCACCGGTCATCTGCTATCCCGCGGCCGTACCAGCGCGGATGCCCGAGCAACAACTCACCCGCCCAAAGTGAGGGCGTAGCGTTCTTCTTGTCCGCTCTCACACAAGCGTTTCGACCGCCTGACCACCGCGATGGGTGGCACAACGACAGCGACCGAGGCTTAGGTCGCCCGGTTCGGTGCAGCGGATGGCGGCGGTCGGCCATCCCAGACCGGGAGTCCCTGCGGGAGCTTGCGCTCAGAAACTGCGGGAACCATTTAGCGTGGCCACGAACTTGGCGATCCGAGGCGGAGCCTCTCTGAAAGAGTGGATCAAATCTGAATACCGTTCATGACCCGGTGCCCGCCTGTGGGACTCGAATACTCGATACAGTCTGGATTAATTCTGGCGTGTTGATCGTCGCGGAGTTGAGCTGACGAGCCGCTTCTTCTATTTGTGCAATCCGGTCAATAGTGTCCGACAACCTGTGGGGCTCGAATATTGGATTGTGGGTTTGACCTGCGGGTTTGGGTGCCCGTGGTGGTCATGCTGCAATCTGATACTCGCGGGTGAGCCCGTTGAGGATGGGTCTGCGGCGGATCTGATGGTCGGCCAGGTTGATCACTGGTGGGGGTTGGGTTTCGGCCTGGACTGGCGCGAGTTGCCAGAGTGTCCGGTGTGGCCGTGCGGTGTTGAAGTGCTGCAGGTAGACAGCCAGGATGCGGCGCAGGTGGTGTTCGTTGACGATCAGGATCTTGTCGAGGGGCTCGCGGCGCAGTGTTTGCGATCATGCGTTCGCAGATCGCGTTGGCTCGTGGTGCTCTGGGTGGACTGGTGAGAATCCGGATGCCGTCTGCGGTGAAGACCGTATCGAAGGCTGTGGTGAATCGGGAGTCCCGGTCCCGGAGCAGGAACGTGATCGTGGTGGCGTGGTCGGCGAGGTCCATCAGCAGGGTGCGGGCGGCTTGAGTGGTCCACGCACCGGTCGGATGCGTGGTCACTTCGATCAGATGTGCCCGGCGGGAGCCATGTTCGACCGCGATCAGTGCGTAGATCCGTTTGAGTAACACGGTGTCCACGTGCAGGAAGTCCACAGCCAGGACGGCCTTGGCCTGCGCGGTGAGGAACTGTCTCCAGGTCGGACCCGACCGGCGCGGCGCGGGAGCGAGGCCAGCGTCATGCAGGATCTGCCACACGGTGGAGGCAGCGATGCGGTGGCCAAGCCGAACCAGCTCGCTTTGCGCGCGCCGATGTCCCCAGGTGGGATTCTCGGCTGCCATGCGAAGGGCCAGCTTCTTGATCGCTGCTGCGGTCGGGGGACGTCCGGGATGGCGTCGTGCGGTGTAGTCCCATTCCCGCGAGACCAACCTGCGGTGCCAGGCCACGATGGTGGCGGGAGGGACCGGGAAGATCTCTGCCCAGCGGCGACGGGGCACGAGCCGAGACAGGGCGGCCAGCCACATGCGGCCGACGGTGTAGGTGCCGAAAACTCCGTCCGTGCAGGTCAAACGGTGTGGTGGTACTTGTGAAGGATACCGACTAGTCGATCATTCGGTCGGATGTCGAGATGGGTGAGTGTGGTGGGTTGGGTGGTTGGTTCGGGGGGTGGGCGTAGTGGTGCTGCGGTGTGTAGTGCGCGGTGGGGTCGGTGTTCGTTGGAGAAGGTCTCGTACTCGCGCGGGACGTGCAGGAGCGGTAGCTCTCCACGACGACCAAGTCTGATAGGCGCGCACACCAACTGGTCCGCTACGCGCCCTGAGGATCGAGGCTCACAGGCTGTGCAGCCAGGCACTACGGCTGGCCCGTTCGACGGTGGTGACGATATGCAGCAGGAGTTGGTCACCACGGCCAGCGGGGATACTCTGAGGTGTCCATTGCTACCAGGAGCAGGAGCGAAACAGGAGCAGCGACTGTTCCGGGACCTACCCGAACTGCTGTCAACTGCTACCGACGGACCCGTCATGTGCAGGGGATTCTCTGTTTCCGCAGGTCAGCAGATGGTGTAGATAACCCTGGGGGTCAAGGGGTCGCAGGTTCGAATCCTGTCGTCCCGACCAGCAAGAAGCCCGCTGACAATGGCTGAAACACCAGGTCAGCGGGCTTTCTTCCTGTTCGGAGTTGATCTCGCCGGGTTGGGGACCATGCGCAGCTGGGGACCATTTGGGGACCGGCGAGCATTCAGGAACGCGGTCAGTGAGTCGCTGGCGGCGGCGATCGAGGTGGCGTCGGGGTGCAGGTAGCGCTGCGTTGTGGTGAGCGATCCGTGGCCAGCGATCTTCCGGAGAACGTGTACGGGGACCCCGGCATCGGCCATCCACGTCAGACCGGTGTGCCTCAAGTCGTGGCGGCGCAGGTGCTCGTAGCCGAGCGCGGTCACCACCTCGTCCCAGTGGGTCGCGTCGCGGAGTACCGCGGTGGTGATCCGGCCGCCGCGGGGGCCGGTGAACAATCGGGCCATCGGGTCAGGGTCGGCTGCGGCGATTCGGTTCGCCACGAGTTCGCGTATTTCGGCGATGAGTGGGACGGTGCGGGCGCGCTTGCCTTTGGTTCCCTTGTCGATCACGCCGCCTGGTGACGGTGTGGTCTGGCGTCGGACGGTCCAGGTCCAGGAGGACGTGTTGATGTCGCTGACCCGGATTCCGGACACCTCGCCGATGCGGGCTGCCGTGCACGCTGCGAAGATCACGACGTGGCCCCAGCCGGGGAACTGGTCTGCGGAACGAGCAACGAGTGCATCGGCAAGCTCGGTGAGCGTCGGCCAGTCTGGCAGGGCGAGCGAGCGCGGGTCGTCGAGTTCGTCTTCGAACCGCTGGTACTCGCGCTGCCAGCCGGTGATCCGAGCCGGGTTGCGGTCAATGATCCCGTCGCGTAGTGCTTGCTCCATGACGCGCACGAGGACCTGTAACGTGCCAAAATCCAACACAAGTGTAGTGACCTGGGGTTTCGTTGACTCCGAGTGCTCATGACATGATCGCGGGCCATGCTGTTCCGACTGCTGTACCTGATCTCTGTCACAGTGTTCGGCTGGCTGCGGTTGCTCGCCCGCAACGCCGCAGCCAAGGACCTCGAAATCCTCATCTTGCGCCACGAAGTCACCGTGCTTCGCCGTCACGTCAGCCGACCGCGACCCTGCTGGCCGGATCGAGCACTCCTGTCCGCCCTGACTCGTCTGCTTCCCCGCCACCTGCATCTGCATCGGATCGTCACTCCAGCGACGCTGCTGGCCTGGCACCGGCGCCTGGTCACGAAAAAGTGGACCTATCCGAACCGGCCAGGCCGCCCACCGGTCAGTGACGAGATCCGTGACTTGGTGCTGCGCTTGGCACAGCAGAATCCGTCCTGGGGCCACCGCCGCATCCAAGGAGAACTCGCCGGGCTAGGACACCGCCTGGGCGCAACTACGATCCGCCGAATCCTGACTGCTGCCGGCCTCGGCCCAGTACCACGCCGAGCAGACACCAGCTGGCGAACTTTCCTCCGCGCTCACGCCGCGGGGCTGCTGGCCACCGACTTCTTCACCCTGGACACCATCACGCTGCGCCGAATCTATGTCCTGTTCGTGATGGAAGTACGCACCCGCACGGTACACCTCCTCGGTGTCACCGCGCATCCGACTGCGGCCTGGACTACCCAGATCGCCCGTAACCTGCTGATGGATCTGGGCGACCGGATCAGCGCGTTCCGCTTCCTGATCCGCGACCGGGACGCCAAGTTCACCGACACCTTCGACGCCGTCTTCGCCTCCGAAGGCCTCCACGTGGTCAAGATCCCTCCCCGAACCCCGCAGGCGAATTGCTATGCCGAGCGATTCATCCGCAGCGTCCGCTTCGAGTGCACCGACCGGCTCCTGATCTACGACGAACGACACGCCCGCACCGTCCTCGACCAGTACGAGCGCCACTTCAATAACCACCGTCCACACCAGAGCCTCAACCAACACCCACCCCACCACGACCCGGCCACCGCGATCCCTCTCGATGCCCCGATCCGATGTCACCGAGTCCTCGGCGGAGTGATCAACGAGTACCGGCGAGCTGCCTAGTCGAGCCAGGAAACACCTGGTCAAAGGCTATACACCGAGTTTTGGCACCGTACAGGGGTGAGAGGGATTTCAGCGCCAGCAGACAGCCAGTCGACCCGGCCTTCCCCGGCCACCAGCTTCGGGGGACTTGCTGCGCGTATTGGGATGCGACGGCGTCCTCAAGGATGCTCAACCGCAGAGATGCCGGCGACGTACGAGAACGGGTACGCCAAGCGGCTGTCAACGGTAGCGTGACGCCAAACGTGACCGATGACACGGTGTTGCGAGCAGTGGCAGGGTGAGCACGTGAGTCGTGACGCAGTGATCGTCTTACCTGGTTTCATGGTGTGGGGCTCGAATATAGGATTCTGGGCTTGACCAGCAGGTTTACGGGTGCTCATGTCCGATCATGCTGCGATGTGGTACTCGCTGGTGAGTCCGTCGAGGATCGGTCTGCGGCGAACCTGGTGACCGGCCAGGTTGATCACGTGTGGGGGTGGGGTTTCGGCTTGGGCCGGTGTGGGTTGCGCCAGCGCTCGGTGTGGCCGCGCTGCGTTGAAGTGGTGCAGGTAGGCCGTGAGGATCCGACGTAAGTGGCGTTCGTTGACGATCAGGCTCCTGTCGAGCAGCTCGCGGCGCAGCGTTCCGATCATTCGTTCGCAGATCACGTTCGCTCGCGGCGCTCGCGGGGGACTGGTCAGGATCCGGATGCCATCCGCGGCGAAGACCGCGTCGAACGCCCTAGTGAACCGGGAGTCCCGGTCGCGGAGCAGGAACTTCACGGTGGCGACACGGTCACCGAGGTCCATCAGCAGGTTGCGAGCGGCTTGAGTGGTCCACGCCCAGTGGGATGCGCGCTCACCCCAATCAGATATGTCCGGCGGGAACCGTGCTCGACCGCGATCAGCGCGTAGATCCTGGTGAGAAACACGGTGTCCACGTGCACGAAATCCACGGTCAGGACGGCCTTGGATTGGGCGGTGAGGAACTGGCGCCAGGTCGGACCCGACCGGCGAGGCGCAGGATCGATACCGGCGTCACGCAGAATCTGCCACACCGTGGAGGCGGCGATCCGATGACCGAGCCGGACCAACTCACCCTGCACCCGCCGGTGTCCCCAGGTGGGATTCTCGGCAGCCATCCGCATGACCAAGCTTGTGATCGCCGCCGCGGTGGGCGGACGTCCAGGTCGGCGGCGTGCGGTGTAGTCCCATTTCCGCGTGACCACCCGGCGGTGCCAGGCCAGGATCGTGGCGGGAGTGACCGAGAAGACTGCGGCCCAGCGACGGCGCGGCAGCAGCCGGGACAAGGCAGCCAGCCACGCCCGGTCGGCAGACGTGTAGCGCACCCGGGCAACCTGGCGGCGCAACACGACGTTCTCGTGCCGCAACACCAGCAGTTCGGCGTCCTTGCTCAGATCTCGCCGCATCAGCACGGTAGTCAGGCCAAGTAGACAGCGCACGAACCGGTACAAGATCGACAACAGCAGCATCCGACGATCATCCATGCCCAGGCACCACACGAGGGGCGCAGGTCAGGACACTGCATCGAGTTTCCGAGCCCCACAAGATGGAACCGCAGCTCATCACACCTGTGGCGAGTTTTGGCACGCCACAGGTCTCTCACCTCCATCCGGAAACAACAACAACGCCTCGTGGCGCACACAGAAGATCAGATACAGCAGTCGGAACAGCACGAACCGTGATCATGGCCTGATCACGGGCGCCAAGGAAACACAGGTCACCGTACGGGTGACGAATTTTGGCACGGTACAGGTATGACCGCGGTCGACATTCTCTTGATCGGCATGCGTCTTATGTGGTAACAGCCGGGCTGACGGCCCAGAGCAGGAAAAACAATAGGGACACTGCCTTTCCGAGCCCCACAGGACTGACTCTCGCGTGTTATGACCAAGCAACCGCCATCACGAGTTCAACTTCAGTAATGCAATAGAGTCCGTGTCGATTTTTCGTGGCCGATTCTCCTGGTCGTGTCGAGAAACAGTCAGCTGGCCCAGGTCACTTGGAGTACATCCACCCGGCGCTGATCTTCCACGATTAAATATGTGATCATGCCACGGGGATTAAATAGTAGCACTCGAACGGCACCGTCGGGGTTTTCCTTATTGATGGGATCACCGTTCCATGGGGTCAGCGTGAGCACGGTCATCGCTTCAGCCAGCGCGGTCAGCACCCCGGCGGGCAGTGCCCGGATTTGCTCACGAGCCTCGGGGTCAACGTCGATGGTGTAGGCCACCTACAGGCCGAGTTCCGCCTTGACGTGGTCCCACGGCACGCTTCCCGCGGGCGGCTCGCCGGTGCGTAACGTGTGCTCAGCTTTGGCCAGCATCCGGCGGTAGGCCTCGGGGCCGTGCGCGGTGGTCATCCAGGCAACCCGCCGCCACGCGGCGAGGGTCTTGTCCAGCTGCTCAAGGCTGTACGACGCACCGGCGGCTTCTAGTGACCGCCGGTACTGGCGGTCGAACTCGCTCTGCTCCTCAGGGACCAGGGCCGCACGAATCTCAGCTGGCGAGGCGTCCGCGAACGGTGGCCGCGTGGTGGCTGCGACGGTCATAACCCGACACAATAGTCACCCCTCCCACTGGCGCCATCGACCCACGCCGGCTCACGGTGCGCCAAGACCAGCGTGGTCAGTGCCGCCCGAGGGAGGCCAAGATCATCTATTCCACACCTGGACCGGGCTCGGTGACCAGTCGCAGGACCAGTTGGTGCAAGGGCGGTGCAGCCGCCCAGTTTGGGACCGTAACCGGGTCAGTGCCGCGAACACGGCCCGGTCCGCCAGCACAGTCCGTGCCAAAACTCGATGTCGGGCCTGTGAGCAGGTATTTCTCTGGTCGAACTAGGCTGCTCATCGATACTTGTTGATCATTCTTCCGGGGAGTCGATGACGCTGGATCGGGGCGTCGAGCAGGGTCACCGTGGGGAACCGCGGGTGGTGGGTGGTGTCGAGATTTGTCGGCTAGCCGTGTCGAGGTGAGGATGACGACGGTCGGGATATCGCCAGGAGCTGGTGCTTGGGATGATCGTGCTGGTGTGATCCTGGTGTGCTTGTCTGAGCCAGGAGCAGGAGCGAAACAGGAGCAGCGACTATTCCGGGACCTACCCGAACTGCTGCCAACTGCCGCCGACGGACCCGTCATGGGCAGGGGTTTCTCTATTTCCGCAGGTCAGCAGATTGGGTAGATAACCCTGGGGGAGAAGTGGCGTCTTTTCGTCAGGTCAAGGGGTCGCAGTCTCTGCTCCGGGCCGCTGCGATCACGCTCGGGTAACTCAGTCTACTGGCACAAGGGCGGCGGGTGGGCCTCACCCGGGCTTTCGGGTGAATTTCTGGCTCCGGCTGGTGGGGATGCGGGGTGCCGCTGCTGGTGATCACGAGGGGGACCCTCGTCCTCACTGGGCTCGGACTCTGTGGCTGAACATCTTTCACGTCGCGGGCGGCCGGGCTTGGGTGTGTCGTTTTGATCGTCATGGCTGGTCACATGTCCTGACCTGAATGTCCAGGTCAGGACATGTGACGGACTTTTGGCACCCTACAGGCTTGACGTGGTCGCTGACCTGCGTATTCGTTGTTTTTACGGCCATTTCTACCGGGACCCGGGGGGCGGGAGCAGACCCATCGAGAGCGCGCGGCGAGGATCCGCATGGTGGTGGGGCTGAGGGGTTTCGCGCAGGTGGAGGCGGAGCTCGCGGCGTGGGTGGACACCCGGGCGTGGGTGACGGTGCCCGAAAGGTTACATGGCGGCGATCATCACCCCGGCGCTGACCACGATCGCAGACACGCCGAGCGTATGCCCGATCACGCAAAGTGCGCCAGAGCCCGTTTGCTGACGTTCCATGGTAGTGCTACTTGTTTGGGGGTAGGGCGTAGCCGAGTGTTTGCGTGGCCTTGCGGAAGTCGGTGTCGTGTTCCACCGGCACGGCGAGATAGCGATCACCGATCGGACGGCAATATTTCGCGGTTTTGCGGTCCCGGGAGATCATGACCGTAAGGGCCGGGTCAGCGCATTCGATCAGCCGGATCAGCCCGTGGTCGGACAGGCGGCTGGCCCGGCCGGTGAGGTCGGTGAGGAACTGGGTCACGGTCTGGGGCAGCGGGTGCTCCGCGCGGTGCAAGAACGTGGCCAGCTCGCCCAGCGCCCGGCCGGTGCCGATCGCGGCGAGGGCTTTGACTGTGCTCAGTGTCCACACGCGATCGGCGCTGCGGTCGGCGAACGCGTCGAGCAGCATGGTGTCGGCGGGCATCAGCTTGCCCACCACCACCACGTCACGGTTGGTCAACACCTTCAACTCGATCCCGCCGCTGTCGCCCGCCGGCGCCGGGCCGGGCCAGTAGGTGGCGGTCAGACCCAGCGCGTAGGCACCCAGCGGGGTCAGCCGCACCGCGAGCAGACCGTCATAGCGCGACAGCGGACCCTGGTAGTAGCACTCCAGGTAGTCGGGCAAATCTCCCACCCGGGTGTGGGCGGGGTCGGTGTAACCGGCGTCGAACAGCCCCAGTGTGGCGGCGTACTCGAACAGCACGGCCAGGGTGTAGCGGCCCTGCAGCACGGCCCAGCCGTGGTGCCCGTCATAGCCGAGGCTGCCGTGTTCGGGGTCGTCGAGGTAGAGCTTCCAGACGTTGGTGCCCCGGGAGACCTCGAGGTCATAACCGCCCCGACGCATCGCGGCGAACAACTCCTCAATGCTCACCCACTCACCTGCCGGGCAGCACCGGGCGAGCGCCCGGGCGACCTCACCGCGACGGGGCTTGACCGCGGTCAGCGCCCTGGCCTTGCGTTGGCCCTTGATGTTGTCGATCCGGCTGAACTCATCGATTAGCCCCGCCACGATCCACCGCCGCCACAAATGCCGGATCGTCTCCGCAGCCGGCCTGCTCAAGGCCTTGTGCCCCCGGTCGGTGAGCACCATCTTGACCCCGGCCAGCTCTGCGAACCCGCCCGCCTGCAGCAACAGCGGCCAGGCAAATGATGCTATCGCCTCGCCGGGGTAAAACTCACCCGCCGACAACACCCGCTCGACCGCCGCCACGGTGGCCGCTGAGGGTCGCCGCGTTTTCTCACTGCACCGCAACCGCCCCGCCGCGCACAACTGCAGCACCGCGCCCAGATCAGCGATCGCGGCATGCTCGCCACACCGCACCGCACCGCACCGCACCGCACCGCACCGCACCGCACCGCACCGCACCGCACCACGACCTCATCCTCGGCGATGCCGGTCACCGGGAACGGCAACACACCGGGTTCGGGCATGGCCACCATCCTCCAGACCTGTGGGATCGAGCCCACAGCCTGCCACGGCCCGCAACGGCTCACAGCGGGTGCCCGGCCAAGGCAGCCACACAGTGACCAGACCGCACTGTTGAGCGCGGAGAAATTTGGGCGCGCCCACAGGGCACTACAGACACCCAGGCGGGACTGTAAGATCAACGGTGTAACTCCTGAGACGGAGGAGGCACCTGTGACTGTTGTGGCGATGGATGTGTCAGCTGAGCCGGGAGATGGCTTGGACGAGCAGCTGGTACGGCAGCTGGCTGCGCGGGCCCGGGCTGAGGGTCTGAAGCTGACCGGGGAGGGTGGCCTGCTGGGCCGGTTGACCAAGGTGGTGGTCGAGTCCGCCTTGGAGGGTGAGATGGACGATCATCTTGGTGATGGCGAGCATGATCCGGCTGGCCGTACTGGCGGGGATTCGCGGAATGGGACGCGGCCCAAGACATTGGTGACTCCAGGCCGGTGCGGTGGAGATTGAGGTGCCGCGGGATCGGGAGTCGTCTTTCGAGCCGGTGATCGTGGCGAAGCGTCAGCGGCGGTTGTCTGGAATTGATGATCTGGTGATCTTGTTGTCGGCGAAGGGGTTGACTCATGGTGAGATCTGTGCGCACTTGGCGGAGATCTATGGTGCCCAGGTGTCGAAGCAGACGATCTCGGCGATCACTGATCGGGTGGTGGAGGGGATGGCGGCGTGGCAGAGCCGGCCGCTGGACCCGATCTATCCGGTGATCTTCATTGACTGTGTGAATGCGGGAGATCCGGGACGGTAATGTGGCGAAGGGGCCGATCTACGTCGCGCTGGCCGTGACCTGTGAGGGCACTCGGGACATCCTGGGGTTATGGGCTGGTGAGCATGGCGACGGGGAGGGATATGGAACGAGCACATGTTCGTTTCCGCCGATACGTGCTGCTGCCTGAGCTTTTGCCGCCTATCGGCGTGTCGTTGATGGTGAAGGTGTAGACCCCCGAGTTAAGGTGCTACCTCGCAATCTCTGGTGTGAGAAAGGTGTGGGGTGGGCGAGGGGCGGTTGCGGGTGATCACGGGTGCGGTCGCGCCGGTCGTCGAGACGCGGGATCCGCAGCTGTTCCAGGCCGAATGCGTGGAGGCGTTCGTGGCGTCGTGGACCGCGCGCGGGTTCGCCGAGTCGACGATCGCCAACGACGTCGGCGTGCTGGAGCGGATGCTGGCGGCGCTGGGTCGGCCTGTGTGGGAGGTGAGTGCCGCCGACGTCGACCGGGTGGTGGGCGAGCTGGCCAGCGCGGGTCGCGCGGTGTCGACGCGGCGGAACTACCTGCAGGTGTTCCGGGGTTTTCACCGGTTCCTCGAGGTCTGCAAGGCGGTCGAGATCGAGGCGGCGTTCGGGGTGCGGCTGGCGTGTCCTTTGGACGAGTTCAACACCGCTCGCCATGTCAGCGACGACTCGCCGGCCGTGGAGGCGCCGCCAACGACGGAGCGGGTCGCCGCGTTCTTCGAGTTCCTCAAGGGTCGGATCGCGTCCGCCCGCAAGTACGCGCCGGCCGCGCGGGATTACGCGCTGTTCCGCACGCTGTATCACGCTGGGCTGCGGGCCGAGGAGGTGGTGACGCTCGACCGCGCGGACGTGCATTTCGGGCGTGGCACGTTCGGCAAGCTGCACGTGCGGTTCGGCAAGGGCGCCAAGGGGTCCGGTCCGCGACCGCGGTGGGTGCCGATGCTGGACGGGCTGGATCTGGTGTTGCGTTGGTACCTCGACGACGTTCGCGGCCGATTCCCGGACAGTGCGGTGCTGCTGTGCGACGAGTCCGGTGGCCGGATGGCTGCGGCCACGATCCGCAACCGGTTGCGCCACTTGATGAGCGTGGAAGGACTCCCGGATACCGAGTGGGTGGCGCCCGCACGGGATGCGCCGTGCGGGCGCCACCCATAACTACGAGCGCGGCGTGGATCTCGTTGCCATCCAGCAGCCTTTGGGCCATTGGACGGTCGCGTCGACCATGCGGTACGTGCGTCCGTCGGAAACGTTCATCGAAGACGCCTACCAGCGCGCGATCTCGGCGACGCTGACCGAGCTGACCGCAGGGCAGTGAGCATGCAGATCGGGTGGAAACTTCGGATGGCCGCCGCCCAGCGGGAGGTGTGGACCGGCGCCCAGCTGCAGCGGCTGCTGGCGGACAGGGCCGGATTGGGGTTGTCCTCGGCGTCGGTGTCGGCGTTGTTCACCAAGCAGCCCAGCCAGGTCAAGCTGTCCACCTTGATCGCCTTGTGCACCGCCCTGGAATGCACCCCCAACGACCTGTTCGACATCGACACCACCCCGGTCGCGCAACCGATTTCGTCGAAGCCGGCGATGGTCGTGGTGAGCGACGCGCCGGCGTCGCGGCGGGGCCGGTCGATGCCGCCGATCTGAGGATGACGCGAGGAATCCGGGACTGCCGGCGGTGTGGCCGCACGGTCGGACAACCCGACCGTGACCTGTGTGCGCGGTGCCACTGGGTGTGCATGCATGCGCCGGTCAAGCATCGCTGCCCGCGCTGCGGTTTCGACCGGGTGCTCCGGCCAGACACCGGCCGTTGCGTGCGCTGCTTTCGAACCTGCCGGATCTGCGCTGCGCCGGTGTTGTTCGTCGACCGCAACCTCTGCAAGGAATGTGCCCGACGACAACGACGGGACGCGAACCGGGTCGAGTGCCCACGCTGTGGGAAACGCAGGATCCTGCGGCCAGCGACCGGTTGGTGCGGGCCGTGTTCGCATCCGGGTCGGCTACCGAATCCGGACGCCGCCTGCGTCGACTGCGGGTGGGTCACCCGGCTCACCGGCGCCGGTCGGTGCCGGGCATGCTGGGAACGCTCGCCACACAGGATCCTCGTCCGTGCGGCCAATCTCGCCCAGGCACTGGATGATCCACCCGACTGACTCGGCGAGTTCGCCGCCTACCTGGTCGGCCGTCACCATCCCAGCCGCGCCTGCGCCATGCTCACCCGACTCGGCAAGTACCTGGCCGACGATCATCCGGTGCATCCGCAGGCGCTGCTGGAAGCCGTGACCACCGACGTGCCGCTCACGCGCGCTGTGGAGGACTTCCTCACCGCGAACAAGCTGGCGCTGCCGCCCGATCGCGACGAACGACGCGCCGCCACCCGCCGGCGGTCCCGCATCGATGCGGTGCCCGAACCACTGCGCGACGCGGTGGCCGGGTTCGCCGAATACCTCCTCGCCAGTCGTGACCGCGCCCGCCGCGCCGGCACCCACCCGCGCGGGCACGCCACGCTCGAGGCCCGGCTCACCGCGGTGCGCGACTTCACACAGTTCCTGACCGCGCGCCGCGGCAAGGTCGACTGGGCCGCCGTCGAGGTCGGGGACATCGAGGCATTCCTGCATGCTCATCCCGGCCGACGCGCCTCCTATCCGACCGGGCTGCGGCAGTTCTGCCGCTACGCGCTGCGGCGTCGGCTGATGCTCATCAACCCGACCGCAGGGGTGCAAGCGCCGCAGGCCATGGCGTTCCGCGGCCCGACCCTTCCCCTCGACCGGCAGCGCGAGCTGTTCCGGCGATGGAGCACCGACCTCGACGTGCACCCGCACGAGGCGTTCGTCGGGCTGGCCGCGCTACTGCACGGCGCCACCACCCAGGAGCTACAGCATGTCACCGACACCGATATCGACCACGAGTCACACCACGTCCGGCTCGGCCGCCGACCGCAACCGACACCGCTGGACCCATGGACCTGGACCGCGCTGCAACGCAGCCTCGATCACCGGAAAACACTGGGCAGCAACAACTCCCACATACTCGTCACGGCGCAGACCAAATCCACCCGAGCCGCCGCATCCAACGGCTACGTCAAAAACACCCTGCGCGCGGTCGGCATCACACCCCGCATCCTGCGCTCCACCCGCCTGGTCGACCTCGTCGGCACCGTCGACGCCAAACTCATCGCCAACACCTACGGCATGACCAATGAGGCCGTCCTCGCCTACCCCGCCGACCACGTCGACCCCGCCCGCCTGCCGAACCCGTGACAGTTCAGGTGCCACCTCGCACAGGTTCGCCCGAACCCGTGCGCTTTCGCCAAGTACTGGATGCGGGTGCTCTCGGAGATGAAGAACCGGGGCGCCCAGGACTGCCTGATCGTCGTGTGCGACGGGCTGAAGGGCCTGCCCGACGCGGTGACCACGGTGTGGCCCCAGACGATCGTGCAAACATGTATTGTGCATTCGTTGCGTAATTCGTTCAAGTATGCCTCGAAGAAGGACTGGGCGGCGATCGCAAAAGATCTCAAACCAGTGTACACCGCGCCGTCAGAGTCCGCGGCGCTGGACGCCTTCGCCGAGTTCAGTGAGAAATGGGAGAAGAAATATCCCGCCATCATCCGGCTGTGGACTAACGCGTGGGCTGAATTCGTGCCCTTCCTCCAGTTTGATCAGGAGATCCGCACGATTATCTGCACCACCAACGCGATCGAGTCGATCAACGCCCGGATCCGGCGTGCGGTCAACGCCCGAGGGCACTTCCCCATCGAGGCGGCCGCACTCAAGTGCGTCTACCTCGCGATCATGAGCCTGGACCCCACCGGCAAGGGACAGCAGCGCTGGTCCCACCGCTGGAAAGCCGCCCTCAACGCCTTCGAGATCACCTTCGACGGACGCCTGTCCGCCGCACGGAAGTAACACCCAAACACGATCAAATAACATCTAGCAAGATTCAGTTACACCGTTCACTTGACAGACCCCACCCAGGCCGCCCTACAGCCGAAGGTCCCTCCGATCCCGCCTTGTGGCACCCTGCAGGCGATTATCCCTTCTGTCGGGTGAAGCTGGGATGCTTTGGTTATGCGGGAGGGTCGTCCGCCGCCGCGGCGGGTGTTTCTGTCTCACACGTCGGAATTGCGGCGCTTGCCGAGGGGTCGGTCGTTCGTGGCGGCGGCAGAGTCGGCGGTGTTGCGGGCCCAGGACGCGGTCGTGGACATGGCGTATTTCGCTGCGCGGGATGACAAGCCAGCGCAGGTCTGCCGAGAGGCGGTGGCGTCCGCGGATGTGTATGTCTTGATCGCGGGGTTCCGGTATGGGTCACCGGTGCGGGATCGACCGGAGGTGTCCTACACGGAGCTGGAGTTCGAGGCCGCCGGTACCGCGGGGCTGCCCCGGCTGGTGTTCGTGCTCGGCGAGGACGCGTCGGGGCCGCGGGAGCTGTTCGTGGACCGAGTATATGGGGATCGGCAGAAGGCCTTCCGGACCGGGCTGGCCGGCTGCGGGGTGACCACGGCGACGTTCACGACGGCGGAGGGATTGGAAACAGCAGTGCTGCACGCCCTGATCGAGCTGCCCCGGGCACGCACGTCGGGGGTGCCCGGGGGCCGGGTCTGGAGTATTCCAGCGCGATCAGTGGAGTTCACCGGCCGTGAGGAACTATTGGTGGGGTTGCGGGCGGCGTTGTGCTCAGGGGGCCGGGCGGTGGTGCAGGCCGTGCACGGGATGGGCGGGGTGGGCAAGACCACAGCGGCGATGGAATACGCCCATCGCTACGGGGATGACTACGACGTGGCGTGGTGGGTGCCAGCAGAGGATCCGACGTTAGTCCCGGACCGGTTTGCTGAGCTAGCCCGGGCGCTGAGCTTGGCCACGGTGAGCGAGGGCTCTGAGGTGGCGCTGGCCCGGTTGCTGGGGGCGTTAGGGCAGCGGGAGCGGGAGCGGTGGTTGCTGGTCTTCGACAACGCCGAGGACCCCCCGGCACTGAGCCGGTTCCTGCCCGGCGGCTCCGGCCACGTGATCATCACCTCGCGCAACCCGGACTGGCGCGGCATGGGGGTCGAATTCGGCGTGGCGGAGTTCACCCGGGTCGAGTCGATCCAGCTGTTGCAGTCCCGGCTTGCTGAGCTGACCCAGGCCGAGGCCGACCAGGTGGCTGCCGCGCTGGGGGATCTGCCCCTGGCGGTGGATCAGGCCGCCGCATTGCTCGCGCACACTGGCATGGACGTCGACTCCTACCTCACCTTGTTAGCCGAGCGCACCGAACACCTGCTAGCGCACGCTCGGGCAGGGAGCTCATCGGTCTCGGCCGCAGCGTCATGGGCACTCGCTTTTGACCGGCTCACAGCCGATAACCCGGCGGCGTTGCAGCTGCTCACCCTCATCGCCTGGCTCGCCCCGGAACCCGTCCCGCTCACCCTGATCAGCAAGCACGCCGCCTGGCTCCCGGTGCCGCTGGCTCAGGCAGCGGCTGACCCGCTGGCCCTTGCCCAGCAGACAACCATGCTGCGCCAACGGGGAATGGCCCGAGTAGCACCGGGCAGCATCCAGCTACACCGAGTGCCCGCCGCGTTGCTGCGCGCTCGCACCACCACCAACGATCACCTGCCCCACGGGAGCTGGGTAGCGCTAGTAGTCCGACTGCTGCACACGGCAGTTCCCAGCGGCGTGTGGAACAAGCCCTCGGCCTGGCCCGCCTGGCGCACTCTGCTGCCCCACGTCCTAGCTGCCACCGACCCCACCCGAGCCCTGGATGAGCTCGTCGCTGAGGTGTCCTGGCTGCTGCGCAGAGCCGCAGACTACCTCCAATCCCGCGGCCAACCACGAACGGCGCGTGAGTTGTTCCAACGGGCCTATCAACTTAACCGCGACCATCTCGACCCTGACGATCCTGACATGCTGGCTGCGGCACTGGATCTCGCCATCGTGCTCTCCGAGCTGGGTGAACACGAGCAGGCACGGGCCCTGGATGAAGACACCCTCACCCGCTCCCGCCGCGTCCTCGGTTGTTGTCCGTCGTTGATTTTGCCGATGACGCCTTCATCGGTGTTGTCGATGATTGGGGTGTGAGAAAGCCCCGCCCGGTGGTGGTGGGCGGGGCTTTGGTCGGTTCGGTGATGGGGTGCTCGGTTTGGTGACGGGCGTCGGGCGTGGGTCAGTCGGCGCCGGTTTCGGAGATTGCGGTTCGGGCGGCTTTCTCATCGACGATGGGGTTGTTGCGGGCGAATGCTGCGGTGAGGGCGTTGACGGCGAGGTTGTTGATGGCGCGGGGGTAGCCGCGTGAGGCGTTGTGGATCAGGGTGATGGCGTCGGCGCTGAACAGGGTGTCGGTGCGTCCGGCGATTGTGAGGTGGTGGGTGATGTAGTCGGCGGTCTCGGTGGTGTTCATGCCGGCGAGGGTGTAGCGCACCGAGATCCGTTGGTCCAGGGCGGCGAGCACGCCGAGACGTAGGCGTTGGCGCAGGGTGGGTTGACCGATCAGCACGGCCGCGAACGGCGCACCGGAGTCCATGTCGTGATTCGTCAACATGCGCACGGCTTCCATTTGCTGGTTGTCCAGGAGGTGGGCTTCATCGATGAGTACCACGGGGCTTCTTCCTCTTTCAGAGTGTTCGGCGGCGAGCGCGTCGGTGGCTTGGGGGACGAGGGTGGCGCTGTAGAAACTGGGCACGTGCCCGAGCGCGGAGACGATGTGGTGGAGCATGCCCCGGACCCCGACTGAGGGGTTGGGTAGGTAGATGACCACGTGTCGGGAGGTGTCCAGGGTGGCGGTGGCGGCGCGGACGGCGACGGTTTTGCCGGCACCGACCTCACCGGTGATCACCCCGAGGGCGTGTTGGTCGATGCACCAGGCGATGCGGGCCACCGCCTCGGCGTGTCCGCCGTGGCGGTGTGGCATCGAGGGGGCCAGCCCGCGACCGAAGGGCAGGGTCGTGAAACCCCAATGCGACTGCAGACGCTGAATTGTCATCGGCCGGCCTGCTGGCTGTGCTCGTCGTCGGTGCGCTCGGTGAGCGGGGGCTGCTCGGGACTGGGTTCGGGATTGTGCTCGGCGCGGGAGTAGAGCGCGTCGAAGCCGATGCGGTCGTCGCCGGCGAGTTGCTGGTGGTGGGCGTCGGCGACCAGGTGTAGGTAGGCGATGCCGGTGGCCGGGGCCGGTGTGGGCTCGGGTGTCTCGGGGCGGGCCTTGGGGTGGGCGTGGCGGGTGATCTGAAACGGCACCGTGTGGCCGTAACTACGGTCGCCGTGGCGGACCTCGATGACCTCCAAGTTGAACGGGGAGAACACCAGTTCCACTTTGCGCCCGGCCAGCGCGGCCTCGACCTGATAAGTGTTGCCGTGCAGCGACACGGTCGCGGTTTTGGTGACGGTGCGCTGCGCGGACCACAAAAACGCCTCGGTCAACGCCTGCGCCGAGGCCATGATCGGGCCGTGGCCGAGCCGGTCCCAGCCGTCGTTCCAGCGAGCTAGCGGTGTTTGTCCGGTCTCTGAATGCACCTGGTGGTGGTAGACACTTTCGATCCAGGCGGTGAACAGGCCGTTGAGTTCCAGTAGCGCCGCGGCCGGGGTGAGCCCTCGCTCGGCCAGCTCGGCGGCGCTGGTGTCGGCGACTTCGACGAGGAACTGATCCCGCACGCCGCGAAAGAAACGTTCGATCTTCCCGCGGCCTTGTGGCCGGTGCGGGGTGGAATGCACTAGCCGGATCCCGAGTGTGGCGCACGCCCGCAGCAGCCAGGAATCGACAAAAGCGGATCCGTTGTCAACGTAGGTGCTGGCCGGGACGCCGCGGGCGGCCAGCGCCGGTTCCAGCGCGGCGGCCAGGCGCACGGTGTCCTCGGCGAAAGGCGAACCGGTAGCCCACCGCCAGCCGAGAATGATCGTCCAAAAACGCGAACAGGTACGTTTTTCGGCCACCGACCCGTGGCCCGTGCAACGCATCACCCACCCACCGCGCATTCGGTGTCTCGGCCTCGAACCGGCCGAACACCACACCGCCGCCAGCGGCGGGGACCATCAACTCGCGGCGGTGAAACAGCCGCAGCAGCGTGGACTCCGAGGGCGAATAGCCGCCCGCGGCCCGCAGGATCCGGGTGACCTGCGCGGCGGTCCGGTCGGGGTTCTCCCGCTTCAGTGCCACCGCCAGCTCCAGCACCCCGGTGTCGATGCGGGTGCCGGGCTGGCGCAGCGACGGGGTCAGCGCATCGAACCCGCCAGCGCGGTACCGACGGATCCAACGATCCACAGAGTCGCGGGAGTAGCGGTGCTGCCCACCGAACGGGCCTTGATGGACACCGGCGGCGATCGCCCGCACCACCCGGCCCCGCGCCTTGGTCGACAGGCCAGCCTCCAGCGCGGGACAGATCAACTGATAGCCGGAACAACGCCACCTGCTGCGCCCGCGCCCGGCGTGTCACACCGTCCTGATCATGCGTGCTCACCACGAAAACCTCGATTCGCCAAGAGAATGCCCAGCCGTGACCGGTCGGGCGGTGACCCTGGCGAGGATTCCGCCGAACCGCGAGCCGCGTCAGAGGCGACTGGTGTTGCCGGCGCCACCCGCACCCCGCGGCGGCCAGCCCGGCGAAAGGAGCCGACCAACCGAGCAGGCCGCGGCGACCTGCCAGGCCGTCACCGGGCCGAGGACCCCGAACACACCGAACCGGCCAGTCACCGCCGCGGTCGCCGCCCCCAACACGGCGAGCACATCGCGCCACGACGACCCCAGGGCCTTGGGCACCACCTGGTCCACCCCGGCGCGGTGAGCCACCGCCAGCAACCGTGTCCGCACCGCCTCCAACCGGGCGCCCATCACCCGCAGCCAGCCCCGCACCGTCACCGCCGGAACCCCCAACGTCGCCCCGATCACCCGATGCCCCGACCCGCCCGCCCAACCAGGGCCGCACCGACCACCTCGACCCCATACGCACGCCGCAGCAACACCGTGACCGGCAACAAGACATGGGTGACCAGACACACCGGGCAACGAGCCCGCCGCGGGTGCAACACCCCCACAAGACCGTGGACACCGCGCGGGCGCGCCCACCCCCACGGACGCAACGCGCCCAGACAGTCCGGACAGACCACCCGCCCAGACACCAACCGCGACTCGACCCGAACCTGATCAGCCTCTACCGTCACCAGCGGGTGCCTCCGTGCATCCAGCACGGCCCTCCCGCAGCGGTCCTCCACGACACAAGCAGCAGGGCCGTCGTCGTCTCCACTCAACTCACTCGGCACAGTGACGGTGACGACGAGACAGATCAACACACCAACCAGGCCTCCGGCGACGCCCGCAACCTCAATGACGGACAGCAACCCCTACGTCGTCATCCAGAACGACGGTCAACACTCGGTGAGGACCACCCCGACACCCTGCACGCAGCCAACAACCTCGCTATCCGCCTAGGCGCACTGGGCGAGCACCAACAGGCCCGAGCCCTAGACGAGGACACCCTGACCCGCCGCCGCCGTGTCCTCGGCGAGGACCACCCCAACACCCTGACCTCAGCCAACAACCTCGCCATCCACCTGGCCGCGTTGGGAGAGCACGAACAGGCCCGAGCCCTCGCCGAGGAAATCCTGGGCCATCGTCGCCGTGTCCTCGGCGAAGACCACCCCAACACCCTGCTCTCGGCCATCAGCCTCGCCAACCGCCTAGCCACACTCGGTGAACACGAACAAGCCCGAGCTCTAGACGAGCAGACCCTGACCCGCTCCCGCCGCGTCCTCGGCGAAGACCACCCCCACACCCTGCAATCGGCGCACAACCTTGCCAACCGCTTGGCCACCCTGGGTGAACATGAGCAGGCGCGGGCCCTGGCCGAGGACACCCTGACCCGCTACCGCCGCGTCCTCGGCGAAGACCACCCCCACACCCTGCACTCCGCCCACAACCTCGCCATCCACCTGGCCCAGCGAGGTGAGCACGAGCAGGTCGCCGAACTCCAGCAGCGGAGCGCCCACCACCAATCATCGTGACTTACTTCCTCGCCTCTTGTACCCGTACCAAAACTCGATGCTGAGCCTGTGACCAGGTGTTTCTCTGGCCGAGCTAGACAGCGTGTCGGTATTCGTTGATCACGCCTCTGAGGAGTCGATGACGCCGGTCGGGGTGTCGAGCAGGGTCACCGTGGTGGGGCCGTGGGGTGGTGGGTGTTGTTGAGGCTTATCGGCTAGCCGCGTAAAGGTGGGGACGACGACGGTTCGGATATCACCGGGAGCGGGTGCTCGGGATCGTGCTGGTGTGACGTTGGTGTGTTTATCTGAGCCAGGAACAGGAGCAAAACAGGAGCCGCGACTGTTCCGGGACCTACCCGAACTGCTGTCAACTGCCGCCGACGCACCCGTCATGTGCAAGGGATTCTCTGTTTCCGCAGGTCAGCAGATTGTGTAGATAACCCTGGGGGAGAAGTGGCAACTTCTCATCATCAAGGGGTCGCAATCCCCTACTCCGGGCCGCTGCGATCACGCTCCGGTAACCCCACTCTACTGGCACGAAGGCAGCGGTTGAGCCTCACCCTGTGGGGTTCCAGAAGTCGGCCTGTGCCTGTGACCTGGGTGATCGGTACGTTCGGCCGTTACGTCATGATCGTGAGCCGTGTCCTTGCGTCTGCTTTACATGATCTTCCTTCAGCTGGTAGGCCTGCTGGTGTTGCTTGGCCGCTCTTCGGCGTCCAAGAACGTTGAGCTGCTGGTGTTGCGGCACGAAGTCGCCGTGTTGCGCCGAGCCAATCCGAAGCCTCGCCTGGAGTGGGCGGATCGCGCGGTGTTCGCTGGGCTGGTCTGGAGGCTGCCGCTGACACTGCGCAGGCATCGGTTGGTCACGCCGGGCGCGATCCTGCGCTGGCATCGTCGCCTGATCGCCACGCAGTGGACATACCCCCACCGCACCGGGCGTCCTCCCCTCGACGAGACCGTTGCCTTGCTGATCGAGCGCCTGGCCCGGGAGAACTCCAGCTAGGATACCAAAGAATCCAAGGCGAGCTGCTCACACTTGGCCACCGCGTCGGGGCCTCGACGATCCGCCGCATCCTGCAGCGGTCACGGATACCTGTAGGGTGCCAAAAGTCTGTCACATGGTTTGACCTGGACATTCATGCCAGGCGTTGACCAACCATGAAGATTAAATAATCCACTCCATCCCGGCTGCCAGTGATGTGACGGTGGTCAGCGGGAGGCATTTGGTCGTGTAGTCCAGGGCCTCGACACGGGTGAGGGCCGGCTCATCCCTATTGTCCGCGTGGACCGCAGCAACGCTGCTGACCCCGGTGCCCAGCGCAGGGACCTGACCAAAGTTTCTGAATCTGGCCAGTGAGCTGGGATGATATGCCCAGCTGGACAATCCGGTTTCGAGTTGCTACACATGCACTCATGGTGTCGTTGTGGCGGGCTTCGCTGGTGGTCCGGCCAATCGTGGCTGGTGAGCTGGAGCGGTTCAACGCGGAGTTGAGCGCCCATCACTGGTTGGGTCATCGGCTCTCGGGCAGGGTGCTGCGCTACGTCGCGACAATCGATAGCGAGTGGGTCGCGGTGGCCGGTTTCGGGTCGGCGGCACTGGCCTGCACGGCGCGGGAGGAGTTCCTGGGCTGGGACCGTGAGATGCGGCTGCGCCGGCTCGGGTTGATCACTTCCAACCAGCGGTTGTGCGTGCTCCCGACCGGGCGGCGCCCGCACCTGGCCTCGGCGGTGCTCGGCGCGTGTCTGCGCCGCCTGCCCGCTGATCACCTGAGGGTGTGGGGGCAGCCGGTACTGGCCGTGGAGACCTTCACCGACCCGTCCCGGCACACCGGGTCCTGCTACGCCGCGGCCGGATTCACCCCGATCGGGCCGAGTGCCGGGTACGCCCGCAACCGCGGCACCAAAATCCACCACGGGCAGCCGAAGGTGTACTGGCTGCACCCGGTGCACCGCCACGGCCTGGGCGCGCTGAGCGCCGCGTTCGACTCTCCCCTGGCCCATCCTCGGCAAGGCGGGCCAGCGTTGGACATGAACACCGTCACCATCGAGGGGCCCGGCGGGCTGCTGTCGGTGTTGGGTCAAGTACCCGAGCACCGCAAAGCCCGCGGGATCCGCCACGAACTCGCAGCGTTGCTCGCGGTCGCGACCGCGGCCGTACTCTCGGGGGCGGACTCCACCGCCGCCATCGCCCAGTACGCCCGCACCCTGCCCCAGCCAGCCCTGGCGAGTCTGGGTATCCGGCGCAACAAACGCACCCGCACCTATCTCGCCCCGGCCTACCAGACCCTGCGCCGCGCGATCCGCGCCGTCGACGCCCATGCCCTCGACACCGCCGTCACCGGCTGGCTCCACGCCCAGGTCAACACCGGGCACCTGTCGCCCGGCCAGCTCACCCGGCTGATCATCGCCCTAGACGGGAAGACCGTCCGCGGCGCCAAAGACGCCGCCGGCAACCAGTTGCACCTGTTCGCCGCACTGATCCACGGCGAGGCCACCGTCATCGCCCAACACCCCGTCGACACCAAGACCAACGAGCTCAGCGGGTTCATCCCGCTGCTCGACCAGATCGCCGAACGCCACCACACCGAACCCGACCAGCACAACGACGACCACGACCACGACGACAGCGACAGCGACAGCGACAGCGACAGCGACAGCGAGGTAGACGGTCCCAGCGGCGGGCCCGGGAAACTCCACGGAGTCATCGTCACCGCCGACGCACTCCACACCCAACGCACCCACGCCCACTACCTGCGCGAACACGGCGGTGACTACGTCCTGATCGCCCAGGGGAACCAACCCAGACTCTTCGCCGCCTTCGACGCCCTGCCCTGGACCACCATCGAGATCGGCCACACCGAGCAGGACAAAGGACACGGCCGCCGCGACCGGCGCGCCCTCAAGGTCATCGACCTTACCGACCCCGCCCACCAACACCACCGGGTCCACTTTCCCGGCGCGCGCCAGGCTTTCCTGATCGAGCGCTATCGGCACTTTCCCGACGGCACCGTGACCGCCGCCGCCATTCTCGGGATCACCAGCCTCACCCCCAAGCAGGCCTCGCCCGCCGACCTCGCCGACATCATCCGCGGCCACTGGCACATTGAGGCCCACCCCCACGTCCGCGACGTCACCTTCAAAGAAGACGCCTCCACAATCCGTGCCGGCGCCGGCGCCCGCGTCATGGCAATCATCCGCATTCTCTGAACTTGATCTTCACCTTGCCTTGAGCGGTTACTGGCCGGTCAAGGTTTGGTCGTGAGGGCGGGGATGCCGAGGTCGACGGCCGCCGGGCGGGGTGAGCGTCGTTCGACCTGAGCGAGTTTGTGGTTGGCGCCGTCGAGGCTGACCTGGAGTCCTTCGACGTCGCCGAGCCAGCCCTCGCGTTGGGCTTCGGCGATGCGGGCGGTGAGGTTGTCGCGGATCTCGACGAGCCGCTCGCGTTGGGCGGGGTCGGGCCAGAGCATCGAGCAGCGGATGCAGGCGTGCTCGTGGATGCAGGGTGTCCCGAACGCTCGGCCGCAGGTTCCGGTCGAGACCTTGCGGCGTTCGAAGTGGCCGAGGAACTCGGTCCACTCGTCGTCGGTCGGGACGCGGTATTCCTCGCTGGGGCGCAGTGCTCGCCGGCGAGCGAGGAACGCCAGGTGGGTTTGGATGGCCTCGTCGGGGTAGACGGCCTTGTAGCCCAGGGTGACGTTGATGTCGCGGTGCCCGGCGATGATCTGGGCGATGTGCGGCGGCAGGCCGGACAGGATGGCGTCGGTGATGAACATCCGCCGGAAGTCGTGCGGGGTGAAGTGCAACGGGCCGCCGGTCTCTGGATCGGTCAACGGGCTGTGCGTGAGAGCGGTGTTGAGCATGTTGCGGATCGCGCCTGGACAGATCCTGCGGTGCTCGGTGCCGAGTCTGCGTTGAAACAGCCAGGGGGCGGGCGCCAGCCATACGCACTCGGTTCGGTCGTAGGCGGGGATGACCGGGACCACCCCGGTGTTCTCGCGGACCCGACCGATGATGGTGGACAGCACGTCGGCCAGCTCCGGGCTGACCACCAGCAGCCGCTCGGCGTCGGTCTTGGACGGCGCGATCTGCAGCAGCGGGACGAGCTCACCGGTGCTGGGCAGCCGGTATCGCACGAGGCTGTGATGGGTGATCTCCAGCAGTTCCTCGATCCGGACTCCGGTGGTTCTCAGGACCTCGACCGTGGCCCACGCCCAGAACGCGAGGTCTTCCTCCATTGCCGGGTCCCGCCGTTTCCCGCTGGCCGGGTCGTCGATCCAGACCTTGTCGCTGCGACCTGTGGTGAGGGAGCGGGTGAAGGTCTGTCCGGCGACACTGAAGCATTCCCCAGGCCGGGTTCGGCGGGCCGCCTGCAGGAGCGCGTCGGTGGTCTTGCGTCGCTCGTCGACGCTGCGCACCAGGATCGGCAGCACGGGCAGCCGTTGGCGGGTGCGGGCGTCCATGCGGGACTTGCGACGGCGCGCCGCCTTGCGCTGGTTGATCTCTTCTCCACCGATCGGGCAGGGCGCGACCCACACTGCCCAACGGGCGGGGTCCTCGAGCGCCCACTGAGCCAGGTCCAGGTAGAACGCCCGGACCGGGGTCAGGCATTGGCGGTAACCGACTCGTTCCACGGTGAGCGTCGTCTTCTCGCCGGCGGTGGTGGTGACCGTCTTCGCCCGGGTGCGCAGCCGCTGCTTCCACGCGGCGGCGACCTGGGCCGGTAGGTGCAGGCTGTCGATGCCGGGATGGTGACGTTCCAGGTCCTTCCAGAACACGTTGCCAAGATCTGCGGCGAGGGCGCGCAGGCTGCTGTAGTCCAACGCCGGCTGGCGTTCGCACAGGTAGTCCACCAGCAGGTCCCGCACCGGCCGGCAGGCCAGATCGAACCGGTCGATGAGCTCGGCCGGCGTGCGCTGACCGGCACTGCGCAGCTCCTGCAGCCGGGTCGGCGCGTCCGCCTCGAAGATCCCCAACTGGTGCAGGGTCCGGTAGAACGCGGTGGCGTTGCCCATCGGGCTGCGGTGACAGCCGGCCTCGACGTCGAGCAGCTCCAGGACATCCCCGACGGTGACCTCGGCGAGCACGCCGCCCTTGGCACCGAGGATGACCGCGGCCCGGTGCAGCGTGTGCGTGCCGGCCGCGGCGGGCAGCTGCGCGTCGCGCTCGCACTGCTGCCGCAACCGGGCGAATCCGGCAGGGTCACGGGCCTGGGCCATGCCGCGGACCAAGGAACCCCCGCGGGGCACCGCAGCTACGAACCAGGTGGTGCTGGGTCGCACCAGGTCGGCGCAGATCGCCACCGCGAACGCCGCGCACAACGGGTCGGACCGCCCGTGCGGGTATCGGCCGCTCGCGCGCAGCCACTGCGCGGGAATCTGGCGCCACGCCGCGCCAGCAGCGTCTGCCCCGCTGGCCAGCCACCGGTCCTGCCAGGTCTGGCCGGGCTGGTCACCCAGCCAGTCCAACAACGCGGCCACCCCGTGGCGACGTCGCTTCTGGCCGCCGACGCTGTCAAGCGCGAACGGCCCACCGGTCAGCCGCTCGAGCACCTGCTCCCGGTCCAGCCTGGTGTCCGGCCATCCCGCGGCCGGTGCCCGGGCCACAAACCGGGTCTCGACGCACGCTGGCCCCACCGGCGGCGGCACCGGGCCACCGCGATCACGCACCGGGGCATCCCGCTCGACGGCGGCGATCACGACAGCTGGTTCCCGAACAGCACCGCCAGGCTCTCCGGCCGGTAGCCGGGCGCCGCGGCGGGAGCGGCGCGGGCGGCGGCCCGTCGGGTCTGCTCGTCGTGGTGGGCCAGCACCCGACGGACCACGTCCTGCTTGCGGGGCGTCAGATAGATCTGCGTCGTGGTCAGCTGAGCGTGGCCCAGGACGAACTGCACATCGGTCAGCGGCAGGTCCGGGTCCTCGGCCATCCGGTAGGCGGCAGTGTGCCGCAGCGAGTGCAGCGTCGCCGACGTGCCAGCCCGCTCGTTGACCCGCTCGAACATCCGATGCACCGCGTGATAGGTCAGCGGACGCGCCGGGGCCCGCAACGTCCACCACAGAGAGCGGGTCCGTCCCCGCGGGATCCGCTCAGACATCTCCACCTGGTAGAGCCGCAACCAGACGAACGCATCCGGCGACGCCGGCAGCTGCGCGACCTCGCGGCTACCCTTGCGCACCACCGTGATCAGCTGGCGCCCCGGGTCGACCCCACCCTGGGTGACCGACAGCAGTTCACTCGCCCGCGCCCCGGTGGAGACGTAGAACGCCACCAACGCCCGGTCCCGGTGCGAGCCCAGCCGGGCGAAGATCTCGTTGAACTGCTCGTCCGGGACGCTGCGCGGCAACCGGGTCGGCACCGTCGGCCGGTAGAGCCCGCTCTTCTCATGCCGCAGTGGGTCCATCGGGTTGCGGTGCGCGTGCGCACGACGGCCTCGCCGGGACCGATCCAACGGGAACGGGTTGAGAATCGGTCCGGTCCCGGCGTCGAGGTGGAAATCGTAGAAGCTGCGCAGCACCGTCTCGCTGTGCGCGCGCACCGACGCCGCATACGGCCGGACACGCAGCCCGCCACCGGGCCGAGCACCGGTGGCCGCCGGCTCGTCTCGGCGGCGCCAGTGCAGGCGCACCGGCTTGCCCGCGACCTGCAGCCACCGACAGAAGTCCCGGGCCTCGACCCGGGTCGCCTGGTCCCAACCGACCTCGACAGCCCACAAGAACCGGAACCACCGCAACAGGTCCAGAGCATACGAGCGGGCCGTCGCCGCCGACCGACCCGCCGCCTGCAGATCCCGCAGAAAGACCGCGACCGACTCCACCGCGATCCCGTCAAAGTCGACGAGCCGGTAGGGCTCCCACGTGTCGTCCGTCGCGACGACACGACCGACCTGCGGCACGACCAGAGCACTCAGATCCCTTGAGGTCTCCTGCACGGCGGATCAACGAGACAACCGGAAAACGGTCACTGAACAGCAGAAACACTCGAAGTAGTTCAGTCAACAGGTAACGTCGTCATCAGCCTGCTCAACCGCGCTGGCTACCACAACATCGCCGAAGGACGCCGCGCCGCCGCCTGGGACCGAAACCGACTCGCACTCGACATCCTCGGGCTTTGACCAGGAACCCATCGTGTGAACTACGTCATAAGTGATCGACTTTGGTCAGGTCCCTGGTGCCCAGCGTTACCAGGAGCAGGAGCCAAACAGGAGCAGCGACTGTTCCGGGACCTACCCGAACTGCTGTCAACTGCCACCGACGGACCCGTCATGTGCAGGGGATTCTCTATTTCCGCTGGTCTGCGGATTGTGTGGATAACCCTGGGGGAGAAGTGGCAACTTCTCGTCAGGTCAAGGGATCGCCGTCCCTACTCCGGGCCGCTGCGATCAGGCTCTGGTAACCTAGTTTACTGGTACGAAGGCGGCGGTGGGGCCTCACTCGGTCTTTCGGGTGAGCTTTCGGCTCCGGCTGGTGGGGATGTGGGGTGTCGCCGCTGGTGATCACGAGGGGGAACCTCGTCCTCACTGGTCTTGGACTCTCTGGCTGAACATCTTCACGTTGCTGGCGGTCGGGTTTGAGTGTGCCTTTTGATCTTCATGGCTGGTCAACGCCTGACATGAACGTCCAGGCCAGGACATGTGACGGACTTTTGGCACCCTACAGGATTCTTCGTTCGGATTCTGATCGGTTGTGTGTCCGTTCGCCGAGCACCTGTTTTTTGGTCAGGCGCTTCGGAATCGATCTACCCGACTGGCTCTTCACGGGACGGGGATAACACCGACGATCTCACATGCTGGGGCGCTCGTGTGGCGTCCCAGCGACAGTGACGAAGCCCGACCACACGGCAGCACGGGGCACCCTCGACGGAACTGGGCGTGCGTGATCTGGCTCTGTCCCCGCAGGATTTGCTCGTGCTGACGGTGGGGGTGGTGAGATGCTAGTGCCGTGTTAGCGCCTCGCCGGGTGTTTGTGAGTCATACGTCGGAGTTGGCGCGGTTTCCGGTGGGGCGGTCGTTTGTGGCTGCGGCGGCGCGTGCGGTGACTCGGGCCGGGGATGCCATCGTGGAGATGGCGTATTTCGGGCCGCGGGAGCAGCAGCCTGCGCAGGTGTGCTGGGATGCGGTGCTGGGTGCGGATGTACATGTATCGGTGGTGGGATTCCGCTACGGCTCGCCGGTGGCCGATCGCCCGGAGCTGTCCTACACGGAGTGGGAGTTCCAGGCGGCCAGCGAGGCGGGGTTACCCCGGCTGGTGGTACTGCTCAGCGAGGAAGCCGAGGGCCCGAAGGATCTGTTTGTGGATCTGCGCTATGGCGCTCGGCAGGAGGCTTTCCGGGCCGGGCTGAGCAAGAGCGGGGTCACCACGGCAACGGTCAGAAGCCCGGAGGAGCTCAGCGAGGTGCTGTTTGCGGCGCTGCGGGGTCTGCCACATGCGCGGTCGAATAATGCGCTGGTGGAGCGGGTGTGGAATGTTCCCGCCCGCAGCCCAGTATTCACCGGGCGGGAGGAGTTACTCAACGCGTTACGCGCTACCTTGCAAGACAAGCGTTCGACAGCGGTGGTACAGGCTCTGCATGGGATGGGCGGGATCGGCAAGACTGCACTGGCTATCGAGTACGCCCATCGCTACGGGGCCGACTACGACATGGTGTGGTGGGTCCCAGCAGAGGAATCAACGCTGGTGGCCAACCGACTGGCCGAGCTCGCCTACGCCCTGGGTTTAGCGACCGCCACCGACCCTGTGATCGCGGCGGTGGCCCGGCTGCTGGGGGTGTTACGGGAACGGGGCCGGTGGCTTTTGATCTTTGACAACGCCGAGGAACCCGGGGCGCTGGCCCGGTATCTGCCTGGGGGTGGGGGGCATGTGGTGATCACTTCTCGTAACCCCGGGTGGCAGGAGCTGGCTACTTCGGTCGGAGTGGATGTATTTAATCGGGGAGAGTCGATCGCGCTACTACGCCGTCGCGCCCTGCACCTCACTGAGGGTGATGCCAGACGGATCGCGCAAGCGCTGGGGGATCTGCCGCTGGCCCTGGCCCAAGCCGGAGCGCACCTGTCGGACACCGCCGCTAGCGTGGATGACTACCTCGCCTTGCTCGCCAAGCGGACGACGGAGCTGCTGACCCAAGGCGCCTCCGCCACGTATCCGGTGTCGCTGGCCGCCAGCGTCCAAATCGACCTGGACCGGCTCGGCGCCCAGTCCCCAGCCGCGCTGCAACTACTCACCCTGACCGCCTACCTAGCGCCGGAGCCGATCCCGCTGACTTTGATCACTACCTGTACCGACCAGCTACCCGAACCCCTCGGAACCACGGCCGGAGATCCACTGGCCTTCACTACGCTGATCCGGCTGCTGCGCCAGTACGGGCTAGTCCGCGTTGAGTCCGCCACCCTGACGCTGCATCGGTTGCTCGCCGCCATCCTGCGCACTCAGCCTCACCAATACCAGGACTTGCCTACCCGTGCGATTTGGCTGCTGCGTGCTGCGGTCCCGGCCGACGATCAATGGCATAACTCATTGGCCTGGCTGGCCTGGCGCCAGCTCCTCCCGCATGTGCTGGTCGCCACCGACTCTCATCGCGACCTCACTGGCGTCGAGCAGGACGTGGCGTGGCTGCTGCACCACGCCGCTGAGTATCTACAGATCCGCGGGGAAGCTGCTCCGGCCCGGCTGCTGTTCGAACGCGCCCGAGAACTGCGCCGTTCCATGCTGGGCGATGACCACCCTGACACGCTGGAATCAGCTGGCCGTTACTCCCACAACTTATGGGAGTTGGGGCAATTTAAGCAGGCTCGCCAACTCGGTGAGGATACCCTCACTCGCTGCCGCCGGCTTCTGGGCGACCACCACCCTCTTACCCTGAGTTCGGCCCACATCCTTACCTCCGCCCTGCGGGAGTTGGGCCAGTATGAACAAGCCCGTCAGCTCGGCGAGGACACCCTTACCCGCCGTCGCATCAGGGGCGACGACCACCCTAGCACTCTGCGCTCGGCCTTCACTCTTGCCTTAGCCCTGTGGGGGTTGGGGCAGTATGAGCAGGCCCGTCAGCTCGGTGAGGACACCCTCATCCGCATGCGCCGGGTCCTGGGCGACGACCACCTCCACACGCTGATCTCGGCCTACTGCCTCGCGATCTACCTATGGGAGTTGGGCCAGTATGAGCAGGCCCGTCAGCTCGGCGAGGACACCCTCACTCGCTGCCGTCGGGTCCTGGGCGACGACCACCCCGACACCTTGCGCTCGGCCTTTATCCTTGCCCTCTCCGTGTATGGATTGGGGCAGTATGAGCAGGCCCGCCAGCTCAGTGAGGAGACTCTCACCCGCATGCGCCGGGTCTTGGGCGACGAGCATCCCCACACCCTGATCTCAGCCCACATCCTTGTCATCTCCATGGGGCAGTTGAGGCAGTACGAGCGGTCGCGTCAGCTCGGCGAGGAGACTCTTACCCGCATGCGCCGGGTCTTGGGCGACGAGCATCCTTACACCTTGCGTTTGACCTACAGCCTTGCCGTCCCTCTGCGGGGACTAGGGCAGTATGGGTTGGCTCGTCAGCTCGGCGAGGAGACTCTCACTCGCATGCGCCGAATTCTCGGCGAGGAGCATCCTGACACCTTGCGTGCGGCTTACAGCCTTGCCGTCTCTCTGCAGGGGTTGGGCCAGTACGAGCGGTCGCGTCAGCTCGGCGAGGAGACTCTCACTCGCATGCGCCGAATCCTGGGCGACGAGCACCCCGACACCGTGCGCTCCGCCCACAGCATGCTGCTGTCCTGACGAATCTGGGTGAGCACGGCTAAGCCTGTCGGCGGAACTACTCCTTGAACTCCTCCCGCCCCATCCCGAGCTGATGGAGCCGCAGCACCTCCACGCGATGCGCATTGTAGATCTGCGCACCCTGTGGGGTTCCAGAAGTCGGCCTGTGCCTCTGACCCCCGAATCTTCGCAAGCCACGGCGAGCCCTCAAAAGGGCTCTACGTTGCTGACCTGGGTGATCGATGTACTCGGCTGGCAAGGCATGATCCTGAGCCGTGTCGTTGCGTCTCCTTTATTTGATCTTCCTGCGGCTGCTGAACCTGCTGTTGTTACTCGGCCGCTCGTCGGCGTTTAAGGACGTCGAACTACTGGTGTTGTGTCACGAAGTCGCTGTGCTGCGCAGAGCCAACCTCAAGCCCCGGCTGGACTGGGCGGATCGAGCGGTGTTCGCCGCGCTGGTCGGGGTTCTGCCCGCGATGCTGCGGGGGCATCGCGTGATCAGCGTCGGGCACGATCTTGCGCTGGCATCGTCGCCTGGTTGCCACGAAGTCACCTGGTTGCCGCGAAGTGGACGTATCCTGTGGGGCTCGAATATAGGATTGTGGGGTTGACCTGCACGTTTCGGGTGCTCGGTTGGGGTCATGATGCGATCTGATACTCGCTGGTGAGCCCGTCGAGGATCGGTCTGCGGCGAACTTTGTGGTCGTCGAGGTTGATCACAGGCGAGGAGGGGTCTTGGCCTGGGCCGGTGTGAGTTGTCCGAGCGTCCGGTGTGGCCGCGCGGTGTTGAAATGGTGCAGGTAGATCGAGATGATTCGGTGTCAGTGGCGTTCGTTGACGATCAGGATCCGGTCGAGCAGCTCGCGGCGCAGCATTTGCGATCCTGCGTTCGCAGAGGGCGTTGGCCCGCGGCGCTCGGGGTGGGCTGGTGAGGATCCGGATGCCCTCCGCGGCGAAGACCGCATCAAACGCGGTGGTGAACCGAGAATCCCGGTCCCGGAGCAGGAACGTGACGGAGTTGACACGGTCGCCGAGGTCCATCAGCAGGTTGCGAGCGGCTTGAGTGGTCCACGCACCGGTCGGGTGTGCCGTTACTCCGACCAGAGATGCTCGGCGAGAACCATGCTCGAGGGCGATCAGCGCGGAGATCCGGGTAAGGGAACACGGTGTCTACGTGCACGAAGTCCACGGCCAGGACAGCCTTGGCTTGGGTGAGGAGGAACTGTCTCCAGGTCAAACCGGACCGACGAGGTGCGGGGTCGATACCAGCGTCATGCAGGATCTGCCACACGGGGCAGGCGGCGATGCGATGGCCGAGCCGGACCAGTTCGCCCTGCACCCGCCGGTGTCCCCAGGTGGGATTCTCCGTTGCCATGCGAATCACGAGTTTCTTGATCGCCGATGCGGTCGGGGGACGCCCCGGTCGACGGCGTGCGGTGTAGTCCCCTCTTCGCGAGACGAGCCTGCGGTGCCAGGCCAGGATGGTGGCAGGAGTCACCGGAAAGACTTCTGCCCAGCGGCAGCGCGGCAGCAGCCGGGATAAGGTGGCCAGCCACGCCCGGTCGGCGGGCGTGTAGCGCACCCGGGCACTCTGTCGGCGCAATACGGCGTTCTCGTGTCGTCAGACCAGCAGTTCGGCATCCTTGCCCAGGTCTGGCCGCACCAGCACCATGGTCAGACTGAGCAGCGAACACACCAGCCGGTACAAGATCGACAACAGCAACATCCAACGATCATCCATGACCAGGAATCACGCAAGAAGCTCAAGTCAGGGCACTGCATCGAGTTACCGAGCCCCACAGGGTTACGGTGCTGTGCTCGACGCCGGGGATCTTGGATCGAACGAACCGGTGTGAACGCTGATCGGCCGTACCTCGGGCGACGCGGGCGAGGGTGGCCAGTTCCGTGCCGGTGGGGAGCTGGGCGTGGCGGGCAGCGTGCTCACAGGCCACGGTTTGACGCTAGGTCACCAGCTGGTGCGGAGGCCCGTACAACCGGTGACCGAGCGTGGATGGGTGCGTGTTCATGCCGGAAAGGCGGGGCCAGACCCCCTCCTGGCCAAGCTCCTTGGTCGAGTCTTAGCGCGATGCAGCCCTGGGGTTGCCGTAAGATCAGCTCTGTGATCACATCGCTCGCGCATCGTCACGGCGCGGCGCATAGTGGGTGACAACTTGGGCCTGTTCGTGCACCTGCTCGACATGGCATTCGAGCAGCTTGCTGGCCGTATTCTTACGGTTCTGAGGGTCGATGCGGCCGAGACAGATGAGGATGCGGATGTGGGTTTTTGGGACTTTCCGCTTCCGTGGTCGCTCCATGACGTCGATTTGTCCCCCGAGTTACTTATCGAGGGATCGGTCTTGCTCCTCCCGCCAAGGGGGCGGAGGATCGGAGTAAAGTTCGCTCCATACGAGGAAATTCTACTTGCCTGCGCGCCTGCCGGTCATGACTCGCTCCTGGCTGCGCTGCTGCCTCGTCAGATCCTAACCTCTACTAATGCGCGCCGGGTACGAGAAGCACTCGCGGCGCATTGGCAGCCCGCTCTCCTGCTCGAAGCGCAAGGCGCGCAAGGCTTCTTTCCTGGGGTCCACCCCGCAATAGAATATGTAGCGATGTTCCTTCGCGCCCGCCAGGAAGGGAACGTGTCACCGCTTCGGTCTTTCAGGGCGCCCGTTCACCCTGATGAGGAGGCAGTCAAATCTGACTTCCGCCGGCTGCTGACGAGGAACGGGGGGCGGGGTCGATTCGGCTATGTGCTTCGTGATGTCCCCACACCTGGCGAGAGCTTGGGGTTCGAACGCCACGATCCCAACGTGCTGGCGCGAAGGGCAGATTTATCCGACTTCGGCGCGGCAGTGACCCTCGATGAGATGTTCGATTTCCCAGGACGAGCATTTCATTCAGCGAGGGACAAGGACCTGTCGTGCGGTACCGACGCGTCGGGAGCCGTCCGGGTACTGTCCGGACGAGACCTCAGACGCGACGGAACGATTGCGCTTCCCGATGAAGAAGCCAGGTGGGCGGCCATACCGCTCGACCGACAGTTACAGGTCGGCGACATCCTGCTACCAGAGATCTTCGTGGCGACCGACCGCGGCGGCCTGGTAGCAGTCGAAGTGACAGAGACTGATCTTCCCGCGGCAGCCAGTGAGAGGGTCATCGTCCTTCGCTCGAAGAAGCCTCTTACAGCACCCCAGCGTCTTGTGACGCTGCAGTTCCTGCGCTCTCCGCTTGCCCGCACACTCGTCAACGCATCATCTCTCGGGGCTAGTCTGCGTCTTCACCAGCGTGCCCTAAAAGAACTCCACCTTCCCCAGCCGGACGACGCGCTGAGCGCAGCCCTCAACGACCTCACCGACGCGGCCCAGCGCTTCGAGGCGTGGCGCGCCGATGCGGAAAGACTCCTGCAGTCCGTGTTCCTCGACGACAGCGCCAAGGCCGCCCGGGCCCGTATCGTACGCTCCGGACGTATTCTGCGACTACGTAGCGACGCCGCCTCCCTGCTCGACGACGAGAGCTACACCGTGCGGACCAGGTTCCCCTACCCGATTGCCTACCGCTGGCGTGGCGTGGAGGCCACCGTCAGCGCCGGCGCGACGCCCGAGGCATATGAGGCTGTCTTGGAGACTGCGGAGGTCCTGCTCTGTTACGCCGCGCACTTGGCCCTGGTCTTCGCCCGCGAAGCAAATATCGAACTGGGCTGCAGCAAGAACATTCGAGCGAGGTTTGCCGATGGCAAGCGCGGTCCGGGGTTCGGTGACTGGGTCGCCGTGCTGGACGAAGTTCGCAACAGCCGCGCTTGCCGGGACATACCCGACACCCAGCCGCTGAACGAACTGCGATCGCTTCTCGCCGACTCGGAGGCCGACTCCGCAACACGGCGGCTTAACGACCGGCGCAACGACCAGGCACACCTGCGACGGGTCGATTCGGCCGACCTCCCGCACGCACTCGGAACCGCACGCGCTGATCTCACGACACTCGTCAAGTCGGCGAGCGTCCTGTCCGACCTGCCACTCGTGCACCTCACCTCAGTGCAGTGGGACAGTCTGCAGGAACGAGCAACGGTCGGCTATCGCGAGCTCACCGGCGACCAGCCCGTCGTTCCCACCCGCACCATGGAGTACCACGCTTACGGTCTCGAACTCGGCAGCCTCTATGTCATGGACAGCCAGCGGCAGCTGCACCTGCTGCGACCATTCCTCACTGGCCGGGATTGCCCCACTTGTCGAAACTGGTCGACCTTCCATATCGACCGAGCTCCCCGTGGAACGGTGATGCTCAAAAGCCTTGAACACGGTCATACCCTCGACGATGCATCGCTCGTGGAACCACTACGCCGCGTGGGCCTGCTCTAAGCGTCATCTGTGCGGACCGGGTCCTCGCGTCGTCACGCGGGTCATCGGCAGAAAACAAACGCCAGGAGCCAACCGAGCAACGCTGAGAATCCATGATCGCGAATGTCCGGGAATTTGTGCTGGCGAGAGCGGATATGCGGATTTGAGTCCTGTGAGGCTCGGAAACTCGATGCAGCACCTTGATCTGCGCTCCTCGCGTGCTTGTGGGTGCCGAACCGGTCGTTCAGGGCGGTGACCTGCGTCATCACTGAACAGTGGCCATCAGGAATGATCGCTAGCCGTGACGGTAGGACTGCTCTATCTGATCTTCCGGCAACTCATGGCCTGGCTTGGACTGCTGGCCCGTAGCTCCGCGTCGAAGAATGCGGAGATTCTGGTGCTTGGCCATGAGGTCGCCGTGTTGCGTCGCTAGGTTAGGCGGCCGCGCCTGTTGTGGGCGGATCGGGCGGTGTTCGCGGCACTGACCCGGTTGCTGTCCCAGGCCGGCCGACTGCCTCGGATCGTCACGCCCGCCACGGTGTTGCGGTGGCATCGGGACCTGGTGAGGCGACGCTGGACTCAGCCCCGACGCCGCCGCACCGGCGGCCGTTGCACGGCATCCGAGCTGCGCCAGCTGGTGCTGCGACTGGCCTCGGAGAACCCGACCTGGGGTTACCGGCGGATCCAGGGTGAACTTGCCGGGCTCGGCTACCAGCTTGCGCCCAGCACCGTGTGGTTGATCCTGAAACGAGCCGGCATCGACCCCGCACCTGGCCGTAGCGGCCCACCTGGCGGCAGTTTCTGACCGCCTAAGCCCACGGCATTCTCGCCACGGACTTCTTCCGCGTCGACACCCTGCTGCTGCACCGGTTATCTGTGTTGTTCGTCGTAGAGCACGCCACCCGCCGCGTTCACCTGTTGGGCATCACGACCAACCCGAGCGGCGCCTGGGTCGCTCAGCAGGCGCGCAACTTCCTGATGGACCTCGGCGGGCGCCCGCCCGCGCAGCCAGTGCCGTACCACCTGCTCGTCCAAGCCGTCTCCCGGCTCGGCTGACACATCCATCGTCACAACAGTCACAAGTGCCTCTCCAGTCTCAGGAGTTACGCTGAGTAGGTCCGGAGCACGGTGCCGGGATTGCTCCCGGCCCGTTTCTCCGGACCTCTCGCCGAACCCGCCGTGCGGTAGGGTGGGCCGCTGACGAGGTGCCAGCTTTGTGCTGGTCCTTTTCCGGGGGGTTGAGGAACAACGGAACGAAAAGTGGCGGTAGTGCTGAATGTGGGTCACCAACCCTCTTGACCGGACCCGCTCCTTCCAGGAATGACCTGCACTATCAGCCCAGCACATGCCTAGAATCGACCAAACCCTGTGGAACTCGGGCGAGTATGTAGAGGCCCTCGGGGTAACCGGAGTTGGCCGACGCGTTAGCGATCCGAATGATGGATGGAGGACGAGATGGCTACCAACACCGCCGACGTTGCCCGGCTTACCGAGCTCGACCCCACCACGCCCGCCGAGCCGGTCAACGTCGCCGAGTACGGCTTCGAGGGCCGCTTCGAGGACTGGACCGCCGAGGCCCGGTACTTCGAATACACCCAGGCCGCCGACCCGGTCGGGCTCGGCTACACCCCCAAGGTGCCGGCCGAGCGGTTCGGCCCGGAGTTGTACTCCGGCGGCGCCACGCGGATCGTGCCGCTCGACCTCTCTGAGCCGTTGGGCATCACGTCCGGCCCGGCCACCAGCCCGGCCCTGCTCGCGCACTTCGTGCGGATCCGTGCCAGCGAGAAGATCCACACGGAGGTCAACGCGACCTCCCAGCTCTACTACGTCATCACAGGGCGCGGCTTCGCGGTTGTCAGTAACTCACTGATCAAGTGGGAGAAGGGGGACTTCATCACCCTGCCCGCCGGCAGCCCCGCCACCTTCCACGCCGAGGACGACGCGGCGATGTACTGGGTACACGACGAGCCGCTGCTGCGCTACCTCGGCGCTGACGCCACCACCCCGCGGTTTCGGCCCACGATCTTCCCGCGGTCACGCGCGACCGAGGAACTTAACCGGGTCGCCCAGGCGCCCGGGGCGAGCGCCAAGAACCGGGTCAGTGTCCTGCTCGCCAACGCCGAGCAGGAGCAGACCTTGACTATTACCCATACCCTGTGGGCGATGTTTGGCCTGCTACCCCCCGAGCAGGTGCAAAAGCCACACCGCCACCAGTCGGTCGCGCTCGATCTCATCCTTGACTGCGAGCCGGGTTGTTACACCCTGCTCGGTGACGAACTCGACGACCACGGCGAGGTTAAGAACCCGACGCGGGTTGACTGGCAGCCCGGCGGTGCCTTCGTCACCCCGCCCGGTCAGTGGCACTCTCATCACAACGCCTCCGGCCGCGACGCCCACCTCATCCCGGTGCAAGACGCCGGCCTGCAGACCTACCTCCGCAGCCATGACATCCGCTTCAAACGGTTCGGCAACCACAGCTGAACCGCTGCACGGGCGCGAAGCACCTCTTGCGCGCCTACCTGCGGGGTGCCAGAACTCGGTCACCGGGGTTGGCCTGGTTTTCTTCGCCCGTCCCCGACTTTGTTTTCCGGTCAGGCTGCTCGGTGGTATTCGTTGACCACACCGCCCAGTATGCGATGGCGTCGGATCAGGCCGTCGATGGGCAGGGCGGCTGGTCGGTGCTCGTCGTTGGGGGCTCGTTGGTCGAGAGCCTGGTGTCGGTGGTGGTTGAAGTGGTTTTCGTATTCGGACAGGATCCTGGTGGCGTGGTGTTCGTTGTAGAGCAGGATGTGGTCGGTGCACTCGCCGCGGATGGTGCGCACGAACCGCTCGGCATCACAGTTCGCTCGGGGAGTGCGCGGCGGTGTCGTGATGATCGTGATGTTCTCGCTGCGGAACACGGTGTCGAAGCTGGTGGTGAACGTGGCGTCTCGGTTGCGGATGAAGAAGTGGAACGAGCTAATTCGATCGCCCAGATCCCTGGCCAGGTTGCGAGCGGCCTGAGTAACCCACTGTCCCGTTGGATGGGCGGTCACCCCCAGGATATGCACCCGGCGAGTGCGCACCTCGATCACGAACAGCGCAGACAGTCGGCGCAGAAAGATCGTGTCGAGGTGGAAGAAATCGCAGGCCAGCAGCCCGTCGGCTTGACTGCGCAGGAACGTCCGCCACGAGGTGTCCGCCTCCCGGGGAGCGGGACCATACCCTTGGGCGCGCAGGATCGGTCGCACGGTCGACTCACCCAGCCGGTAACCCAGGCTGAGGAGTTCGCCGTGCACTCGCCGATATCCCCACCGGGGGTTCTCGCGCGCGAGGCGATAGATCACTTCGCGGATCTGGCGGTTCGGCGAGGGGCGGCCTGGCCGGTTCGGGTAGCGCCACCGGTGTGCCACCAGGCGACGGTGCCAGGCCAGCAACGTGGCCGGCGTGACCAGTCGGTGCATCCGCAGCTGTCGCGGCAGCAGCCGGGCCAACGCGGAGAGAACGCTCGATCCGGCCACGAGGGGCGTGGCTGGCTGACGTGGCGACGCAAGACCGCGACTTCGTGCCGCAATGCCAGCAGCTCGGCAGCGACTGCGGACTTGCTGCACGCCAGGACCCCCAGCCACCGGAACACGCACACCATGATCAAATAGAGGAGTCGGAAACACACGACCGAGGATCATGCCTGATCCTGATCTTTCCCTAACCTGCAGGTCAACACCGCACTCGTGAGGTTCTGGAGCGGTACAGGCCGACTTCTGGAACCCCACAGGTTCAAATGAGGTGTGGGGTCAGGGCCGGTGGATGCTTATGGCCGGTGTTTCCGGTGTTCCGGTGCCAGCTCCACCCTTTGCCCGTTCGGGGTGAGGATGAACCGCCACCGGGTGACCGAGGGCCGCCCGGCGTGGTCCCAACGCTGGTAGGCGGTGGTGACTTCGTTGAACAGCCGGCGCGGCCCGAACTGCTGTACCGGCCAGCGGTCGGCGTCGGGCTGGTAGTCAAAGCGCGCCCAAGATCGGGAGCCCGCATCGAGGAACCACACGCGCCAGCGATCGTCATCGCCGGTGGCGGCCTCGTACTCCCGGTGGCAGCTGGGGACCTCAAGGGCGATCGCAAAGGGCGCATCGTCGCCGTTGCACAGGTCTGCGGGGTGTACGTCGGTGTGACTGACCTCGGGGGTGTCGGTGTCGCGCACCACGTCGGTGACCGCGGGGCGGGCAATGCGCTGATCGCGTAGCGGCATAAAGGAGATGGTGGTGTTGACCAGACCCCCGGTGGCAGTGCCGTCGGACTCCACGGTCAGCGACAGCAGTCCGGCAGGCTTGTAAGCGCTATTCCAGGGGGTGACCACCAACCCACCCGGACATGTGTGCGCGACCCACGAATAAGGCACCTGGGGTGCGGCCACGGTGGACAGCACTCGATCAAAGGGCGTCCCTTCCGGGTAGCCCTGCGCGCCGTCGCCGGTGATCACCATGACCTCGCCGTAGCCGGCGGTGGTCAACGCGACCCGTGCTCGCTCCGCCAGCTGTGGGTCCACCTCGATGGTGGTCACGTTGCCGGCGCCGAGCCGTTCAGCGAGCAACGCGGCGGTGTAGCCGGTGCCGGTACCGATTTCCAACACCCGCATCCCCGGCTCAACCCCGCCAGCCTCCAGCATCAGGGCGACGATGTCTGGGCGCGACGCTGAACTGGTCGCCACCCGACCTCGCCCCTGGGGTCCGGCTGGGCTGCCGTCGTCAACCTGGGTGACAATGTAGTGCGGCCCGTAGACGCGCTGTAGCCACTCGACCGGCTCGTCGCACCGGCGCAGCGGCACCAGATCGTCCCCGGCCTCACGCCAGATCACCTCCGGGATGAACACCTCCCGGGGCACCGCCAAAAACGCCGCTCGCCACGACTCACCCAGCACCCCCTCAGCGGCCAGGCTCTCCACCAAGCCGGCCCGTGAGGGCGCCGCCGCAGTAGTGGTCACTTCTTGTCCTCATCTTCCTCGTCCTCGTCCTTGCCGTGCTTGCCACCGGGATCTTTATACCGAGCACGACTGGATCACCACACCCGTCACCGCGGACATCCTGCGCGGCGCCCTCGACCTGGAAGGCATCGCGCACGGCGGCCTGCTGCCGCACCGGTTGCCCGCTCGGGCTCGTCGGCAGATCCCCGACGACCAACTCGCTATGGCCGAAGCCCAGCCCTCCGGCGTGCGGTTGGCCCTTCGCACCCGGGCCACCACCATCGAATTGGACACGCTGCCTACCAAGAGGGCTTACCGAGGTCTGCCGACCCCGGTGGACGGCGTATACGATCTGCTGATCGACGGCCGTCTCACTGCCCAGACCACGGTGACTGGCGGCAGGGTCTGCACGATCGACATGGCCACCCAGTCCGTCGAACTGAGCGAAGGGCCCCCCGGCACCGCCCGGTTCACCGGTCTGCCCGCGCGTGACAAGAACGTCGAGATCTGGCTCCCCTATACGGAGATCACCGAGCTGATCGCCCTGCGCACCGACGCTCCGGTCGAGTCGGCACCCGAGCGCGGGCGCAGGGTGTGGCTGCACCACGGCAGCTCCATCAGCCACGGCTCGAACGCTGGCCACCCGACCGCTATCTGGCCGGCCCTGGCCGCCGCCCAAGGCGCAGTAGAGCTGATCAATCTGGGATTCGGTGGCAGCGCGCTGCTTGACCCGTTCACCGCCCGCGCGATGCGGGACACCCCTGCGGACCTGGTCAGCGTCAAGATCGGCATCAATATCGTCAACGCCGACGTGATGCGCCTGCGCGCTTTCATGCCCGCGGTCCACGGTTTCCTCGACACCATCCGCGAGGGGCATCCGACCACGCCGCTGCTGGTGGTGTCCTCCATCCTGTGCCCGGTCCAGGAGGACACCCCCGGCCCGCTCGCGCCCGACTTCGACGGCGGGACCTTGCGGTTTAAGGCCACGGGCGACCCGGCCGAACGCGCCGCGGGGCGCCTGACGCTCAACGTTATCCGCGACGCGCTCGCCCGGATTGTCGAGCAGCGGGCAGCTAAGGACCCGAACCTGCACTACCTCGACGGCCGCGACCTTTACGGCGAGAAGGACTACGCCGAACTGCCGTTGCCCGACGAGGTCCACCCCGATCCCGCAGGACACCGCCGCATCGGCGAGAACTTCGCGCGGCTCGCCTTCGGTACCGGGGGCCCGTTCGCCGCCACAACCGGCTGATCACAATCGCGGCCGCGCGGGCCTGGGACTGCAAGATCAACGGCACCTCTTGAGACGGAAGAGTGCCGTCTTGATCGATCAGCCGCACGCAGCCAGCCTCAATGATCGGCATCACGCGGCACGCGGCATAGGGTGAGTGGGTGCCGCTGTCGGATACCGCTGCTGAGCGAATGCGGGTCGCCTTGGACCTCTACGAGGTGGGGGAGCGGATGTTGCAGCGACTTCCGTGTGAACGGCCACGCGCGACACCGGAGGAGATCGACGCGGAAATCGGCGAATGGCTGCGGCGGCGACCCGACGCCGAGAACGGTGACTATCCTGGCCCGCGGTCCGTTCGGACCCGATGGATCGCGTCGAGGCCACGCTGCGGGCATCGCGTCCAAATCGCCGCCGCTGGCCATCTGGTGGTCCTGAGGTTCCTCGCTCGCTGTTGAGCGCCACGGTCGGTAAGGATGTCGGCGTCGCGCTGGTTGCGGATGTTCGGGAATGCCGAGGACCCCGCCCGGTGTGCGGGGCGGGGTCTTTGTGGTCGGGCTGGCGTCTTGTTGTTCAGCGTGTCGTCGTGATCGTCCCGGGGTTTATTCGGCGGTGACTTCGGCGACGGCGGCTCGGGCGGCGGACTCGTCGACGATGGTCTTGTTCGCCGCGTAGGTGGCGACGAGGGCTTGTAGGCCCAGGTTGTTCACCGCGCGGGGCAGGCCACGGCTGGTCTGGTGGATCAGGGCGGCGGCGTCGTCGGAGAACGGTTGGTCGGTGCGCCCGGCCAGTTTGAGGTGGTGGGTGAGGTAGTCGCGGGTCTCGGGTTCGGTCATGCCGGGCAGGGCGTAGCGCAGCGCGATCCGCTGGTCTAGGGCGGCAAGGCGCCGAGTTTGATCCGTCGTCGCAGGGTGGGCTGGCCCAGCAGCAGGCCGGTGAACGGGGCGACGGAGTCCATTTCGCTGTTGGTGAGCAGCCGGAGTTCCTCGAGTTGGTTGGCGGAGAGCAGGTGGGCTTCGTCGACGGCCACGACGACGGCGCGGCCGCGTTCGTGTTTCTCGGCGGCGAGGTGGTCCATGGTTTGGGCGATCAGCGCGGCGGTGTGGAAGCGGGGGACCCCGCCCAGGCCGGTCACGAGCGCGGCGTAGAGGCCGCGGGCCCCGACCGCGGGGTTGGGCAGGTAGATCACGGTGTAGCGGGAGGCGTCGAGCTCGGCCAGGGCGGCGCGCAGGGCGACGGTCTTGCCGGCGCCGACCTCCCCGGTGATGACCCCGAGCGCGGTCTCGGTCACGCACCAGCGGATCCGGGCGACTGTTGAGTGCCACTCAAGGTGGTGATGTGAGTGTCACTGTGGATGAGCATGTGAGGGTGTGAGAACGCCCCGCCGGGAGTGTCCCGGCGGGGCGTTTGGTGTTCATCGTGGCATTCAGATGGTCATTCTGCCGTGACCTCCTCGACCGCGGCGCGGGTGCTGGCCTCGTCGACGATGGTCTTGTTCTCGGCGTAGGCGGCGAGCAGGGACTGGACGGCCAGGTTGTTGATCGCTCTGGGGTAGCCGCGGGCGGTGTCGTGGATCAGGTTGGTGGCGTCTTCGGAGAAGAGGGTGTCGGCGCGGCCGGCCAGCGATAGGTGATGGGCCATGTAGCTGTGGGTTTCTTCCCTGGTCATGGGCGGCATCGTGTAGCGCAGCGCGATGCGCTGGTCCAGGGCGGCGAGCATGCCGAGCTTGATCTTCCGGCGCAGCGTCGGCTGATG
>CAWGMP010000003.1:0-188106 GCA_963823755.1 uncultured Actinomycetota bacterium
CTCTGACAGGCCACAAAAAACGGTCCACTCCGCGCCGCACTTCGTCAACGCAACAGCATCCGTCCAACTCCCGCGTCGAGTGTCGGGGTTGATGGATAGACAATTTTATTCCAGCTGTTGGTGGATAGGAAATTTAATTCCAGCGTCGGTTGATGGGGCGCTCCTTTTGAGTGGTGATCCTTCCCTTGTGGTGATGTCGTGGGGCAGGCTCGGACCCGAATCCCGACCATCTTGAGTGAGAGAAGGACGATCGCTAACGATGTCTGCGCCCGTGAAGCAGCTTGCCCAGCCCGTCACTTTGCAGGAGGTTCCGTCAGCAGCCCAGGAGTCCGGTGCTGTTGTCTTGGGGTGTCCGGTGGAGTCGGTGGGGGAGGTCGCCGGCAGTTCCCCGACGGACGAGACGTCGTTGTGGAGCGAGCTTGGTGAACCACCGCCGGAACGGTCGCCTGACCGGATCGTGCCGTGGCCCCGTCGTGACCGGCGGGGTGGCGCGATCGAGGCGACGGTGGTGGAGGAGGGGGTGTCCGGGGTGGCGCAGCGCGCTGCGCCGGACATGGAGATCGTGAGTATCGCGGTGTATCGCGGTCCGAACTACTGGTCGTACAAGCCTGCGATCAACCTGTTGGTGGATCTGGGGTCGTTGGAGCAGTGGCCCACCGATCGGCTGGCGGGTTTTGCCCAACGCCTCGTCGAGGTTGTTCCCGAGTTGCGCACGCATCCCTGTTCCCGCGGGCATGTCGGGGGGTTTGTGGAACGACTGGCCGAGGGGACCTGGTTGGGTCACGTGGCCGAGCATGTGGCGTTGGCGCTGCAGGCTCGGGCCGGGTTCAGTGTCCGGCGCGGAAAGACCCGGTCGGCCGGTCAGCCGGGGCGATATCACGTCATCTACAGCTACGACAACGAAGACGTCGGGCTGGCCGCGGGCACACTGGCCGTGCGCCTGGTCAACCACCTCGTCGAGCCCGAACCCGGCTTCGATCCCACCCAGGCGATCGACGACCTGGTCGAGCTGGCCCGACAGACCCGGTTAGGGCCCTCCACACAGGCCATCCTCGACGAGGCACAGCGCCGCGGCATCCCGTCGTTTCGCCTCGATTACCGGTCACTGCTCCAACTCGGCCACGGCATCCACCAACGGCGCATCAAAGCAACGATCCCGTCCTCGACGAGCACGATCGCCGTCGACCTCGCCAGCGACAAAGGACTCACCAAAAACCTGCTCCGAGCCGCGGGCGTACCCGTGCCACACTCGGAGATCGCGCGATCAACCCACGAAGCCCTCACCGCAGCAACCCGGATCGGTTACCCGGTCGTGGTCAAACCCCTCGATGGCAACCACGGCCGTGGCGTGTCCCTCAACGTGCACGACGACACCACACTGCACGAGGCCTTCACCCGAGCCCAAACCCAAGCCCGACGAGGCTCGGTCCTGATCGAACAACAACTCTGGGGTCATGACTACCGGCTGCTCGTCATCGGTGGGCGGGTCGTGGCCGCCGCGAAACGGGTGCCGGCCCATGTGGTCGGCGACGGTGTGGCCACCGTCACCCAACTCGTCGACCACGCCAATGCCGACCCCCGCCGCGGTGAAGGCCACGAAGCGGTGTTGACCCGCCTTCACCTCGACCAACGCGCCGAGCAACTGCTGACTCGCCAGCAACTCAACGCCGACGCGGTGCCCGCCGAGGGTCAAGTCGTCGTCCTCGCCGACACCGCCAACCTGTCCACCGGGGGGATCGCCATCGACTGCACCGACGACATCCATCCCGACAACGCCACCCTGGCGGTGGAAGCGGCCCTGGTCGTCGGACTCGACGTCGCCGGAGTGGACTTCGTGACCAGCGACATCCGCACCCCGGTCGCCGAACTCGGCGGGGCTGTGATCGAGGTCAACGCCGGGCCAGGCTTGCGCATGCACCTCGCCCCCTCCCACGGCACCCCCCGCGACGTCGCCGGACCACTACTAGACCTGCTGTTCCCACCCAGCGCACCCAGCCGCATCCCCATCGTGGCCGTCACCGGCAGCAACGGCAAAACCACCACCGTCCGAATGATCTCCCACATCCTCCGCCAGACAGGACGAACGGTCGGCACCACCACCACCGACGGCGTCTACGTCGACGACCGCCTGATCCTCAAAGCCGACGCCTCAGGACCCAAATCAGCCCGCATGGTCCTCCAACACCCCCGCGTCGAACTCGCCGTCTTAGAAACAGCCCGCGGCGGGATCCTGCGCGAAGGCCTCGGCTACGACCGCAACGACGTCGCCGTCGTCCTCAACGTCACCGGCGACCACCTCGGACTCGGCGGAATCACCACCCTCGACCAACTCGCCGACGTCAAACAAGTCATCGTCGAAGCCGTCCCCAAAAGCGGCACCGCCGTCCTCAACGCCGACGACCCCACCGTCGCCCGCATGGCCCACGCCTGCCTGGGCACCGTCGTCTACTTCAGCACCCGACACAACAACCCCCTCATCGAACGACACTGCAGACGAGGAGGCCGCGCGCTGACCGTCGAACACCTCGACGGCGTCGAAACGATCACACTCCGAGTCGGCGACCGCTGCTGCTTCCCGATCGCCCCCGTGGCCGCACTCCCCTCAACATTCCGCGGTGCAGCATGGATGAACGTCGAAAACGCAATAGCCGCCACCGCCGCCACCCTCGCCCTGGGCGTCCGCCTCGATGATGTCCGCCACGGCCTCCACACCTTCACCACCACCTTCCACACCGCCCCCGGCCGACTCAACATCACCGACAGCGCCGGCATCAAAGTGATCATCGACTACGGCCACAACGCCGCCGCCATGCACGCCCTCGGCCGATTCGTCGACCGCTACGTCGAAGAAACCCCCTGCGTCGACCGCATCATCGACGAATTCCCCATCCGCACCCTGCCCCGCCGGATCGCCGTCGTCGGCACCGCAGGCGACCGCAGCGACAAAGAACTCCGCGAACTGGGCTGGATCGTGGCATGCCACTTCAACGAAGTCATGATCCGAGAAGACGACAACCTCCGCGGACGACCACCAGGCCAACTAGCAACCCTCGTCGCCCAAGGAGTACAAACAGCCATCGACTGCGGCGCATCATGCCAATTCGTCGAACCCGTCCTCAACGAAATAGCCGCCGTCAAAGCCGCACTCACCCGAGCCCAACCAGGCGACATCGTCGCACTCTGCGTCGAAGACGCAACACGAGCCTGGCAACACATACCCCAACCACCGAGCACCACACCCGACCACAGGTAACCATGCCCAGAGTTGTCGTCATGCGTCTAGATAACCTATACCAGCCGCAACGGCCATTGGAGTAGCGTTCAGGGGAACCTCCTTCGGAGAGGTTGATTTAGCGGCGACGCCCTCAGCGCCGTCGATCAGCAGTGGTAGCGCACCCGCTACTACTCCACCGGTTTGGTTGATGCGCTCGACACCGGGCAGGATCACGTCGGCCTGCTCGGCTATCGTTTTCACGTTCTGTAAACAGTCGTCGAGATTGTTGGCGATGCGGTTGAGTAGCGCACCGATCGCGAAGAGAAAGGCTGCCAGAATGGAAATCAATGACGCGATGACGGCTACTGTCAAAAAAATAATAAGAGTCATCTCTCATTCTTTCTGATCACGATAATTCACGCGTGACCGCTGGCACGGTCGATGATTACACCGGGTAGGGTTTGAGGAGGATTCCCAGTTGTAGGGTCAGCATGCGCATCCAGGCTTGGCCCACCTCTGCTACAGCTGACGGGTCAGGTGTTTTGTCGAAGACGTAGTTACCGTCGGTTGTTGGGGCGATGGTGTTCAATGCGGTCATGACTCTCATCTGGACCCACCCCATCAGGGCGATGGTCAGATCAGGTGGTATGACCACGTGGGGGTGTGTTCCGCCGCCCTTGACGTGAGCGTCGGACGAATTCAGGTGTTACCGACGACTGACCGTACTGTTCCACGCCGTGCGCTTCGTCAACCTTGCTGCTGATAGTCATGATCTATTCCTCTTTTCAGGATGATCTCTCGTGAGCCACTGGCCTGTTGACGGCGACAGCGTCCCCACGCCAGTTAGGGTCTAGAACCGGGCAGCATAAATGATTCGGGCACTCCCCCTTCAAAACCTTAACGGCCGGTCATTTCTCCGCAGTTGCATTCACGTGACCAATCGCAAATAGGGGTTAAATCCCCGTTGCCGATTTGTGACCCCCGGTAACGTCCAGTGTCATCATGGGACCTGCTGGACGTTACGACCGCCTTCCCGCCCCGGAGCCACCTGGGCGAAGGCCTCCATCCTCAAGCTGGCTGCGGGTCGGGTAGACGGCATCGGGATTGGGTCGCCAGGCACCGGAGGTGCGTTCGGTGATGGCCTGCATGAGTTGGTAGCCGTGCATAGGTTGCTCGGCCAACAGGAGCAGTAAAATGGTGTGCACCTCGCCGCGTTGCACTCTCCCGCGTCCTGCACCGCAGGGACGGCTCCGACGTGTTCCTCCACCACCGGCTGCGTCAGGCTGTACGGGAAAGTCGGGGTGGTGGCGTCGCTGGCCGTGGTGGCGGCCGGAAGTGGATGTGACCGGCTTTTATGACGTCATACACCGTCGGCGCGATGTGCGGGGCGAGTTCACCGGCGCGCCGGTGCCCACCGAGGTGCTGGACCGGATCCTGGGTGCCGCGCACACCGCGCCCAACGTCGGGCTCAGCCGGCCCTGTGATTTCGTCCTCATCCGCGATCGGACACCCGGACCGCGTTCCGCGATCACGTCCAGGCCGAACGCGAGATCCTCGCAAGCGAGCTCGTGGAGGGACTCGGTGTCGGCTGGGTCAGCTTCTACCGGGAACAGCTCCTCCGGGACCTGCTCGACATCCCCACCCAGCTCCGGCCGGTGGGCCTGGCTGTGCCTGGGCCCAATCACCACCCTGCAGGCCACCCCCGACCTGGAACGGCACAGCTGGGGACACCGCACCCCACTGGCCGAGGTCGTGCACGAGGAACGGTAGGGGCGACTGGAGCGTCGCTGACCGATGTGGTTGGTCACCGCTCAGAGGTCGAGGATGAGCCGCTCGCTGCGGGCGCGGAAGACGCAGATCACGCGGAACGCGGCGCCACCAGCGGTGCCGGTGAAAAGCTCGCTGTGCAAGCGCAGGCTCAGGACACGGGTCACCGCAGCAGAGGTGCCCTGGCCAGCCTGCCCGTTATCCAACGTGGGGATGGTCACGCGGCATGTAAGCCTGGTCACGGGCAGGCTTCCATGTTCCGTCCTCGAGGTATATATGGGCATGGCAGCCACGGCTCTCAGCAGCCCCCGGTCGGGCGATGCGACCGGCCTGACGCCGTTCATCTTCGATCTCACCGCACACGAGATCCGCAGGATCACCGCAGTCCTGGACGCGATGCCGGACTGGGACCCTGCTGCCGTACTCGCCGCAGAGGTCGAGGCGCATTCACTGCTGTACTCGGGCTTGGACACCGAGCAGCGCTTCGTTTATGACCTGCTCCGCGAGGAAGGTGTTCTGGATGCTTGACCCTGACGCCGACTTGGGCCGTCGTGCATGGCTGCCCTGCCCCCGCTGCTGCGACGACGGCTGCTCGACCTGTGTGGGCGGGACCGCTGACGATCTGCACTGGCGGTACTTGTTGGCCAATGAGACGCGGCTGGTCTTCCTCCAATGCCCCTCCTGCTTGCACCGGTGGTGGCACGATACCGAGTTCGGCGTGGGAGACAGCAGCACGGAGTTGGCGTCATGATCAGCGCGGCCATCGGGGTGGGGCCGCACCGCGGTTCATCGACCACGTCGCACCGCCGAGCCGCCCCTCCTGGAGGAGTTCCGGTGCACGATGCCGGTAGGACCTCGACAGCTCCGCGCTGACCTCGCCACCCTGGTTCAGCATCAGGCAAGGGGGACGGTAGGAGCAACGGGCGCACACACCCGGCTCCGGGCTCGGATAGATCTCGAGATCCGGGTTAGTAGCGGTGGTGAGCTCGGCGGCCAGGTCCGCGCCAGCCGCCGCCAACTCGGCCTCATCGCGCCGGATCTTGGTGCGGCGGAAAGTGTCAGTGCCCTCGGCATGTAACCGCTCGCCAGAGACCCTGCCGCTGCGGGCGTACATCCGGCGATGACGCATCTGTGTGCGTTCCGTCGACTCGGAAGCGCCGCCGCCCAGCTCGCCGGCCTCGGCGCGGATCTCGTTGTACACCGTGCCCGTGATCTGCATCCCGAGGTAGAACTGTGGCCATGCCCAGGACCAGGCGATCGTCCGCTCATCCAGCTGAAGTGCATCGTGATCGGCCCAATCTTCGGTGACCAGCCGGTGCTGGATAACCCAGTAGGCGTCATCAGAGTCGACGGCGAGGAGGTCGACCCGGTCGCAATACCGGATCTCGTCACCGGTCGCGGTCACGCGGTTGGTGCCCGGAGTCGCCGGGTCGGGAATGTTCACCTCGAAGTCGATATCGACGCGCAGCGGGGTGAAGTGGTCAACCGTGGGCGCCCATGCGGCATAGGCGTCGAGCAGCGCATGGCCCCGGTCCATCGCCTCCTGCCGGGCCTGGCCGTCGGCTATCGCCTCCTGGCCGCGCACCGAGCGGTCTAGAGCCTGGTGCACCAGGGGTTGCACGATGGCCCGATCCCACTCCCACATCCCAGGGAAGTAGTACACCGCCAGCGCGTCATGCAGCGCCTGGTTCAGGTCGAGCGGACCCGGCCGGGGGAGCGGCTCGAAGATTCTGCCGATTGCGCGAACTCAGGTCCCATTCTCGACGGCAACGCTTGAACGCCGTCCGCTCGGACGCGTGGATGCGGTAGGCCATCGCACCTCGACTCAGTGCCCGTGAAGACTCGAGTGTCCGTAATGTAGAGCGCGTGATTCAATGCGCGTGCGGCCAAGGATCATCCGCCGACCAGCGGCAACGATCGTGACCTCCGGCCGCCGCATCCATCTCGGCGAACAGGTCTTCGAAGAACGCCGATAGGTCGTCGCGATGGTGAGCCTGCCACCCGCCGTAGTAGATCCAGGCATCGGGCAGCGACTCACCCGGCGCTGGCATGGGCAAGGCCCCATCGGCGCCGAGGCGACGCATCGCATAACTGTCGCCCCGCCGCTCGATGTAGACGATCTCACCAGGTTCGGGCCAGTCGGCCACGATCTCAGTGATTAACTCGCTCCTATTCAGCGAACCTCCCCTAACGACCTGCTCAACAAATCCGCGGCAGCGGGTCACCGACCAGCAGATCAATGATCCGGGTGCCGCCGAACCCGGTCTTGAGTAAGACCAGTCCAGGCGGATCCTCGGCGACGCGGCCGACCACAGCAGCCCCAGCGCCGAGCGGATGAGACTGCAATGCCGCCACCGCGACGTCGGCCGCACCAGGGTCGACGATCACCACGATGCGTCCCTCACAGGCGACGTAGAGCGGGTCGATGCCCAGCAACTCGCAGGCACCGCGGACCTCTGCCCGCACGGGAACGGCGTCCTCCTCGACCACCACGGCCACACCCGCGGCCGTGGCCACCTCATTGAGGATCGTCGCGACTCCACCACGGGTGGCATCACGCATCGCCCGGACGTCCGGACCCACCGCGTCGAGCAACGCCCGTACCAAGCCGTGCACGGGCGCGGTGTCGGAGACCAGATCGGCTTCGATATCCAACTCGCCGCGCGCCAGCATGATAGTGATGCCGTGGTCACCCACCGGGCCTGACACGATCACCGCGTCGCCAGGGCGGGCGGTAGCGACACCCAGCGTGAGGTCGTCGGTGAGCAACCCGACCCCGGCTGTGTTGATGTAGCAACCGTCGCCCTTGCCTCGCTGTACAACCTTGGTGTCCCCGGTGACGATCGAGACTCCGGCCGCCGCAGCCGCTGCCGCCATCGAGGCCACGATCCGCCGCAGATCCTCTACCGGGAAGCCTTCCTCCAGGATGAATCCAGTGGAGAGATGAGCCGGCCGAGCCCCGGAGACAGCCAAGTCGTTGACCGTGCCGTTGACCGCAAGATCGCCGATGTTCCCGCCCGGGAAAAACAGCGGCGACACCACGTACGAATCCGTGGTGAAAGCCAGCCTCGCATCGCCGGCAGTCACCGTCGCGGCGTCCTCGAGCGGCTCCAGCAGGGGATTGCGGAAGGCGTCCAAGAAGATCGCCTCGATCAGCGACTGGGTAGCCTTACCACCGGCGCCGTGCGCGAGAGTGATGAGTTTCTCGCGCACCCTGGGCCGGGCCCGCCGGGCCCGCTCGATGCGTTCAAGCACCAACTGTTCCTTGCCGCGGTGCTCAGTCCCGGCCGCCGCATGCGCCGGGTATCCCGCGTCATGCTCGTCTCCGTGCCCGAAGTCCTGGTGCCCAGAGTTATGGCGCCCCGTGTCGTACTCGGCGACGGCCGCCTCGGCCCAGTCAGCTCGGTGCTGTTGGGTGGTGTCCTGGTGGGTCATGCCCTGCTCGCCTCGATACTGACTTCGCGGACGCGCTGGCGGCTGAACCGGCCGAAGTTGTAGTACGCCGCACAGGCTCCCTCGGAGGAGACCATGCAGGTGCCGATCGGCGTCTCGGGCGTGCATGCGGTGCCGAACACCTTGCACTCCCAAGGTTTGAGAACACCCTTGAGCACCTCGCCGCACTGGCAAGCCTTCGGATCGGCGACCCTGATCCCGGGCAGCGTGAAGTGCCGCTCCGCGTCGAAGGCCGCGTAGCGCTCCCGGACTTGCAGTGCGGAGTGTGAGATGAAGCCGAGCCCACGCCACTCGAAGTAGGGGCGTAGCTCCATCACCTCACCCACTGCGCGCAACGCCACCGTGTTGCCGTCCCACGGAACCACGCGGGCATACTGGTTCTCGACCTCGCAGCGTCCCTCGGCCAGCTGCTGCAACAGCATGTACACCGACTGCAGGATGTCCAGCGGTTCGAACCCAGCAGTGACCAGCGGTTTGCCATATTCCGAGACGATGAACTCATACGGCCGGCAGCCGATGACGGTCGAGACGTGGCCGGGGCCGATGAAACCGTCCAGCCTCAGGTCGGGGGAGTCCAGGATGGCCTTGATCGCCGGGATGATCGTGACGTGGTTGCAGAAGATCGAGAAGTTCTCGATGCCCTCAGCAGCCGCCCGCAGCACGGTCATCGCGGTAGATGGTGCGGTAGTCTCGAACCCGATCGCCATGAAGATCACATGCTTGTCCGGATTCTGCCGGGCGATCTTCAGCGCGTCGAGCGGGGAATAGACCATCCGGATGTCGGTGCCGGCGGCCGAGGAGTCGAAGAACGACCCGCGCCCGCCGGGCACCCGCATCATGTCGCCGAAGGACGTCATGATCACATCCGGCTGCTCTGCCAGTGCGATCGCGTCGTCGACCCGGCCCATCGGGATCACGCACACCGGGCACCCCGGCCCGTGCACCAGGCTGATCGACTCCGGAAGGTAATCCTCCAGCCCGTGCTTGTAGATGGTGTGCGTATGCCCACCGCAGACTTCCATGAATTTGTAATGCCGCCCAGGCTCGCACAATGCCGCAATCTTGGCAGCCAGCGCACGAGCCTTCTCGGCATCCCGGTATTCATCGACGAATCGCATACCGCTCACTACCTTTCGTCAATTCGCGACTCGAGCAGAGCGGCGATCTCGTCCTCGTAGGCCTGCCCGATGCCTATCAGGAAGTCCATCGCTGCCTTGGCCTCCTGCTCGTCGATCTTAGACAGCGCGAAACCGACGTGAATCAGAATCCAGTCGCCGGGAACAGGCGGATCATCGGTCAACAGGCCGATATTGATGGCGCGCTTGACCCCGCTGACGTCGACCCTGGCCAGATCAGGATGTTCGGGCAGGATCTCGATGACCTCGCCCGGGATGCCGAGGCACATGGGCTATTACCTCCGTGGTGGGAGTTGGGTTACATCTCGCTCATCTGCTTGTAGCGAGCCACGTCCTTAGAGACCTGAACCGCTACGGTGGCCAGGCCGATCGCTGACCCCCAGAACATCAGCCGGCGCAGCAGTCGGAACATCCCTGTCACTTCCTTCCTTGTCGGTGAGCAGATCCAGAACCACCCCGACAGCCCTGTCGACAGCTGCGGCGACGGTCGTGGACAACCCCATAACTTCCTCGGTGCTGGCCGGCTCACAGCCGACCAGTAGGGTCCGCCCCGCGCTGCCGCCGAGGTTGTCCAGCAGCGCGAGCACCGCGTCGGGAGCCATCCCGTGCGCGTCGACAGTTGACGACTCGATGCTCGGCACATGGTCGGGGCCGATCTCGAGCACGTAGACCGTTCCCGGCTCGCCGCCGCGGGACACGGCGTCGAGCAGGATCGTGGTGTCCGGAGCCATCTCAAGCAGGTCGTAGGCCAAATGCATCCCACGGATCCCGTAATCGGCAACCCGTACACCGTCGGGCAGTGTCTCGGTAGTGAGACGACGAGCCAGCTCGACACCGAACGCGTCGTCACCGAGGAATATGTTGCCGATTCCGGCCACCATTGTCGTCATGAGTGTGGCCCTGACTGTAATCCTGATTGGGCTCCCAGCGGCGCGAGCTCGTCGGGGGAGAAGTAGCGGAACCGGCCGTGGGCCGCCGAGATCTCGGCGCCCGGGTCATCGTCGAGGGTGACCGCGACGTGAGTGTTCCCGTCGACGTCGAGCAATACCGCTGCGACCGTGGCGGTGCGCCCTGCAAGGAACATGTCCTGCGCGTCCGTCCGGCGCGATCCTGGCGCGAGTAGCACCTTGCTGCCCTTGGCCACCTCGACTCCGGCGATGAGCACGCTATCGGTGTCCGGATCCACCGAGGCATCCGCGCCGGGATCCCACCACGGCGTGCCGGGGGTGGTGATCGTCTCGATCGGGTCCGGCTCGCCGCGGGTATGGGCGGTCTTGCCGAGATAGCGGATCGCGCCGTGCAGCTTGTCGAGCATCTCCGGCGGCATCGAGTCAACGCGGTCCATCAGTTTGCGGGCTCGCTCGTCAGTGGCCCGCGCTTCGGCCTTCTCCTCATCGGTGAGCGTCATGGTGCGCAGCGTGAGAATCTCGTCGATCTCAAGGCCATCGAACAACTCGCCAGGACTCTCCGGTGCGATCGTCGGGTAGTCGTAGAGGATGATCGGCGAGATCAGGATCACGTCGCGGCGCCCCACTTCACCGATCATCACCGGCCAGGTGCGTTCGTTGCGACAGCTCTCGACTGCGGGTTTGGCCCACTCCGGCGGATCGATCAAGGAGATGAACTCCCCGTCGGTGACCGCGAGCACGGTGTGCGCGGCGATCAGCGAGTGCCGCAACGCCAGGTGCCGAGCGGCTTCCGGATCGGCCCACTGCGCGGTGTTGACGACCTCGACGGTGAGCTGCAGCACGCCGTACGGGCCCTCCAGCCGCCGCGCGGACAGCCGGACCTCGCCGGTCAGCGGCCAGCGCTGCCGGGTGACGCCGTCAGTGGTCTCGGTGCCACCGGAGACGGTGACCGCAACCACCTGCTCGGTGTCCAACAGGTCCGCTACCGACAGCACTGAGTCGATCTCGTGTTCCACCGCCTCATCGAACTCAGGCACTGGCCCATCCCCACTGCTGCGGTGTTGCAACTGGAGGAACCGCAGTCGGATATTCAGTACCGGGTCTGTGCCGGGCTCCAGCATGAACTCGCTGTGTGACGTGGCATGCTCACCGTGTCCGGCGGCGGCGTAGGCCGGGGGCACCAGCACCCCCCATTGCCAGCGGACCTGATTCTTGCCTGCCGATGCCCGGTACGGGTACAGCAAGTAACCCTCGTAGAGGACGGCGTCGGCCACCTCGCGGGCGACGTCCATCGGGGCTGCCATCATCCTCCCTCCCCTGTGCCTTCGCCGATCACTGTGCCTTCGCGGGCCGCGTCCAGCACGGTGATGATGGCGTCATCCCAGGTGGGCAGGGCGCGGGTGGCCCGAAAGTCGGCCAGGGCATCGATCGTGTCACGGCGCAACCGCAGCCATCCACTACCGGGGAAGTGAATGTCCATCATCTCGCGCCACACCGCTACCGGCATCCGGTAGCGAGCCTCGGCGTGCCAGGGCACCTGCTCGATCCACAGGCCCTTCTCCCCGTCCCCGAACACGGTCCCGCTGAACAGCAGGATGAACGGGATCTCCCCGTCCTCCAGACCGTGGAAATAACGGCCCGCCGTGACCTCCATGTCGTAGCTGCACGGCACGGTCACATCGACCTCAATGCTGCCGGTGAAGCTGGCGACCACCGTCGAGGTGTTGGCGAACTGGAACGGCTTGAGCGTGTCACCCCAGCGTCCACGCTCACCGAACAGCTCAAGGAGCCGTTCGGCCTCCTGCTCGCCGTACCCACGGCGAGCAGGCTCGATCCTGATCTGGCAGCGCAGTGCGACGGCTCGGACCCGCTGCTCGGCAGCCCCGCTGACCCGCAACCGGAACAGCAGCGTGGGTGCTGCGGCGTAGCGTTCGGGCTGCACGTCGAGACAGGTGAAGGACAGCTCAGCCATCAGCAACCGCCATCCGTTCACTGCGTTCGCGTAGGTCGGCGAAGAACTTGTGAATCGCCGCCCAGGCATCCTCGCCGCCGTCGAAACCCTTCCAGTGCGTGCGGACCAGACCGACGAGCTGGTAGCACGCGTCGATCGGGATCGCGAAGCACTCGAACCCGTCTTCTGCCTTGTGCACCAGCAACGCCTCGACATCAGGGAGCAGGTCGGCCAGGGTCGGGGTCGCAGCAAGCAGGTCCGTCCAGGCTTCCAAGGACAACAACGATTCGGTCGCCCCGGCCGGGCTCGGGTAGAAAGCGACCGTCTGTCCGAGTGTGCTGTTGGTGAAGAAGAACGCCATCGCCACCGGGATCCCGATCGAGTCCCACGTCGCCGCGGCGAGCGGCACGTCGGCGGCGTACCGGTAACGCTCAGGGACTGCACGGAACCGTCCGCCACCCGCGCCCTCTTTGGTGAACAGCAGGGCGCAGGGGCGGCAGGTGCACATCAGACCGCGGCCCTCGACGTCGACCACGTGACCGTGCCATTCGCCGATCGGCTCGGCGCACATCTCGCACCGCTCGAACTGCTCGGTGGGAGGCGGTGGGGGAGCGACGCCCCCGACGAAGCGCCGCAACCCCCCTTTCACGACACCGCCTGAGCGGGGACCGCGATCCGGACCCCGCCATTCTCAGCCAGTAGCGGCAACGGGTCGAGGTGCACACCGGCCCTGGATGACGGAGCGGCTTCGCCGCTGCCGCCCATTCCACGACCGGCCCGGACCACGTCGTAACGCTGTGCGCAGCCGGGGCAGGCCAGCACGGCCCCCTCCAACTCCGCGCCGGTCAGACCGGAACCGCAGACCGAGCAGCGGTCGGCGTAGGCATACAGGCTCCCTGCCACGTTGCACACCACTGCCGCGGTGTCGGCGACGAGCATGGGAACCACCTGACCCTGACTGAGTCCCGCTATCCCTTCTACCTCTACCCAGGTTGCCGCCGGGAGCTCCGGCTGCCGGCTCACCTGATGCAGGGGGAGCAGGGTGGTCCCGTCGGGCACCGCCCCCGCGGTGAGCCGCGAGGCCGGATCGGGCGCCACCCCCTCCACCTCCACCTTGGTGACCTCCGGGGCGACGTCCTCAATCCCCTTCTCGATGGCCATCTTCACCGTGAGCGCGGAGGACGGGCAGCCGTCACAGCTGCCCGCCAACCGCAAACGCACGGTGCCGTCGGGATCCAGCCCGAGGTACTCGACGTCGCCGGCATGCGAACCGAGGTAAGGCCGGACCCGCTCCAGCGCGGCGAGGACGCGCTCCTCGGTGCTCTGCGGGTGCAGGTCGTGCAGCACCAGCAGGCCCGCCACCACCTTGTCAGCGAGCAGCGGAGTGACGGCCTGCTCGTCGAGCAACTCCAGGATGCGGGCCAGACCCGCACCGTAGAACTCGACGAGCAGGCCGACCAACTCCTCGGCACGCCCGGCGGTCGCGGGGTCAGCGGCCGAGGCGAACTCCGCGAGCAGCGCCTCGACCCTTTCCCCGACCACCTGGATATCCGGTGTGTTACTAGTGGGCACGACTCATCCGCCAGTCGTGGTGAACGCGTGCGGCGTGTGCAGTCGTTGCAATTCCTTGCCTTCTCCCAGATACATGTGCACGCCACAAGGCAGGCACGGGTCGAAGCTGCGCACCGCCCGCATGATGTCGATGCCCTTGAAGTTCCCCGGTGGGTTCTCCTCGAAGATCGGCGTGTTCTGCACGGCGTCCTCGTAGGGGCCCGGCGTTCCGTAGATATCGCGGACGCTGCCGTTCCACGGGGTGGGCGGGTACGGGTGGTAGTTGGCGATCTTCCCATTCTGGATCACCATGTGGTGCGACAGCACGCCCCGGACCGCCTCGGTCCATCCACAACTGATCGCTTCCTTGGGCACCTTGAACGGCTCCCAGGTCTTGGTACGACCAGCGCGCACCTCGGCCAGGGCCTTCTCCACGAAATACAGCCCGAGCGCGGCGGAGTAGGCCTGGAAGTAGGTCCGGGCCCGGTTGCGCTCGATCGCGTTGGACAGCGGCTTGCCGGCCTTGTCGTACGGGATCTTCCACTCGAACGAAACCGCGGGCTTGGTCATCGTTCTCGGCAGGTTGATCTGCACGCTGTGGCCGGTGGCCTTGACGGTGCCGGTGTCCACCAACCCGGACAGCGCCGTCGGCCACAACCGGGCGAGCGGCCCGCCGCCGGTGTCCAGGGCGAGGTAGTCCTTGCCGTCGAACCACCGAGGCGACATGGTCCAGCTGTAGGCACCGGCGAAGTCACGCTTGGCCGGCCGCGGGATGGTGTGCTGGTTCCACGGGTGCTTCCGGTCGACCGGGTTACCCAGCGGGTCCTTGTCGACGAAGATCTCCTGGCCGTCCCAGTCCTCATAGTACGAGGAGCCGAGCAAGATCCGCAACCCGAGGTTGATCTTCACCAGGTCGTTGGTGACCAGCTTGCCGTCCACGACCACACCGGGGGTGACGTACATCTTACGACCCCAGTTGGTCATGTTCCGATAGTTGAAGTCGCAGTGCTCCGGGTCATTGAGAGCGCCCCAGCAACCCAGCAGCACCCGGCGCCTACCGACTTCTTCGTAACCAGGCATCGCGTCGTAGAAGAAGTTGAACAGGTCGTCGTGCAGCGGCACGATCCGCTTGCAGAACTCCACGTACCGCATGAGGCGGGTGTAGTAGTCGGTGAACAACTGGTGGGTGGCAACGGTGCCGACGCCGCCCGGGTACAGCGTGGAGGGGTGCACATGGCGACCCTCCATGAGGCAGAACATCTCTCGCGTGTAGCGGGAGACCTGCAGTGCCTCGCGATAGAACTCACCCGACAGTGGGTTGAGCGCCCGCATGATGTCGCCGATGTACTTGTAACCGTGGGCCTCGGACTGCGGCGCCGGAGTGCGGTTGGCCAGGTCGAGCACGCCGGGGTTGGTCTCGGCAACCATCTTCTCGCAGTAGTCGACCCCGACCAGGTTCTCCTGGAAGATGTTGTGGTCGAACATGTACTCGGCGGCTTCGCCCAGGTTGATGACCCATTCGCCGAGGTGCGGCGGAGCCACCCCGTAGGCCATGTTCTGGTTGTACACCGAGCAGGTGGCGTGGTTGTCCCCACAGATCCCACAGATACGACTGGTGATGAAGTGGGCGTCGCGAGGGTCCTTGCCCTTCATGAAGATGGAGTACCCACGGAAGACCGATGAAGTGCTGTGGCACTCGGCCACCCGGCCTGCCGCGAAATCGATTTTGGTGTAGATACCGAGGCTGCCGACGATCCGGGTTACCGGATCCCACACCATCTCGGTGAGTTGACCTTTTGCAGCGCCCGCGCTGCCATGCCTTGGTGCGGTGGTTGTCATCGTCTAGATGCCTTTCTCCAGCCGGTCGGCGGTCACCAGGAGGGCCTGTAGCCAGTTTCGAGTTGCCGACCCTTCTTACGCCACTTGGGCTCGGCGTCGACCTTCTTGAGAGTGATATTGCGCAGCGACCGGATGACCGTGCCGTAGGCCGCACTCGCGGTCCCAGAAACCAGGGAACCCGGAGGAGCGTCCATGAACGGCATGAACTTGTCCGGGAAGCCGGGCATGGTGCAACCAATGCAGATGCCACCCACGTTCGGGCAGCCGCCCACACCATTGATCCAGCCCCGCTTGGGCACGTTGCATTTCACTACCGGACCCCAGCAGCCGAGCTTCACCAAGCACTTGGGTGAGTCGTAGGTCTTGGCGAACTCCCCCTGCTCGTAGTACCCAGCTCGGTCACAGCCCTCGTGCACGGTGGCGCCGAACAGCCACTGCGGGCGCAGGTGCTCGTCCAACGGAATCATCGGAGCCTGGCCGGCGGCCTGGTAGAGCAGGTACAGGATCGTTTCGGACAGGTTGTCCGGGTGGACCGGGCAACCGGGTACGCACACGATCGGGATCCCGGCCTTGGACTTCCAGTCCCAGCCCAGGTAGTCCGGCACACCCATGGCACCGGTCGGGTTGCCCGCCATACCGTGGATACCACCGTAAGTGGCACAGGTCCCGACCGCGAGCACGATCGTCGCCTTGGGCGCCAGCCGGTCCAGCCACTCGTTGACCGTAACCGGTTGGTTGGTGTCGGGGTGTCTGCCGAAACCGGTGAAGTAACCATCACCGTTGATCGACTCGTTGGGGATGGAGCCTTCAATGACCAGCACGAACGGCTCCAGCTCGCCTCGATCGGCTTTCCAGAACCACTCGATGAAGTTGTCGGCACCCTGTTCCGGGCCGCACTCGAAGTCGATCAACGGCCAGTGCACCGCGATCTTGGGCAGTCCAGGAAGAGCCCCCAGCGCGATCTCCTCGATGCTGGGCTGGGTCGCCGCAGTCAGGGCTACCGAGTCCCCATCACAGGACAACCCGCAGTTGATCCACAGAATGTGGATCGGGCTTTCCTCTTCTTCCTTGGTGGGAGTGGCTTGTGCAGTTGGTCTTGTCATGATCCCCTACTCCACGAGCGACCTCCGGTCGCTCTCTCGTTCCGGATGCCGCTCTTTGCTGGTCAGCTCGCCAAGCGTGAGCTCCCACAGCGTGTGGTAGATCGTGGTCTGTGCCTCCTGGATCCGGTGCACGGAGTCAGCAGGAACCACGAACAGATGGTCGATACTGCCCAACTCGGCCATCGCCCCGCCCTCGTAGCCCGCCAAGCCGACGGTGAGCAGGCCACGCCTGCTCGCCTCCTGGAAGGCGCGTACGAGATTGGTGGAATTGCCCGAGGTGGACAGCCCGACGACGACGTCACCGCGCCGTCCGAAAGCAGCGATCTGGCGGGCGAAGACGACGTCAAATGAGACGTCGTTCGACAGCGCCGTCAGCACCGCGATGTCACCGGTGAGCGCGAAGGCGGGCAATGCCCGCCTTCCCGGACCCGGGTGCAGGAACAGGCTAGCGAGGTCGGCTGCGTCGGTGCAGCTCCCCCCGTTGCCGATGGCAAACAATCGACCGCCAGCGGCGAACGATGCCGCCATTGCCGAGGCGCACGCGGCCAGCCGCTGACTATCGCGGGCCAGGACTTCGCGCCGGAGCGCCACGATTTGATGCGCCTTGTCCACTGTGGAACGGCGCACCTCGGCCAAGACCGCCTCGAGATCTCCAGCTCCGGGGTTGTCATGGCCGACGTTATCGGGGTGTGAATACAGGAACGGGTACAGCGACGCCAAGTCATCGGATCGAGACTGGGCATCAGCACGAGACCGGGCATCAGCACGAGACCGGGCATCAGCACGAGACTGGGCATCGGGCCGCGCGACTGCCCCGGTGTCACCGTGACCGTTGGTTCCAGGGTTCATGCCGGCCGCCCGAGGACCGCGATCGCTTCCTTGGCATGGACAAGGATCTCGTCTCCTACCCCCGCCGTCACCAATGCGACACTCACTTCCTCCATGCTGGACCCGGTGTCGACCACGGCCAGATCGTCGGGGAGCAATTCGACAACACGGACGGCGACGGCCTGATCCGAGCACGTGATGCACACCTCGCCATGACATTCAGGAGTAGTCATGCGACAGCCCTCGGCTCCAGCAGGTCCGGATGCTCGAAGAACACGTGAACCAGCTCCCAGAGCACGTGGTAAGCGGTGACGTGTACTTCTTTGATCACTTGCGGGTCGTCGGAACGCGCCACCACGGTGTGGTCGGCTCCGTGAAGGGCCGCTATCTGCCCACCGTCTCCGCCGGTGAGTGCGATCGTGAGCATGCCCAGCTCCCGAGCGGTAGCCAACCCGCGCAACACGTTGCCGCAGTTGCCATCCGGGGAGATGCCCAGCGCGATGTCCCGAGCAGAGGCTAGGTGGCACAGCTGGTGGGCGAAGACCTCGTCGAACCCCTCCGTGCCGGCGATACCGGTCACCGTCGCCACATCAGCGGTCAACGAGATCGCCGGCAGCGCACGCTTGCCCATGATCACTGGGTGGACGAACTCGACTACGACATGCTGCGCGTCAGTGCTGGCCGTCCCATTGCCGAAGACGACAAGAGTGCCACCGCGGTGAAAACGGACGGCCATGGCGTGGCATGCCGTGGCGATCGCCGCGGCGTCGTCAGCGAGACGATAAAGGGGTAGTACCCGCCGCTCGAAGAGTTCCGCGGCGGTGGCGGTCCCGGCTGGTGACCCGGACACGCCGCACACCTCCCGACCCTGGTTGGTAATGCACGTGAGTCACATCACGATAAGGGTGCTGTGATCGGGGGGCAAGCCCCCCGTCCAGGTGGGTTACCCCTCGATTTCGCCAGGCAGTCTCGTTGAGTTCATCGGGCCGTAGCGTTACGGCCGAAAATCAGGATATATCGGGATAATCGGGCGCTCGTAGCCCCATCTGTGGTCATCTCGGGGGCTGGAACGCCTCCAGCGCACGGTGGCGAGCTCGTCAGGAGAGCTGCATGACACTCGGGAGCGAAGTTGCGGCTTCGGACGTTAACGCCACTGAAGGAGCGTGAATGCTGCTCCGCCACCGATCTGGAGGGGGTCCGCGCCCATGCCGGTTCTGCTGGCCCTGCTGGCCGCCAGCATCGTCGAGCTGACGGTGCTCGTCGCAGTAGGACACGCGATCGGGGTCCTGGCCACCGTCGGGCTGTTGGTCCTCGCGTCGCTCGTCGGGGCAGTCTTGCTGCGCCGCGAGAGTGCCCGCACGCTGGCCGCGTTCGTCGAGGCGATACGTACCCGCAGACCCCCACACCAAGAACTGCTCGACGGGACGTTGATCGCCGCAGCCGGGGTGCTCATCGTGCTACCGGGCTTCGTGTCCGACATCCTGGGTCTGCTGCTCCTGATCCCCTTCACCCGGGCCCTGGTGCGGGCACGGATACTGCGCTCGGTATCACGTCGTACTCCGGTGCGCTTTGCTCCGGGCGCCGTGATCGAGGGCGAGGTCGTCGACGAACCGCCCGAGCCCCGTCTCCCCCGAAGCGAGCTCCGCTGAGCGAGCCTGAGCGGCTCAACGGTGAGCGCTCCGTTCCCGTTGATGACGAGCCGGTGTGAGCCGTGATACGGATTGGTGGGAATACTGCGGGCCATGAGCACCACGTTGCTGCTGGGCTGCCGTATCCCGTCAGTCGCTGGGGCCACCGCCCTGGCCGTCGTGGACGGGACGGTGGTCTGGGCCGGAGATGACAGTACCGGCCGGGTCTGCTTCGGCGACGCCGGCGAGGTGCTGGAACTGCGTGGCGCCCTGGTCACCCCGGCCTTCGTGGATGCCCACGTGCACGCCACGTCTGCCGGCCTGATCACCAGTGGGCTGGATCTCACCGGCTGCACCACGCTCACGCAGTGCTTGGACCAGGTCGCTCAGCAGTCCCGCCTGGGCACCGTGTTGTGGGGTCACGGGTGGGACGAGACGTCGTGGCCGCAGCGCCGCCCACCGAACCGCGCGGAACTGGATCGGGCGTCCGGCGGTGCTGCGGTGTACCTCTCCCGGATCGACGGGCACAGCGCCGCAGTGTCCTCGGCACTCCTGGACCAGGCCGCCGAGGCGATCGGCGCGCCTGGCTGGGCAGCCGAGGGACCATTGACCCGTGAGGCGCACCATCACGCCCGCCGTGCCGCCCAGGAGTCGGTCACGCCCGGTCAGCGGCGCGCCGCCCAGCGGGCCTTCCTGACTGGGGCAGCTGCCCGCGGGGTCGCTGTGGTGCACGAGTGTGCGGGCCCGGAGGTCTCCGGGATCGACGACCTCGCCGACCTGCTGGCAGCCGACCACGGCGTCGAAGTGGTCGGTTACTGGGGCCAGGCTGTGAGCACGCCGGAACAGGCCCACGAACTGCTCGCCGCCACCGGAGCGCATGGGCTGGCGGGCGACCTGTTCTGTGACGGAGCACTCGGTTCGCGGACCGCCGCGCTGCGCATCCCCTACGCCGACGCACCCGATACCCACGGCGTGTCCTACCTCGACGCGCAGCAGATCGCAGCGCACATCACGGCCTGCACCCTGGCCGGCACGCAGGCCGGGTTCCACGTGATCGGCGACGCCGCGACCGATTCGGTGCTGGCCGGCTTCGAGGCCGCGGAGGCCACCGTGGGTGCTGCCGCACTGCGACAGTGCAAGCATCGGCTCGAGCATCTGGAAATGGTGGATCCCGACCAGGCCCGTCGATTCGCATCCTGGGGTGTGGTAGCCAGCGTGCAGCCGGCCTTCGACGCTGCCTGGGGTGGTGCGGGGGGGATGTACGCGCAGCGGCTGGGGATATGTCGAGCTGCCGCGATGAACCCCTTCGCGGTCCTCGAGAAAGCCGGTGTGGTCCTGGCCTTCGGTTCCGATGCGCCGGTCACGCCCGTGGACCCGTGGGGCGCGGTACGGGCGGCGGTAGGACATCGCAGCCCCGGCTCGCAGATCGGCGCGATGGAGGCACTCGCGGCGCACACCTTCGGCGGGTACCGGGCTGCCGCCGCTACCGACCCGTTGGCCGGCGCGCTGGTTCCCGGCGCCCCAGCCTCCTACGTGATCTGGGAAGGCACCGAATTCTCTGGGATCTTCCCGAAGGCCGATTCGCCCTCGTGTCTGCGAACCGTGCACCGCGGTCGGGTGCTCTTCGAGCAGGAAGGCGCCCTGATGTGAGCCGGTTTGGTCGGCTGCTGCGGCTGAGCATTGCAGCCGGTGTCGGTCTACTGCTGTATGCCGGCGCCTCGCCGCGGGAACTGTGGTGGCTCGCGCCGGTGGTTTTCGCGGTGTTGTGGGCGGTGCTGCAGGGACGGTCGCCCTGCGCCGGGTTCGGTTACGGTTTCACCTTCGGGTTCGGCTTCTTCGTGCCACTGCTGTCGTGGGTGGGGGAATTCGTCGGCCCGTTGCCGTGGCTGGCGCTGGCCACCGTCGAGGCATCGGTGGTGGCGCTGGCCAGTGCTGGAGTCGCCGTCGTGTCCCGGTTGCCTGCCGCTGCGCTGTGGGCAACGGGGGTGTGGGTGGCGGCCGAGGCGCTGATCGCCCGGGTGCCCTTCGGGGGTTTCCCTTGGGGTCGGGTGGCGTTCGGCCAGCCGACCGGGGTGTTTCTGCCGGTGGCAGCCATTGGTGGGGCCCCGCTGCTCACTGCAGCCGTGGTGCTGACCGGGTTCAGTGCCGGGGAACTACTCCGTCGGATCGCGCGAGGACGTGTGCCGCAGATCTTCGGGTTCGTGACCACACCTCTTGGTGAGGTCAGTGGCCTCAGAGCACTCCTGATCCCGGCACTCGTCGCGACGGCGCCGGTGATGGCGGGGTTGGTCGCGGCGCCACTGGTGGGGACAAGCACCATCACTGGCCAGGCGGTCGTCGCGCTGGTCCAGGGCAACGTGCCTCGGGCCGGGCTGGACTTCAACGCCCAGCGCCGCGCCGTGCTGGACAACCACGTCGCGCGTACCTTGCAACTCGCGGCCGACGTTGCTGCCGGCCGCTACCCCCGGCCAGCGCTGGTGATCTGGCCGGAGAACTCCTCTGACATCGACCCGCTGCGCAATCCGGACGCACAGGCGGTGATCGACCGGGCGGCCCGGGCGATCGGTGTCCCGATCCTGGTCGGTGCCGTCCTGCGCAACGACAACGGGCAGTACACCAACACTATGATTGTGTGGGACCCACGCACCGGGCCGGGTGAACGGCATGACAAGCGCCGAGTGCAGCCCTTCGGGGAATATGTGCCCTACCGAGATTTCTTCCGGCTGCTCAGCCCCTACGTCGACCGCGCCGGCAACTTCGTGCCGGGACACGGTGACGGTGCGGTGGACCTCGGGCCGGTCAGAGTCGGGGTAGCCACCTGCTACGAGGTGGTGTTCGACGATCTGGTGCGCCACAGCGTGCGCTCCGGAGCCCAGCTGCTGGCCGTGCCCACCAACAACGCCACCTTCGGCTTGACCGAGATGACATATCAGCAGCAGGCGATCGCCCGGGTCCGGGCTGTGGAGCACGGTCGTACCGTGGTGGTCGCCGCTACCAGCGGGGTCAGCGCAGTGATCGCCCCGGACGGAACTGTCGAGCAGGAAACCAGCCTGTTCACACCGGGCGCGCTGGTGGCGCGGGTTCCGCTGCGTTCCGGTACTACGCCGGCCACCCGGCTCGGCTCCGCGCCGGAGTGGGTCATGGCGGCACTGGGTGTGTCGGGGATGGCAGCAGCACTGGTTGTGCAGCGCAGACGTGGTGCAGGGGATCGGCGGGGACGCGTACCCCCCAAGGAGGACGCCGATGGCGAACCAACGGGACGGCGACGTCGAGAGGAGAAGAGTAGTCCTCTCAGGCGGAGCGGGACCGGCGACCTCGCAGCTCGGTCAGTCGCTCGTCGAGCAGCTCCTCCAGCTCAGGGATGCTGCGACGCTCAAGCAGCATGTCCCAGTGCGTGCGCGGTGACTTGATCTTCTTCGGCTCCGGCTCAGTACCGTCGAACAGCTTGGACTCGTTGCCATGCAGCCGGCACTCCCAGGTCATGGGCGATTCGGCATCGTCGGCGAATGACACGGCGAAGTCGTGGCCCTTGGGGCAGATGTAGACCACGGACCGGCGAGGAGCAAGATCATGGTCGCGGTCGGTCTCGTAACTGACTGTTCCGAGCCGGCTGCCACGCAAAACGCGGTCGGCCATGGCGTCTCCTCTCTCCCAGCCGGGACCAAGAGGTTCCCGGATCCAGCTCACCGGTTGTAACGCCGAGGAGGCCCTCGACGTTCCCGGACCGCGGAGCGGTCCGGGAACGATGCGTTTCACCGTCTCACGGACGAGCATCCCCCACACAGGTTTAATCGACACGGCAATGTGATCCGTTACCTTACTCAGAGGTGCACTACACCACTCGTTCGAGTGCATTTTGCTATACGCATCTGAGGGAAGGGACAGGATGGCTGGACGTCGGCGCCTTCCATCACCGCGGGCGCACCTCCTGCGACTAGACGTCCGTTCCGGGCCAGGCTCGCCGTGCGCCCAGCACGTCGCGTAGGAGGTCCGGCCGATCGGTGATCAGACCGTCGACGCCGAGATCGAGGAGGGCGTGCATCTCCTTCGCCCGGTTCACCGTCCACACGTGCACCTCAAGACCACGCTGATGTGCATAGCCCACCACTAGCCGGTCCACCAGCGGGATACCGCCCACCCGCACCGGCAGTTGCGCCAACTCTCCGCGGATCGGCCCTGCGATGCTCCTTAACGGCAGCACCGACCGCAGCCGCAACGCTGCCGCCGATGCAGGGCCCATCGATGTCAGCAGTCGAGGCCCGGCAGCCCGGCGCAACCGCTGTAGCCGCGTTTCGGAGAACGACGCGAGGCACACCCGGTGCCACACGCTGGTGCGATGCAACAAGTCCAGCACCGGGTCAACTGCAGAGTCCGCCTTGACGTCGATGTTGAGCAGTGCCCCGGGGAGCTCTTCGAGCAGGTCGACCAGCCTGCACACCGTCTCGCGGCCGCTCACCCGCGCGGTGCGCACTGCCGCCCAGTCCAACCTCTCGATCTCACCGGAGCTGTCAGTGGTGCGATCCAGCGTCGCATCGTGAATGACTACGACCACACCATCCCGGGTAGCCCGGACATCGGTCTCCAGGTAGCGGTATCCCTCCGCGGTGGCGCGGCGGAACGCAGCCATCGAGTTCTCCATGCCGGCCAGCCCGCCAAGATGCCAACCGCGGTGCGCGAACGCTCGAGGAGAGGGTCCGTCCAAGAACGGGTGCCGGAACGAGACCACCCCGCTATTCTGCCGGTCCTACACCGTGCTGAGCCTGCGGCTGGAATGTGCACAGGCATCCATGTGACGCTACATGGATGATGAGAATGCGCGAGGGCACTGAGTTGGGGTTGCTGGCTGCGGAGTTCAGCGCATTGCTCGGACCCAACTCCGTGATCACTGACCGGCAACGGCTGCGCACCTACGAGTGCGACGGGTTGGCGCAGTATCGCGTGGTGCCGGGCCTGGTGGTGCTGCCGGAATCCGCCGAGCAGATCGCCGCGGTGGTCCGGACCTGTGCTACCGCGGGGGTACCGTTCGTGGCCCGCGGCTCGGGTACCGGGTTGTCCGGGGGCGCGCTGCCGCATGCCGAAGGCGTGCTGATCGTGACCTCGCGGATGCGCCGGATCCTGGAGATCGACCCCGCCAACGAGCGTGCGATCGTCGAGCCCGGGGTGACCAACCTGGATGTCAGCAAAGCCGCCGCTCCGCACGGCTGGTACTTCGCACCCGACCCGTCCAGCCAGCAGATCTGCTCGGTAGGCGGCAACGTGGCAGAGAATTCAGGCGGAGCGCACTGCCTCAAATACGGGTTCACCACCCACCATGTGCTGGGCGTGGAGGTCGTCACGCCCGACGGCGAGTTGGTCTGGCTGGGTGGCACTACTCGTGATGCGCCCGGGTACGACCTGCTCGGCGCATTCATCGGCAGCGAGGGCACCCTCGGGATCGCCACCAAGATCGTCGTGCGGCTGCTGCGCAACCCGGAGTCGGTCCGCTGCCTGCTCGCCGCGTTCCCCGGCGTGGACGAGGCGGGCACCGCGGTGTCGAAGATCATCGCCGACGGCGTCACCCCGGCGGCGATCGAGATGATGGACGCGCTGGCGATCGAGGCTGCCGAAGCCGCCGTGGCCTGTGGCTATCCCGAGGGTGCCGGTGCGGTGCTCATCGTGGAACTGGACGGCCCGCTCGCCGAGGTCGAACACACCTTCGCCGCGGTGCACCAGCACTGCACGGACGCGGGCGCCTCCGAGATCCGCGTAGCTCGCGACGCAGCCCAGCGCGTGCTGTTCTGGAAGGGCCGCAAGTCCGCGTTCGCCGCGGTGGGCCGGATCAGCCCCGACTATATCGTGCAGGACGGGGTGATCCCCAGAACAGCGCTGCCCGAGGTGCTTCGCAAGATCGTCGAGCTGTCGACCGGTACCGGAGTGCGGGTAGCCAACGTGTTCCATGCCGGCGACGGCAACCTGCACCCGCTGGTCCTGTTCGATGAGACCAAACCCGGCGAGGCGCAGGCCGCCGAAGAAGTCTCCAGGGCGATCCTCGATCTGTGCATCGAATACGGTGGCTCGATCACCGGCGAGCACGGGGTGGGGACGGACAAGGTTCAGTACATGCCGCGAATGTTCACAGCCGAGGACCTGGACACCATGCAGCGGCTGCGCTGCGCTTTCGACCCCGCCGGGGTATGCAACCCCGGCAAGGTGTTCCCCACTCCCCGGTTGTGCGGTGAAGTGCCCGGCAAGCACAAGGGTGTGCATCCGCTGCAGGCCGCTGGCCTGGCCGAGCAGTTCTGATGGAAGCTCCGACCCTTGGCGGGTTGCAGGCGGCCTGCGATGACGTGGCGCAGGCCACCGTCGATGACACCGTGGATGGGGTGCCGGCTCGCTGGGTGGCCTGGCCGCGCAGCACCCACGAGGTCTCGGCAGTGCTGCGCGCAGCGGCCGAGCTGGGACTGCGGGTGGTCGCCCGGGGCTCCGGTACCCGGCTGGCTTGGGGCGTCCCACCCACCGCTCTGGACCTGATCGTGGACATCAGCCGGATGGACGCGGTGTTCGCGCATGCCGCCGGCGACCTGGTCGTCACCGTGCAGGCCGGCCTACGGATGGTCGACCTCCAGAACACGTTGGCGCCGCACCGGCAGCGGCTGGCGCTGGACATTCGTGGGGGCACCATCGGGGGCACCATCGCCACCGCCACGTCGGGCCCACTGCGTTACCGGTACGGCTCGGTGCGCGATCTGCTCATCGGCATCACCGTCGTGCTCGCCGACGGAACCGTCGCCCGTTCCGGGGGGGCGGTCGTGAAGAACGTCGCCGGTTACGATCTGGGCAAGCTCTACACCGGCTCGCTGGGCACCCTGGGAGTGATCACCGAGGCGGTATTCCGGCTGCACCCGGTGCCCGAGGCGAGCCGCTGGATCACCGTGCCGGTGACAGACGCCTCCTGCGCCGCGGCCGCCGTCGCCGCGGTCCGGGCGTCGCAGCTCGACCCGGTAGCCGTCGAAGTGGACCGCGGCGCGTTGGGTGCTGTGGTGATTGTCGGGGTCGCCGTCGAGGGCGTCGCCCAGGGCATCGGTGACCGAGCCGCCGCCGTCGCGGACCTGCTCGGCGACGCGGCCGGGACGCCGGCCACGGTGACCGGGCAGGCACCGGACTGGTGGGGCCAACCCCCACACCGGCGGCAGGGACCAGCCGCGATGGTCACCTGCGAGCCCACTGGACTGGCGGAACTGCTCGCCACCGCCCCCGGGGCGCTGCGCGGCTCGGCCGGGGCTGGAGTGTTCGCCGCCGGTCTGCACGACGGTAATCGGCTGGGTGTTGAGCTAGAGCAGCTGCGCAGCATCGCGAGCCGGCATGGCGGAAGTGCGGTGCTGCGCTGCGCGCCACCACATCGCAAAGCGGGGCTGGACGTGTGGGGACCGGTGCCCGCGTGGGGATTGATGCGCCGGCTCAAGGACCAATTCGACCCGGAACACCGGCTGGCGCCCGGTCGGTTCGTGGGAGGGATCTGAATGAGTGCAGGTGCTTTTGATGACCACCATCCACCGGCGTCCGAACTCATCAAGGACTGCGTGCACTGCGGGTTCTGCCTGCCCTCCTGTCCCACCTACGTGCTGTGGGGGGAGGAGATGGACTCCCCCCGCGGGCGCATCCACCTGATGAAGGCCGGCGTGGAGGGTGAACCGTTGTCCGAGTCGATGGTGGGGCACTTCGACGCCTGCCTGGGCTGTATGGCCTGCGTCACGGCCTGCCCGTCAGGTGTGCAGTACGACACCCTGATCGCCGACACCCGCGCCCAGGTGGAACGACGCTACGAGCGATCTCGACGGGATCGGCTGCTTCGCGAGGCGATCTTCCGGTTGTTCCCCTACCCGCGACGGTTGCGAGCGTTGCGTGGACCACTGGCGCTGTACCAGCGCACGGGGCTGGACCGGCTGTTACGGCGAACCGGACTGCTGGATAGGTTACCCCCGACGCTGCGGGTGATGGAGTCGCTGATGCCGACTCTGACCCGGCGGCAGCCGCTGCCGGAGCGGGTGCCCGCCGTAGGTCGGCGCCGTGCGGTGGTGGGAATGCTCACCGGTTGCGTGCAGGACGCGTTGTTCCCTGAGGTCAACGCCGCCACTGCGCGGGTGCTCGCCGCTGAAGGCTGCGACGTCGTGATCCCCCGCAGGCAGGGCTGCTGCGGCGCGTTGTCGCAACACATGGGTCGCAGAGATGAGGCGATCTCCTTCGCCCGGGCGCTGATCACGCGCTTCGAGGCCGCTGGGGTGGATCACGTCGTGGTCAACGCAGCAGGCTGCGGCTCGGCGATGAAGGAGTACGCGCATCTGCTGTCCGACGAGCCCGGCTACACGGCGCGCGCGCAAGCTTTCGTCCAGCGCACCCGCGACATCTCCGAATTGCTCGTCGAACTCGGCCCGGTCGCGCCGCGCCACCCGCTGGACGTCACGATCGCCTACCACGACGCCTGCCATCTCGGGCACGCCCAAGGCGTCCGGTCCCAGCCCCGCGAGCTGCTGCGAGCCATCCCCGGGCTGACGCTGACCGAGATCGCCGAAGCCGACCTGTGCTGCGGTTCGGCGGGGATCTACAACCTGCTCAACCCCGAGCCGGCCACCGAATTGGGGGACCGCAAAGCCCGCAACGTGTTAGCCACCGGGGCGTCGGTGCTGGTCACTGCCAATCCGGGATGCCTGATGCAGATCGCCGCCAGCACGCGGCGACTCGGCGAGCACCGCACGCTGGCGCACACCGCCACCGTGTTGGACGCCTCGATTCGCGGCGTGCCGCTGGACGCTTCGTCACAACCGTGCGGTAACTGACGTGGTCCACGAGACCTGTCGTTCCTTTAGTGAGTTGGTCCTTGTTTGTTTTGGATGTGCTGGCGTTGCGCGGTGAGGACCTCGGGTAGGTCGCGCAGGTCGTATTGCTGCCAGTCTGGGTAGTGGTAGCTATCGGGAAGCCAGCGCCGGTGGCGGCGGCAGGTGGTGCGGTAGGTCGGGGCGGCGAGGTGCACGCTCGTGCGGATCCCGTGCTGGGCGGTGCATCGGTGGCAGGCCTCCCGCTGGCGCTGGTGGCGGGGATGGGTGGCGGTGGCGAGCATGTCGCGCAGTCGGTCGAGGGGGTGGCCGGTCATGGCTGCGAGGCGGTCGAATCGGTGCGGGCCGGACGTGCGGGAGGGTGTGTCGAGGTAGCTGGTCAGGTCATCGGCGTGGAGGTGGTTGGCGCTGGCGAGGCGGTGAAGGTAGGAGTGGATGGTCTCGTCGCGGACCAGGGGGATTGTGACTGGTAGCCGGCGAGGCCGGTCGGGCACGAGGTCGGTCATCAGGCGGCGCCAGTGCCCCGGCGCGACCGCTTGGCTGTGGACCTGGTGGCGGGCTGGGCAGGGTTGGTGGCCTGGTGGGTTTGGGCTGCGTGGTCGAGACGGACAGCGTCGAGGTTCGCTTTGGTGATCTTCTCGGTGCCGGTGATGATGGCGTCGATGGCCGCGCCGCGGATCAGGTGGGACAGGCTGCCGATCATGCCGCCGGTGCGGTGGTGCAAGTGCTCGGCGATGCCGACCAGGCTGTGCGCGGGGTGGTGGCGCAGGCGCAGGGTCTGCTCGAGGGTGGCGACCAGGGCTTGCCACTGCTCCCGTTGGGTGGTGGTGGCGTAGCCGAAGGGTGTGGTGGGGATGGTGGCGAACCGGCTGGCGATCTGCCGGCCGCGGGTGCCGGTGAACAGTCCGACCCGTTCGACGTCGATGCCGGCGTAGACGAACGTGGCGGGCAGCCGCTCGGAGAAGTACTTCAGCTGGTCGGAGACCTCGGCGCCGGCTCGGGTGGCCAGGTTGAGGTTGTGCAGCTCGTCGACAGATGATCAGGTTGCAGCCCAGATCAGTCAGCACGGCGCAGACCGTGTCGGTCACGTCGGTGATGTTGGAGCGGAGTGGTCGTTGGCAGGCCGAGGAACCGGGCGAACTCGACGGCGAGCATCCGTGGGGTGGCCGCCGGGGGGACGGTTACGTAGACCACCGGCAGCCGTGGCCCGCCGGTCGGGTGCCGCAGCCGCAGCGCGAGCTCGTGAGCCTTGCCGAGCTGGGTGATCGCGGTGGTTTTGCCGGTGCCGGCGCCGCCGGTGACGATCAGCCCGCGGCGGGCGCTGAGCTGGTGGCGGTTGAGCACGATCAGCCGCCGTCCGGTCAGGGTGATCGTCTGGACGGTCGGGGTCGCGACCACCGTGAGCCGACTGTGGTAGGCCAGCCGGGTGTCGTCGTGTGCTTCGCGCTGTGGCGGGCTCAGCTGCTCCAGCTTGGCCGGGTCGAGCAGCTGGGGCGGGTCGGGGGCGTCCTCGACGAACCGCAGCCAGCCCTCCTTGGTGGTCAACGGTTCGTGCCCGACCGGCGGGGCGCTCGTGGCCTCGACCTCTGCGGCATCATCGTGGTTGGTGCTCACCAGAATCGCTCGGCTTCTGCGCGGGCGTCGAACACCCCGAACGGGATCACCGCCGCTATCGGCTGGTCGGGGTCCTGGTCGTCATCGGTGTTGTCGCCGGAGTCGTCGCCGGCCTGCGCGAGGGGAGAGGAATCGATGGTTGCGGTGGCGTCCGGCATTGCTGGGTGTTGAGGAGAAGTGGCCGCCGCGGCACGAGTCTTGGCCACCACCCGCCGGGAGACTCGATCGGCGTCGGGCCCGGCGTCGGCGCGGTCGAGCAGGTTGGCCAGGGCGGCGGCGATGTCGACCTGGTCTTCGCCCTGTCCGCGGGTAGCCAGCAGCCGGCGGACGTGGCGCAGGGTGAAATCGGCGAACGGGGCGGCAACCTGGCCGTGGTGGATCCACGGCGCCGTGATCCAGTTCTGGTCCTGGTGTGGTCGCAGCCAGACCCGGGACAGGTCATAGGGGTCGTAGTGCACCTCCCACCGGCCGCCTTTTGTTGTGATCGGCGAGCGTTGACCGCGGTAGGGGTTCAGCGCCGGGGCGTCGTAGGTCAGATAGCCCAACTGGATGCCCTCGGCGGTGATCCGCCGCCAGGCCACTGGCAGCAGCTCCAGGTAATCCTGCCCGGTCAGCGCCAACGGCAGATAGCCGGCCGCGGCGACCAGCGTGGCATACATCTCGTTGGGCGACAGCTGCGTGCGCGGCAGGTCCGGGTGGCGCAGCCCGTCGTGCGGGCGGGGCTGCCAGCCGGTGAGCACCCACTGGTCGAACAGGTCCTGCAGCTCACCCATCGACCACACCGCCTGCTCCTCGACGTCGCGGCCACGGCGGGTGACATCACGGCCGGTGTAGCCGGCAACGTACTGACAGAACAAGGTGTTGATCGAGGAAAAGGTGCGTTCCACGACCGCTTTGTCGGTCGGTGTGTAGGGATGCGCGGGCTGCACCGAGATGCCCAGCCGGGCGCAGGCGCCCAGGAAGGTCTCGGAGAGATAGACTGCCCCGCGGTCGCAGACGATCGTCTCCGGCACGATCACCGGTTTGGCTGCGGCGTCGGCCAACCGAGCATCCACCGCGGCCAACTCCAGATAGGGCAGCCGCGAGGCCCGCATACGCAGCACCTCGGGCCAGCCGGGCCGCATCGGTTCGGGCACTACCGCCCGGGCCAGCAGCAGCGCCGCGTCCACAGCCTTCGTGCCGTGCGGACGCAATACCCCCGAGCAGATGGTGCGGGTACGCCAAATCGACCAGCATGGTCAACTCGACCCGGCCGGTGACCCCGTCATCGAGCACCGCCATCACGTCCAGGGGGGTGGTGTCGATCTGCACCAGTTCACCGGGCCTGGCAGCGCATACCGAGCCGAACGGCGCGTCCGGCCGGTTCGCCAGCGACCGCCGGGTGGTAGCCGCACCGAAGGTGTCCTGGCCGCCCTCCACCGCGGCCAGCAGCCGGTAGAAGGTGGTCTTCGGTGGCATGGCCACGCACCCCGGCCCGTGCTCGGCGGCCAGCAGGTGTTCCACCCGCCATCGCAGCCGTCCGCGGGTCCCGGTCGAAGCGCTGGTTTCCTCGGCCATCGCCTGCCGTGCAGCGGCCACCACCCGGGCATCGACCCGCCCGGCCGGTGCGCTGATCCGGGTTCGCCGGTGGTCCACCAGGCCCCACAACCCAGCCGCGCGGTAGGCACTGCGCTGCCGGCGGATCGTCGCCCGGCTCACCCGCTCACCCAGCGCGCGCAGCTCAGCGGTCTTGGCTTCTTCCCGCTGCGCTAACGTGTGTGCCGCCGGGTCATAGCTGGGCCGAGGTGCGCCGTCCGCGTCGGTGTTCGGCAGCCGGCCCGTCTCGACCTCGATGATGTGGCATTCCCACCAGCGGGCCCGCTCCAGCACCGGCTGGGGCACTGCGTCCAACAACCCCAGGGCCGGCAGCCGGACCGGCGGCCCTGCGCACGGCACGGTGAAATCGGCCGCAGCCTGAAGGTGGGCCAGCGCGATCACAGTGGCACTGCCATCGGCACCAGCAAGGCGCACCGAGGTACCCGACAACCCGACGACGGTGTACTCGGCGCCGTCAAACACCACCCGGTCACCGGGCCGCAACACGCCCCGCGCAGCCGCAGCACCGGTCACGAGGATGCCCAGACCAGCGACGTCTCGGTCAACGGCGCCGCCAGATCAGTCCGCAGCTACTGACACCACAGCAGATGGAACAGCACCGGCAGCACCGCGGTACTCGACCCGGCCAACTCGGCACCCGCCAGCAGCGGCCGAGGAACCGCCAACACCCCACGCAACCGCTCGGCCACGACCGGATCGGCGAAGCGCGGATGCCGGTACCCCGACAACCACCGCACGTTACCCCCCAGCACCGCATCAACCACCCCGACCCGCCGGTACTCCCAACCGACCGACTCGCAAGCCCGCGCGGTCGCCTCGAACGCGATCACGTCACGGGGCTTGATCCGATCATCCGGGCGACAGTCGATCACAACTGCGCCGCCGTCGCGGCGGCGGGCAAAGAAGTCCGGTGCATGCGAGCGACACCGCCCAGCATCCAGGAAAAACAACCAAAACGGCTGCGGAGCGAACGCCACCACATCACGGTCGAAGTCCAGCAGCATCGCGTGATCACGTTCCAGCCACGACTCGTAGCCCACATGACAACCGGTGGTCGCCGCCCACCACAGACCAGGCCAGTTGCGCTGGCCCCGATAGGAGGGAAACGACCGCACCGGGCGACACCACTCGAACGTCAACCCGGAGGCATCATCCAACGACACCTGCCGCTCCACACCGTCCCGATCAACGAAACCGACCACAAAACCACCCCAACCGGCACCGTCCAGATCCACCGCACCCGGACCTGAACCCGGAAGGACCCCAAGCACTGGCATCGTCACCAACCAAGCCGATCACACATACGCCGCAGAACGGCGGAGGCGCGCTGCTCAGATGCAATGGGACTTGCTCAGATCGCTGCTCACTTCCAGTGGGACTTGCTCACCTCCAGCGGGAACCGACAGCACCCGGTGCCCCGGCTCAGTCAGACGGACGGCAACGTGATCCGATAAGCGACATTATGACAAGTCGCCGAGGCGCGTCGCTGCGCAGCGGGCGGATGGCCACGACTAGCTGCCGGCCCAGGTGACTCGATGGCAAGCTTCCCGTCGTCGACTTCTGCGCTGAAGAACAGCGCAATGGATAATCGCGATGAATTCGCACACTACCCGAACGTCGGTTGCGGATACACTGTCGAAATCATCAAGCTTTGTCGAGTCAACGCTGACGGCGTCGCAGCGATCGGTGACTGGCGAGCCATCGACGACCGCCGGCAAGGAGGGACCATCATCGAGATCGAGATCGACGCGCCTCGCAAACCTCGGCACCAAGGAGGTCTGGCGTCAATGTTTCGTAGGTACCGGGTACTTGACACCTACGTCGATGTCGCCGTCAACTACGTGTTCGAAAAGCAACCCCCGACTACGTAGCCGACCTTGTATATTTACGTGCGGCTACTGATTGCCCGCGACGGTACACCTGGGCAGGGTATGAGAAGCCGAATCGACAATGCCACCGATGCGGTGTTTCACTCCCGGTCCCACCGGGATCACTTTCCCTAGGAGGCTTTGATGCCTGACGCACTGAGGCCGCGGATGACCAGGTCACCAGCGCCGGTGATGGCGTCGGCGGCGCGGGCGGCAGCGTCGATGGTGGTACGGGCGGAGCCATCTACAGCTGATGTCGCGGCGGCACCGCTGGATGACCGCGTGCGGTGCCGCCGGCAAGTAAGGGATGGATCCGGGCTCAACCACCCCTCCCGTCATCGTTGAGTTTCAGGCATGCCGGCATGTGATGATCGTTGGGTAGACGATTATTGCCTTCCGGACGGAAAATGAACTACGCGGTTATGTTGCACCGGGCACCTGCCAGGTGCTCATCAGGCCTGGGAGCTGTTTCATGATGCAAGTCTCGTCTCACGATTTGGAAGCACTCCGTATGGCGCTGGCCGGAAAGGTGATCACGCCGGACGACGCGGACTATGACACCGCACGCATACAGTGGAACAACGACATCGATCGCCGCCCGGTAGCTATCGCCCGCTGCGCCTCGCCGGCTGACATCGCCGCGGCGCTCGGCTTCGCCCGGGAACAAGCGCTGGAAGTCTCGGTGCGCGGTGGCGGCCATGCGTTTTCTGGGGCCGGTGTCTGCGACGGCGGACTGATGATCGATCTCAGCGCGATGCGCCAGGTCTCGATCTGTGCTGCCGCTCGACTGGCCCAGGTGGGCGGCGGCGCCACCGTGGCGGAGATCGACGCGGCGACCCAGATGCATGGCTTGGCGTTGCCCACCGGCGTGATCAGCCACACCGGTGTCGGCGGTCTGACACTCGGTGGTGGCATCGGATGGCTGACCCACAAGGCGGGATTGACCATAGACAACCTGGTCTCGGTAGACATGGTGCTCGCAGACGGCTGTTACGTGCACGCATCGCCGGATGAGCACGCCGACCTGTTCTGGGCCGTCCGCGGCGGGGGCGGCAACTTCGGTGTTGTGACGACGTTCGAGTTCCAGCTGCATCCGGTCGGGCCAGAGGTGCATCTGGGACTCTTTTTTTGGGGGATGCACGACGGTGAGCAGGTGATGCGTTTGACCCGCGAGATCATGCCTGCCTTGCCCGTCGATGCCGGTGCCCAGATCGCGATCGGACTCAATGCCCCGCCAGCCCCATTCGTACCCTCACAGTATCACTTCACCCCCGGCTATCTGCTCATCGTGGTCGGGTTTTCCTCCGCCGAGGAACACGCCCGGCTCGTCGCGCCGATCCGTGCGGCGCTGCCGCCGCTGTTCGAGCTCGTGACGCCGATCCCATACGTCGCGTTGCAGCGGACGCTCGACGAAACCGCACCGTGGGGACTCCTCGGCTATCAAGAAGTGATCTACCTCGACGAGCTCACCGACGATGTGATCTCGGTGATCGTGGAGCACATGCCCGCCAAGCGTTCGCCGATGAGCTTCTGTCTGATTTTCCGGCTAGACGGAGCGTATTCGGCGGTCACCGATGACGAGACCGCCTTCGGCGGTCGGCGCACACCGCGCTACGTCATCAACATCGCTAGCATCGCCGTCACTCCCGAGACACTGAGCGCCGACCGTGCCTGGGTCCAGTCGGTCTGGAGCGCGCTGCGGCCCTTCGCCAGAGACTCGGGCGGTTACGTGAACTCCATGACCAACGACGACGAGCATCGGGTACGGGCGTCTTATGGCCCCACCAAGCACGAGCGGCTGGCCCGGATCAAAGCCGAGTACGACCCGGGCAACATCTTTCACCTCAACGCCAACATCAAGCCCGCCTGAAGGCGACTGCCCGGGCGGCTCTGGCCGAGTGCAGTTGTCTCGGCCCGGTACCGTGTGTTCTCGGGACAGCTACGGTAAGCGCGGGAGGCGGAGATGGAGTGAGCGAGCCAGCTGCGGGGCGTGCCCGGCTGCTGGTGACGGTGCTTCTGTTGCTCGCGGTGATTGTCGCCGTTGGGCTGCTACCAGAGCCCAGCCCGTTGCGGATGCGGATCTGGGCGCAGTCGGTGGGCGTCGCCGCACCGCTGTTGTTCCTGCTCGGGCACACCCTGGTGACTGTGACACCGGTGCCACGCACGGTATTCACCCTTGCTGCAGGGTTGCTTTTCGGACCGGTGCTGGGCGTGGCTCTCTCGCTACTGGCAACCACGCTGTCCGCGATGCTGGCTTTCGGGCTGATCCGCCTGCTGGCCCGCAGAGTTGTGCTTCCCCGCCTCGATCACAAGATGCTGCAGGCAGTGGATGCGCGGCTGTCCCGTCGCGGCTGGCTTGCAGTGGCGTCATTGAGGTTGATCCCAGCAGTGCCGTTCTCGGCGCTTAATTACTGCAGCGCGCTGTCATCGATCCGGTTCCGCCATTACCTGGCCGGCACCGTGGGCATCGTGCCCGGCTCGGTAGCGGTGGTGGTGTTCGGCGACGCACTCACGAGGACCACCTCGCCGGCATTGCTCGCGGTCTCGCTGACCGGTGCGGTGATCGGGCTGATCGGGCTGATCGTTGACGCCCGCTCCCCTACCTCGGTCACCCAGACAGAGCTGACATTGTGAAGGGGCCTGCGATGAGTTCCAGCGACCGGGAACAGGCCGTGGCCGGCGCCGTCCCCACCGAGCTGTTCATCGACAGCCGGTGGCGACCCGGTAGGTCAGCTGCTACCTCTCCCACCAGTGACCTACGGCGCGCCCTGCGGGTCTGCGAAAGGCTGGAGGCCGGCATGGTGGGGCTGAACCAGGGCTTGGTGTCCGACCCGGCGGCGCCCTTCGGTGGCGTCAAACACTCCGGACTGGGTCGCGAGGGCGGCACCGTGGGCATCGAGGAGTTCCTCGAGACCAAATACGTCGCAGTCGCGATCTGACTGCGATGGTCCCGCTCTGCGATACTGCCACTGCACAACGTGGTGAGCAAGCGCGCGGGTACGTCCTCCGTACCGGCAGCAGCGCCACCGCCAGGACAGGGAGCGCACCGTGAGTACCCCCGCCGATCTCACCGCCACCGAGCTCCTCGCCGCCTACCGCACGGGTGAGCTGTCGCCGGTCGAGGCTACCCAGGACGTGCTGGACCGCATCGATCAGCTCGACCGGGAGGTCCGCGCATTCTGCTTCGTGGACGCCGACCAGGCACTGGATGCGGCCAAGGCCTCGGAGCAGCGGTGGCAGCAAGGACTGCCGCAGGGCTTGGTCGATGGTGTTCCGACGTCGATCAAGGACATGTACCTCACCCAGGGGTGGCCGACCCTGCGTGGTTCGAGGTTGGTCTCTCCTGACCAGGAATGGCCAGTCGACGGGCCGTCGGTGGCTCGGCTGCGCGAACACGGTGCGGTGCTGCTGGGCAAGACGACCACCTCCGAGCTGGCCTGGAAATGCGTCACCGACAGCCCGCTCACCGGCGTCACGGTCAACCCGTGGGACACCAGCCGGACGCCGGGCGGGTCGAGCGGGGGTAGCGCCGTAGCGGTGGCGTTGGGCATGGGGCCGCTGTCGATGGGCACTGACGGGGGTGGTGCAGTGCGCATCCCGGCGTCCTTCACCGCCACGGTGGCGATCAAGCCGACCTACGGTCGCGTGCCGCACTGGCCGGCCAGCCCGTTGGGCACCTTGGCGCACGCTGGGCCGATAGCTCGCACGGTGGCTGACACCGCCTTGCTACTCGACGTGGTCTCCGGGCGCGACAGCAGGGACTGGTCTGCGCTACCACCGACTACGCGCTCGTTCTCCGGCGGCCTGAACAACGGAGTACTGGGGCTGCGGATCGCGCTGAGCCCGACGTTGGGCTATGTCGACGTCGACCTGGAGGTGGCCGATGCGGTGCACACCGCCGCTAGGGTATTCCGTGACCTCGGCGCGGAGGTCGAGATCGCCGATCCGGGTTTCGCCGACTGCGTGCAGGATTTCCATGTGCTCTGGTTCACCGCAGCAGCCAAGACAGTCGAGCGGCTGACCCCACGTGAGCGTGGCCTCATGGAGCCTGCACTGCAAGAAATCGTGACCCAAGCAGAACGCTGCTCCGCACTGGACTATCTCACCGCCACCGCGACGAAAGCGGCAATGGGCGCGGCAATGGGCGCTTTTCATGAGCGCTATGACCTGCTGCTCACCCCAACGGTTCCGATCACCCCCTTCGTCGCCGGTGAGGAGGTGCCGATCGGATGGCACTCGCCGCGGTGGACCAGCTGGACGCCGTTCACCTACCCGTTCAACATGACCCAGCAGCCTGCCGCCAGCGTGCCATGTGGGTGGAGCAGCACAGGCCTGCCGATCGGGTTACAAGTGGTGGGCCCGCGACACGCTGACGACCGGGTGCTGGCCGCGTGCGCGGCATACGAGCAAGTCGAACCCTGGGTCTCCCGGCGCCCCCCGCTGCTACTGCGCTGACGGGTCACGATCCGCCGGGTTCTACCGACCCGTTCTCGGACGGCCGTTCCGGAGCCGGTTCCCGGTCTTCCGGCGGGCGGGTCGGTGTCGCTGGCTTGTCCGTCGGCCGTACTGGGGGGGCCAGTGACGGGGTCATCCCTACCTCGGGTCCTGGCACCTCCCTGCGAGCGACCTCCTCGGCAGCCCGAACTGCGGCCGCGATATCCGGGTCCGCGGCGGTGTCGAACCACCCGGCGACGGCCTCGTCGTCATCCTCGGGCTGGCTGGCTGGTGCGTACTCTCGGGTGGGCTCGAACCGGAACACCCCGTCGTCTCCCGGGGCGCCGAGCATCTTGGTGAATCCCTCGAGCGCCTTGCCGAAGTCGCTGGGCACGATCCAGACCTTGTTCGCATCGCCCTGAGCCATCTGTGGCAGTGTCTGGAGATACTGATAGGCGAGCAATTCGGGGGTCGGTCGGCCCGCCTTGATCGCGGCGAACACCTTCTCGATCGCCTTGGCCTGGCCCTGCGCTTGCAGATAGCGCGCGGCCCGCTCACCCTGGGCACGCAGGATGCGGGACTGTCGCTCAGCCTCTGCGGAGAGGATCGAGGCCTGCTTGGCACCTTCAGCGGAGAGGATCGAGGCCTGTTTCTGACCCTCCGCGGTCTTGATCGCCGATTCGCGCTGACCCTCGGCGGTCAGGATGGTGGCGCGCTTCTCCCGGTCGGCACGCATCTGTTTCTCCATCGAGTCCTGGATGGACGCCGGCGGATCGATCGCCTTGAGCTCGACCCGGCCGACCCGGATACCCCACCGCCCGGTCGCCTCGTCGAGCACCCCGGACAGCTGGCCATTGATGAAGTCCCGAGACGTCAGGGTGTCCTCCAGGCTCATCCCACCCACAACGTTACGCAGCGTGGTAGTCGCCAATTGCTCGACTGCGGCAACGTAGTTGGAGATCTCATACACCGCGTCCTTGGGATTGGTCACCCGGAAGTACACGACGGTGTCGATGTCGACCGTCAAGTTGTCCTTGGTGATCACCGACTGTGGTGGGAAGGAGACCACCTGCTCGCGCAGGTCGATCCGATCCCGGATCCGGTCGACGAAGGGAACCAGGAAGTTCAACCCCGGTGTGAACGTCATGCGGTAGCGACCGAGGCGCTCGACGACCGCTGCAGAAGCCTGTGGGATCACCACCACGGCCTTGACGACGGTGACGACGATTGCCAGCAGGATGACAACGAAGACGACGACCAGGGCAACGCTCATGAATACTCCCCCAAAACGACTGCGGTGGCACCGGAGATGGTCATCACCGTAACGGCCTGTCCAGGCTCCATCACCGCGGTTTCGTCGAACGCCCGGGCGGACCACAACTCCCCACGCAGCTTGATCTTGCCGCCGTGCGCGTCAACAGTGTGGACCACAATCGCCTTATCGCCGACCAACGCCTCGACGTTAGTCAGGATATGAGGAGTGTGCAGTCGACGCTTGAGCATCGGTCGGGCCAGGGTGGTCAGGGCCATCGAGGTGCCCGCGAAGACGGCGACGTCCAGCCAGATCGGCGCGCCCAACGCGGCGAACCCGGCGGCGACCAGCCCACCCATCCCGAGCATGATCAACACGAAGCCACCCGAGAGCACCTCGGCAGTGATCAGCGCAAACCCGGCGATGAGCCACAGGACAGCGGCCATGTGCCCATCTTGACAGATCTTGGAGTGAGTTGGCGTAGTGATCGTGACCGCGTCCAGCTATCCGGCTGTGACGAAGTCGATGAGCTGCTCGACGGCACCCAGGAGAGCCGGTTCAAGGTCTCGGAAGCCGTCCACAGCCCCCAGCACCCGACGCCAGCCCTCGGCCGGATCAGCAATCCCGCGCCGGTCCACCCAACCCAGCTCCTGACAAACGCCTTCCTTCCACGGCATCCCTCGCGGCACATCGGGCCAGTGTGGGATGCCCAGCGCCGCAGGCCGCACAGCCTGCCAGATGTCGACATAAGGGTGACCGGTCACCAGTACGTCCCTTGAGCGCACCGTCTCCACAAGACGGCTCTCTTTGCTGCCTGCGATCAGGTGATCGACCAGTACGCCGAGCCTGCGGTGTGGGGCGGGGCCGAACTCCACGAGTCGCTCGGCTAGATGGTCCACACCGTCGAGGGGTTCCACGACCACGCCGTCCACCCGCAGATCATGACCCCAAACCCGTTCCACCAGTTCGGCATCGTGCTTACCCTCCACCCAGATGCGGCTGGCCCGTGCTGTCCGGGCCTGCAATCCCGCCACCCGGACCGACCCGGACGCCGACCGGGTCACTCCACTGGCAGCCGGCTGCGCTGGACGGACCAGCGTGACCGGATCGCCGTCGATGAGGAACGCCGCACCCCGGAGCGGGAACGTCCGGACCCGACCTCGAGCGTCCTGAAGTTCCACCGAATCGCGTTCGCAATGAAGCACCGCGCCGCAGAACCCGCTCGCGGCGTCCTCCACCACCAGACCCGCCTCGGCTGGCAGCTGGGGGACCTTCCTTCGCTGGCGAGGTTGCTGCAGAACGTCCGGTCCATAGCGTGCACTACCAGCAGATGAGGCGCTTTGAAGGTCCCTCGGAGGCATTCACCGACGGTAGCCGGATGACCGGATTCCATCATGCAGCCACGCCGGATGTGCGGGTGGAGAGCCCGCGTTCTACTCTCCTACCCCGTGCCATGCCCCAGCGCGACATTGACCGTGTGGGCCTCGGCCTGGCTGCACGGCTGCGCCGCCCCTGACGCTGTGATCGACGGCCTGCATACCTGGGCGGGTCTGCACGAGATCGTGGCCGCCGACGAGGCCACCGCCCGACGGCTCGACCTGCCGGCCCCCGGAGAATCCCCCACCTCTGTGGTCGGCTTGCTGGCAGCCGCCCGACGAGCCGGGGCCGCCGGTGGCCAGTTGTTGCTGCCAGTGCCCGGCGACGTGCGGGGACTGCCACCTGAACGACCTCTCGCCTCGGCGGCACTGGACAGCGGCGAGGTCGCTGTACTCATCGGCGCGGAGCTGGCCGTGGTGCCCGACGCGGTCGCTGACGGCGTGCTGCGCTGGACGGTGTTCGCCGACGGCCCGCTGCCTGCGGCCCCTGAACCCGCGTTGCCTGACGCCGAGCATGGTCTGCGCGGCGCGGTCCGCCAGGCGGCGACGACGCTGGTCGAACTCGGCGTCGCCCGGCACCGCCCCGGCGTTCGCGCCGAGATCGCCGCCTCGCTGGAGCGCCGAGTCCGACCGCCGTGGCCCGACGGCACACCGGCACGCACGCTGCGCGTGCTCGAGCAGGCCGACGAGGTGGAGGCCATCCTCCAGGCCGCGGACACCGGTAATCTCGGTGGTGCGCTGTCCGCGTCGGTGGCTGCCGCTCGTGCCGCGGCGCTGCGTCCACTGTTCACCGCGGTCCGGGAGGCACGGCGCTCGGCGGTCGCTGAAGTGGTGCGGGCCCTGACCCCCCGAGCTGGCCGGCGATAATCGGCACCGACCGGTTCGAGCCTGTTCACACCCGCTGTTCGCAACAGTACGGTGCGCAGGGGTTCCCGTTGATGCCCCGACCCGCTGCCGGGACCTGCGAGCACCGACGTACGGGTGCGCCGAGCACGTGCTCGGCGATGAGCTCCACCACCATGTCAGCGAAACGCGGGTCGGTGCCCGGCGTGGCGGCCCGCACGAAGTGCATGCCGAGTGCGGCGGCCCGTTGCCGGGCCTCGTGATCGAGGTCCCACAGCACCTCGAGGTGGTCAGAGACAAAACCGAGAGGCGCAACCACGACACCAGGCACCTTGTCGGTATGCAGCGCGTCGAGATGGTCGCTCACATCCGGCGCAAGCCACGGCACCTGCGGGGGCCCAGAGCGGGATTGCCATACCACGTCGTAGCTGCTCACTCCGACCGCTGTGGCAACCAGCCTGGCGGCCGCCATGACCTGCCGGGAATAGCAGTGACCGCCCTGCCCTGCAAGCCCGGCCGACGCGTCCGCGGCCAGCGGCACCGAGTGAGCTGTGAAGACCACCCGCGCGCCGGGACCAGCCTGCTCGCGGGCGGTATGGAGCGCATCAGCGCACGCCGCGACGAACAGCGGGTGATCGAAGAAGTGCCTCAGTTTGACAAGCTCCGGCGCCGCGGACCCCACGGCGCGCCGGGCTCGGGCGATGTCCTCGTGGTATTGGCGGCAACCTGAATACCCACCCCACGCCGAGGTGGCGAATACCAATGCACTGCGGATCCCATCGGCGGCCATTGCGACGACGGCGTCCTCCACCATCGGGTGCCAGTTGCGGTTGCCGAAATACACCGGCAGATCAAACCCGGCGACGGCGAGTGCCTGCTCGATCGCAGTGATCAAGGCGCGGTTGCACCGGTTGATCGGCGATACTCCCCCGAAGTGTAGGTAGTGCTCCGCCACCTCGTCCAACCGCTGCGGCGGTACACCCCGGCCGCGAGTGACGTTCTGCAGAAACGGGCGCACCTGCTCAGGACCCTCGGGGCCACCGAAGGAGAGCAGCAGCAGTGCGTCGATCAACGCCGTGAGCCACTCAGGATTGGCAGCGGTCGACGACCTGCTCGGCCAGGGTTGGCGGTACTCTTAGGCATACGACTAGACACCCACCGCATGGAAGCCGCCATCGGCCCACACCATCGAGCCGGTCGTCGCGGGCAGCCAATCGGACAGCAGCGCGCAGACCGTACGGGCTACTGGGGTCGGATCGGCGATGTCCCAGCCCAGCGGGGCACGACAGTGCCAGGCGTTCTCGAACGCGGAGAAGCCGAGGATGGACTTGGCCGCTAAAGTGCGCAACGGGCCGGCCGCCACGAGGTTGACCCGGATGCCGTAGGGCCCGAGGTCGCGGGCCAGGTAGCGGCATACCGATTCCAGCGCCGACTTCGCCACTCCCATCCAGTCGTAGGCGGGCCAGGCCTGCCGGTTGTCGAAGTCCATCCCGACAATCGAGGCACCCCGCCCGAGCAGCGGCAGGCACGCCATCGTCAGCGACTTGAACGAGTAGGCGGAGATCTGCAGTGCAGTGGCGACGTCCTCCCATGGCGCGCCCAGAAACTCCCCTCCCAGGCAGGACGCCGGGGCGAAGCCGATGGAGTGCAGCACGCCGTCCAACCCGTCGACGTGGTCACCGAGTCGCTGCGCCAACGAGTCCAACTGGCCCTGGTGGGTCACATCGAGCTCCACTACGGGAGCCGGCTGGGGCAGCCGCTGCGCGATCCGCTCCACCAAGCGCAACCGACTGTATCCGGTGAGCACAACCTGAGCGCCCTGTTCCTGCGCCACCCGAGCCACGTGAAACGCGATCGAGGCGTCGGTGATCACCCCGGTGATCAGCAGCCGCTTGCCGTTGAGCAGACCCGCCACATGCCCTCCTGCCATTGTCATCCCAGCCGTCCACTGCCGCTGGTCAGTGACCCATTCCTAGACCACCGTCGACCGGCAGCACCGCACCGGTGATGTACCCGGCAGTGTCCGAAGCGAGAAAAGTCACCACCGCAGCGACCTCGTCGGGGGTGGCTTGGCGGCGCAGCGGGATCGAACCCAGGATCTCGTCCCGACGCGTCTGACTGACATCAGCGGTCATCTCGGTGTCGACGTAGCCGGGCGCGACCACATTGGCGGTGATCGACCGAGACCCCAGCTCACGAGCGATGGATCGAGCGATACCGATCAGGCCGGCCTTGCTGGCCGCATAATTCACCTGCCCGGGAGCGCCGGACAGCGCCACTACCGAAGAGATGAACACCATCCGACCCCAACGGGCCCGTAGCATGCTCTTGGCTGCCCGTTTGGCCACCCGGTAGGCGCCGGTGAGGTTGGTGTCGAGTACCCGAGAGAACTGCTCCTCAGTCATCCTGAGCAGCAACGTATCGTCGGTGATACCGGCATTGGAAACGAGCACCTCGATCGGCCCGTGCGCCTGCTCCGCCACAGCGAACGCCGCCTCGACGGCCGTGCCGTCGGTGACGTCGCAGCGCACTCCGAGCACGTCGTCGGGCACCCCGGAACCGCGGTGTGTCACGGCAACCCTGTCGCCCTGCTTGGCGAAGGCGTGGGCGATAGCCAACCCGATGCCACGGTTGCCTCCGGTGACGAGGATGGAGCGGGCCACATGCGCTCCCTTCGGTCGCGTTCGTGAGTGCCGAACAGTGTTATAACACTGTTCGGCACTCACGAACGCTTGAGTCTTGCGGCGACGGTACCCGAGGGCATTGGACCGTGACGACACACACCAGCGGCCCCCATCGGTAGCTCAGGGCAACCGCTGCCCGATGGCCAACGCGCCAGCGGCAGCAAGTACCGCAGTGAGGGTGCCTGCGATCAGCCATGGTTTACTCGCATCGGCCCGCTTGGTCTCGTAGCCGATCTGTTCGCCCAAAGTGTTGACAACGTCGCTGAGCTGACCAGCGCTGCTGGCGTCGTAGAACTGCCCTCCGGACAGATCTGCTATTCGCCGAATCGACTCGTCATCGGCGGGCACCGGCTGACGCTCACCGTTGATCTCGACCTGTCCGTATGCGGTACCGAACGAGATCGCCGAGATCGGGATCTTGGCGGCGGCCGCTGCGCGGGCCGCGGTGAACGCACCTCGTGGGTCATCGCCGTCAGGTGTGGGCACCGTCTGCTTTCCATCGGTGAGCAGCACGATGCGTGCCGGCGGTGGGCCTTGTGCATCCGAGACAACGGCACCGAATGCCTCGATCGAGGACAGTGCAGCGAAGATAGCTTCACCGGTACCGGTGGCTTCGGCCAGCTTGAGATTGTCGATGGCCCGGACCAGCGAGGCCCGTTCAGTGGTCGGCGACACCAGGACGGTGGCCGAACCGGCGAAGGACACCAGGCCTAGGTTTACCCCCGGAGTGAGATCGCGGACGAACCTCTTCGCCTCCCGCTGGGCCGCCGCGATCCTGGTCGGCTCGATATCGGTGGCCCGCATGGACAGTGACACGTCGATCACCAACATGACGGTGGCCCGATTACGTGGCACCCTTTGCTCCGCGGTGGGACCGGTCAACGCGACGGTGAACATCACCAAGGCAGCAAGCAATAATGCCGCTGGCACATGCCGCCACCAGCCCTGACGCTTGGGCGCGACCTGCTCGAGCATGGCGAGATTGGCAAAGCGCAGCACCTGCCGGCGGCGTCGACGCTGCATCCAGACATAGCCGACCGCCAGCCCGGCAACCACCACCAGCAGCAGGAACCACAGCGGAGTGGCGAACCCGGCGAGGCTCATGCGACGCCTCCCGACCAGTGGCGCTTGCGAGCAACGGCGAAGCGCACCATGTCTGACACCCAGTCGGCGTCGGTTCGCAGCGTCAGCTGCGCAGCACCGCATCGTCGCAACGCCGCGGCCACCTCGTCGCAATGCGCCGCCGCGGCGGCGGCGAACTCGCGGCGCAGCAGCGGCGTGGTCACGACCTCCTTCTGCCGCCCGGTCTCCGGATCCGCCAGTACCACCGTGCCCATGTCGGGAAGTTCGAGGTCACGGGGATCAAGTACCTCGATGGCAATCAGATCGTGGCGTGCGGACAGCCCGCGTAGCGGGCGTTCCCAATCGAAGACGTCCCCGGACCGCGGACCGAGGAAGTCCGAAATCACTGCCACCAACCCACGGCGACGGGGTGGGCGGCGTAACTGTTCCAGTGTCCCGGCCAGATCGCCGCGAGTGCCTTCGGTAGCGCGTGGTAGTTCAGCGATCCGGCGTACCATCCCGCGGGCATGCGACTGACCGCCGTGGGCTGGTACGCGCAGCATGTCCGCCCCGGTGCTGGCCACGGCGCCGATCCGATTTCCGCCGCCCCTGGTCAGGTGCGTCACGGCGGCGCAGGCAGCCACCACAAGTTCCCGCTTGTCACATTCTGCGGTACCGAAGTCGAGGCTGGCCGACAGATCCACGGCCAGCCAGGTCTCCAACTCCCGGTCTGCGACGGTGTCCCGGATATGCGGTTCGGTGGTGCGCGCGGTGACCGCCCAGTCCATCCGCCGGACGTCGTCGCCGGGCTGGTAACGCCTGGCCTCCCCCGGCTCGGTACCCGGCCCTGGCACCAAGCCGAGGTGATTGCCCTGCAACAGGCCGTCCAACCGGCGCCGCACAGTGAGCTCCAGCGCGCGCAGGCCAGCCTCCATCCGTCCCTCGCGCAACGCCGGCGGCGCCCAATGCTGCCGCCCGGCCCGTCCGCTGGGCGCCGTCATCCGGTCGGACCGTCCACCGGTGAAGCCATCCTTCGGCGAGGCCGTCATCTCATCAGCTCTGGCCCGCCACACCGGCCGGTGTCTCCGGACCACCAGCAGTCGTGCCGACGCTCTGAGGGCGAGCGGAAATCTGGGGAAGCGGCACGGTTTGCAGGACCCGGGTGACGATGTGCTCCACCGGCACACCGTCGGCCAGCGCGTCGTAAGACAGCACCAGGCGGTGTCGCAGCACGTCGGCCGCGACGTCCACCACATCCTGTGGCAGCACGTAGTCGCGCCCGCGGATCAAGGCCAACGCGCGGGCCGCCGCGACGATGCCCAGGCTCGCTCGCGGGGACGCACCATAGGCCACCCACCCAGCGACGTCGGACAGACCGTGCTCGGCGGGCACGCGGGTAGCGAAAACCAGCCGCACTACGTAGTCAACCAGAGCATGATGTACGAACACCCGCGCAGCGACCTCTTGCAGGCGGATCAACTCGGCTGGGTCGAGCACCTGGTGCGGCTCGGGAGGGTGCACGCCCATCCGGTAGATGATCTCCCTCTCCTCCTCGACCGAGGGGTAGTCCACCTGGATCTTGAACAGGAACCGGTCGCGTTGCGCCTCGGGAAGCGGGTAGACGCCCTCGTTCTCGATGGGGTTCTGGGTGGCCAGCACAAGGAACGGCTGGGGCATCGGATAGGTGGTGCCACCGATCGACACATGTCGTTCGGCCATCACCTCCAGCAATGCTGACTGCACCTTGGCCGGCGCCCGGTTGATCTCGTCAGCGAGCACGAAATTGGCCATCACCGGCCCCAGTTCGACGTCGAACTGCTCGCGTCCCTGCCGGTAGATGCGGGTGCCCAGGATGTCGGCGGGAACCAGATCGGGGGTGAACTGGATGCGCGAGAACGAACCACCCACCACCCGGGCGATGGTCTCCGCAGCGAGGGTCTTGGCCACCCCCGGCACGCCCTCGAGTAGGAGGTGCCCGTGGGCCAGCAGGCCGACGAACATCCGTTCTACCAGTCGATCCTGCCCGACGATCACCCGTTGGACCTCGAAGATGGTCCGCTCGATGAGCTGGGCGTCCCTGGCCGGGGTGGCTGGTCGACCGGAGTGACCGAGCGGGCCGGAGGTTGACGGGGGTGCCCCGCCATCGGCGTCACTCACGGGGGTCCTCCTTGCACGGGTCCGGCTCGGGCGCACATTTCACTGCAGCAGATTTACTGTGGTCCAGCCAGACCCAACCGCCGGACCGGTGTGACGGCTGTGAAGATTGTCAGAGTACGCGGACGGCGTAGGGCATGATCTCGGTGTACCGCACCGCAGAGAGGCGGACCGCAGCCCCCGAGTATGGCGCCTCAATCATCTGTTCCCCACCGATATAGAGAGCCACATGATGGATGTCTCCTGCTGTGCCCCAGAACAGCATGTCGCCGGGACGTTTTTCAGCCAGCGGCACCTTGCGACCAGAATTGTACTGAAAGCCGCTGTAGTGCGGTAAGGAGTAACCGAGCGCACGAGAGAAGGCGTAGATCATCAGGCCGGAGCAGTCGAAGCCGACCCTTCGGTAGTCGCCATAGGTGTCCGCGACACCACCATCGCGAATGCCGACCGTAGGGCCTTGGGAGTTTCCGCCTCCCCACGAATAGCGAACGCCGAGCTGCGCCATCGCCCGGTTGATCACCAACTGGACGCCGCCGGCGACAACCCGGGTTCCGCTGCCAGGAGCCGGAGTGCTTCTCTCGGCTGCTGCTGCCGCAGCTGCGGCAGCAGCCTGTTCGCGATCGCGTTCTGCACGCCACTCCTCGTAGCGCTGCCGCTGGCCTCGCAGCCCCGCAACGGCGTTCTGGGCCTCATAGAGCTGCCGCTCAAGATCTGACTTATGTTCCTGCAGGGCTTTGGATTTTGCGGATTGCGCTACCTCGGTGTCGATGGCGACCCGATAGGCGGTGTCGAGCGCGGTCTTGGCGTCGACGGCAGCCTGCTTGGCTACCTGAGCTGCTGCCAGAGCCGCCCGGGTCTGGGAATCCTTGTTGGCCGCATCGACACGAACTCGCCGCATGTTCTCCACCGCGTGCAGCTGAGCACCTCCCACTGCGTCCAGCAGTTCGGCCCTGGCGAGTAGGTCCTTCGGACTACTCGAGCCGAGAAAGGCCGAGATCGACCCAACCGTGGTGCCTTGCCGGAAGCTTGCGGCAGCGAATTGGTCGATATCCCGATGCGCCACCGCGATCTGCGAAGCAGCCGCGTCGGATTCCACCCGGGCGCTGTCTGCTGCCAGCGTCGCTGCGGCTGCGGCAGCGTCCGCGGCCTGCTGGTTGATCAACGCCCTGTTGGTCTGCTCGTGTTTGAGCTCAGCCTGAGACTGAAAGGCCAGCAGGGCGGCGTCGGCCTGGGCGACTTGGTTGGCCAGTTGCCCCACCAGAGCCGCAGTGGTGCCGGCGTGCGCCTGACTGGACTTGAGGTCGTCGTCGCTGGGGTTGGGCGGCGGTGGTGGTAAGGCTTGTCCAACGACGGGGTGCCACACCAACGTCAACACCGTGAGCAAACCTGCAACCAACGCACGGCTGGCGACATGACCCTGAGTCCGGACGCTCACCAACCCACCCCTTTCCCGGCTCCCGCCTGCAGGAACCGGCCCTCCCCCGAGGTCTGCCAGTTTTGGTCACACGCGCATGCGGGTGAACTGTGCCACGCACCCCTCAGGAGCACCAAGGATCCCCTGCGTAACAATCGAAACATTCACCACACGTGTTACAACCAGGAAGGAGGCGTAACGCTACGTCATAGAGCTTCTGCTGCCCTCGACCACTGGTCACAGACGCGTTCGGGGCGTCTGCCGGTTGATCGATCGCCGATCAGACACCCCTGGGGTACGGCAGCGGGGAGTCAGTTCACTGCCGCTTCGTGCCCGTCCCGTACTCCTGACGCAGCGTAAACTTCTGGACCTTCCCCGTGGCGGTGCGCGGAAGCGTCTCACGAAACACCACCGATGTCGGCGCCTTGAAGCCAGCCAGCCGCTCCTTGCAATACTCGATGATCTCACCCTCGGTGACCTGCTCCCCCGCGGCCACCACGACCAGCGCCTTGACCGTCTCGCCCCATTGCTCGGAAGGCACACCGATCACCGCCACCTCGGCCACCGCCGGGTGGCTGAACACACAGTCCTCCACTTCGATGGACGAGACGTTCTCACCGCCGGTGATGATCACATCCTTCTTCCGGTCAGTGATCGACAAGTGACCTTCCTCGTCCACCACCCCGCCGTCACCGGTGTGGAACCAGCCGTCCACGACCACCTCATCGCTTGCCTGTGGGCTGTCCCAGTAGCCAGCCATGACGACGTTGGAGCGGGCCAGTACCTCCCCGAACTCGGACGTGCGCAGCTGTACACCCAACGCGGGGGCACCGGCCCGGGACAACCTGCGGGCGCGGTCCGCGGCAGGCAGATCGTCATCGGCCGGCCCGCCGCGGTTGAAGGTCAGCAATGGCGAGGTCTCGGTGAGCCCGTAGAGCTGCGTGAACTCCCAACCGAGTTCATCGCCGACCCGGTGAATCGTCTTCGTCGGAGGTGGCGCCCCGGCACAGACCAGCCGCACCCGCCCTCGACCGGGGATCTCACCATCCCAATTCGCGGCGGCGTCAAGCACCGCATTCCACACCGCGGGGGCGCCACACATCAACGTCACGCCGTGCCGGTCCACCCGCCGCAAGATCTCGGCACCGTCCACCTTGCGGAGCACGACCTGCTCGGCCCCCAGACCGACGAGCCCGAAGGGCATCCCCCAGCCGTTGCAGTGAAACATCGGCAGGGTGTGCAAGTACACGTCGCGTTCCCAGGCCCGAGTGTGCATGGCGAACGTCACGGCGTTGATCCATATGTTGCGATGGGTCAGCTGCACCCCCTTGGGCCGTGCGGTGGTGCCCGAGGTGTAGTTGATCGTCGCCGTGGCGTCCTCATCAGGCTCGGCCCACGGGCACGGCTCGGTGTCGAAGCACATCAGGTGCTCTTCGGTCTCACCGCCGAGCACGAAACGATGCGGCGCAGCCACCGTTTTGAGGGCATCGTCGAGCTCCGGATCGACCAGCAGCACCGAGGAGCCGCTGTGCGCCACGATGTAGCCGACCTCGTCGGCGCGGAGCCGAAAGTTCACCGGCACGCAGATGCGACCGCTGGCCGGAACCGCATGCAGCAGTTCGAGCACCCGCGCCGCGTTGTGGCTGACCACGGCCACCCGCTCCCCTGCAGCTACCCCGAGCCGATCCAGGCCGGCTTGCCAGGCACGGACTCTGTTGCCCAGTTCCCGGTAGGTCGACGTCGGTACCGAGGGGGCCGGCTGGACGGATTCGTCCACGACCGCGACGGATTTCGCGAACGCCGTCTCACCGCGGGAGAGGAAGTCAGCGATGGTCAAGGGCACCCGCATGGTTGCCACCTCCGGCGTGGTCTTGTTCGACTGTGCCCAGGGTATGGGACACTTCCTGGTAGAGAGGCCAACCGCAGAAACACACCCGCACAGCGGGTTACCGCTATCGCTCGGGTGCTTCACCTGGCGGTTAAGGCTTCGCCCCATGGTCCCCCCAGCACGTGCCCGGACGTAGAGTCACCGTTGAGGGCACCCGCCTAGCCCTCTCCAGCGGAGGAGCCGTGACACAGAAAACAGCGAGCACCGATAGCTTCGGTACTCGCGGCACGATGTCCGTTGGAACCGCCCGATATGAGGTGTTCCGGTTAGCCGAGCTGGATCGACGACTCGGCACCCAGTGGCGCACCCTGCCGTACAGCCTGAAGGTGCTGCTGGAGAACCTGTTGCGCTGCGAATCAGACGTTGTGGGTGCGCACGTCACGGCCGAGCACATCGAGGCGCTCGTGGGCTGGGACACTCGGGCGCAGTCGTCCACCGAGATCCAGTTCACCCCGGCCCGGGTCATCATGCAGGACTTCACCGGGGTGCCCTGCCTGGTCGATCTGGCCACGATGCGGGAGGCGGTCACAACGCTGGGCGGTGACCCGAAGTCGGTTAATCCGCTGGCTCCAGTCGAGTTGGTCATCGACCACTCGGTGATCGCCGATGTGGCCGGCCGTCCAGACGCCTTCGAGCGCAATGTCGACCTGGAGTATCAGCGAAACTGGGAGCGCTACCAGTTCCTGCGTTGGGGACAGGACGCCTTCGACGAGTTGAAAGTGGTCCCGCCCGGAACCGGGATCGTGCACCAGGTCAACATCGAGCACCTGGCCCGCACCGTGATGATCCGCAACGGCCAAGCCTACCCGGACACCGTGGTCGGCACCGACAGCCACACCACGATGGTCAACGGGCTCGGCGTGTTGGGATGGGGCGTGGGCGGCATCGAGGCTGAGGCCGCCATGCTCGGTCAGCCGGTGTCGATGTTGATCCCCCGGGTGGTCGGCTGCAAGCTCACCGGCGCCATCCCGTCTGGGGCGACCGCCACCGATCTCGTGCTCACCCTGACTGAGATGCTTCGCCGCCATGGCGTGGTCGGTAAGTTCGTCGAGTTCTACGGCGAGGGCGTGGCGGCGGTGCCGCTGGCCAATCGCGCCACCATCGGCAATATGAGCCCCGAGTTCGGCTCCACCTGTGCGATCTTCCCGATCGACGAGGAGACGATTCGCTACCTGACGCTCACCGGGCGCTCCGCCGAGCGACTTGCACTGGTCGAGGCCTACGCTAAGGAGCAGGATCTCTGGCACGACCCGCACCGGGAGACCACCTACTCCGAGTACCTCGAGCTGGACCTGTCCACGGTAGTCCCCTCCATCGCCGGACCCAAGCGCCCGCAGGACCGCATCGCGCTGTCCGACGCCAAGACGGCATTCCGCCAGACCCTGGCCGGCTACGCCCCCGTCGAGGAGTCCACGGTGGACCAGGCGAGCGAGCAGTCCTTCCCGGCCAGCGATGCGTCGGCAGTGACTACGGGCAACGGCAGCGGTACACCTCGAAGGGCGATCTCGGCCGCGGCTGGTGCACAGGGCCGTCTCAGCTCCCCCACGCCAGTACAGCCCACCGAGGGCGCCGGGTACGAGATCGACCACGGCGCCGTGGTGATCGCCTCCATCACGTCGTGCACCAACACGTCCAACCCGTCGGTGATGATCGGCGCAGCGCTGCTGGCCCGCAATGCCGTCGACCGGGGCCTGACCGTCAGGCCATGGGTGAAGACGTCGATGGCGCCCGGCTCGCAAGTCGTCACCGACTACTACGAAAAGGCCGGTCTGTGGCCGTACTTGGAGAAGCTCGGCTACCACCTGGTGGGCTATGGCTGCACGACCTGCATCGGCAATTCGGGCCCGCTGTCCGACGGCGTTTCGCAAGCTGTCCACGACGCCGACCTCGCGGTAGTCGGCGTGTTGTCCGGAAACCGCAACTTTGAGGGCCGGATCAATCCTGACGTCACGATGAACTACCTTGCCTCACCGCCGTTAGTGATCGCCTATGCACTGGCCGGAACGATGGACGTCGACTTCGCAAGCGACCCGCTGGGGCTCGGCCGGGACGGCAGATCTGTCTATCTGGCTGACATCTGGCCCTCGCCGGAAGAGGTCCAGAAGGTGATCGAGTCCGCGATCAGCCAGGAGATGTTCACCAAAGACTACGCCGACGTCTTCGGTGGTGACGCTCGCTGGCAGTCACTTCCGACCCCGGAAGGCGAGACATTCACCTGGGATCCGGAATCGACCTACGTGCGCAAGCCGCCGTATTTCGACGGGATGACAGCGCAACCAGCGCAGGTGGCCGACATTTCGGGTGCCCGGGTGCTGGCATTATTGGGGGACTCGGTGACCACCGACCACATCTCTCCCGCCGGGGCGATCAAAGCAGACTCCCCCGCGGGTCGCTACCTCGCCGGACGAGGGGTCGAGCGCAAGGATTTCAACTCCTACGGATCACGCCGGGGAAACCACGAGGTGATGATCCGCGGCACGTTCGCCAATATCCGGCTACGCAATCTGCTGCTCGCCGATGTCAGCGGTGGCTACACCCGCGACTTCACCGCATCGCCCGACGCCGAGCCGGTGTCCATTTACGATGCCGCTCAACGCTATGCCGAGGCCGGCATCCCGCTGCTGGTCCTGGGCGGCAAGGAGTACGGCTCCGGTTCCTCGCGGGACTGGGCAGCCAAGGGCACCCTGCTGCTGGGAGTCCGCGCGGTGATCGCCGAGTCATTCGAGCGGATCCACCGCTCCAATCTGATCGGAATGGGCGTTCTCCCGTTGCAGTTCCCTGCTGGCGAGTCGGCCTCATCGCTTGGCCTGGATGGCACCGAGACCTTCGACATCTCCGGCGTCACCACGCTCAACAACGGCTCCGTTCCGGGCACGGTTCATGTCACGGCCATCCGGGCGGGCTCGGATCCAGTGGAATTCGACGCCGTGTTGCGTATCGACACCGCCGGCGAGGCCGAGTACTACCGCCACGGTGGAATCCTGCAGTACGTGCTGCGCGACATGGCCCGCCGTACCTCATGAGCGGCTGTCGTTGACGTCACCGCTGAAGGTCCAGCGGACTCGCGCACCAGCCCCGCCGCGGCGGGGCTGGTGCGCTGATACCGACGTCCGCGGCTGGCCCGACGCCGGTGGAGACACAGTGCCACAACGATACTGATAACGGTTATCAGTTTAGACTGCTGCCTCTCAGCTCGACCTGCATGGGAGGACACAGTGAAGATCGCTCTAGTCGGTAAGGGTGGCAGCGGCAAAACCACACTGGCCGCGTTGCTCGTCCGCCGCCTGGTGGCCGCCGGTCGCCCCGCGCTGGCGCTGGACACTGACATCAACCAGCACTTGGCCGTCGCCCTCGGCGCGACCGAGGCCGGCGCGGCGGCACTGCCGACGCTGGCCGCTCACCTACCGCTCATCAAGGACTACCTACGGGGGGTCAACCCGCGGATTGTCTCGGCCTCGGTGATGGTCAAGACCACCCCACCGGGGGCAGGTTCTCGGCTGCTGCGCGTTGTGGAGTGCAACCCGATCTATGACGCGTGCGTCCGGGAGGTCGGTGGAGTGCGGCTCGCGGTGACCGGTCCGTTGGCCGAGGACGATCTGGGGGTGGCCTGCTACCACTCCAAGGTCGGGGCCGTGGAACTACTGCTCAACCATCTCGTCGATGATCTCGAAGAATACGTCGTGGTGGACATGACCGCCGGTGCTGACTCCTTCGCCTCGGGACTGTTCACCCGCTTCGATGTGATGTTCCTGGTCTGCGAGCCCACCCTGCGCAGTGTCGGCGTGTACCGCCAATACTGCACCTACGCCCGTGACTTCGGGGTACGGATCGCCGTCGTGGGCAACAAGGTCTCCGATGAGGAGGACGCTGCGTTCCTCAGCGCGCAGCTCGGTGCCGACCTGGTGGGCTGGGTGGGTCGCTCCCGGCACGTCCGCGCTGCCGAGCGCGGTGAGATCCAACCGATCAGCGCGCTGGAGCCGGCTAACGTCGCTACCCTGGATGCGATGCGCGACGTGGTGGACAGCACTGTCAAGGACTGGGCGACCTACCAACGTCAGGCCATCGAGTTCCACCTGCGCAACGCCGTCGCCTGGGCCAACGAAAGGACCGGGTGCGATCTGGCCGATCAGGTCGACCCGGATTTCGTGCACGGCCCAGCTGCGCTCGCTCAGTCGGGCCAGTTTCCGTCCATCACAACCTGACCTCCCATCCGGTTCTGACCTGCGTCTCCACCCCCTAGCCGACCATACCGTCGCCGGCGGCGAGTGCCCAGAAGCGCGAGGGCATAGCCGCCGGTGCCGACAGCGAGGATGGCAAAGCTCGGCGGGAGCGCCGGCACGGTGTAGCTGAGAGCAAGGCCGGCCCACATCTCGGCTACCGCGAGACCGGAGGAGAGGAGCAACCCTGAGTACGGCCGGGTCGTGAGGCATTGGGCGGTCCCGGCGGGTGCGGCGAGCAACCCGAGCAGCAGCAGCGCACCGACGGCTTGGCTCGCCTCGGCAGCGGCCGCCCCGACCAAGGCGAGAAAACCGCAGCCGAGCAGACGAACTGGAACCCCTCGCGCCGCGGCAACGTCACCGTCGATGCTGGCGAACAGCAGCGGCCGGGCAATGGCGACCACAGCGGTGGTGATGGCAGCGGCGACGATCGCGTCAATCACAGCGTCAGCAAAGCTGAGGCCGAAGATCGAACCGAACAACACGTTGACGCCGGCGTTGCCGTTGCCGGCGCTGTTGTCAGTGGTGAACAGGGTCAGGAAGAACACGCCGAGGCCGAGGATCCAGGCGAACACGCTGCCGATCACCACGTCGTCGGGACGGCCTCGGCCGCCGAGAGCACCGAGAGCGATGCCCACGTCGATAGTCGCGGTGTACAACCCGAGCCGCTCGTCGGTGCCCAGCGCCAGCGCTGCGAGAGCACCGGTGAACGCGACGTGGCTAAGAGCGTCGCCGGCGAAAACCTGGGCTCGCAGCACGACGAAGTAACCGACGAGACCGGCAGCTGCGGCTATCGTGGTGCCGGCCAGCATCGCGTGAAGCAGGAACGGCGGCCAGGTCACGGCCCGATCCCGGCAGCGGTGGGGTTCTGCGCAGTGCTGCCTACCCTCCATTGGGGCCGCGCGTGACGGACCGACTGGGCGGCCACATAGCCGGCGAAGGCGAAGCTGGTCACGAAGAACCCGACCGGGAACGAGGTGTAATACGCCACGCTCAAGCCGAGCCACGTGACGATCAACCCGATCGCGACGGTCAATGTCAGGGCGAGGACGGGTCGCGCGGTGAGCGCCTGCGCGGCCGCCGCGGGCATCACCAGCAGGGCGAACACCAGCAGCGTGCCGGTGATCTGGCTGGCTTCGGCTGTCGCGGCACCGAGAAGCACCAGAAACGCCGCAGCCAGAGCCCGTACCGGGACGTTGCGAGCGCTCGCCACGTCGGGATCAATCGAGGCGAAGGCCAGTGGGCGACCAATCACTCCCAGGACGGTGAGGGACACCGCGGCGACAGCGCCCAGGAGTGCGACCTGTCCTGTGGTGATGCCTAGGAAGTCGCCGAACAGCAGTGCGTTGACGCCGTTGAGGAATCCTTTGTAGAGGGCGATGAACAGGAAGCCGCAAGCCAGCGCGAAAGACTGCACAGTGCCGGTGACCGCTGACTCCTCCGAATAGCCGCCACACCCCGTACGGGGCAACGCCGCGATGACCAGGGCACCGGCCAAGCAGAACGCGAAGTAGCCGTAGCTGGCCGCGACACCGATCAGGACCGCGCCAGCAGCGCCGGGAAAACCGATCAGTGACAGCGTATGGCCGGCGAAGCTCTGCCGACGCAACACCATGAACCAACCCATCACACCGGTCAACACCGCGACGATCGTGCCTGCGCGGAACGCGTTGATCATGAACGGGAACGCCCACATCTGAGCCAGATCGGTGATCGGGTTCCAGCTCGGGCCCTCGCCGGGGATCACAGCTGCTTCCCGATGTGCCGGTCGACATGGAGCCCGGGTGGTTCGGGTTGGCCGATCACGACCAACTGGCCGTCGGAGGCAGTGAGCACCTCGATCGGGTACCGAACAACCGGGTCAGCGCCGCGCCGGTGACCACCTGGCGGGGTGGGCCGATCCTCGAACCGCCGGAAGCGAGGTACACCACGGTGTCGAGATGGGACAGGATCGGATTGACGTCGTGCGCGACCATCATCACAGCCACGCGTTGGGCGCGGCTGACCCGGGCGATGAGAGCGGCGACGGCGGCCTGATTCGGTAGATCGAGACTGTCCAGTGGCTCGTCGAGCAGTAACAGGTCGGGAGCCGGGGCCAGGGCCTGGGCGATCAGCAGGCGTTGCTGCTCTCCCCCGGAGAGCGCTCCGACCGGACGCTCGGCGTAGGCGCTGGCACCGACCAGGTCGATGACCTCGTCGACACGCGCAGCCGCCGCTCGCCGTGCCACGCCGCCACCCGGCCACCAGCCAGGCAGTGGAAGGCCCCAGCGATGGCCGTCCAAGCCCAACCGCACGATGTCGCGGCCCCGCACCCGCAAGGACGGATCGAAACTGCGGCGTTGGGGCAGGTAGCCAATCCGCTCGTTGGCTCGTCCAACGGGCTCGTCCAACACCCGTACCTCGCCCTCGGTCAGCGGTAACGCTCCCAGAATGACCTGGACCAGTGTGGACTTACCGACCCCATTGGGACCCAACACCGCGACGAACTCCCCGGCGACGACCGTCAGATCCAGCCCACTCCACAACAGCCGGCCGCCACGCCGCGCCGCCGCATTGCGCAGAGTGACCACAGACCCGACCGGCCGTTGATCCTCCGATCGCGGTAAGGGGACGTCCGCAGCGTGGTGAGGAGGGTCCAGTACCTCGGGGTTGCGCGAGCGGGCCTTCATCGGGCGGTCGCCTGCGACAGTGCTTGCTCGATGCCTTGGAGCTGCTCAGCCTGCCAATTCTGGAAGGTGGCGGTGACCGGGACAAGTGTCTCGGTGACTGTTGCCACCGGGATACCTGCGGCCTTCGCCATGGTCACCAGAGCCACCACGTCCGGGGTCGAATTCTGGCTGTTGGACACGAAGATCTTGATCTGCTTGGTCTTGATCTGTCGATCCACCGTGATCTTGTCGGCCGCGGTCGGATCATTGCCTTCGCTGACTGCGTCCAGAAATGACTCTGGGGTCGCCATCTTCAGCCCAAGGCCCTCGGCTAACGGAGTCACGATCGATTCCGAGGCGCCGATCGGGATTCCGCCGTACTTGTTCCTGATGTCGGCGATGAGCTGGTTGTAACGGGTCAGGCCCTGGGTTTCGTAAGTCTGCTTCTGCTGATCGAAATAGCTGGCGTCGACCGGATCGATCCGCTTGTAGTCAACGGCGATCTGCTCGATCACCCGGTGAACATCATCTGGCGAATACCAGCGATGCGGATTGCCGCCCTCCTTGACTCCCACCAGATCGCCTACCGCCAGCACCGACCGCGCCGCCGGATTTGCGTCGACCAGCTTTCCGACCCACGGGTCGTAGCCGACCCCGTTGTAGATCACGTACTGCGCCGTGGCGAGGGCCCGCCCGTCGGCCGGAGTCGGCTCATAGCTGTGTGGGTCAGCGGCCGGACTGGCGATAATGCTGTTCACGGTGACGTGCTCGCCACCCACCTGCGCGGCGATGCTGCCCCAGAAGTTCTCTGCCGCCACGACTGCAATCTTCGTGTTGCCGCTCGACCGGCCCGCCGGACTGCTACCGGCCGGCGTCGCCGTGGCGCAGCCCGCCAGTAGACCAGCGAGGGTGACTGCGACCACGACCGCCCTGATCCCCTGAACGGGCGGTAAAACCCGACACATCACTCCAGCTCCGTTCCCGTCCTGGCTCCTCCCCCTTGGAGTGTCACTCACACTGGTGGCGCCAGGTACCAGAGTAAACGAAATCGATAATCATTCCAAGGGATGTGCCATGCCCGAACAAGATCAGATCGGTGGTTCGCGGGGAGCGGGCCTGAGCGCCCAACAATGATCGACTTCAGATTAGACTGGCCGTCGGACCACCAGCCAGCGCACCAGACCAAGCCGGGATCGGCCGGTTCCAAATTCCCGTTCCAGCTTTCTGGCGAGTTCGGTGTACTCCTTCTCGGCATCGAGAAAGTGGCTGAGCGCTACGTAGGAGCCCGACGGCAGAGCGTCGATGGTTATTCGCTACATAATGCTCGCCGGGTGCGCTCACCGTCGTCGTGGTGCAGCATTCCAAGTTGAAAGAGCGCGATCGACCGGGAAGAAGTCCGCGATCGACCGGGAAGAAGTCGAGGTATCGAGTACTGCCTATCTGATGAGCAATGAAGTGGGTCACACGTATCAGGAGGTTCCGGTGATCCCACGTGAATCGGTCTATCTCGAGTGCGACCTGCTGGAGCCGCGGGACGACCTCGCAGTCGATCTCGTAATTGTCCTCACCAGCGAGAGCAGCGTCGTGAACTCGAGCGATACTCACCTTGGCCGTGTCGATATAAACCGGTGCAGCGACGGCATCGTACGACAGCGGGGCGTCTGTACCGGGTGGTACCGGGTATCGAGAGCCTCACAAGCGTGGCGGCGCGGGCCTGGACGCAGCTAAGGTAGGTGCGCAGACGTGCCGGGTAAAACACGGGTGGGGTGTTGACGGTGCGCCACAACGCGGTACGTTGAGTGATCGGATGTCCGCTAGCGACCGCGCCACGCGGAAACCAGGATGCTGGGGACACGTTGGAGGTGTGTTTCGTGGCCATAACTGGTCCCACCGAGGCATCCGATGGCCCTGTGGCTGCTCAGAGTGGCAACCCCACGGCTCGCCGCATCATCTTGGGTGCGCGCCTGCGCCGACTGCGTGAGGCCGCCGAGATCTCGCGCGCCGAGGCCGGTTATGCCATCCGTGGTTCAGAGTCGAAGATCAGCCGACTGGAGCTCGGCCGGGTCGGTTTCAAACCGCGGGACGTGGCTGACCTGCTGACCATGTATGGGGTGACGGATGCCGAGGAACGTGAGGGGTTCCTCGATCTGGTCAAGGCATCCAACGAACCCGGCTGGTGGCATCGCTACACCGATCTGGTAGCCGACTGGTTCCAGGACTACCTCGGCCTGGAGGAGTCTGCTTCCCGGATCCAAACTTGCGAAGCGCAGTTCTTTCCCGGCTTGATGCAGACCGAAGACTACGCGAGGGCGATCGCTACCCGCGGTTGGTCTCAGCTGGCTAGCCAGGACGCAGACCGCCAGGTCACGGTGCGGATCAGACGGCAGGCGTTGCTCACCCGGCCAGACTCACCTAAGCTATGGGCGGTCATTGATGAATCCGTGCTGCACCGCCCGATCGGCGGCAGACGAGTCCAGCTGGCCCAGATCGAGCATCTCCTCGAACTCACCAAACGGCCTAACATCACCTTGCAGATCGTGCCCTATCCGCTCAGCGGGTACGCAGCCGAAGGTTCGTTCACCATGTTGCGCTTCGCCGAGCCGGAGCTACCGAACGTAGTGTACATCGAGTACCTCAGCGGCGCCCTCTACCTGGACAAACGATCCGAGACCGAGCTGTATGGGAGAGTCTTCGACAGGCTCACCATTGATGCCCACACTCCTGACCGCAGCCGGCAATTGCTCACGAAGGTGCGTGCGGAGATCTGACGGCGTGGTCCTGCCCGCCTCAGCCGACTGCACCCGGCGCCACCGTTAACCTGCACCTTCCCAGCCTCCATCGAACCAGATGCATGTGCATTGACACAGGCAGCGGCCCGCGCTAGCTTCTCCTCCGTGCACGTGCACGTGCACGTGCATCCAGTTCAGGAGAAGGTGGTTCTATGTCTCTGCCAGTTCACAACGGCATGTCGGCCGCAGGTCTTACGGGGGTGACGTGGCGCAAAAGCAGGCGCAGCGGTCAGCTCGGCAATTGTGTAGAGGCCGCAGTACTCGATAATGGAAAAATTGCGATGCGCAACTCTCGTTATCCGAGCGGACCAGCACTGATCTTCACTCGCGATGAGATGACTGCTTTCTTAGCCGGCGCTAAGGATGGCGAGTTCGACGACGTCGTCAGCTGTAGATGAACCGGCGCCCAGCGCCGGGACGTTACCGAAACGATGCACGAACAGAAAAAATCCGAGCAACATCGGTTGCTTGGCACATCTGTGAATTTGCCGCAAGGCTCACGCAATCAGCGACGACGACATGGCAGTCGGATTTTCGACGGGTTCCGGCCGGTACGCTTTTTTGTGGGACGGCACGGCGCGCGCCGAATTTTTGATATCCCGCCTGGTCGGCGTTTCCCGTCATGCCAGTTCATCGTGCAGCGAATCGACAGGGAGTCGCAACTCCGCAAGACCGGAGTTCTCACCCGGTTGCACGGCCGTCGCCTAGCCGCGGCGGCGCGGCGGATCCACGATGAATTCGGCTGGGGCTCTACAGTGCCGAACTCTGCGGGTCTCTACCGGTGATCCTAGTCCGCACCGACACGGCGTAACTGGCCACACCGGCCCCGTACACGCCATTCCGACGACGGACAGGCACGGAGCCGGTGTGGTCAGCACTGATGCTGCCGCCCACCATGACCTCAGCTGGACCGATTGGCGAGGGCCGTCGTTACTACTCACCCCATCATATGAGGATCGATGTCAAACGGCTGCAGCGAGCACTAAAGCGAACCGGTCGTCGGGATCACACCACCACGCCTGGTCGGCGAATCCGGCGTCGATCAGCTCGGCCCCGAGCCCCTCACACCGGAACTTGCCCGAGACCTCGGTGCGCATCTCCTCGCCCTCAGCGTAGTGCACTGTCATGCGCACTGCAGGCAATCGCACGGTCATCGCGCGGCGGGCTCGCAGCCGCATCTCGATCCACTCGTGCGTGGTATCCCACACAGCGACGTGATCGAAGGCATCAACCTCGAAGTCGGCACCGAGCTCGCGATTGAGTACGCGCAACACATTGCGGTTGAACTCGGCCGTCACACCGGCAGCATCGTCATATGCGGGTACCATCACTGCCGGGTCGGTGATCAGCCCCGCGCCGAGCAGCAGCAATTCACCGGGATCCAGTGCGGTGTGCAGCGCAGTGAAAAAGCCGGCCCGTTCGTCCGACAGCAGATTGCCGATCGTGCCGCCCAGGAAAGCCACCAGCCTGCGCCCACCCTGGCCGGCTGGCAGCAGCTCCAAGTGCTGGGTGAAGTCACCGACCACGCCGTGCACCGCGAGCCCCGGGTATTCCTGCGCCACTGCAGCCATCGCGCTGCGTAACGCAGACTCCGACACGTCCAACGGCACGAAGCGCCGTAGCGATCTGTCCGCAGTGAGCGCGTCGAGCAGCAACCGGGTCTTCTCCGAGGAGCCGGACCCGAGTTCGACGAGGGTGTCGACAGCCGCTCGTGTAGCGATCTCCCCCACATTACGTCGCAGCAACTCGCGCTCGGTACGGGTGGGGTAGTACTCGGGCAGCGTGGTGATCTGCTCGAACAACTCGCTGCCGAGGGCATCGTAAAACCACTTGGGTGGCAACCACTTAGGATCAGCGGACAACCCGACCCGCACGTCGTGGTGCAGCGCGTCGGCGGTATCCGAATCGGACAGGTGGATCTCGAGTACAGGTGCGCTCATGACTCCTCGGTAGGGGTCGCAGGTATCGGCACGACATCCACAGTGGACGGTGTCGCGGTGACCAGATGACGGTCAGGGACCAGTTCCCAGCCGGGTGACTGGTCGGTGGGCTCGGAGCAGACCAGCACTCCCCCACCGGCGGCCCGCACCGCAAGCGCGTGGTGCACGGCGGTCGCGGCGAGCGTGGTGCCGTCGGTCACCAGCAGGTTCAGCCGCGAACCCGGGGCCGCGGCAAGCACTTGCGCAGTGACCACGCGCAGCGCGCGGTCCAGCGAATCGCCGGCCACCAGCCGGTGCCGGATCAGCGCCCACAGCAGCGCGGAATCGGTGGGGGCGTCGAGGGTGATCAGCGCGGTGACCGGCAGGCAGGTGGCCAGCGTTGCCATACTGCCCGGCCACCCGGCGACCACCCCGTTGTGGCTGAACAGCCAGCGGTCGGACGCAAACGGGGCGCAGGCGGTTTCCACCACCGGCATCCCGACAGTGGCCGAACGCACCGCGGCGAGCACTGCGCCGCTGCGTACCTCGCGGGCCAGCGCTTCGAATGCCGCATCAGTCCAGATCGGCAATGCCCGCCGGTAGCGGATCGGCACCGCTGCGCCGTCTGGGTACCAGCCCACACCAAACCCATCGGCGTTCACTGTGCCGCCGCCGCGCATGTCGACCGGCGCGTAGGCCTGCTGCACCAAGGAGTGCGGTGGCTCCAGTAGCAGCGTCGCGAGGTCACGCGGAGGCCCGAGGTAGGCCAGGTGTCGACACACGCGGTTTAGCCGACGACCGTGTGGTTTCCGGGGTGGCGCTCGGGGGTGTCTTGGGGGGTTCCGTCGCGCGCGCAACGGAACCCGGCGAAGATCTGTCGACGCACCGGGTGATCCCAGTTACGGAAGGTCCCTCGACAGGCCGCCACGTCGGTGGCGAAGGAACCGCCGCGCAGTATCCGGTAGTCCCCGCCGAAGAACACCTCGGAGTACTCCCGGTACGGAAACGGCGCGAATCCTGGGTAACCGGAGAAACCCGAGGACGTCCACTCCCACACGTCGCCGATCAGCTGGTGCACCCCCAGCGGTGACGCTCCCGCCGGGTAGCTCCCCGCCGCAGCGGGCTGCAAATGCCGTTGACCGAGGTTGGCGTGCGCCGGAGTCGGATTCTCATCGCCCCAGGGAAATCGGCGGGACCGCCCAGTGGCGGGTTCGAACCGGGCGGCCTTCTCCCACTCCGCCTCGGTGGGCAGACGCTTGCCTGCCCACGCCGCATAGGCCTGCGCCTCGAAGAAGCTGACGTGCACGACCGGCTCGTCGGGCGGAACCGGCTCGGTGACCCCGAACCGGGTGCGCCACCACAACCCACCGTCGAGATACCAGAACTGCGGGGCTACCAAACCCGCAGTGCAGCGGTGCACCCATCCCTGCTCGCTCCACCATCGCGGATTCTCGTAGCCACCGTCAGCCAGAAACCGCTGGTAGTCGCGGTTGGTTACCGGAGTGCTGTCCAACCAGTACGCGCCGGTGTGGGCCCGATGCGCGGGGCGCTCGTTGTCCAGCGCCCATGGCTCCGTAGAGGTGCCCATGGTGAACTCGCCGGCGGGGACCAGCACCTCTGCGGGCAGGCCCGCGGACCGCTCCGGCTGGGCGGCAGGGGCATATAGCACGGCCGGGCCGACCCGGAGCTGGTGAGTGGCCAGCATCGTCTCGTCGTGCTGCTGCTCGTGCTGCACGATCATCCCGAAAGCGAATCCGTGGTCGACCAGCCTGCGACCCTCTAGCGGGGCGCGATCCAGCACATCGAGGGCCTTGCTACGCACGTCGCCCAGATATCGGCGGGTCTCGGTCGGGTCGAGCAGCGGCAACGCGGGCCGGTTCGCTCGGGGATGCTGGAACGCATCGTAGAGGTGGTCGATGTCGACCCGGACGGGATCGAGCCCACCGACGTCGCGCACCAGCCAGAGCTCCTCCTGGTTACCGATGTGGGCGAGGTCCCAGACCAGCGGGGACATGAGGCGGGAGTGCTGACAGACCAGCTCGCCGTCGTCCACCGCATCGGTCAGTGCCGCGCTGCGCGCCCGGGTGCGAGTGAGCTCGACGGCAAGATGGTCGCGTAAGGCGGCGGTGCCCAGCTGCGTGATCGGCATGCTCACAGCGGATGTCCTCCGTTTAACCCGGCCGGTTCGACCATGGCAGTGACGAGATCGTCTGCCGGGCAGCGACCACGCCGGACCCGGTGCTCGGTGATCTCCTCTACGAGCCGCTGCACGTCGGCCGGGACATTCAACGCGGGCAGGGCATAACAGGCGAGCTCGAACACCGCGATCGCGGCTGTGGCGAGCGTGTCGTCGCGCAGGCCATGGTGAGCTGCCTGCAACCACCGCCCGACGGTTGGCGCGCAGGCGTCCCGGGCGGCGGCGGTGACCGAGGGATCGGAGAGCAGGGCGGCCAGCACGGCCACCGGTACCAGCCACTGCGCCATCGGCTGGGTGTCCAGGTAGCGGACCTCAAGATAGCCCTGCGGCCGGACCGGCGGGAACAAGGTGGTCAGGTGGTAGTCCAAGTCGGCGGTGCTGGGTCGACCGGGCAGCGCCCCGGACAGCCAGTCGGCGAAGGTGACGCCATTCGGCACATCCCACTTACCCCAGGGGCGGCGCTGGCACAGCACTGGGGTGTCCAACGCTCGGCGGGCCCAGTCCGCCGCTGGGTCCCAGTTCGCAGCCAGGTTCCCATACACCCTGCTGGGCTTGGTGCGGGCCGGGTCCAGCGCGAACCAGGCCTGCATCCGGGAGGACGCCCAACCCGTGCGCACACCACCCAGGCAGGGGGAGTTGGCGAACGCGGCCAGCAACACCGGCCCGAGATCATGTAACGCGGCCCAGCGTAGCGCGACCTCGGCAGGGGTACCGGCGTCCAGGCACACCTGCACCGCGGCGGTGGAACACATCATGGCCCGCCCCATCGGACCGATCCGGTCGAAGGCGGTCTCCATCGCGGCATAGCGGGGGATGTCGATAAGCCGGCGAGAGGGGCGATGCGGGTCGGAGCCCGAACCGGTGAGGATCAGGCCGGCGGGATCGAGCAGGTCGGTCAGTGCGGCGGTGTCGCCCTCCACGGTGGCGATGAGCTCGGTCAGCGAGGCGCAGGGCGGGCTGGAGATCTCGAGCTGACCACCGGGTTCGACCGTGACGGTGGAGCCGTATGGAAGTGGGGTCTGGGGGCTGTCGGAGACGAGGGAGTTCGGCACGTGCACGCCGAGCGCGTCGGAGAGATGGCTGGCCTGCAACGGGCGATGGGGGTTCCCGGAGTGTTGCACCACCCACTCGAGCTCGGCACCGAGCAGCTTGGGCGGCCCATGCTTGAAGCAGATCGAGGCGACGTAGACCTCGGCCTCTATCTGACTGCGCAACACTGTCGGCGGTGCGACCGCCGGTGCTGACATCCAGCGCGGCGGTGCCTGTGGGGTCACGGACTTACCTCCTGCGAATCGACGAGTCGAGCTCACGTCACGCTACCGAGTTGTCCTGATGCCCGCAGAGTTACGCGATACGTAAATAAGGTTAGGACGCCGGGGGTTACACGAGAGAGAACTGGGTGTGGTATAGCAGCGCATAGCGCCCGTCAGCCGCCAACAACTCCTCGTGCGTGCCACGCTCGACAACCAGGCCGTCCTCGATCACCAGGATCTGATCTGCGGCGCGGATGGTGGACAACCGGTGCGCGATGACCAGCGCGGTACGTCCATGCAGGGCTTCGGCGATCGCGGCTTGCACTGCCACCTCGGACTCCGAGTCAAGGTGCGCGGTGGCCTCGTCGAGGATCATCACTCGCGGTCGGGCCAGCAGCAACCGGGCGATGGCCAGCCGCTGCCGTTCACCACCGGACAGCCGGTAGCCGCGGTCGCCCACCACGGTGTCCAGCCCGTCGGGCAGTGACCGAACCAGCTGCTCGAGCCGGGCTCGCCGCAGCTCGTCCCACAGCTCCTCGTCGCGCGCCTCCGGCGCGGCGAAGCGCAGATTGCCTGCGATGGTGTCGTGGAACAGGTGCCCGTCCTGGGTCACCACACCCACGGTGTCGCGCAGGGCGGCAAAGGACAGATCACGGACGTCCACCCCGTTGAGCCGGACCGCTCCGGCGTCGACGTCGTAGAGCCGCGGCACCAGCGACGCGATGGTGGACTTGCCCGCGCCCGAGGAGCCGACCAGCGCCACCAGCTGCCCCGGTTCGGCGCGGAAATCCACTCCGTGCAGCACTTCGGCACCTCCGCGGGCGTCCAAGGTCACGACTTCCTCCAAGGAGGCCAGCGATACCTGCTCGGCCGAGGGATAGGAGAAGTGCACGTCGCAGAACTCCACTGACACCTCGCCAGCCGGCACAGTTCGGGCGTCCGGTCGCTCGGTGATCATCGGATGGACGTCGAGTACTTCGAAGACCCGTTCGAAGGCGACCAGCGCGGTCATCACGTCCACTCGAGCGTTGGCCAGCGCGGTCAGGGGTGAGTAGAGCCGAGTGAGCAGTAACGCGAGGCTCACCACGGTCCCTGGTGCGATGTCTCCGCGCAGGGCCAGCCAGCCGCCCAACCCGTACACCAATGCCTGCGCCAGCGCCGAGACCGTGGTCAGTGCGGTGAGGAACACCCGCGCCGACATCGCGCTGCGAACACCGATGTCGCGGACCCTGGCGGCCCGGTAGCCGAACTCTGCGGTCTCGGTCTCTGGCCGTCCGAAGAGCTTGACCAGCGTGGCGCCCGGCGCAGAGAACCGCTCGGTCATCTGGGTGGTCATCGCCGCGTTGTGGGTGGAGGCCTCACGCCGCAGCTCGGCCATCCGCGCCCCCATCCGCCGCGCCGGTAGTACGAAGATCGGTAGCAACACCAAGGCCAGTACGGTGACCTGCCACGACAAGGTCAGCATCACTGCCAGCGTGAGCACCAACTGGATTGCATTGGTGACCACGCCGGACAGCGTGGACGTCAGGGCGGTCTGCGCGCCGATCACATCGTTGTTGAGCCTGCTGACCAGGGCTCCGGTACGGGTACGGGTGAAGAAGGCCACGGGCATCCGCTGCACGTGCTCGAACACCGCGCGACGCAGGTCGAAGATCAGGCCTTCACCGATCCGGGAGGACTGCCAGCGTGATGCCAACCCGATCCCCGCGTCGATCACCGCCAACAGCGCGATGAGCACGGCCAGCCCGACAACCAACGTCACCTCCGCGTGCCCCACGATGGCGTCGACGACCCGTCCGGCCAGCACCGGCGTGGCGACGGTCAGCACCGCGGAAACCGTGCTCAGCGTGAGGAAGATCAGCAGCGATCGCCGATGTGGCTTGGCGAACACGATGATCCGGCGCAACGTGCCAGGTGTGAGGGAGCGGGGTGTGCCGCCCTGGCGCATCGAGCTGTTCAGCAGGCTCCACGAGTTGTCCATCAAGCGTCCTCCGCTACCAGAGCGAACCAGTCGTCGCCTACCCTGCAACGTGGTAGCTCGGAACAATGATCTGGGCGACAGCGGAGGCACGCCCAGCGCCCAGCCCCAACGTGATCCCCGATGCTCGCCCGAGCGCTCACGCGCACAGCGCCGAGCGCGTGCATCCCCGTTCCTGCCGCCCGGGGCTATGCGCCGGGCAGCAGGCGACCCAGGGGCAGACGCAAGTCACGCTGTCGACCGCGTTTTCCACACCCTGCGGCGACATCTGTGGGCAACGATGACGCTGAGCGGGTCTACTTCTTCTTCGTGCGGGTTGCGCCTCCGCGACCACGTAGCGTCACACCGGACTCCGACAGCACCCGGTGCACGAAGCCGTACGACCGGCCGGTCGACTCAGCGAGCGCCCGGATGCTGGCGCCCTTCTCGTACTTCTTTTTCAGCTCCGATGCCAGCTTGTCCCGGGCGACGCCGGTGATCCGGCTGCCCTTTTTCAGGTCTGCCACCACGAAACGCCTTCCTTCCAACGCTAGAACGGCCGGTCACGGCCCTTGCCGCAATGATCGGCCAGGTTAGCGATCTCCGCTAGACGATCTCCGGGTGGATCTGTGAGCGGTACCCCCAGCGGGCCCAAATGCGCAATGTACGGATGCTAACAACATGATCAAGCTGTTGCCACCCGAGCACTCTCCGTGAGTTGGTCGAGTCAGGCCAGCTGTACCAAGTCGAGGTAGTCCGCGCTCCAGTGATCCTCGGTGCCATCCGGTAGCAGGATCACCCGCTCGGGACCGAGCGCCTGCACCGCCCCGGGATCGTGGGTCACCAGCACCACCGCACCGGCGTAGTGGTGCAGCGCGTCGAGAACCCGCTCCCGGGACACCGGGTCGAGGTTGTTGGTCGGCTCGTCGAGCAGTAGCACGTTTGCTGCGGAGGACACCAGTGCCGCCAAGGCCAGCCGGGTCTTCTCCCCACCGGACAAGGTGCCTGCCAACTGGTCGAGTTGCTCACCCCGGAACAGGAATGTACCGAGCAGGGTACGTAGCTGCTGCTCAGCGGCATCCGGCGCGGCGTGCCGGAGATTTTCCCACACAGTGGCACCGAGGTCCAAGGTGTCGTGTTCCTGCGCGAAGTACCCCACCCGGAGACCGTGGCCGGTCTCGACCTGTCCGGCATCGGGGGTCTCCATCCCGCCGAGCAGCCGCAGCAAGGTGGTTTTCCCGGCACCGTTGAGACCGAGGATCACCACCCGGCTGCCCCGGTCGATGGCGAGGTCCACGCCGCTGAAGACCTCCAACGAGCCGTAGGACATACCCAGCCCGGTCGCGGTCAGCGGGGTCCGCCCGCAGGCAGCCGGCTGCGGGAAGCGGATCCGGGCCACCCGCTCGGCCCGCTGTTCGGTCTCAGCGCCGGCCAGCAACCTGGCGGCGCGCCGCTGCATGTTCTGCGCAGCGACGGCCTTGGTGGCCTTGGCCCGCATCCGATCTGCCTGCGCCATCAGAGCGCCGGCCTTCTTCTCCGCATTGGCACGCTCCCGGCATCGCCGTTTCTCGTCGGCGGCCCGGGCGTCCAGGTACCGCTGCCAGCCCAGGTTGTAGATATCGGCCTCGCCGCGGATCGCGTCGAGAAACCAGACCTTGTTGACAACGGCGGCCAGCAGATCGGTGTCGTGGCTGATCACGACAAGACCGCCATCGTGGGACGTGAGGAAGTCGCGCAGCCAGGTGATCGAATCGGCATCAAGGTGATTGGTCGGCTCGTCGAGCAGCAGCGTGGTGTTCGAACGGCCACCCGAGCCGTCTGAGGCGCCGAACAGGATCCGTGCCAGCTCGACCCGGCGCCGCTGCCCGCCGGACAGTGTGCGCAACGGTTGGGCGAGCACTCGGTCGGGCAAACCGAGGCTGGCGCAGATCCGCGCCGCCTCGCTCTCAGCAGCGTAACCGCCCAACGCGGAGAAGCGGTCTTCCAGCTTGCTGTAGCGGCGCACCGCCCGGCCCTGCTCGTCGCCGTCGACCAGCTCGGCCATCTCCGACTGCGACTTCTCCATCTCATAGAGCAACTGGTCGAGCCCACGAGCCGAGAGCACCCGGTCCCTGGCCGAGACCGATAAGTCACCCTCACGGGGATCCTGCGGTAGGTAGCCCATCTCCCCCGTGCGACGGACCTTTCCCGCGTAGGGCTGACCCTGGCCGGACAGCACCCTTAGCGTGGTCGTCTTACCGGCGCCGTTACGGCCGACCAAGCCGATCCGGTCGCCGGGCTGCACCCGCAAGGCGGCTCCCGACAGCAGGATCCGGGACCCAGCGCGCAATTCAAGGTCGGTGGCTGTGATCACGGTGACGTAACTCCAATGGTGGTCGCCGGCAGGGATGAGTTCCCCACGCGCCACAGCGTGCGGGGCCAGCAGCAGATCAGCGTGTCGCGACCACGAAGCCATACTACCGGTGAGCGCACCCGGATTACCGTGCCGCCATGACCGCCGACGGTGCGAACGCTCCCGGCGAACTGATCCACTCGATTCCCTACCTGTCGGGGGTGGTCCCCGGTGACCGCATCTGGACCTCGACGCAACGAGCTCGCTGGGCGGCCTCGTCGAGTATCACGCGGCGCGGGTCGGGGATGTCGAGCACGCGGGGCTCTGCACGTTCCAGCAATGAGGTCAACCGTGGGTCGGCGGCCACAGTGCGCAGCGCCGCGGTATCCCCACCGAGGACAACGGCCTCCAGGTCGGCGGCTCGAGGCAACAGTACCCGTGCCGCGGTGTCCGCCGCAGCACGCAGGGCGGCTCGCGCCTGGCCCTCCCGCCGTCTGGCGAACCGCTGCTGGGATTGCCCGCCCGCCGCACTACGACCGTGCACGAGCCGGCTGCCGGTGCTGGAGGTGACCACGACCCCAGCATGGGCGATCCCGACACTGTATCCACCCAGACGCACCAGCAGCAGCCCGATCGTGCGGGGCACCATAAGGTGGTCGACCAGGTCGTCCACGGCCAGACCGGCCCGGTGCCCCGCTGGTATCGTCAGCGGTCCGAACGGTACTGGGATCGACGCCGTGGCGCCGTCACCAGCCGTGACGTCCACCCGATGCGGCTCGACTGTGGTGATCAGCGTCCCCTCGTGACCCGCGGCGAATCGCTCCAGGAAGGTGGCCAATCGCTCAGGCTCCACCTCCACCGCGCGCCCACCACCAGCAAGCTCCCGAGTTCGGCTCACCCACGGCACGCTAGTGCTCCTGTGAGTGGCCTTACGTGCTGTTGCTCGCATCGCCACTCACAGGTGGTCGGCAACTCCCTGCTGCCCCCGCAGGCAGCCGGGCTCAACGGCACCACAGCGCGCTAGCGTTCATCCGTGATGGACGTGCTGGTAGCCGGGGGTGGCCCGGCGGGATGGGCGATGGCAGCAGCCTGCGCGCGAGCGGGGCTAGACACCCAGTTGGTGGATCCCGCGCCGGACCGGCCGTGGCGGGCCACCTATGGCTCCTGGCGGGAGGAACTGCCCGCCGAGGCTGAAAAAGCGGTGGCAGCGACCGGCCGCGGCGAGGCGATCGGCACCACTGAACACCGGCTGGACTGGGAATACGTGGTGCTGGACAACGCCGCACTGCGGGACGGGTTCGCCGCAGCGCCGATCAGAGTGCTCAAGGGCCGGGTGCGGGATGCGCGCCCAGACCCGGGCGGGGTCGCGGTGGACGTGGATGGCATCCAACGGCGGGCCGCCGTGGTGCTCGACGCAACCGGTGCGGCGCGCTCGGTGCTCGGTGCTGTTCCGCGCCGCACAGCCGCTGAGCAGACCGCGGTGGGAGTGTTGGTCGACGCCGATACGGCTCGGAATCTGGTGGCTCCGGGCAGCGCGTTATTCATGGACTGGCGGCCACACCATGGCGAGACGGGATGGCCCACGTTCCTTTATGCGGTGCCGGTGGCGTCGGATCGAGTACTACTCGAAGAGACTTCCCTGGCCCGCCGCCCGGGGCTCGAGCTGGCGGTGTTGCGTCGCCGACTGCATGCCCGATTGGCCTATCACCGTATCGCCGTGCCGGCTGGCTACGAGGAACGGGTGCGCTTCCCGGTGGACCGCCCCCTACCAGCGCCCGACGACTGGCGCGGGCCGGTGGTGCCGTTCGGGGCGGCGAGCCCACTGGTACACCCCGCCACCGGCTACAGCGTGGCCACGGCACTGCGATTGGCCCCTCGGGTGGCCACCGCCGTGCACGATGCACTGCGGCGCGGTGGTTCAGGTGCGGCCGGGGTCGCCGCCTGGCGAACGGTGTGGAGCCCGGCCGCGCTGGCGGTGCACACCCTGCGACGTCGCAGCTTGGAGTCGCTGCTGCGCTTTCCGACCGAGCTCGTACCAGTGTTCTTCGACGTATTCTTCGCGCTCCCACAGCGACACCGCTGGGCCTACCTCACCGGCCGCGAAGACGTCCAAGGCAGCGCGGCTGCGATGGGCGCACTGTTCGTAGCCGCACCGTGGTGGCTTCGCAAGCGGCTGGTCTTCGGTGCACTCGATCTGCGCAGGAGCTCGGATTGCCTGTGATCACCCACGTGGCACCGGTCGAGAGGTTGTTCATGCGGCAGCCGAGTTGATCGAGAAGATCCTGCCCGACGAGGTGGCCAGCGCCGAGGCGTTCGACGACCCACCTGACGTTGTGCTGTATCCGGACGAAGAGGAACTGATCAGCCGCGCCGTGGACAAGCGACGCCGTGAGTTCCGCACGGTCCGCCACTGCGCCCGGCGGGCGCTACGCCAGCTCGGCCTGCCACCGGTGCCCGTGCTCCGTGGCGAGCGCGGGGAGCCGCAGTGGCCACCAGGGATAGTGGGCAGCATGACCCACTGCGGTGGTTATCGAGCCGCCGCCGTTGCCCACAGCTGCGATCTTCGCACGCTGGGGATCGATGCCGAACCGCACCAACCACTGCCAGCGGGAGTATTAGACGCCATCGCCTTGGCTGACGAGCACCGTAACCTGTCCGCGCTGGCGGCTGCCGACAATGCAACATGCTGGGACCGTATCTTGTTCTGCGCCAAGGAGACGGTGTATAAGGCGTGGTTCCCGCTGACCCATAGCTGGCTAGGATTCGAGGACGCTGCCGTCACGATCAGTCCCGGCACGAGTGACTCGGCTGAAGGCACCTTCTCCGCCCACCTGCTGGTGGCTGCACCGACCATCTCCAGCGAAACACCGACCCACTTCAAAGGTCGCTGGCTACGGAACAACGAACTGGTGATCACCACGATCGCCCTCAGCGCCGATCCACCGTGCAGACAGTGATCAACGCTCAGGTCGAACTCGGCGAGAGCAGAGCACGGCACCGGCCGCTCCAGATTCCACATCCGATGTTCACCGGCCGTTCGGTGGCCCGGCCCCTGACGATGCTCTGCGTCCTGGCCCGTGCCGTGGTGGTCGGCTACAGTCTCTAACCTGATCATCGTCAGGTGACCCGCTACGATTTCGGCTCTCACGGTGCTCTAGGCCAAACCCAGATGGATGGTGGTAGGCGCATGTTCGGCGCGCTCGGGGTGCCCGACCCCACGCGGGGCTTGTTGTTCGACTTAGACGGCGTCCTCACGCAGACCGCCAAGCAGCATGCGGCGGCTTGGAAGGTGATGTTCGACGAGTTCCTGGCGCAGCGTGCGCGGGACACCGGCGAGACGTTCGTGCCGTTTGACTCCGGCGCTGACTACGACACCTATGTCGATGGCAGACCGCGACTGGCCGGCACCCAGGCATTTCTCGCATCCCGGCATATCGAGTTGCCCATGGGCACACCGCAGGACTCCCCCGGAGCACCGACCGTGCAGGGCTTGTCGCACCGCAAAAACGACCTCGTGTTGGAGCTCATCGGCACCCAGGGGGTGACGGTCTACCCGGGCTCGGTGCGCTACCTGCATGCGGCGCGTGACGCCGGGCTGCTCTGCGCGGTGGTGACCTCCAGCGCCAACGCCGAGCAGGTGCTGACCTCGGCGGGGTTGTCTGAGTTGTTCGACGCTCGGGTCGATGGGTTGGTCGCTATCCGTGAGGGGCTCGCCGGTAAGCCGGCTCCTGACACGTTTCTTGCCGGTGCTCGGTTGCTTGGTGTATCGCCTGCGGCGGCGGTGGTGTTCGAGGACGCGCTGGCCGGTGTCGCGGCTGGTCGTGCCGGGTGTTTCGGGTACGTCGTGGGGGTGGATCGGGTCGGGCAGGCTGATGCGTTGCGGGCGCACGGTGCTGATGTTGTAGTTGGTGACCTTGCTGAGTTGTTGGGTCAGTCATGATCGAGCAGCGTCAGTTCGCCGTCGAGCCGTGGGCGGTGCGGGAGTGTGGGTTGAATCTGGTCGCGTTGGGTCAGACGGAGTCGGTTTTCGCGTTGGCTAACGGGCATATCGGGTTGCGTGGCAATCTTGATGAGGGTGATCCGCACGCGTTGCCGGGGAGTTATCTGAACTCTTTTTATGAGTTGCGACCTTTGCCTTATCCCGAGGGTGGGTATGGTTATCCTGAGTCTGGTCAGACGATTGTCAATGTGACCAACGGTAAGCTGATCCGGTTGCTGGTCGATGATGAGCCGTTGGATGTGCGTTACGGTGAGGTGCGCTCTCACGAGCGGATTCTGGATTTGCGGGCCGGGACGCTGAGCCGGCGCTTGGAGTGGGTGTCGCCTGCGGGTAAGGCGGTGCGGGTGCGGTCGCAGCGGCTGGTGTCGTTGGTGCAACGAGCGGTGGTGGCCATCGATTATGAGGTCGAGCCGGTGGATGTGCCGGTGTTGTTGGTCTTGCAGTCGGAGTTGTTCGCCAACGAGCAGTTGCCCGCCACCACCGATGACCCGCGGGTGGCGGCGGTGTTGTCCGAACCGCTGGTCGCCGAGCAGTGCCGGTGCAATGACACCGGGGCCACGCTGTTGCACCACACCCGTCACTCGAATTTGCGGATGGCCGCGGCGATGGACCACGAGGTGATCGGACCATCTCGCACGGAGTTTCACTCCTCGGCCACCGAGGATGTCGCACGCACGACGGTGATCTGCCGGTTGGAACCAGGTCAGCGACTGCGGGTGGTGAAGTACCTGGCTTATGGCTGGTCGTCGCAGCGGTCGTTTCCCGCGCTCAACGATCAGGTCCGGGCGGCGCTGGCGGCCGCGCGCTACACCGGGTGGACCGGGTTAGCCACCGAACAGCGCCGCTACCTCGATGAGTTCTGGGCCTCGGCCGATGTGACGGTCGAAGGCAACCCGCAGCTCCAACAGGCGGTCCGGTTCGCGTTGTTCCATGTGCTCCAAGCCGGCGCCCGGGCCGAGGGTCGGGGGATCGCGGCCAAGGGCCTGACCGGCCCGGGCTATGACGGCCATACCTTCTGGGACACCGAAACCTTCGTGTTACCGATCCTGAGCCACACCGTGCCCGACGCGGCTGCCGACGTGCTGCGCTGGCGGCAACAAACCCTGCCCCTGGCCCGTGAGCGCGCAACGCAGCTGGGCCTGGCCGGTGCAGCGTTTCCGTGGCGCACCATCCGGGGCCAGGAGTGTTCGGGATATTGGCCGGCGGGGACTGCGGCCTTCCACGTCAACGCCGACATCGCCGACGCTGCGATCCGCCATGTGACCGCCACCGGCGACACCGACTTCGAACGCAACGTCGCCCTGGAACTGCTGGTCCACACCGCGCGACTGTGGCGCTCGCTGGGCCACCACGACGTGGCAGGCCGCTTTCGCATCGACGGAGTCACCGGACCCGACGAATACAGCGCGCTGGCCGACAACAACGTCTACACCAACCTGATGGCACAACGTAACCTGCGGGTCGCCGCCGACGTCGTCGGGCGCCACCGGGACCAGGCTGCCGCTCTGGGCGTCGACGCTGAAGAAGCCGCGTCCTGGCGTGACGCAGCAGCCGAGATGGTGGTGCCCTATGACGAGAAACTCGGCGTGCACCCACAGGCGGAAGGTTTCACCGAGCACGCAATCTGGGACTTCGCCGGCACCGCGACGGATCAATACCCGTTGCTGTTGCACTTTCCCTACTTCGACCTCTACCGCAAGCAGGTGGTGAAGCAGGCCGACCTGGTGCTGGCCATGCATCTGTGCCCGGAGGCCTTCACCGCTGAGCAGAAGGCCCGCAACTTCGCCTACTACGAGCGGATCACCGTCCGCGACTCATCACTGTCAGCGGCCACCCAGGCGGTGCTGGCGGCCGAGACCGGGCACCTGGAGCTGGCCTATGACTACCTCTGCGAAACCGCGCTGGTGGATCTGGCTGATCTGGCGAAAAACACCGATCATGGTCTGCACATCGCGGCACTGGCCGGCTCCTGGTCTGCGCTGGTGGCCGGATTCGGCGGGCTACGCCACCTCGACGACGGTGGGCTGGCCTTCGCACCTCGGTTGCCTGAGGCGTTGAGCAGGATCACCTTCCGGTTGCGCTGGCGCGGCCGGCGACTGAGGGTGGAGATCACCCCGGGGCAGGCCGAGTATCAGCTACTGGAGGGCGTCGGACTGGAGCTGCGACACCACGGGCAGCCCGTCACGCTTACCATGGGCACGCCGATGATGATGGCGATCCCGCCGGCCCCGCCGACCGATCCGCTGGCGCAGCCGGTGGGACGGGAGCCGCTCGCTCGCCGGCTACGCGGCGACGCGCTTGGTTAATCCTCAGGAAGAGCCCCCAACATCTCTGCTACCAGGGTGCACAATCGCTGATCGTCCCGCCAGGCCCGCGGACCGACATACTGGACCCGCAGCGCAGCCACTGCGACGCCGAAGCTCAGGCTGCGCTCGGGGTCGGTCACTCCGCGGGCCCGGGCGAATGCCACCGCCCCGTGCAGCACATCACCGGCACCCAGGGTGTCACGGACGGCGACAGGCGGGACCTTGACTGCACCGGCGGCGTCCCTAGTTCGCCAACACACCGGAGCGGCACCGGCTGTCATCGCCACCAGGCGCGCGCCGTCGGCCAGTAACGCCGCAGCGACTGTGTCAAAACTCTCAGAGCCGCGTCCCTCAGGACAGCCTGCCACGAAGCCAGCCGAGCACACCACGGCGTCGGCGAGCGGCACCAGGTCGGCATACACCGGCTTGGGGCTACCGCAGTCGAGCACCACCGGTACCCGGGCAGCGTGGGCGGCCCGCGCCGCAGCCACGGCCACGTCGGGATGGTGCCCGTCGATCAGTACGACGTCGGCGTGGCGGGTCAGCACCGGCAGCTCGGCGGGCACCACAGCGGTCATGTCCTCAGCGTTGCGCGACACCACCGATCGCTCCCCAGTGCGCTCGAGCACGGTGATGGCCGAGATGCTGAGGTCACCACCGGCCGCCCAAGCGTCCACGATCTGTACGCCGGCGCGGTCCAGTTCCCCTGCCACCAACCGGCCGACCGGACCGGGACCCACCGCGGAGAGCAGCACGCTATGCCCGCTCAAGGCACCGAACGTCACCGCGGCAGCCGCAGCCGGTCCCCCGGTGGCGATATCGCTGCGCTGCGCCACAACCTTCTCGTCCACACCGGGCTGCCGCGCCACCCGGTGAACCAGGTCCAAGGTGGCCAGACCGACGAACAACCCGCGCAGTGGCATCAGCGGCTCCTCGCGCAAATCCTGGACTGCATCCAGCGGGCTCATCGGAGTTACCGGCACCGAATAGCCGCGCTCAGCCTGCTGAATTCGCCAGCGACCAGATGCCCGCCAAGCCAGTAACGTCGCTGATGTGCGCTTCCTCAATGACCATAGTCCCGGTCACGACCTCACCTATGACGATGTCTTCCTGATGCCGTCGCGTTCGGACGTAGCGTCCCGATTCGATGCGGATCTGTCCACAGTGGATGGATCGGGGACCACCATCCCGCTCGTGGTCGCGAACATGACCGCGGTTGCAGGACGCAGGATGGCTGAGACGGTGGCTCGCCGCGGCGGGATGGTGGTGTTGCCCCAGGACGTGGACCCGACCGCGGTCGCAGAGACGGTGGCATGGGTGAAGTCGCGGCACCTGGTGCTGGACACCGCGTTGACGCTGGGCCCGCAGGACGCCGTCGCTGACGCGATCACTCTGCTACCCAAGCGGGCACACCGCGCCGTGGTGGTAATGGAGGGGACCGGGCGTCCGGTCGGACTGGTCACCGAGGCCGAGCTGACCGGAGTGGACCGGTTTGCCCGGCTGGGCGACGTGGCACAGGCCGACCTGGTGATCGTGTCTGCCGATACCGAACCACGCAAGATCTTCGAGCAACTGCACCACCGCCGCCAGGAGCTGGCGCTCGCGGTCGACGCCCAAGGTCGTTTGGTCGGGGTGCTGACCCCCACCGGGGCATTGCGTGCCGAGATGTACTCCCCTGCGCTGGACTCTGATGGTCGCCTGCGAGTCGCCGCTGCGCTCGGTGTGAATGGCGATGTCACCGCCAAGACCGAGGCACTGCTTGCAGCAGGGGTCGACGTGCTGGTCGTCGACACCGCACACGGCCACCAGCGCAAGATGCTCGATGCGTTGCACGCGATCCGGTCACGCGGGCCGGCGATACCGGTAGTGGCCGGGAATGTGGTCTCCGAGCAGGGCACCCGTGACCTGCTCGAGGCCGGCGCAGACATCGTCAAGGTCGGAGTCGGGCCCGGCGCGATGTGCACAACCCGCATGCTGACCGGAGTCGGCCGGCCGCAATTCTCCGCAGTGGCCGAATGCGCCGCCGCAGCCCGCGCGACCGGTGGCCACGTCTGGGCTGACGGAGGGGTACGCCATCCTCGAGACGTCGCGCTGGCACTGGCCGCCGGAGCGGCCAATGTCATGATCGGCTCGTGGTTCGCCGGCACCTACGAGTCGCCCAGTGACCTCCAGCGCGACGAGGCTGGCCGGTTCTACAAGGACTCCTACGGGATGGCCTCTAAGCGTGCTATCGCCGCCCGGACGACCTGCGACGACACCTTCGACCGCGCCCGCAAGGCACTGTTCGCTGAGGGCCTTTCGACGGCTCGGATGTACCTCGACCCACACCGCTCTGGGGTGGAGGACCTCATTGACTACATCTGCGCCGGAGTGCGCAGCGCCTGCACCTACGCCGGTGCGCGGACGTTGCCGCAGCTTTCCGAGCAGGCGGTGATCGGGGTACAGTCGGCGGCCGGCTTCGCCGAGGGGCGCCCGCTGCCCGGCGGTTGGTAACGCCCCCGCTACGGTAACCGCATGACGAGCAGGGGGTCCTATGATCTATCGGTTCGCCACGCGACCCTTCGTCCGTGCTATCGCAGTGCTGCTGCTGGTTGTCCTTGCCGGTGGCTGCGAAACCAGTCCGGTGCCGCCAACCGGAAGCACCGCACAAACCACCGGCAGCCCCGAATGGACGAAACATCTCCATCAGTTCGATGAAGGCTATTTCGCGCTGAACCCGACGTTCGCCGTCCAGCAAGGGCGCCACGAATATGATGGGCGTTTGCCGGACTGGAGCGCAGCGGGCATTCATGCCGCAGTGCAGTGGCTGCATACCCAGCGGACGCAGGCTGACGCGTTCGACCAGAACGCGCTGAGCGCTGAACAGCGCTTCGAGCGGCAATACCTGCTGTCGCGCATCGACGCCGAGCTGTTCTGGCTGGAAGAAGCGGAGCAGCCGTTCGTCAACCCGGATTTCTATCTCGGCAACCTCGACCCGAGTGTTTATCTCACACGTCCCTACGCCCCGGTTCAGACGCGCCTAGCGGCCTTCATCGGCTACGCACGTGCGGTACCCGCGGCAGCTGAGCAGATTCGAGCAAACCTGCGCACGCCGCTACCGAAGAGTTTCATCAAGTACGGCGTTGATGGCTTCGGCGGTTTCCCGGACTTCTATCGCAAAGATGTGCCAAAAGTTTTTGCCGAGGCGAAGGACCCTGCGCTGCAGGCCGAGCTGGCGAGCGTGATCGAGCCGGCGGCGCGGGCGATGCAGGGTCTCGCAGACTGGCTTAACAACAGCCTGCCGACGGCAACCGAGAACTTCGCGCTCGGTCCGACGAAGTTCGCCGACATGCTGCGTATGACCGAGCGCGTCACCACACCACTCGCCGAGCTGGAGAGGGTGGGCCGCGCCGATCTCGCGCGCAACCTCGCCGCGCTCAAGCAGGCCTGCGCCGAATTTCGGCCGGGCGGGGCGATCGAAGCCTGCATCGCCACCGTGGCAGCAGACAAGCCGAGCGGCGGCGCGGTGGAAGGCGCGCGCTCTCAGCTCAGCACGCTGCACCAGTTCATCGTCGACCACGATCTTGTCAGCATTCCCGGTACGGAACAGGCGCTGGTCGCGGAAGCGCCACCGTATCAGAGATCGAACTTCGCGTATATCGACATCCCCGGCCCCTATGACAAAGGTATGCCCTCAGTCTATTACATCGCGCCGCCCGATCCGTCGTGGTCCAAGGCCGATCAGGACGCCTACGTGCCGGGCAAATCGATCCTGCTGTTCACTTCGGTACACGAAGTCTGGCCCGGGCATTTCGTGCAGTTCCTGCACGCGAACCGGTCGCCCTTCGAATTCGGACAGCTGTTCGTCGGGTACGCCTATTCGGAAGGTTGGGCACATTACACCGAGGAAATGATGTGGGAAGCGGGTCTCGGTAACGGCGCACCAGAGGCGCACATCGGCCAGCTCAGCGAGGCACTGCTGCGCGATGTGCGCTTCCTGTGCGCAATCGGCATGCACACACAGGGCATGAGCACAGCGAGCTGCGAGACGATGTTCCGCGAACAGGCTTATCAGGATCCGGGAAGCGCGCGCCAGCAGGCGGCGCGCGGCACGTACGACCCAGCCTATCTCAATTACACCATGGGTAAGTTGATGATCCGCAAACTACGAGCAGACTGGACCGCGACCCACGGCGGACGGGCCGGCTGGCACGCGTTCCACGACCGCTTCCTGTCTTACGGCGGCCCACCGATCCCGCTAGTACGCGAGCAAATGCTGGGCACCGCGAAGGGAGACCTGTTCTAAGTCAGACCGACGGTCGCCGCGCACCGGTCAGCGGCATGAGTGCCCGGTTCGGCACCGCGGAGGAACACTCCACGACCTCGGTCCCGGGTCCGATGGTGCCGAATGCGCGATTCAGCTCGACAGCTCACCGTGCGCCCGTAGAATCGATCGAACCCGGCCAGCGAGGAGTGTGACGAACTCGGTGCCTGCCGCATCGACGCCCGGCTGTAGTAGGCGGCCGGGGTCCGGGCCCGGCTGCCCCAACGCACCGCTGTGGACGATGTGATGGACGTCCTGCGCGATGTCTGGGATCTGTTCGGGGGCCTGTTCGGCTTGGCCGCGCTGACCGCAGGCACCTTCATCTTCGTCGCCGGCGAGTTCGCCCTCACCACCCTGGAACGCAGCACAGTCGACGCACACGTGCAGCAGGTTGGCGACCGCCGGGCCCGGCAGGTCCAGCGCGCCCGCAGCACGCTGTCCTTCCAGCTATCCGGGGCTCAGGTCGGTATTACGATCACCACCCTGCTCACCGGTTACGTCGCGCAGCCGGCCATCGCCAGGTTGACCCGGCCCGGCCTGCAAGCCGTCGGGCTGCCCGCGAGCGCCGCTGACGGAGTGTCCTTGGCGATCGGGTTGGCGCTGGCCACCGCTTTGTCGATGGTGTTCGGTGAGCTCATCCCGCAGAATCTCGCCATCTCGCGGCCGCTGCAGACCGCCCGGCAGGTCGCTGGAGTACTCAATGCGTTCTCGATCGCGTTCCGTTGGCTGATCTCCGCGCTGAACGGCACGGCGAACTGGATCGTCCGCCGGGTGGGCGTCGAACCGGCCGAGGATCTGCGCTCTGCCCGCTCACCGCAGGAGCTCGGTTCCTTGGTTCGCAACAGCGCCCAGCACGGCACCCTCGATGAGGGAACCGCGAACCTGCTGGATCGTTCGCTGCGCTTCGGTGAGCGCACCGCTGACGAGTTGATGACCCCTCGGGTGCGAGTAGAGGCGCTTCGAACCGGGGAGACGGTGCTCGCTCTGGTGGAGGCCACGCGGCGGACCGGGTTTTCCCGCTTCCCGGTCTACGGCAGCGACCTCGACGACGTGCGTGGCGTGGTGCACGTCAAGCAGGCTTTCGCGGTGGCGTCCGACCAGCGGGCGGTTTCCCGGGTCGGCACGCTGGCCAGCCCAGTTCCCACCGTGCCGAGCTCACTGGACGGCGATGCGCTGCTCGACCGGCTACGGGGGCAAGGATTACAAGTCGCGATCGTGGTCGACGAGTACGGCGGTACCGCGGGCATCGTCACCCTCGAGGACCTGGTGGAGGAGATAGTCGGTGACGTCCGCGACGAGCACGATCCGCTAGAGGTCTCCCGGGTTCAATCACTGGGTAGGCAGAGCTGGCGAGTCTCCGGGTTGTTACGAGCAGACGAGGTGGCCGACGCCGTGGGGTTCGTGATGCCCGAGGGCGACTACGAGACAGTCGCCGGGCTGGTGCTGGAACGGCTGGGCCGCATCCCCGATGTCGGTGACGAAGTCACGGTCGAGGGGTGGCAGCTGACCGTGCTGCGGATGGACCGCCGTCGCATCGCAGATCTGTGCCTCACTCGGACCGCGCTCGCTGAGCAGGTGACTCCGTGAGTGCCGTCGCGCTGCTCATCGCGCTGTTACTGCTCGCAGGCAACGCTTTCTTTGTCGGTGCCGAGTTCGCCCTGATCAGTGCCCGGCGAGAGCGGTTGGAGGCGATGGCCAAGCGCGGGATGCAGCGGGCCGGCACAGTGATCCGGGCCGGGGAGAAGCTGCCACTGATGCTGGCCGCAGCACAGCTTGGGATCACCATCAGCTCGCTGGGGCTGGGTTCGCTCGGCGAACCCGCCATCGCTGCCCAGTTGGAGTGGTTGGCCGGCCCGTTCGAGCTACCTGACACGGCGCTGCACACCGTCGCGTTCATCATCGCGCTGGGCATCGTCACGGTAGCTCACATCCTGCTCGGCGAGATGGTGCCCAAGAACATCGCCATCGCAGGTCCAGAGCGCACCGCGCTGTGGATGGTGCCGCCGCTGGTCGCCTTCATGCGGGTGACGCGACCCGCCATTGCGCTGTTCAGCCAGGCCGCCAGGCTGGTTCTGCACCTCTTCGGTGTCCAGCTCCGCGACGAACTGGACAGTGCATACAGTCCCGACGAGCTGGCCAACCTGATCGCCGACTCCAGCCGCGAAGGGCTGCTAGACAGCCAAGAGCACCGCAGACTGACTCAGACCTTGTCCACGAGGGAGCGGACCGTCGCCGACGTCCTGATCCCGATCTCCGGGTTGACCACAGTTCCCGCCGAACCCACCCTTGGTGACATCGAGCGCGCCGTGGCCCAGACTGGTTTTTCGCGCTTCCCGCTGTGCCGTGGTGAACGGGGAGCCGACGAGCAGTTGGTGGGTTATCTGCACGTCAAGGATGTGCTGGAGCTGCTCGGCAGGCCGCAGGACACCCCGGTACCCTCGGGCAGCGCCCGCCCGCTGCCCGAGGTGCAGTCCACCGCCAAGCTCGACGATGCGCTGGCCATGCTGCGCCGTTCCCGTAGCCACCTCGCCCGGGTCGTGGGTCCAGACGGGACCACCCAGGGAGTCGTCGCGCTGGAGGACCTCGTCGAGGAATACGTCGGCACGGTTCGCGACGCCACCCATGTCTCGGGCTGACCCCGACCGGGATCCCGATGCTCGGAGAGCGTGCCAACACCGTCACGACGTGAAGACCTCGGTCGGAGGAGGGCAGGAGCACATGAGGTTGCGGTCTCCGTGGGCCTGGTCGATGCGGCGCACCAGCGGCCACACCTTGGGTGTCGCTCGGCCCATCGGGTAGGCCGCAAGCTCCCGGCTGTAGGGATGGTCCCACTTGTCGGCCAGGCAACTTGCGGTGTGCGGCGCGCACCGCAGTGGGTTGTCCTCGGCGGGCCACTCCCCCTCGGCCACCCGGTCGATCTCGTCCCGGATCGCGATCATGGCGTCGCAGAAGCGGTCCAGCTCAGCAAGGCCCTCACTTTCGGTGGGTTCGACCATCAGGGTGCCAGACACTGGAAACGACGTCGTCGGGGCATGCAGTCCGTAGTCGGCCAGCCGCTTGGCGACGTCCTCGACGGTGACTCCGGTGGCCTTGGTGATCGGTCGCAGGTCCAGGATGCATTCGTGGGCGACCAGTCCAGCGAGACCCCCTCGCGGGGTCGAGCCATCAGCACAGCTGCCGGCGTAGAGCACTGGGAAGTGCTGCTCCAGGCGCCGGGCGACGTAGTTCGCGGCCGCCACTGCAGTGAGCGTGGCACGACGCAGGCCGCCGGCCCCCATCATCCGGATGTACGCCCAGCAGATCGGCAGGATCGACGCGCTACCCCACGGTGCCGCGGCCACCGGGCCTACTGCAGCGTCGGGGACCGTCTCCGGGTGCCCTGGCAGGAAGGGCGCCAGGTGGGCCCGCACGCCGATCGGTCCCACTCCCGGCCCACCGCCACCGTGCGGAATGCAGAACGTCTTGTGCAAGTTGAGGTGGCTGACGTCGGCGCCGAAACGGCCTGGCCGGGCCAGCCCGAGCAGCGCGTTGAGGTTGGCCCCGTCGACGTAGACCTGCCCGCCGACGTCGTGCACCAGCGCGCACACCTTCACCACACCCGGCTCGTAAACCCCGTGCGTGGACGGGTAGGTGATCATGATCGCGGCCAGTTCGGCGCCGTGCTCGGCGATCTTCGTGCGGAGCTCGTCGAGGTTTACGTCGCCGTTGCGGTCACAGCCGACGGTCACGACGCGCATCCCGGCCATCACCGCTGAGGCTGCGTTGGTGCCATGCGCGCTGGACGGAATGAGACAGACGTCGCGACCGGTCTCGCCACGGCTACGGTGGTAGGCGCGAATCGCCAGCAGGCCGGCGAACTCGCCCTGGCTGCCGGCGTTGGGCTGCAGGCTGACCGCGTCGTAACCGGTCAGCGCGGCCAGCCAGCGCTCCAGGTCGCTGACCACTTCGAGCAAGCCCTGCGCGTCCTCGCGGGGCGCGAAAGGGTGCAGCTCGGCGAATTGCGGCCAGCTGATCGGCTCCATTTCAGCCGTGGCGTTGAGCTTCATCGTGCAGGAACCCAGCGGGATCATGCTCCGGTCCAGCGCGACGTCCTTGTCGGCCAGCATGCGCAGGTAGCGCAACAGCTCCGTCTCGCTGCGGTAGGCGGAGAATACCGGGTGGACAAGGAACGGGGAGGTCCGCCGCAACGCAGCAGGGATGGCGTCCGGAGTCTGGCTGTCGAGGATGTCGGGATCTGCTGCAGGCATGCCGAAAGCGCCCCACACCACGCGCAGATGCTCCCGGGTGGTGGTCTCGGCGCAGCTGATCCCGACGTGATCGGCGCCGGCCTGCCGCAGGTCCACGCCGGCCTCACGAGCGGCGCGAACCACCTCGGCGGACCGGCCAGGAACTTTGGCTAACACCGTGTCGAAAAACGCATCGGACACCACCTCGATGCCGCCGCCGCGTAAACCAGCGGCCAGCACCGCGGCCATCCGGTGCGCCCGCCACGCGATGCCCCGTAGCCCCTCAGGTCCGTGGTACACCGCGTACATCGAGGCCATCACCGCCAGCAGCACCTGCGCGGTGCAGATATTGCTGGTGGCCTTCTCCCGGCGGATGTGCTGCTCACGGGTCTGCAGCGCCAGGCGCAACGCCGGTGACCCATCGGCGTCGCGGGACACGCCGACCAGCCGGCCGGGCAGCAGGCGCTCCAGGCCGCTACGGACCGCAAGATAGGCGGCGTGCGGGCCGCCGAAGCCCAGCGGCACACCGAAGCGCTGGGTGGATCCGATCGCGACGTCGGCACCGATCTCGCCAGGCGGTCGCAACACGGTCAGCGCCAGCGGGTCGGCTGCGACGCCTACCATGGCGCCGCGCTGGTGGACCTGCTCGACCAGCTTCGCGTGGTCGCGCACTGCCCCGGAAGCGCCCGGGTAGGACAGCAGTACACCGAAGAACTCGCCCTGGGGCAGCACCGAGCCTGCCCCAGGGCCGTCCAGCTCTGCGACATGCAGCTCGATGCCCAGCGGCTCGGCACGGGTAGCCAGCACGGCCAGCGTCTGCGGCAACGTGTCCGCGTCCACCACGAATCGCGATGAGGTGACCCGGCTTGCCCTGCGCAGCAGAGTCATCGCCTCGGCGGCCGCGGTGGCCTCGTCGAGCAATGAGGCATTGGCAACCGGCAGACCGGTGAGGTCGCCGATCATCGTCTGGAAGTTGAGCAGGGCCTCCAGCCGACCTTGGGAGATCTCCGGCTGATAAGGCGTGTAGGCGGTATACCACGCCGGGTTCTCCAGCACCGATCGGCGGATCACCGGTGGAGTCACCGTGCCGTGATACCCCATCCCGATCATCGGCACTCGCGGATGGCAGCGGGCAGCCCGTTCGCGCAGCTCAGCCAAGACCTGCACCTCGGTGGCCGGAGCAGGCAAGGCAGGAACGGCGTCCCGATCGGCAAGAGCGGCTGGCAGCGCACGCTGTGCGAGCTGCTCCAGCGACTCCACACCGATGAGGTCCAGCATCGTAGCCAGTTCGGCCACGCGCGGCCCGATGTGCCGGTCGGCAAACGGAGTGCCATGCTCCAACTCGGACAATGAGCGCCGATCGGGAGTATCCATGCAGTAACCTCCGGACGTCAGAGTCGAACCGCCGGGCACGATGCCCGATCGGTGCCTCCCCCTCTGTCCCTGCCGGACCCGGCTGCGCCGAGAACGAGCGCCTGAGAGCTTCGCCAGCACATCGCGCTGGCTTTCCCCGTCGGCGGGTAACTCGCGTCACCACTTTCCAGAGGTGTCTGACCCGCGCGGTCTTGGTCGCCTGAGAGTTTCCGGGGAGGATTTGCTCCTTCGGCGCCCGGACAGCTATGGCCGAGGGCTCTCCCGCGCGGGATTAGCGACTACCGCACTAGCTTACCGTGGAGGCAACCCTTCGACGCTCCCGGCAGGCCGTTGTGACCGTCTACACAGCGTGGGATCCGTCAGCTGATCCGGCGGGCCCGGCGGCGCTTGGTGAGCTCGTCTTCGGGAGTTGCCGCGACGTGGCCGCCATCGGCGCGCTCAGGGGGAAACTGGCTGATCGATCCGGAGATCTCCTTCATCGCACCACTGACGGCAATGCCGAACACGCCCTGCCCACCCTGCAGCAGATCCACCACCTCCTCGGGGGAGGTGCACTCGTAGACCGTGGTGCCGTCGCTGAACAGCGTGATGCGGGCTAGGTCGTGCACTCCTCGACAGCGCAGGTGTTCCACCGCCACGCGGATGTTCTGCAACGAGACCCCGGCATCCAGCAGCCGTTTGACCACCTTGAGAACCAGAATGTCCTTGAACGAATACAACCGCTGACTGCCTGACCCGGAGGCACCGCGAATCGACGGCACCACCAAGCTGGTGCGCGCCCAGTAGTCCAGCTGACGGTAGGTGATCCCGGTGATCTGGCATGCCACCGGACCGCGATAGCCGAGGAGATGGTCCATCACTCCGTGGGGGTCGGCCAAAATCGAGTCCGGGAACAGGGTGCCTTGATCGGCCGGTTCACCAGCGCTGGACTGCTCAACGTCATATGCCGGGTTGCCCGCTCCACCGTGCGGTCGGTCGACCACCCAATGCCTCCCACGCCGTGCGCTGGTCACCGGTGAACAGCGACCCGCGGCGCATTCTCCGGCCGTTCGGGGCGAATCACACCGGCGCGACTCACTGTGAGGATTGACGGTAGGCGCCGCGGGCATGCCGGTCAATGCGGCGCGCGGGAGAGTCTCACCCTCAACCTCAGCTCGAGGCGACATCCGTCGGTGTCCACCGTGACAGTGTCGATCAGGTGTCCGCTCCGCGGAAGTCCTCCGGGGAGACCGAGTCGAGGAACTCCCGGAACCTCTCGACTTCGTTCTCCTGCTCATCCGGGATGATCAGGCCAGCCTCGGAGAGCACCGATTCCTCGGCGTGGATTGGCACTCCGACCCGCAACGCCAGAGCGACCGAGTCGCTCGGCCGGGCCGAGACCCGTACGTTGCCCTCGAAGACCAGCTCTGCGAAGAAGGTGCCTTCTTGTAGTTCGGTGATCCGGACTTGTTTCAGCTCGCCACCTAGCGCGCTGATCACATCCCGGAGCAGGTCGTGGGTCATCGGCCGGGCCGGTTGCACACCCTGCTGCTCCAGGGCAATAGCGGTCGCCTCGCCCGACCCGATCCAGATCGGCAGGTAGCGCTCGCCCTCGGCCTCCCGCAGCAGCAGGATCGGCTGGTTAGCCGGCAACTCCACCCGGACCCCGACGACACGCATCTCGCTCATCGCGTTGCGCCTCCCTCCCGCCGCACCCTGTGGTCTGGGTGCCTCGAGGATCGTCGTGCTCGGCGGTGGATATGGCACCGGCCGGAGTAACTGTTCAGCCCAGTCACGTCTCCACCATCGCTACCTTCAGACGCTACACGCGGCACCGACCCGATGCCGAGTCCCGCGATGGTCCAAATTCACAAGTGGAGCATGCTGCCGGGGCTCAGCTTCCGATGACGCCACGCAGTCCGATCTTGACGAGTACCGCATGCAGCCGCAACGACAGCACCGCCAGCTCCCGAACCACCTCGTCAGCACGGGCCCGCGCGTCGGGATCTCGCTGCCGGCTCATCGGGGTGACGATCTGTGCCAGCAGCCCCACCTCCCGGTCCGCCGACGCTCGAAAGGCACGTAGGTGCCGGGGCTCCAACCCGAAATCGGTCATCGCTTGGGCGGTCTTCGCTACCAGCACCGCATCGGTGTCGTAGAAGCCGGCTGGGCCCGGTCGGACCAGACCGAACTGCTCTAGTTCGGTGAGTGTCGCCATGCTGATGTCGGCGGCGGCGAGCAGTTCTTCCTGGGTCATCCGCACAGTGTCGGCGGCATCGAGGTCCTCCGAGCCGCCCAGTTCCGTCACTACCCCTGGGAGGGTGCTGACTCGCGGACGCAGCGCCCGGGGCCAGCGCAAGTCAGAAGTTCGTTCGGGGAGTTTGTCCAGCTCACTCCGATCCAGCTCGTCCAGATGCTCCTTGATGACCCTCAGCGGCAGGTAATGGTCGCGCTGGGCGGCGAGCACGTAACGCAGGCGCTCGACATCCCTGGATGAGAACTGCCGGTAGCCGGCAGCGGTACGTTCCGGTTGGACCAGCCCCTCGGACTCCAAAAACCTGATCTTGGAGATGGTGACGTCGGGGAAATCCGCCCGCAGCTGGGCGAGCACCGAGCCGATACTCACACCGAGCCGGTGCCCGGAACGGCCCGGAACTGTCACCGCGACCCCTGGTCAGCCCCTCGGTCCCCGGCGCGTGGCCCGGTCAGGAACACCAGCCGGAACTTGCCGATCTGCACCTCGTCGCCGTTGGCCAGCACCGCGGTATCCACCGGTTCACGGTTGACGTAGGTGCCGTTGAGGCTGCCCACGTCCACAACCACGAACTCGCCGCCTTCGCGGCGGAACTCGGCATGCCGGCGGGATACCGTCACGTCATCGAGAAAGATGTCGCTTTCCGGGTGCCGGCCCGCGCTCGTGGTGGACCGGTCGAGGAGAAACCGGGAACCGGCGTTGGGGCCCCGCTTGACCACGAGCAACGCGGAGCCCGCAGGCAGAGCGTCGATACCGGCGATGGGGGATGGCAGTGACTCGACACTTTCGGGCTCGGAGAGGAAGTCGGCCCGGAACACCGAGGTCTGCTCCGGGCCCCGCTCCGGTGGTACGCGGGGCCCGTCGTTCGTGTTCACGCTGGGCTCTCCTTCGCGAGGTGGTCGCCGTTGATCGGACCACAACCTACCGTGCCGGTGGCAGACATCGCGGACGGAGGTCGGTGTCGGTCAATGCCCGGACAAGGGCTCCTCGTCGATGAGCCTGCGGTAAGCCGTCCGCGCCCATCGCAGAGTGCATCAGACTATTCACGCTTCACGCCCTCGAGGCGCGCACCGTCAGCCGAACGTGAAGTAGATACAGCACCCCAGACCAGAGGTACAGTGCACCGCCCCAGCCGGTGAAGGCGACCGCGAACGCTTGGGCTACAGCTCCCACCCAACCGTGCACGTCGTGGGCGAGCAGCAACAGCGGGAAAGCGTAGAGCAGGCATAGCGTGGCTGCCTTGCCTACATAGTGCACCGGCAGCAGGCCGCAGCCGTGGTAGCGCAGCACGGGCAGGGTCGACAACAGCACAAGATCACGTCCGATCAGCGCTGCCACCACCCACCACGGCAGAATTTCCCGCACGGCAAAAGCGAGCAGGGTGCTCAGCGTGTACAGCCGATCGACCGCCGGATCGAGCAACGCCCCCAACCTGCTGGACTGGTTCAGCAAGCGGGCGAGCTTGCCGTCCAGCCAGTCGGTGAGACCCGACAGGGCCAGCACGAGCACGGCAAGCAGGTCGTAGCGAGGACCTAGAAGCAACCACAGGAACAGCGGGACACCGGCCAGCCGAAGCAGGCTGAGCACGTTGGGCACGGTGAGCAGCCGGTCGACCGGATCCCGGGTAAGACCGGTCGGCCGCCTCTCGGACACCGCGCATCACCTCATCGGTACCGTATGGTGGCTTCGTGGTCGCGCTAGTCCGATCTAATCATCGATGGAGCCGTCGAGCGCTCGACCGTGCGTGAAGTAGGGAGCGATCTTGTTGTCGAACATCATGAGCGCAGAACCGATGGCCATATGCATGTCCAGGTACTTGTAGGTGCCCAGGCGGCCACCGAACAGGATATTGCGATGCGCGGTCTCGGCTTTGGCCAACTCGCGGTAGCGTCCCAGCCTGGTCCGGTCCTCAGGAGTGTTGATCGGGTAGTACGGCTCATCCTCCTTTCCGGCGAATCGGGAAAACTCCCGCACGATGACGGTCTGATCGGTCGAGTAATGGTCCCGCTCCGGGTGAAAGTGTCGGAACTCAAGGATACGAGTAAACACCACGTCAGCATCGGAGTAATTCATGACCGGGGTACCTTGAAAGTCACCGCAGCCACGCACCACCTCTTGCTCGAAGTCCAGGGTGCGCCAGCCGAGCCAGCCCTCTGAGTAGTCGAAGTACCTGTCCAACGGACCAGTGTAGATAACCGGTGTGCGCTCGGGGATGTCGTCGCGCACGTCGAAGTAGTCGGTGTCCAGCAGCACCTCGATGTTCGGGTGCGCAGCCATCCTGTCCAACCATGCCGTATAGCCGCCAAGCGGAAGACCTTCGTAAGTGTCACTGAAGTAACGGTTGTTGAAATTGTAGCGCACCGGCAACCGTGCGATAGTCGCGGCCGGCAGTTCCGTGGGGTCGGTCTGCCATTGCTTGGCCGTGTAATCACGGACGAACGCCTCGTAGAGCGGACGACCGATCAGTGAAATTGCTTTCTCTTCAAGGTTCGTAGCGTCCTTGCCGTCGATCTCGGCGGCCTGCTCGGCGATGAGCACCCGGGCTTCGTCGGGCGTGAAGCAATGACCGAAGAACTGGGAGATCATCCCCAGACCCATGGGGAACGGGTAGACTTGCCCGCGGTGGATCGCGAACACTCGGTGCTGGTAGCCGGTGAACGCGGTGAACTGGTTCACGTACTCCCACACACGCTTGTTCGAGGTGTGGAACAAGTGCGCGCCGTAGCGGTGCACTTCGATCCCGGTTTCCGGTTCGACCTCGGAGTAGGCGTTGCCGCCGAGGTGATGGCGCCGTTCCACCACCAGCACCCGTTTGTTCAACTGGACAGCGGCACGTTCGGCCACGGTGAGACCGAAGAAGCCCGAACCGACGACGATGAGATCATATCGCGCGAAGCTCACGTCGCCGGAGGGTAGCCTCGACCACATCCCGGCTGCCCCCCGGTCCGGTCAGAACCGGGTGTGATCCAGCCAGTGCTCGAAAACGCCGGTGTCGCCGAGCATGTCGATCGGCGCATCGCCAGGTGGGACACGACGCATCAGGACGAGCATCAGGTCCACCGCCCCGCCTCGGACCGCGACATCACCCTTGGTATGGCCGTGTTCCCAGACCGGACCGGATGGTGTTCGGCGCACGATCCACTCACCCGCCTCGCCCAGCCCCGGGTCGGTGGAGTGTAGGTGCAGGATCTGGCCGTCCCCGCGCAGTTCGGCCAGCTCGGGCCGCATTTCAACGGCCCGCGGCAAGCAGAGTAGGCCCAACCACTCGGAGATCGCATCGGCGGCGAGATCGGCTTCTAGGACGAACTCACAACCCAGCGCCAGCTCGAGGTCGGCACGGTGCACGGCGGTCTCGTGTGCCATCCGGCGGGCCCAGAACCCGACGCTATGGTCATCCGCCCAGTTCCACACCGGGGTCTGCGGGTCGGCCGCCCGAATCGCGTCCACGAGCTCACTGGCGCCGGCGCGCAACCAGATACTGATTTCGGCTGGTTCTTCGGGTGCGGCCACACCCAGCGTGGGCTCCGGCGGGGTGAGAGCGGGCCGAGTGACGATCGCAGTTACCCACCGATGGGCCTGCCCGACGTGTTCGGCAAGCTGATGCAACGTCCAGTCCGGGCAGGTCGGCACTCGCTGCTGCAGCTCAGCGCCGGTCAGCGCCTCAGCGAACAGCGCGGATTGCACAGTCAGCGCGTCGAGATAGCGGTCATTGCGCAGCGGAGTCATCAGATGCCTCCTGTGGTCAGACTTGTCCGTCGTCTTGCCGTCCCCGTGTCGCTCCCCGTTGCTGCGATGGCCGCTCCTCCGAGGGAGGGATTACTCACAGCCTAAGCACTTGCTCCCTCGGTAGTGCGGCGCCGCGCCGGGTGGTGTGCACTGTGCCTTATGGCCTCGCATTCCACTTCGCATCCGCAAGATCCGGTCCAGCGGGCGATCGGTGGTGGCTGGGGCCCTTTCCTCGCGGCCGCGATGCGGTCTCCCCGCGATGTCGGGACCCTGCTGCCATCTGGACCCGAGCTCGCCCAGCGGCTGGCCGACGTGGTATCGGGAGCCGGCCATACTGGACGCCCCCCGGTCGTCGTGGAGGTCGGTGCCGGTGCTGGTGCGGTCACCGCGGCGATCGCTCGGCAGGCAGAGCACGATGCAGTGGTGATCGCGATTGAGAAGGACTCCGGGCTCGCCGACCGTCTGCGGTCCCGCGAGTTGGGCGTACGGGTGGTCACTGCAGACGCCGCCACGCTTCCGACCATCCTCGCCGACCATGGTGTGGACCGCGCCGACGTCATCGTCTCGGTACTGCCCTGGACCCTGTTCGGCCCGCAGCAGCAGCGCGAGTTCCTGACGATCTTTGCCGCCGCACTGACGACCGACGGGGTCTTCACCGCGGCGGCATACAGTCTGAGCTACTGGATGCCCGCAGCCCGGCGGTTTCGCCGTGAGCTGGGGCGGGTCTTCGGCGAGGTGCTGCCCACCCGCACCATGTGGCGACACCTGCCGCCGGCGATGACCTATGTCTGCCGGCGCCCGGCAGTGGCCGGTGAGGACCTCACCGGGGATCCGAGTCGATGAGCAGGTGGCCATCTACCCGGGTCACCCGCAGCGCTCGCTTGAGGACCTGAGCGGTGCCGCCGGTGTTGTAGGTGACCTCGACGGGCACTCGCACCGAGCCGTCGGGATTGTCGGTGACGCCGAAAGCGTTGCGCGCGCTGACCGAGGAGTACTGACTCCAATGCGACTGGAAATCCGACTCACTGCCGAAGACCGCCTGAGCATCGGATGACAACATCTGCCAGGCCGACGGCGCGTTGTCCAGGCCGTTGTAGTAGTCGATCACGAGCTGTCCGGCCTCGCTCCACGCGATGGGCTGGGAATGGTCCACCCGCTGCACCTGCGGCGGTGGTGGCTGGACAACGGTCGGTCCTGGCTTCGTCGCCGGTACAGCTGCCGAAGTGGCCGCTTGCCCGAGAGGGGACGCGCCCTGTTCCCCCGATGAGCCTGCCGGCAGCACCGCGATGCCGGCGAACACGAGCACCGCGAGGGTAGCTGCGACCAGCAGGCCTGCCCGCCCGCGCCGCCGCTTCGACCGCGCTGGGAAACTGTCAGCGGGCCAGGCAGGCGAGGGTGGGATCACCTCGGGCTGGGAGTCGGGTAGTCCAGCGGACAGCACAGTCGGTGGCAGGTCTGGCTTGGGTACCGGGCCTGATCTGCGCGCTGAGGCTGGCGGCGGCACGGACCGAGCGATCCGTGCCGCGGCCAGTTCGAGGCTGGCGCGCTGCATGTCAGGACGGGCTGCCGGGTCTTTGGCCAGTAGCCTCATCAACACCGCTGATAGCGGACCCGCGTGCTGCGGCGGTATCACCTGCCCGCTGGCCACGGCGTGCAACAGCGCGAGAGGGTTGTCGCTGTCACCGAACGGACCCCGCCCCTCCACTGCGGCGTAGAGCGTGGCACCGAGGGAGAAGACATCCGACGCCGGGGTCGGGACCTGCCCGCGGGCCACCTCTGGGGCAAGGTAGGCCGGGGTGCCGGCCATCATCCCGGTCTGGGTCACCGTGACATCGCCCGCAGCGCGTGAGACGCCGAAGTCGGTGATCTTAGCCGTCCCGTCGTCGGTGATCAGGATGTTACCGGGCTTGACGTCCCGGTGCACGATCTGCGCAGCATGCGCGGCAGCCAGCGCCAAGGCGATTTGTCGGCCGATCGAAGAGACCTCGGGCACCGGTAGCCAGCCCCGCTCGCCCAGCACCGCAGCGAGGCTGCGCGAGGGGAGGTACTCCATCACCAGGCAGGGCTCACCCTCGTGCTCGGCCACGTCGTAGACGACGATGGCATTCGGGTGCTGAAGTCGCGCTGCGATGCGTGCCTCGCGCAGCGCCCGGGCCCGGGCTTCGTCGGTTGCCCGGGGGCTCAGATCAGGCTGTAGCAGCAACTGTTTCACCGCGACCAGTCGCTGCAATCGCTCGTCCATGGCCTGCCAGACGACGCCCATGCCGCCGATGCCTATCCGATCGAGCACCCGGTAGTGGCCGGCGATCAGCTGCCCCGTGTCGATATGCGGTCACCCCCTCTGCCCTGTGCTTGGAGCACGGGCGCGCGGCATCCCGACCGGAATTCAGGTTATCGCGCCTCAGTCGGGTTCGGCACGCTTGCCCGGGTGAGCCCCCGCCGCGCTTCGGGTCCTAGGCCGCGGGCACGATCGTACTCACCATGACGCTTACTGAGGCGCTGCCCGCCTGTTCAGGACCAGACGAGTTACTCGACACCTTGATGGCGTGGGTCTCGGCTCAGGGTTTGACCCTGTACCCCGCCCAAGAGGACGCTCTGATCGAGATCGTCTCGGGTTCGAATGTGATTCTGGCCACCCCGACCGGATCCGGTAAGAGTCTGGTCGCCACCGGCGCCCATGCTGTGGCGCTGTCGCAGGGAAGGCGCAGTGTCTACACGGCACCGATCAAGGCGCTGGTGTCGGAGAAGTTCTTTGCCGCATGTGAGGTGTTCGGCGCTGACCAGGTCGGGATGCTGACCGGTGACTCCAGTGTCAACGCTGGGGCGCCCATCATCTGCTGCACTGCGGAGGTGCTGGCCAACATGGCGCTGCGCAGCGGGCCGGACACCGACGTCGGCTTGGTCGTGATGGACGAATTCCACTTCTACGCCGACCCTGATCGCGGTTGGGCGTGGCAGGTCCCGCTGCTCGAACTTCCGCAGGCCCAGTTCCTGCTGATGTCCGCGACGCTGGGCGACGTCACCCGCTTCGAGCAGGACCTGACCCGGCGCACCGGCCGGCCGACCGCAGCGATCCGTTCCGCCCAGCGGCCAGTTCCGCTGCATTTCCGGTACGTGACCACACCGCTACACGAGACGCTGGAAGAACTGCTGGCCACCAGGGCGGCGCCGGTCTATGTGGTGCATTTCACCCAGACCTCGGCTGCCGAACAGGCACAAGCGCTGACCAGCATCAACGTCTGCAGCCGCGCGGAAAAAGACGCCATCGCCGAGCTGATCGGTGAGTTCCGGTTCACCGCCGGTTTTGGACGGACGCTGTCCCGGCTGGTGCGCCACGGCATCGGAGTGCACCACGCCGGGATGCTGCCGCGGTATCGCCGGCTCGTCGAACGGCTCGCACAGGCCGGTCTCCTGAAGATCATCTGTGGTACCGACACCCTCGGTGTGGGGATCAACGTGCCGATCCGCACAGTGCTGCTCACCGCACTGGGCAAGTATGACGGGACCCGCACCCGCCACCTCACCGCTCGCGAGTTTCACCAGATCACGGGTCGGGCCGGGCGGGCCGGTTACGACACTGCAGGCGATGTCGTAGTTCAGGCACCCGAGTACGTGGTGGAGAACACCAAGGCGCTGGCCAAGGCCGGAGCCGACACCCGCAAGCGCCGCAAAGTAGTACACAAGAAGCCCCCTGAGGGCTCGGTGTCCTGGAGCGATCGCACCTTCGACCGATTGGTCGCGGCCGAACCCGAACCGCTGACATCGAGTTTCGCGGTGAGCCATGCGATGCTGCTCAACGTCGCCAACCGGCCCGGGAACGCGTTCGGGGTGATGCGCCAGCTGCTGACCGACAATCACGAGGAACGCCCCGCACAGCGCCGGCATATCCGCCAGGCCATCGCGATCTACCGAGCGTTGCTGGCTGCCGGTGTCGTCGAGCGGTTGGCGGTGCCGGACGAGCAAGGTCGCACCGTGCGGCTCACTGGCGACCTGCAGCTCGACTTCGCGCTCAATCAGGCACTGTCCCCGTTCGCGCTGGCCGCGATCGAGCTGCTCGACCCGGAGTCGGCGGAGTACCCACTGGACGTCCTGTCGGTGCTCGAGGCCACCTTGGAGGACCCGCGCCAAGTATTGGGCGCACAACTGTCCAAGGCCAAGGGCGAGGCCGTGGCGGCGATGAAAGCCGAGGGCATCGAATACGAGGAGCGGATGCGGCTGCTGGAGGACGTCAGCTACCCGATGCCGCTGGCGGACCTGCTCGACGCAGCATTCGAGACCTATCAGGCAGGCCACCCGTGGGTGGCCGACCACCGATTGTCCCCCAAGTCGGTAGCCCGGGACCTCGCCGAGCGGGCGATGACCTTCACCGAGTACGTCGGGTTCTACGGCCTGGCCCGCTCGGAGGGACTGGTGCTGCGCTACCTGGCCGACGCATACCAGGCGCTGCGTCGCACGGTGCCCGAAGACGCCAAGACCGACCCGCTGCGTGACCTCGAGGCATGGCTCGGCGAACTGGTCCGCCAGGTCGACTCCAGCTTGCTGGACGAGTGGCAGAAACTGCGTGACCCGCAGGCGCAGGATGCGGCGCCGGCGCCGGTGGACCAGCGGCCCCCGCCGGTGACAGCCAACGCGCGAGCCTTCCGGGTGCTGGTGCGCAATGCGCTGTTTCGCCGGGTGGAGCTGGCCGCCCGCCAGCTGTGGAACGAACTGGGCGAGCTCGACGCGGACGCCGGATGGGACGCGGAGCAATGGCGACAGGCCGTTGAGCCGTACTTCGATGAGCATGGCGAGATCGGCACCGGCGCGGACGCCCGCGGCCCGCACCTGCTGATCATCGACCACCAGCCCGCCCGGTGGGCCGTCCGGCAGATTCTGGACGATCCGGCCGGCCACCACGACTGGGCCATCACTGCCGAGATCGACCTGCCCGCCTCCGACGAGTCCGGAACCGCCGCGCTGCGGGTGATCGCAGTCGGTCAGCTCTGACCCGAGTCGCTGCACGCCGCTGGGCACCCGTCGAGAAGGTGCACACGCATCCCTGAGATGGACAACGCGCGGATCAAAACGGCTCGTTGCCTGGTTTCCATTTGATACCGCAGCCCATGCTGGGCACCTGAGGTTCGGGCACGGGCTGCTCCGCCCGCACCAGCTCCAACGCGGCCCGCAATGCCTTACCGGTCACTGGAGCCTCGTTGCGGGGGCGGGACTCGTCGAACTCACCCCGGTAGGCAAGCCGGCGGGTGGCGTTATAGAGGAAGAAGTCCGGCGTGCACGCGGCCTGGTAGGCCAATGCGACCTGCTGGGTGTCATCGAGTAGGTACGGGAAGGTGAAGCCAGCGCGGTGTGCCTGTTCGGTCAACCCGACGGGACCATCGTCAGGATAGTTCTCGATGTCGTTGCTGCAGATCGCCACCGCGGCCACGTCCTGTTCGTACTCGGCGACCAAGGAGCCGAGTTCCCGTTCGATGTGTCGCACATACGGACAGTGATTGGACAAGAACATCACCAGCAGCGGCCGACCGGGGGCAAGGTCATCAGAGGTCACGATCTGGCCCTCGAGAGACGGCAGGGCGAAAGATGGCGCCGACGTACCGAGCGGGACCATAAACGAGTTCACTGCCATGGTCACTAGTTTCCCATCAGCGAGGATACGCGGATACCCGCAAGGGCGTACCCGATCCTGGATCATGCCCGGTTCGCACCCAGCGATGGAAACCGGCTGACGGCCTGGACGCCGTGCCGGGGCTGCTGCTCATCCCCCGCCTCGGGCAGGCTACGCCGCAGGCCCGTCGAACAGTTCAACCACCGTGGACCGGTTCGACGGGCCTGGCTTCGAAACCTGACCGACGCTCGCTATGCCGAGCCTCGACCGGTCGCCTCCTGGACCTTGCGCACCACACCGTCGATCTGGCTACTGAACCTGCCCTTGGTGCACCCGTCGACGAAACGACCAGCCTGGTCTGCAACCTTGCCGACCGCATCGGGGTTGGTCTTGGCGTAGCGGCGAGCGGCCTCGACGGCCCCCGCCAGGACAACGAGCTTCCCCAGCTTCCCCAGCATCGTGCTTCCTCCTTTGGCTGACGACCACAATCCCACGAGATCACAGCGAAGGAGCGAGGATACCGTGCCCGATCATGGCCTGGGAGGACGGCGACAGAGAATCCCTAAGAATCCTCCGCCAGAACCCTCCGGTCAGAATCCCATTGCCTGGGCCCGCCGCTTCACCTCGCGACCCCGACTGGACCTCAGTGCGCCGATCGGCGTGCCAGGCAGCGAATCCTCCGCGGTGAACAGCCAACGCAGGATCTCCTCTGCGGAGTAGCCGGCGTCGCGCAGCAAGGTGACCGTGCCGGGCAGTCCCTTGACGACCGTGTCACCGCTGAGGAACTCCGCGGGAACCACTGCTACACCGTGACGGCGTACTCCCAACAGCTGTCCGTCGCGCAGCATCTGATGCACTCGGGTGACTGGCAGCCCGAGCCGTTGCGCGACGTCAGGTAGCGGAAGTACCACCACCTCGGGATCGAGCACGTCCACGGCGATGGGGGTGTCGCTCACAGTGGTCACCATGCCATACCCGCCAGCCGACGCCCTTCCGCCGTTCGGGCAGCGCCGGGTCCGTACGATCCGGGGCTGTGGAGCGACAGGGGCCCGATTACGGCGGGAACCTGGTCGGCACCCTGCTGGATGGGCGCTACCGGGTTGGTCCGATGCTGGCCCGCGGTGGCATGTCCACCGTCTACCGCGGCACGGACACCCGACTGGAGCGTTCCGTCGCCATCAAGGTGATGGCGACGCGGTTCGTCGCCGACCCGATCTTCCTGGAGCGCTTCGCGCGGGAAGCCCGCGCCGCGGCGCGGTTGCACCATCCCGGGGTCGTCGGGGTCCACGACCAAGGTGTCGACTCCTCTCTCGCCGGTGACTGCGTGTTTTTGGTGATGGAACTGGTGGACGGCGGAACCTTACGGGACTTGCTCCGCCAGTACGGCAAGCTGCCGGTGCCGCTCGCTCTTTCGGTAGCCGACATGGTGCTCTCGGCCCTGGCCGCAGCACACCGGGAGGGGCTGGTCCATCGCGACATCAAGCCGGAGAACGTTCTCATCGGGCCCGGCGGTGTGGTGAAAGTGGCCGACTTCGGGCTGGTCCGCGCAGCCGCCGAGGCCGGCAACAACACCGGAGACGTCATCCTCGGCACCGTGGCCTACCTCTCACCCGAGCAGGTCGCGACTGGGGCAGCTGATGCCCGCAGCGATGTCTACGCCGCTGGCGTGCTGCTGTTCGAGATGCTCACCGGGACACCGCCCTACACCGGCGAGACTGCTTTATCGGTGGCCTACCACCACGTCAACGACGACATGCCAGCCCCGAGCACGGCTGGTGCTGTGGTGCCCGCACCGCTGGACGACCTGATCGTGCGGGCCACCCGTCGAGACCCGGCGGTCCGCCCGCCGGACGCGGGGGCATTCCTGCGCATGCTGCAGATGGTGCGAACCGACCTGGGGATCGAGCGGGTACCGGTTCCCGTGCCCGTGGCCCCAGCTGAATTCCTCGGTGCCACAGCGGTGGCCCCCCTCGACCACGGACCGCGCGGAACCAGAGCCCTCACCAGGGTCGACGTGCCGATGATGGATAGACCAGACCCACAGCGAGCCGGGCCGCCAGGGTCCCCGGTAGGCACCGCATTGAGACCCCAGCCAGACAAGCCAGGGCCCTATCAGGATTCCTACCGACGCGAACGGGCTCGCAATCGGCGGGCCTTCATCGCCTGGATGGTGATTGTGCTGACATTGGCCAGCGCGATCGGGGTCAGCGCCTGGTGGCTGGGCAGCGGCCGATGGACCGAGGTCCCCGACCTCACGGGGCTGCAGCGTGGGGCGGTGACGACCGCGCTGGCCTCCGCTGACCTCAAGGCCGACCTCACTGAAGACCACAACGACACCATCCCTGACGGCAGGGTGATCAGTAGTGACCCCGCGCCGGGCCATCGCGCGATGCGCGGCTCGGATGTCACCGTGGTGATCTCACTAGGCCACCCGGTGGTGCCCGACTTGGCGGCAGGTAGCACCACTGAGGACGCCGAGCGCGCGATCCAGCAGGCGGACCTGAGCCCGCGGCGAGACCCCGGCTCCGAGGAGTTCAACGACGGTGTCCCAGCCGGCGCCGTGATCGGACTGCGGCCGGCGCCCGGCACTAGGCTCACCGTCGGCGCCCCGGTCACTGTGGTAATCAGCAAAGGTCCAGCTCCGACCAAGGTGCCGGACGTGCGGGGGATGCGCCAGGCAGACGCGGTCGCGACGCTGGCCCGTGCTGGTTTGACCGCGCAGGTGCGGCGCCAGTTCGACGACCAGATCGCCGGCGGTCACGCCATCGGCACCGACCCCATCGCCGGTACCGGCGCCACCCGGGGCACCGGAGTCATCCTGCTGGTGAGCACCGCGCCCGTGGTGCCTGAGGTGGTCGGGCTACCGGTCGCCCAGGCCCGCCAGGTGCTCGCTGACGCGGGACTGACCAGCACAGTCAACCAGTCGCTCGGCGGATTCGGCGTTCTCGGGGGATTCTCCGACCGGGTGATCTCTCAGTCACCCGGGGCCGGTCAGCCGGTTCGCCCCGGCACCACCGTCGCGCTGACGACGTTATGAGACACTTCGCGCTTCCCAGCCAAGGGATTGTCTTCCGTACGCTCGGCCGGTGTCGCAGACATTGCCACCATCACGTGCCCACCATCACGTGCGGAGCATCTCCGCAACCAGGAACGCCAGCTCCAGAGCCTGCTGGGTGTTCAGCCTCGGATCGCACGCGGTTTCATAACGGCCGGACAGGTCTGCATCGGAGATGTCCTGGGCGCCGCCGAGACACTCAGTGACGTCTTCCCCGGTGAGCTCCACGTGGATCCCTCCAGGATGGGTTCCTAGCGCATGATGTACCTCGAAGAAACCCTGCACCTCGTCGACCACCCAGTCGAAATGCCTGGTCTTGTAACCGGTGGACGATTCGATGGTGTTGCCGTGCATCGGGTCGCAATGCCAGATCACCTGGTGCCCAGCGGCTGTGACCTTCTGCACGATCCCCGGCAGCACATCACGGACCCGCTGCGCCCCCATCCGGGAGATCAGGGTGAGCCGGCCCGGCACGCCGTACGGGTCAAGCCGCTCGACGTACTCCACGGCCTGGTCTGGTGTGGTACCCGGACCGAGCTTGAGCCCGATCGGGTTGGCCAGCAGTTCGGCGAAGGCGATGTGCGCCCCGTCCAACGCTCGGGTCCGCTCCCCCACCCACAGGAAGTGCGCGGACAGGTCGTAGAGCTTGGGCGTCGGGCCGGTGGCGTCCATGCGGAGCATCGCGCGCTCATAGTCGAGCACCAACGCCTCGTGACTGGCGTAGATCTCGGTGGAGAGCAGGGATGAGTCGTCCACGCCACATGCCGACATGAAGCGCAAGCCTCGATCGATCTCGCCGGCCAGCGCCTCGTAGCGAGCCCCCGCCGGGGACCGCCGCACGAAGTCCTTGTTCCAGTCATGCACCCGGTGCAGGTCGGCCATGCCGGCCAGGGTCACCGCCCGAACCAGGTTCATCGCCGCAGCGGCGTTGGCGTAGGCCCGGATCATCCGCGACGGATCGTGTACCCGCGCCTCGGGACTGGGACGCAGAGAGTTGATCATATCGCCGCGGTAGGACGTGAGACCCAGTGCGTCGACCGACGCGGACCGTGGCTTGGCGTATTGCCCGGCCACCCGTCCTACCTTCACCACCGGCAGACTTGAGCCGTAGGTGAGCACCACCGCCATCTGCAGCAATGTGCGGATAGTAGCTCGCAGGTGCGGCTCGGTGTTGTCGGCGAAGGTCTCGGCGCAGTCGCCGCCCTGCAGCAGGAACGCCTCTCCGCGGGCAACAGCTCCGAGTTGGTCCCGCAGCCGGTCCACTTCAGGAGGCACTGTGATCGGCGGGACGCTCTCCAGCACGGTGCGAACGCTGCGCACCGCTTCCGGGTCGGGCCAGCTCGGTTGCTGAGCGGCGGGCCGGGCCAGCGCGTCGTCCAACCTGGCACGGAGATCGGTGGGTAGCGGCGGCAGCTCCGGCAACTCATCGACCGGAACATCCACGGTCCAGTTCACAGAGCAGGAGCCTATGGGGTGACGCGCTGGACCAGCCCACCGGGCCGGTCCCGTGGGACCGTCAGCCGAAGAAGACCTCAGCCTCCGCGTGACGTTCCTGGGGTACTGTCTTGACTTCTGCGGTGGCCTCAGCCAGTTTCACCCGGATGATGTCGGTGCCGCGCAGCGCGACCATCACCCCGTGGTCGCCATCGTGCACCGCATCGACTGCATGCAGGCCGAACCGGGTGGCCAGTACCCGGTCATAGGCGGTGGGCGTACCCCCGCGCTGGATGTGGCCGAGAACCACGGCGCGGGACTCAGCGCCGGTGCGTCGAGCGATCTCGTCGGCCAACCAGCCCCCAACCCCACCCAGACGCTGGTGACCGAAGGCATCGACCTCCGCGGTGGCCAGCAGCTCCGCGCCACCCTCGGGGACCGCCCCCTCAGCGACCACAACGATCGCGGCGTCTTCCCGCTCAAGACACCGGAGGACCCACTGGCACACCCGCTCCACAGAAAAAGGCCGCTCTGGCATCAAGATGACATTGGCCCCACCGGCCATCCCGGAGTGCAACGCGATCCACCCCGCATGGCGACCCATCACCTCGACCACCGCCGCCCGGTGATGCGACTCAGCGGTGGTCCGCAACCGATCGACCGCCTCAGTCGCGATATGCACCGCCGTGTCGAACCCGAAGGTGTAATCGGTAGCACTCAGGTCGTTGTCGATGGTCTTGGGCACACCCACCACAAAAACCCCCTCTTCACTCAGCCGACCGGCCACCCCCAGGGTGTCCTCCCCGCCGATCGCGATCAAAGCATCCACACCGTGCTCGGCAAGAGTCCGCTTGACCTGCTCAGCCCCACCATCGCGATAGGGATTGGTCCGCGAGGTCCGCAAGATGGTACCGCCCAGCGGGAGGATGTCCTCCACGTCAGCCAGGCTCAGCGGGCGCATCAACCCTTGCATCGGACCCCGCCAACCCTCCCTGAATCCGATGATCTCATCCCCGTAGACCTCGATACCCTTACGGACCACCGCCCGGATCACCGCATTAAGCCCCGGACAGTCACCGCCCCCCGTGAGCACACCTATACGCATGTGATTCACCTTCCCACTTCGTACCGGATTGACGTGCGAGAGCCTCGCACGGCTGGATCGCCGCGGCAAAGCGAGAGGTCAGCGAGGACGACTTTGCTGTGCCATGCGGTGCTGTTCGATCACCCGCCACCGGGTGAGGTTGTACCGTGCGTCGGCGACAGCGTTGTGGGCGTTACTGGGCGGCGGGGGCAACGCCGGCTTGCCAGCGTCCTCCCAGCGTTGCCGCAAGTCACGAGTGAACCGAGGGAGCGCCCGAGGCAACGCTGGCATCGGGCCCCATAACTGGGCGAAGGCGACATGGTCGTAAGCGGCGAACCAGGCCCACAGCTCCACCCGCTCGCCGGACGCAGTGAGAAACTCCAGCAGCGTATCGCGGATGGCTGCCCGGCCGCGCCACGCCTGGTCGGCAGGCGAAGGCAGTTTGGGCAACACGTGTGCTCGGACCCAGTCACCAGCCCGCCCGGGATCGAACTCGGTGGATACGGCGTAGTACTCCCGACCCTGCTCGTCCACCACCCCGATGGAGATCAGCTCGATGGTGACGCCGTCCTCGATGAACTCGCAGTCGTAGAAGAACCGCACCTGGACCGACCCCCGCCCTCTCTGAGCTCTCCCTGAGCGGAGAAAACGTTACGACGATCTCTCCTCTGTCTGCACAGTGTCCGCAGGAGCCGGCAGTGCGCGCTCAACAGCCTCTCGTATGCGGTCGTCAGAGTCGGGCCACAGGTGGGTATAGGGGCCTAGCGTGTCGCCGCCGACGAGTGTCCGCACCGCCGCTGCACCGTCTTGACGCTCTCGCCGTGGCGGATCAGCGTCAAGGTGCAAAATGCTTGAGCGCGTGAGCCCGACTCGCTCCGGTACGCCCGTTCACGCAGCTCAGAGCATGCACGGTCACTATTAGCACAGGGGGTCGCACCCCTGGTTGCATCCGCAGAAGAACCACACGATCGACCAGCCTACGCAGTTGCCGGCCAACCGAACCGGTCAGGATGCCTTGAGGGCCAGCCGCGGCGGTCGCCCCTCGCGCTCTTTGACCGAAGTCGCGTACATGTCGACGTACTCCTGACCGGAAAGTTCCATCAGAGAATACATGATCTCATCGACTATGGACCGCTCAACGAATCGGTCACCGACCAGGCCCGCATATCGAGAGAAATCCAACGGCGCACCGAAGCGTATCTCTACCGGATGCGGGCGCCACATTTTGGTACCGATGGGGCTGACCTTGTCGGTGCCCACCATAACGACCGGAATCACCGGAACACCGGCCTCCAGCGCCATTCGGGCGACACCTGTCTTACCCTTGTACAAGCGGCCGTCCGGGGACCGAGTGCCTTCCGGATAGATGCCGAGCAACTTTCCCTGAGCCAGCAACCGCACTCCGGTGCCCAGGGCGGCCTGAGCAGCGGATGCACTGGAGCGGTCGATGGGAACTTGGCCGGCAGCGCTGAAGAACTGCCGCTTGAGCCATCCCCGCAGTCCGGGCGTGGTGAAGTACTCTCGCTTGGCCAGGAAGGTCAGCCGGCGACGGATCATCAGCGGTAGGAAGAACGAGTCAGCGACGGCAAGGTGGTTGCTGGCCAGAATGGCGCCACCCCGCTCGGGGATATGCTCGGCGCCCTGGACCTGCGGGTGGCATGTCAGCCGCATCAACGGGCCGAGCAGCAGGTGCTTGAGCAGCCAGTAGAACACCGCCTACCGATCCTTCCCTCGCCCTCGCGGGCCCGTGGTAGCAACCAGCCTACGGAGCACGGTATCCAGGGCACAACGACCCCGGCTCCACCCTGGCGTACGCAGGCCTGGGGGGCACGGTTCGATGCAGCACGCACTCAAACACGGAGCACAACTATAACTCTCAGCGGCCTCGAGCTCATGCCTCTACCCGACGCCTGAGTTCCTTCAGCGCGGTATCCATGACGACCTTCTCAGCCTTTCGCTTGATCATCCCGATCATGGGAATCGCAAGATCAACCGTGAGACTGTAGGTCACCTTGGTCGACGCGCCGAGGGGTTCCATGACGTAGGAGCCGTGCTGTTCCTTCTGCATCTGGCCCTCGACCAGTTCCCAGGCCACCGTCAGCCCGTCCTCGGACCAGACGTACTCGAGCACATATTCGTCTTTGACCAGGCCAGCATCCAACACGAACCGGACCCGCTCCGCGCGATCACCGGGGCCAGGAACGATCACCTCGGCCTTCTTCACCGCCAACGCCCACTGCGGGTAGACCGAGAAGTCGGCGATCACGTCCATGATCGCCTTGGGATCGGCGTTGACGACGATGGACTGGGTTGACTGGTCGGCCATGCGGCGCAGGCTACCCGCCACCGGGAGTGGTCAACATCTCACCATGTGGGGGATTCCGGTCCGCTGGAAATGCCCGACATTGATGCATTCGGTTCGCCCCACCCGGACCCGCCGGACCAGCGGCTGATGCACGTGCCCAAACAGCGCCGCCTGCGGCCGATCCTGCCGGATCACCGCGAGCAACTGCTCGGAGCCGATCTCAGGCCGTCGCGCCTTCACGTCGTAGAGCAGCTCAGGGACCGCGGGCGGGATATGGCTACACAGCATGTCCACCCGCCCCAGCGCAGCGACGGCCACCGCATACTGATCCGGAGTGCGCAGGTAAGAGCGGAACACCAGGTCGCGGCGCGGCGCGGCCCCCTCCGGTAACAGACCTCCGCCGACGAATCCCCAGCGAAGACCACCGATCTCTGCAGTCTGACCGTCCAGGACGTGCACCCCGGCGTGTGCGAACCGCGGCCACAGCTCGGGCAGGTCCACATTGCCGGGAGTGGCATAGGTCGGGCTGGGCAGTACTGCGAACAGTCGCTCGTACTGCTCGACGACGGCGTGGCGGATGACCTCGCGGGGATCCGGCACCTGGGTCCACAACTCACGCACGAACGCAAACGCCTCGCCGGGTGCTCTGCTGGAGCGCAGTTGGACGAACCGGTGGACCGCAGCAGCCCCGAACACGGAGCCGAGAATCCCCGCGGAGTGATCGTGGTAGTCCACGAAGTCGATCAGGTCCCCGAGCACCAGCAGCGCATCGGCGCCCACGCCCGCCCTGGCCAGTGCGTCCACGTTACCGTGCACGTCGGATACCACGTGGACCAGCACGAGCAGGCAGGTTACCTGGCGGGATCCGGACGGCCCGGCACTGCCGTCCAGCGGCGATTGGCGTTGGACAGTCCAGGTACGGCAGGGTTGTCGAACGAAACGCCGGTCGCGATACGTTGCCAAGCAGCACTGGAGCAACCTGACCTGGGGAGGTACTCGTGCGGGAGTTCACAGTTCCCGCCACCATCACGGTGGACGATCAGGAGAACCTTACCGATGCCGTGTGGGCCAACGCCGAGCGCTTCGCCAGCAGCGTGAGCCTGCGCCGCCGACTCGACGGCGGCTGGACGGACGTCACGGCGGGGCGATTCGCAGACTACGTGACCGCCGTAGCCAAGGGCCTCATCGCAGCCGGCATCGAAAGTGGGGATCGGATTGCGCTGTTGTCCAAGACCCGTTACGAGTGGACCCTGCTGGACTACGCGATCTGGGCCGCGGGCGGATCAACGGTGCCGATCTACGAGACATCATCCCCGGAGCAGGTGGAGTGGATCCTGGCGGATTCCGGTGCCAAGGCGATCGTGGTCGAGACCCGCGCGCACCGCGAGATCGTCCAGGATCTGGTTGACCGGCTGGGCGAGCCGGTCCTGGTCTGGCAGATCGAACCGGGGACAAGCAGCGGGGCCCCAGCGGGTGCGATCGAAGAGCTCACCGCGCTGGGTACCGAGATCGGTGACGATGCCGTACGGGAGCGCGCGACCGCGGTGAGCGCCGACGACCTGGCGACGCTGATTTACACCTCAGGGACCACGGGACGACCCAAAGGCTGCGAGATCACCCATCGCAACCTCCTCGCCGTGACCAGGTCGGCGGTGGGCGAGTTTCCCGGCCTGATGCAGCCGGGCAACTCGATGCTGCTGTTCCTGCCCCTGGCGCACGTGCTCGCCCGAATCGTCCAGTGCTGCTGTGTGTACGCGCGGATCACCCTGGGCCACACCCCGGAGGTAAAGAACCTGGTCACCGAGTTGGCCGAGTTCCGACCCACATTCGTGCTGGCGGTACCTCGGGTATTCGAAAAGGTTTACAACTCGGCCAAGCAGAAGGCACATGCCGAAGGCAGGGGTCGTCTCTTCGACATCGCTGTGGCTACCGCCGTCGAGTGGAGCCGCGCCCACGAGGCTGGCAGGGCGGGCCTGACCTTGCGGGCCAAGCATGCGTTGTTCGACCGTCTGGTCTACTCCAAGCTCCGGACGGCGCTCGGCGGCCGGTGCCTCGCAGCGGTCTCGGGTGGAGCCCCGCTGGGCGAGCGGCTCGGCCACTTCTTCCGCGGGGTCGGGGTACCGGTGTTGGAGGGGTACGGGCTGACCGAGACCAGTGCCCCCGCCACGGTGAACACCGAGAAACACGTCAAGATCGGCACCGTAGGCAAGCCGTTGCCCGGTGTCACGATCAAAATCGACGCCGACGGCGAAGTGTTGATCAAGGGTCCCGGGGTGCTTCGCAGGTACTGGCACAACGAGCAGGCCACCAAGGAAGCTATCGTCGACGGGTGGTTCCGCACCGGCGACCTCGGGGAACTGGACCAAGATGGCTTCCTGCGAATCACCGGACGCAAGAAAGAGATCATCGTTACAGCCTCCGGCAAGAACGTCTCCCCGGCCGCGCTGGAGGACCGGATCCGAGCCCATCGGCTGATCAGCCAATGCATGGTGGTGGGTGATAAGCAGTCCTTCATCGCCGCCCTGATCACCCTCGACGCCGAGGCTTTACCGGCCTGGAGTACCGAGCACGGCAAATCAGCCAGCAACACTGCCGCTGATCTGCTCGATGATGAGGACCTGCAGGCCGAGGTGCAGCGCGCGGTGGACGACGCCAACGAGATCGTCTCCAGAGCCGAGAAGATCCGCAAGTTCCGGATCCTGCCGATCGACTTCACAGAGCAGGGCGGTCACCTCACCCCGAGTCTCAAAGTCAAGCGCGCTGTAGTGGCCAAGGAGTTCGCCACCGACATCGACGCCCTCTACTCGTGAGTGCGTAACAGTGTTCTCACACTGTTACGCACTCACGATTCACTGAGCAGCAGGTCGGCCAGCTGCCGCTGGCGGCACGCCCATTCCCAGTCCTGCAGCATCCATCGCCGCCCGCGCCGGCCCATCGCTGCGGCTCGCTCGGGATCATCGAGCAACGGCGCCACAGTCCGGGCCACCGCCGCCACGTCACGACCGTCCACCAGTTCCCCGGTGTCGCCTGCACGCACGGTCTCCCGCGCTCCGCCAGCGTCACCGACCACGACCGGCAATCCGGTGGCCGAGGCCTCAAGAAAAACCAGACCGAGCCCCTCGACATCCAACCCGTGACCACGAGTCCGGCACGGCATCGCGAACACATCGCCCGCAGCGTAGTACCCGGGCAGCTCAGACCACGGTACCGATCCGGTGCACACCACGGCACATCCGACACCACACGACTCGGCTAGCCGGTTCAACGCTGCTCTCTGGGGCCCTTCCCCGACGAGCAACAGCATGGCCCCAGGCACCTGGCGCCGGATCGCCGGCAACGCCCGCACGAGCGTGCTCTGCCCCTTCCGCGCGACTAGCCGGGACACACACAGCACTACCGGGGCCTCCCCCAGCCGGTGGCGTCGCCGGACCTCCGCCCGCGCGCCGGGATCCGGGCGGAACGCTGTGCAATCCACGCCCGGCGGCAGTAGTTCCAGGGCGCACTGACGGCCGAATGCCGATGCGACCCGGCCGCGAGTGTACTGGCTCACTGCGGTGACCACGTCGGCATCCGTGCCGATCCGGCGCAGCGCCACCCGACCAGGGGGCAACATCGACCAACCCACCTCGTGCCCGTGGCTACTGGCCACCACCCGCCGTATTCCGGCACGACGTAATGCCGGACCTAACAGTGCCAGCGGGGCGGCAGCGCCAAACCACACAGTGTCGCAGCGGTGATCCCGCAGCAGCCCGACAGCCCGCCGCAGCACAGGTGACGTAGGAAGCATCAGGGACCCAGAGTGCCGGATCACCGGAAACGGCGACCTCGCGTCGAAGGCTGCCGCTCCCGGCCAGTCCGGTGCGTAGACGGCGATCTCGTCAGCGGGCAATCCCAACGCCAGTTGGTGCAGGTAGGCCTGAATGCCACCGGGCCTGGGCGGAAAGTCATTGCTCACCAGCAGGATCCTCGGCATCAACCGGAGAGTAGCGGGACCGTGCTGGCGGTTGTGGCGGGCTACTGCAGTTCAGCCGATCCGGCTCATCGCGGTGACTTGCCTCCATGGAACCGGGGCGACCTTCACGACATCGCCGCTCTGTGGTGCGTTCACGTAGAAGCCGTTACCGACGTAGATGCCGATGTGGCTGATCGGGGAATACAGGGCGATGAGGTCGCCAGGCTGCAGCTGAGAAGGGCTGACGCTATGACCCATCCGCGCCTGCGCCTCCGCTGAGTGCGGCAGACCGGGCATGCCAGCCTGCTCAAAGGCCCATTTCACCAGCCCTGAGCAGTCGAACGTGATCGGCCCGTCGCCGCCCCAGACGTATGCCGAACCCTGCTTACTCAGCGCAGCACGGGCCGCTTGGACGGCGGTACCGGCACCCACCAGGTTGACCGGGAAGTGGATGTCGCCGGGCGAGATGTAGGCAGCCCGTTCCTGGCGAGTCAACTCCGCGAGGCGCTTCATGACCACCGCGATCTGACGGTCCATCTCGGCGCGGGAACGGGTCAGGTCAGCTTCAAGCCGCGCGGCGTCGTGTTCAGCTTGGTCAGCCCGCCCAGCCGCATCATTGGCCGACAGCTCAGCCTGTTGGGACTGCGCCACGGCACCGGCGAGCCGGTCCAAGGCCTGCTTGTTGTCCACGGCGAGCATATCCAGCGCGGACATCTGGTCCAGGAAGTCCTGCGGGGAGTTGCTGACCAGCAGCGCGGACAGACGGTTGAGTCGCGCACCCTGAAATGAGGCGTTGGTCAGTCTGTCGACTTGACCGCGGAATTGACCCTGGACCGCCCTGGCGCGTTCTGCAGCGGCGGCAGCCGCGTTGACATCAGCCCGAGCCCGCTCCAGGTCGGCACGGCGGGCAGCCAACTGGTCACGAGCATAATGCCACTTTTCCGTGAGCACCTCAGCCTGCCGATTCAAATCGGCAAGCTCCTGTGCGGCGCTAGGAGCATCACCGGGCAACCCGGGGTCGGCGGCGGCCGTGGTGGGCATCGAAGTCGCAAGGACGACCACGGTTGCGACGGCCATCGCTGCCGTGACACCTCGCGTCACAAGACCGCGGGCCCCCACACGAAGCCACACCACGCCGCGCCTCACAACGCTGGGCTCCAGATGATGCGACGACACGTCGCGACTATCTCCTCTTCCCTGGGACCGCCTACCGGGCTAGCTGACGGTTCGAGCCATGAGTGCAAGCGGACCCTACCGGGTGAAGCGAATGCCCACTCGAATGCACCCAAGAAAAGATACGTCCCCGGTTCGGCCCCCGGAGGGTGCCGATTCGACGGTGATTTGCGTTGCCACCAGGCTGGGAGGCAGTTACCGCAAAGTCTCGGGAAGATTACGAAAAGTTACCCATCCTGTCACCACCGGCGCGCCGGTGATGGGGTGAAGCGGCCCATGCGCACGACGGGCGTCATCGTGGCTGGCAGCGGATTCAGCCTCACCGATCAGCTCACGTGGCGCCTAGACCGCTCGCCGTCGGTTGCGGACCGCTCAGCGCCGCGGCGCAGGTGTACACCACGATCGGCCCCCACCCACGCTGTTTCGTCATCCTCGTGGCGATCCACCAGCTGCAGGTGGGGCACCATGCCAGCCTCGGCCAGGGTATCCAGCGCCAGTCGCTCGGTGCCGTCTAACTCGATGCCACCCGGCGGAGTTCCCAGCAGCACGGTGATGACACAGTCCTGGCAGGCGCCGCCACGCACCACACACCGGTCACAATCCACAATCATGTCGGGCTCCGTCTCGCTCGTGATCTGGTCACTACAGACGGTAGACCGCGACACTGACAATCTCAGACGGGCCGATTGCCTAGATGATCTATTCCAAGGGGTTGGTCAGTGGTCGTAGGCCAGCAGTGAGCGTTTGATCGGCTGGCCGGTGTGGTCGTTGTGCCAGATCGCGGTGGTCAGGGCGAGGATGCGTTGCAGGATGCGGATTAGGACGCCGTTGGGGGTCTTGCCGCCGTGGTTTTCGAGGTTGAGTTGGCCTTTGTAGGTGTCGAAGATTGATTCGATGGTTTGGCGCAGGGGCTTGAAGAAGCGGCTGCCTGGCCGGTCTGGTTCGCCTTTGCGGGCTGGTCGTAGCAGGGTCAGGTCCGCTTCGGCCAGGGTGGTCTCGAACTCGGCGCCGAAGTAGTTCTTGTCTCCCATCAGGATCTGTCTGGGTCGGTTGGCGCTCAGGCTGGGGTCGGTGTGGAGGATGTCGAGTAGGACGGTGCGTTCGTCGGCTTTGGCGCCGGTCAGGGCGAAGCCGATGGGTAGGCCGTGCAGGGTGGCCAGCAGGTGCAGGCGTAGTCCCCAGAAGTAGCGGGAGTGGCTGGCGCAGTAGCCGTACTCAGCCCAGCCGGCCAACTCGCTACGGCGCACGGCCTCACGCGAGCGGGCGCATTCCACCGGGGTGGAGTCGATGACCCAGATGTCATCGGTCCACAGGCTGGTGTCGCGGGCCAGCATCCCGATCAGCCAGCTGATCGTGGTGGCCAGGTTGCGCAGCCGTTTGTTGTAGCCCGGCTGTTGGGGCAGGTAGGGAAACAGATGCCGGAGGTGAGTGGTGGCAAAGCGCAGCCAGCGGGCCTCACTGGTGAACCCCAGCAGGGCCTGCATCACCGCCAGGGTCACCAGCTCTGCATCGGAGATCTGTGGGCTGAATCCGATCACCGGGCGCCACGGCGCGCGCTGCGGCGCCATCCGCAACAGGTCATCAGTCTTGACGTACAGTGCGGTCGCGAGGGTGTCCAGATCGGCGTCCACGAGAGCCTCCGGGGTTCGACGTTGGATGAGAACGCCGATCTTGGACACCCTTCGCGTATCAAGCGATCATGACACGCCAGATCTTCACCCCTTGGAATAGATCATCTAGCGCACCGGTTCAGCGGTTGCCGAGCCCGAGAAGTAGATCACCCGATCCGGCGGATCGCCGTGACATCCCGCCATGGGACCCTGGCCACTTTAACAACGTCACCGCTCTGCGGGGCGTTGATGTAGAGCCCGTTCCCTACATAGATGCCTATGTGACTCACCGGCCAGTACAGCGCGATAAGGTCTCCTGGTAGCAAACCCGAGACCACCGCACTGCCCACCCTGGCCTGGTCGAAGGCCACCCTCGGTAGACCCACCCCTGCCTGATGATAGGCCCACATCACCAAGCCTGAGCAATCGAAGGTGTTCGGTCCTTCGGCGCCCCAGATATACGGTGCGCCCTGCCGGGTCAGCGCAGCCCGCACAGCCCTGATCCCCAGGGTGTCGCCGACCATGTCGATCGGGTAATCGGTGAATCCTTCGGAGGCGTAATGGGTGAACTCGTCGGCGGTGAGCTTACCGAGGCGCTCCTGCACAAGATTGATCTGGCGACCCATCTCAAGCCGGGCCTGGGCTACATCGCCAGCTATCCGAGTGGCGTCGAGTTCCGCGACGGCCGCTCGTGTCTCAGCATCAGTAGCGGCGAGCTGTGCCTGCTCGGCGCGCGAGACCGCAGCCGCGAGCTTGTCCATCGCCGCTCTGTTGCTCACCGCCAGCACGTCCAGCGCGGACATCTGGTCCATGAATTGTTGCGGCGAGTCGCTGATCAGCATCGCGGTCAGGCTGCTGATCCGAACACCCTCAAAGGTGGCGCTGGTCAGCTGATCCACCTGAGCGCGAAATGCGCTCTGGGCAGCGCGGGCCTGACCGGCCACCGCCGTCGCAGCTGCTGCATCGCTATGCGCCCGGTCTGCATCGGCTCGTCGGGCTAGCAGTCGGTCCGTGGCCAACTTCCACTGCTCGGTGATCACCTCAGCCTGGCGACTCAACGTACGAGCCTGAGCAACGGTCCCCGTGGGATCGGGCGTGGGAGCAGGGCCTGGATCGGCGACCGCAAGCGCTGCCGGCATGCTCAGCACGGCAGCGAAGGCCACGCCAGCCGCTAGGCTCCGAAGCACGCAGCTCTGACGATGGGACACCACCCGCCGCAATCTCCTTTTCTCGGACATCAACGTCCGGAGGCGTGACTGGTAACGGGAGATCATCCCGCATATTTGGCGCAACGGCCCACGGAGCGCATGGACGCGAACCGTCACTCGAAAGGACCGGTCACCTCACTCGAAAGTGGGATAACTTCAATCTTGATTACTTTTCGTCATCGATCTAATGGTCTCATCGGCCGCGTTGGTTGCACTAGATAGAGTCACCAACGAAATCAGCGCGCACTGGCGGACAGCTCGGTGCTGAGCTTCGCCCAGCGCTCCAGCAGTGCCGCCGCAGCGCCGGAATCAACAGCCTCGGCAGCACGATGTGCCATTTCTCGAAGATCTCCCATCAGATCTGCTGTCGAGCCTCGGTGCGCGACGAGGGCCGCGGCCGCGCTGAGGAGCACGGCGTCCCGCACCGGACCGGTATCGCCGGCGAGCAGGCGTCGCACCGCATCGGCATTGACCGCAACATCTCCACCGCGTAGGTCCTCCCTACGGGCCACCGGCAGGCCCAGCGCGGCCGGGTCAACCCGGTCACGCCGGACCACGCCACCGTCGACCACCCACACCGAAGTGGTGGTCGTGGTAGTGATCTCGTCAAGTCCATCGTCACCCCGGACCACCAGCGCACTGTCCCCACGATCGGCGAGCACTTGGGCCATCACCGGAGCCATCCGCAGATCCGCACAGCCCACCAGCCCGGCATCCGGCTGCGCCGGATTGGTCAGTGGCCCGAGGAAGTTGAAGGCTGTAGGTATCCCGATCTCCCGGCGCATCCCGGCGACGTGGCGCATCGCCGGGTGGAACAGGGGCGCGAAACAAAACCCGATTCCGGCCTCGGCAACGCACTGTGCCACCTGCTCAGGGCCGAGATCGATCGCCACACCAAGTGCCTCGAGCACATCCGCAGCACCGCACTGCGAAGACGCCGCGCGACCGCCGTGCTTGACCACTGGTGCGCCGGCGGCGGCAGTCACCAGCGCGGCCATCGTGGAGATGTTGACGGTATGCGCCTGGTCGCCCCCGGTGCCGACCACATCGACCGCCCGCTGGGGTACGTGTACTCGGCAGGAGTGCGAAAGCATGCCATCGGCCAGACCGGCGATCTCCGCCGGAGTCTCGCCTTTGACCCGCAGCGCCACCACGAACGCGGCGATCTGCGCTTGGGTAGCCCCACCAGACATCACCTGGTCCATCACCCACAGTGTGTCCTGGGAATCCAGGTCTGTTCCGGCGATCAACTGGGTGAGCAGCGCCGGCCAGCTGCGCGAACGGGTAGGCGCCGCCATATCTGCGCCGCCTCAGCGGTTCGCTGCCCACGGCCGGTGCGCGCGAAGCACCTCGGCCACGGTCTCAGCGGCCACCAGCGGGTCCAGCGGCTGCACAATCACCGCGTCAGCCTGCGACCAGACCGCCAACCAGCGATCGTCCCTGCGGCGCACCGAGACGATCACTGGGGGGCAGCGGTCGATCTCGTTCTTGAGCTGACGGGACAGCCCCATCCCTCCGGTGGGCTGCGCCTCACCGTCCAGAATCGCGAGGCCCACTCCACCCGCATCGACAGCTGCCAGCACCTCGGCGATCGTTCCAGCCTCGGCATAGTGCAGGCGACCGACATCCGGCGCAGGGCGCCGCCCGACTGCGTTGATGATGGCATCGCGCACCTCTGACCGGTGACTGAAGACCAGCACCGTGGTGGCGTCGCTCGGGGCATTCATCTGTGGTCGAGGTCCTTGGAGTGTAGAAGATGCACCGATCCTATACGGACGGTCACCCCGGCGAGGCGAGGCAGCATCGTATCACTCTCTGTGATGACATCTCGCACCATTCCCCCGCTGTCGAGTGAATCATCAGACGAAAGTCGTCACTCCTGGCGCGTCCTCCCGGCCCCGGTCCAGCCGACGCTGACGGCTTTCGTCATAATGCTCAGCGTGACCTCGTCCAGCCTGGCAGGGCCCTCCATCAGCCAGCGGGTGCACTCCCTGAACCGGCCCAACATGGTCAGCGTCGGAACCATCGTGTGGCTGTCCAGCGAGCTGATGTTCTTCGCCGGTCTGTTCGCGATGTTCTTCACGGTGAAGGCGCAGCACGACGGACCGTGGCCGCCGATCCTCGCATCCACCGGCGAGCCGATCCTTCTCAACAAGCCCTATGCGCTGATTGTCACCATCATCCTGGTGTCTTCGTCGTTCACCTGCCAGTGGGGCGTCTTCAAGGCCGAACAGGGCGACGTGTTCGGGCTGCGTCTCTGGTACACGATCACGCTGATCATGGGCACGATGTTCGTACTGGGCCAAGCCAACGAGTACCGCAACCTCGTCCACGAGGGGGTCACGATCCCCTCGGGCGCCTACGGCACCGTCTTCTATTTGACCACAGGATTCCACGGTTTGCACGTGACCGGCGGCCTGATCGCGTTCATCTTCCTCATCATCCGGACCAAGCTGAGCAAGTTCACTCCGGCCCAAGCCACCGCCGCGATCGTCGTGTCCTACTACTGGCACTTCGTCGATGTGGTGTGGATCGGGCTATTCGCCACCATCTACTTCTTGCCCTAGTTAGCATCCCCTAGTACCGCAGCCAGGGGGGCCACGAGGAAGGCTCCAGCATCGAGCACCGAACGGAACGAGACAGCAGGGGTAGTCGAGACTGATGAGCAGAGCCACACCCGACTCCGGATCGCACCCAACCAGGTCGGGCCAGACAGCGAAGCAGGCAGGGCACAGCGGCCTGCGCCGTCGAGTATCGGGAATGCTCGCTATCGCCGTGGCGTTGCTGGCTGCGGGCGGCCTTTACGCGGTCTTCGCCCCCCAGTCGCAAACCGCCCACGCCCAGGTGGATTCGGCTTTGGTGCGCCAGGGCGAGCAGCTCTACAACAACGCCTGTATCAGCTGCCATGGGGCAAACCTGCAAGGTGTGACAAACCGCGGGCCAAGTCTGATCGGTGTCGGCGAGGCCGCAGTGTACTTCCAAGTCTCCACTGGGCGGATGCCCGCGGCTCGCCAGGAAGCTCAGATCGCTGCGAAACCGGTCAAGTTCAGCCCCGAGGAAATCGACGCGCTGGGCGCGTTTGTCCAGGCCAACGGTGGCGGACCGGTGGTACCGAAAGGCGACCTCGGCGGCGGTGACTCTGCTCGGGGCGGCGACTTGTTCCGGCTTAACTGCGCGTCCTGCCATAACTTCACCGGACGCGGTATAGCGCTGTCCTCCGGCAAGTACGCGCCCGCGATCAAGGACGTCAATCCCCAACAGATCTACACCGCGATGATCAGCGGGCCACAGAGCATGCCCAGGTTCTCCGACCGACAGCTGACCCCGGAGGAGAAACGAGACGTCATCGCCTACCTCGAATCGGTCTCGCAGGAGCGTAACAATCCGGGTGGTTACTCCCTGGGTGGTTACGGGCCGATCTCGGAGGGTCTGATCGCGTGGATCGTCGGGATCTCGGCGCTGGTCGCCGTCACGCTGTGGATCGGAGCGAAGGCATGAGTGACCAGGGAGGATCTCACAGGGACTTAGCTGGGCAGCGGCAGTCCGCAGGTGATGTCGACCTGTCGACAGCTAGCCGGGAGGAGCTCGTCCGGTTGGGCCTGGCGCTGGACGGAGTGACCATCACGCACCTGGAGGACCCGTTCCCGGTGCCGGGTACCCGTGCGGAGAAGCGCACCGAGCGCAACGTGGCGCGGTGGTTCATCGTCGCAGCGCTGGCGGGGCTGGGTTTCCTGGCCGCCTACTTGTTCTGGCCCTATGAATATGCCCCGCCCGGCAGTTCGGGTAGCAGGCATTTGCTCTACACACTTTATACACCGATTATCGGGGTACTACTCGGATTGTCGGTATTCGCCATCGGCAGCGGGACGATCATCTACGCCAAGCGCTTACTACCGCACGAGACCGCGGTGCAGGAGCGCCACATGGGCGGTTCCGCAGAAATCGATCGGGTAACCACTACCGAGATCTTGGCCGACTCCGGTGCCCGCAGCGGGATCGGGCGGCGGTCCCTGATCAAACGTGCGGCCGGCCTCGGGGGTGGCGTTTTAGGTGCCGGAGTGGGGGTCTTCGCTCTGGGTGGTCTGGTGAGAAACCCCTGGAAGGGCGGGGACCAAGCGGCACTGTGGGTCACGCCCTGGCGTTCGACCAACGGTGAGCCGGTATTCCTCCGTTATGACGCCGAGCAGCTCACCCTCGCGCGCCCCGAGGATCTTGCTGCCGGCAGCATCGCGACCGTGTTCCCGTATAAGCGCTCCTGGTCGGAGAAACAGATGCATGATGCGCTGCGCGCCTCCGACAGCCCAGTGATGCTCATACGATTGCACCCTGAGCAGGCGGCGCAGGTCGTGCAGCGCAAGGGCCAGGTTGGTTTCAACTACGGCGATTTCTACGCGTACTCAAAAATCTGCACCCACCTGGGCTGTCCCGCGTCGCTGTATGAGGCCCAGACCGCTCGGCTGCTGTGCCCCTGCCACCAGTCGCAGTTCAACATGCTGGAGTACGCCAAGCCGGTCTTCGGTCCGGCTACCAGGGCCTTGCCTCAGCTGCACATCTCCGTCAACGATGAGGGATACTTCTACGCCAAGGGCGACTTCATCGAGCCCGTAGGACCAGCGTTCTGGGAGCGGAGGTCATGAGCGCGATGACGCCGACCACGTCAGGCACCTCCAGCGGCCTCGCCGCCCGTGCGAGCAAGACAGCCGACGAGCTGGACCAGCGGTTTCACCTCGCAGCCGGCATGCGCCGCCAGATCAACAAGGTCTTCCCGACGCATTGGTCGTTCATGCTCGGGGAGATCGCGCTGAACAGCTTCATCGTGCTGCTGCTCTCCGGGACGTACCTGACGCTGTTCTTCGACCCCTCGATGGAAGAGGTCAAGTACAACGGCGTCTACCCCAACCTCCGAGGCATCGAGATGTCCCGGGCATTCGAGTCGACCCTACAGCTGTCTTTCGACGTCCGCGGCGGGCTGTTCATCCGACAGGTCCACCACTGGGCGGCGCTGCTGTTCGTTGCTGCCCTAGTGGCTCACATGTTCCGCACCTTCTTCACCGGTGCCTTCCGCAAGCCGCGTGAGACAAACTGGACAATTGGCGTCACTATCGCGATTCTGGCTGGACTGGAGGGCCTCACCGGCTACTCATTGCCCGACGACCTGCTCTCGGGAACCGGTCTGCGGATCATCTCGGCGATCACCATGTCGCCACCCGTGATCGGTACCTGGGCGCACTGGGCGATCTTCGGTGGTGAGTTCCCCGGGACTATGATCATTCCTCGGTTCTTCATCATTCACGTGCTGCTCATCCCAGGCATCCTGCTCGCGCTCATCGCCGTGCACCTCGGCCTGGTCTGGTACCAGAAGCACACTCAATTCCCCGGCCCTGGGCGTACCGAGCGCAATGTAGTCGGTGTCCGCATCCTGCCGATCTTCGCGACGAAGGCCGGCGGCTTCGCCATGGTGAACATCGGTGTGATCTGCATCATGGCGGGCTTGTTCCAGATCAACCCGGTATGGAACTTCGGTCCGTATAATCCGGCCCAGGTCTCGGCGGCTTCACAGCCTGACTGGTATGTCGGTTGGCTCGACGGCTCCACCCGGCTGTGGCCTGCGTGGGAGATCTACCTTGGTAACTACCTGATTCCCGCATCGTTCTGGCCGACTATGGTGATCCCAGGCATCATGTTCGGACTTGCATTTGCATACCCTGCCATCGAGCGCAAGCTGACCAAGGACAACGCCTCGCACAACTTGCTGCAACGCCCCCGAGACGTCCCGGTGCGAACTGGCTTGGGCATGATGGCGCTCTCCTTCATGTTCGTGCTGCTGCTCTCCGGTGGCAACGACGTCATTGCGTATACGTTCGACATCTCGCTGAACGCCACCACCTGGGCAGGCCGGATCGGTCTGCTGTTGCTGCCCCCAACCGCGTACTACGTCACCTACCGGATCTGCCTCGGTCTGCAGCGCGCCGATCGGGCAATCCTCGAACATGGAATAGAGACCGGCATCATCAAGCGGTTGCCACATGGTGAGTTCATCGAGGTGCACCAACCCCTCGGCGCTGTCGATGCACACGGCCACCCTGTCCCCCTCGAGTACCAGGGTGCGCGGGTGCCCAAGCGGATGAACCAACTGGGGTCAGCTGGTGCCCCAGTACCAGGCTCCCTGTTCCGACCGGACCCTTCTGATCAGACAAGAGCACTGGAGGCAGCTCGTCAGGAAGCAAGCAGGAACGGGGTCAGCACCAACGGCGCAGGTCGCAAGTTAGCCGGTCGGCCGCACCAACCCAGCGACTAGCCGACGTGCAGTAATCGCGCCTATAGCCGACACAGCCACCCCGGACGATCCTGCCCGAATCCTCAGAAGGCCTGCTAGCTCTAGGCTGGAATGCTCACTCCGGCTTGGGTCCGCCGATGTGATACTCGAACACCAGTCCGGCGACTGTCCCGAGTACCAACGCAATGCCGACCGCAACCATCCACCACTGGTCGAGAGCCAGCGCGAAACCCAGCACGCTCGCGCCCAGGGCCATCCCGAACGGCCAGTAGCTGCCCGGCGAAAAGAAACCCAGTTCACCAGCTCCGTCGGAGATTTCAGCTTCGATGTTGTCCTCTGGACGCATCCGGACTCGCCGGGAGACGAACCGGAAGTAGGTGCCCACGATGAGGGTCAGCCCACCGGTCAGCGTCAGCCCCACCGAACCGACCGGTTCACCATGCGACAACAGGCCGTAGACCACAGCGGATAGGAAGAAGAACGCTGTGATGATCTCAAAGATCCGCGCCTCGACCCTCATGATGCTGCCTCGCTCTCCAACCTGCCGAAAAGACCACCCGAATATGGTGGAGGTCAGTGTCCACCCCTGGCCTGGGTGGCCTCGCGGGCGGTGCGATCAGTGTCGTACGGGGAGGTGGTCACTGCCTCAGGGGCACACAGCTCACCGCAGTTCAACCGGGCGAGCGCCTCACCGGCTGTGTAGGACCGATGGGTCTGCGGGTTGGCTTGTGCCCGCAAGGCCAGATATCTGTCGAACAGGTCCGGCGGCAGCGCCCGAAGCTCGAAATTCATCATGGCGTGATAGGTGCCACACAATTCGGCGCAGCGACCGACAAATGCTCCCTGGCGCTGCACCGTAGTCTGGAAAACGTTGTCGGTATCGTTCTTCTCCGGTCGCGGAAAGACATCACGCTTGAAAAGGAAATCTGGAATGTAGAATGAGTGCAGGACATCGGTGGATTCGATCCGATACTCCACGACCCGATTGATCGGAACCACTAGCAGAGGGATCGTGGTGGACGAGCCCACGGTAGCCAGTGGCGCACCGTCTGCGGTCCGTCGAACCTGGTAGATGCCACTCTTATCGGGTTTGTCCTGGAGATACTGGAACTCCCAGTTCCATTGGAAGCCGATCACTCTCACCCGCAGGTCAGGATTGTCGACTTTGACATTAACGAAGTTCTGCGCCGTCACGGTGAAATAAAAAAGTACTGCGACGATCACCGTCGGAATAACCGTGTAGACGATCTCCAGCGGTAGGTTGTACTGAGTCTGGCGGGGCATCTCGACAGACCTCTTGCGGTGGAAAACGACCGTCCACATGATCAACATCGCGACGATCAAACCGACCGCTAGAGCAGCTATCGTCGCCCAGATCCATAGTGCTCGCATGCGTTCGGCCTGCGGAGTGACCCCCTCCGGCCAGCCGAACGAGAAAGCCTGATATACCGAGCATCCGGTGGACATGAAGGCAACCGTTATGGCCAGTCCGGACACCTTCAGCGTCCGAACCGCCCGGGAACGGACCACACCGATCACGCCTCGTTCCTCCTCGTAGCCCGATGCGGCCAGGCAGCCCACTGGCTGGAGCCTAACCCAGCGCGATGATCAGAGCGCTCCCGGGGCGCGAGTGGCCCGGGAGCGCGGGCGTCATACTTGGCCGCCAGGAGTCCATACGGCGGTCTCCGGTCCGGGTCGGCCGGCTGGCAGAAGGGCGAGTTCGTGTGCGGGTTGCTAGGATTAGTGACTGCGCAGCAGGACGCAGCGCAGCGGGTGGCAGACGTGACCGCGGCGCTGCAGTGCCAACGGCATCGCGGACCCGACGAAACCGGGACTTGGTACGACCCCGACGTGGTGCTGGGATTCAACCGGTTGTCCATCATCGATCTCGAGCATTCCCACCAGCCACTGCGCTGGGGCCCGCCGGGCACACCGCAGCGCTATACGATCCTGTTCAACGGGGAGATCTACAACTACATCGAACTCCGTGAGGAACTGCGCCACGAACCGTACGGTGCGAACTTCGTCACCGAAGGTGACACTGAGGTCGTCGTCGCGGCATACCACCACTTCGGACCTACCGCCGTGAGGCGGCTGCGGGGAATGTTCGCGTTCGTCATCTGGGACACACAGCTACGGGTCGCGTTCGGCGCCCGCGACCCCTTCGGGATCAAGCCGCTGTTCAGCTGCGCCGGACCCGGCGGGGTCGCGTTTGCCAGTGAGAAGAAGAGTCTGCTGGCGTTGGCGCCGTCGCTGGGAGTGTCGGCGAAGGTGGACCGCCGGGCACTGCAGCACTACCTGACCTTGCAGTACGTGCCCGAGCCGGCATCGCTGCACACGGGGATCAGGCGGATCGAGTCCGGCACTACCTGCTCCCTCTCCCCCGGTGGCAAGCTGACTACTGAACGCTACTTTCATCCCGTTTTCCGGCCCCGGAGAGTCCGCTCCCAGGCAGAGGCGCAGACCTTGCATGACGAGATCACCTCGGCGCTGCGGGACTCGGTCGCCAAGCACATGCGGGCCGACGTCACCGTCGGCGCCTTCCTGTCCGGTGGGATCGACTCCACCGCCATCGCCACCCTGGCGCGGGAGCACAACCCGGATCTGATCACCTTCACCACTGGCTTCGAACGCGATGGCTACTCCGAGGTGGACGTGGCTGCGGAATCGGCGGCCGCGATCGGCGTCCGGCACGTTGTCCGCACCGTCTCGGCGACCGAACTGGCCGAGGCGCTGCCGCTGATCGTCTGGTATCTCGATGATCCGGTTGCCGATCCTGCGCTGGTGCCGCTGTGGTTCATCGCCCGGGAGGCGAGGGAACACGTCAAGGTGGTGCTGTCCGGCGAGGGTGCCGACGAGCTGTTCGGCGGCTACACCATCTACCGCGAACCATTGTCGCTGGCTGCGTTCGAGAAGGTGCCCGGAGGCTTACGCCGCACGCTGGGCCGGATCTCCACGTGGATTCCGGAAGGGGTGCGCGGCAAGGACCTGCTGCGTCGCGGCGCACTGACGCTGGAACAGCGCTACTACGGCAACGCACGGATCTTCCTGGAGGACCAGCTGCGCGAGGTGTTACGCGGATACGACGCAGCTGTCTCACACGCCGACGTCACCGCGGCTTCCTACGCTGATTCGACGGGCTGGGATCCGGTCGCTCGCATGCAGCACGTGGACCTGTTCACCTGGCTACGTGGCGACATCCTGGTCAAGGCGGACAAGATGACCATGGCCAACTCTCTCGAGCTGCGAGTGCCCTTCCTCGACCCGGAGGTGTTCCGGGTGGCTTCCACGATCCCGCTCACAGAGAAGATCACCCGCGAGACCACCAAGCACGCATTGCGCCGGGCGCTGCGCGACATCGTGCCCGCGCACGTACTGAACCGCCGCAAACTGGGTTTCCCGGTGCCGATCCGGCACTGGCTTCGAAACGACCTGCACGACTGGGCCCGCGGCATTGTCGACGACTCCGGCACCGCGGAGTTCCTCGACCTCGCCGCCGTGCACCGAATGCTCGACGAGCATCGCGCAGGTCCGCGAGATCACAGCAGGCGAATCTGGGCGGTGCTGGTCTTCATGCTGTGGCACGGCATTTTCGTTGAGCGGCGGATCACTCCTGCCGTGCCCGAACCGCGCTACCCCGTGCAGGTGTAGCACGGCTAGATGATCTATTCCAAGGGGTGAAGATCTGGCGTGTCATGATCGCTTGATACGCGAAGGGTGTCCAAGATCGGCGTTCTCATCCAACGTCGAACCCCGGAGGCTCTCGTGGACGCCGATCTGGACACCCTCGCGACCGCACTGTACGTCAAGACTGATGACCTGTTGCGGATGGCGCCGCAGCGCGCGCCGTGGCGCCCGGTGATCGGATTCAGCCCACAGATCTCCGATGCAGAGCTGGTGACCCTGGCGGTGATGCAGGCCCTGCTGGGGTTCACCAGTGAGGCCCGCTGGCTGCGCTTTGCCACCACTCACCTCCGGCATCTGTTTCCCTACCTGCCCCAACAGCCGGGCTACAACAAACGGCTGCGCAACCTGGCCACCACGATCAGCTGGCTGATCGGGATGCTGGCCCGCGACACCAGCCTGTGGACCGATGACATCTGGGTCATCGACTCCACCCCGGTGGAATGCGCCCGCTCGCGTGAGGCCGTGCGCCGTAGCGAGTTGGCCGGCTGGGCTGAGTACGGCTACTGCGCCAGCCACTCCCGCTACTTCTGGGGACTACGCCTGCACCTGCTGGCCACCCTGCACGGCCTACCCATCGGCTTCGCCCTGACCGGCGCCAAAGCCGACGAACGCACCGTCCTACTCGACATCCTCCACACCGACCCCAGCCTGAGCGCCAACCGACCCAGACAGATCCTGATGGGAGACAAGAACTACTTCGGCGCCGAGTTCGAGACCACCCTGGCCGAAGCGGACCTGACCCTGCTACGACCAGCCCGCAAAGGCGAACCAGACCGGCCAGGCAGCCGCTTCTTCAAGCCCCTGCGCCAAACCATCGAATCAATCTTCGACACCTACAAAGGCCAACTCAACCTCGAAAACCACGGCGGCAAGACCCCCAACGGCGTCCTAATCCGCATCCTGCAACGCATCCTCGCCCTGACCACCGCGATCTGGCACAACGACCACACCGGCCAGCCGATCAAACGCTCACTGCTGGCCTACGACCACTGACCAACCCCTTGGAATAGATCATCTAGTTGAACGAGTCCCCGCAGGCGCAGGAGCCACCCGCGTTCGGGTTGTCGATGGTGAAGCCCTGCTTCTCGATCGTGTCCACAAAATCGATCACAGCACCTTGCAGGTAGGGCACGCTCATCCGGTCGACCACGACCGCGAGGCCGTTGAAGTCTCGCTTCGCATCGCCGTCGAGGCTGCGCTCATCGAAGAACAGCTGGTAGCGCAACCCGGCACAACCACCAGGCTGCACGGCGATGCGAAGGTGCATATCCGACCGGCCCTCCTGGTCGAGTAGCGCCTTCGCCTTGGCGGCGGCCGCATCGGTGAGCTTGACACCGTGGGTGGTCACCTCAGTGTCGGTGATGTTCTCGACGGTCATGGCTCTCCCTGGGATCGGCACTCGGCACGGACGGATCTCCACACTACGCGAACGCCCGCGACCGACGGGTGATTCCCGTGCCTCCATGATGGCACGTCAGGAGCTCACGACCCCTCCTGGAGGTGAACGGAGTGTTTCGGCCATTGCCCTAGGCTGGTCACCGTGAGGTTCCTGCGCGGCAACACCGGCTCCAGCGCCGCCGACCCCCAGCCGGAGCCGGCAGGGGACGTGGAGCTGCCCGACCCGGACGACGTCACCCAACGGGCCCGTGCCGGCGGCAAGGGCAGGCCCACCCCAAGTCGCCGAGAAGCTGAGAACCGCAAGCGCGGCCCGGCACCACCCCCACCGCGTACTCAGCGGGAAGCATTACGGCGGATGCGCGGCTCCAAGCAGGAACGCCGCAACGCGGCGGCCACGCGCCGTGAACGCATGCTGGCCGGGGACGAAAAGTACCTGCTGCCCCGCGACCGCGGTCCGGTGAAGGCCTACGTGCGAGACGTGGTGGATTCTCGACGCCACCTCGCTGGCGCCTTCATGCCACTGGCGCTGCTGGTGATCGTCGTCATCCTGGTGCCGTCGCCGGTAGTGCAACAGTATGTGTCGCTGGTGTCGATGGCGATGCTCCTCGCGATCATTGTCGAGGGGGTACTGCTGGGCCGCACCGTCAAGCGCCGCGTCCACGAACGGTTCCCCAACGCATCGGAGTCCGGGGTGAGCCTGGGGTTCTACGCCATGACCAGGGCGACCCAGTTGCGCCGGCTGCGGGTGCCTAAACCTCGGGTCGGTCCCGGCGACTCGATCCCGTAGTCAGCGCCCTGTCTCGCTGCGCTGGCTACGGTCGCAGGCCCATCGGGCCGTATATCACACACTCGCCGTCGAGCAGGGTGACCGCCTCCACCCCGCCCGCCAACAAACCCTGCCACTCGAGGCTGAGCCACTCCTCGGCGTCGGTCTGATCGTCGAACGCGATCTCGGGGCCGGGTGCTTCGCGGCCGTCTGGACCCTGGTAGCGCCACCGCATGGCCATCGCAAGCTCCTCTCTGTGGCCGCGCCTGCCGCTGCCCTGACTGCTGTCCTCGGTGGAGGGGCAGCCGACCGGTAGTGTCAGGCGGGTGCGAACGCTGGTGCTCGGCGGTGCGCGGTCCGGAAAGTCCGCGCACGCCGAGGGGTTACTCAGGGATGCACGAGTTGATTATCTGGCGACCGCCCGGCACCGGTTCGATGACCTTGACTGGGAGGCGCGGATCGCCGCGCATGTGGCCCGCAGGCCAGCGGGGTGGCGTACCGTTGAGCCCGCTGACCTGCCCAGCGCGCTGCGGGCCACCGGCCCGGTTCCGGTGCTGGTTGACGATATCGCCATCTGGCTGGCCGGAGAGCTGGACGAAGCGCAGGCCTGGGAGGGCGGCGTGGAATCGGTGGGAGCCTGCCGCGCACGATGCACTGAGCTGGTGTCGGCGGTGGCGGCCTGCCCGGCCCGGCTGGTGCTCGTCAGCGCGGAGGTCGGACTCGGCATCGTACCATCGACCCACGCAGGGCGGCTGTTTCGCGACGAGCTCGGCGTGCTGAACGGCGAGCTCGCCGCGGTATGCGACGAAGTGCTACTTCTGGTGGCCGGACTGCCCGTCAAGCTGCGCTGAAGTGCATCGCCCGGCAACCGCAGCGCTCAGGACGGGGAGGATGGGCGCAGGTGATGGCACCGAGCACCAGGAGAACCGCGTGGAGTTCCATAGGATCACACCACCCGACCAGCAAGCCCACCGGGAAGCAGTGGCTCGCCATGAGCAGCTGACCAAGCCGGCGGGTTCCTTGGGTCGGCTGGAGGAGCTGGGTGTGTGGGCGGCTGCCTGCCAGGGGGTTTGCCCACCGCACCCCTTCGTCCGCCCGCAGGTCGTGGTGTTCGCTGGGGACCACGGCATCGCCGCGCACGGGGTCTCCGCCTATCCTGCCGAGGTCACCCAGCAGATGGTGGGCAACTTCCTAGGCGGGGGGGCGGCGCTGAACGTGCTCGCCGCCGCGGCCGGGGCGGTGGTTCGGGTGGTCGATGTGGCCGTCGACTGTGACCCAGCCACCGTTGCCGCATCACCGTTGGTCACCAGGCACAAGGTTCGCCGCGGCAGTGGCGCGATCGACCGGCAGGACGCGCTGACCGACGCGGAAGTGGCCCGGGCGCTGGACGCCGGAGTGGCAGTGGCCGACGAAGAGGTCGACCGCGGCGCAGACCTGCTGATCGCGGGCGACATGGGGATCGGCAACACCACCCCCGCCGCGGTGCTCGTGGCAGCGCTCACCGGGGCGGAACCGGTGGCGGTCGTGGGTCGTGGCACCGGCATCGACGATGCCGGCTGGATGCGCAAAACTGCGGCGATCCGCGACGCGTTGCGCCGGGCCCGCCCGGTCGTCGGTGATCCCGTCGCGCTGGTGCGCACCGCCGGTGGTGCCGATATCGCGGCGATGGCCGGTTTTCTGGCCCAGGCCGCAGTCCGGCGCACCCCGGTGATTCTGGACGGGGTTGTCGTCGGAGCCGCGGCGATGCTTGCCGAGGAACTCGCGCCCGGAGCGCGGCGGTGGTGGGTGGCCGGGCACCGCTCGGTTGAGCCCGCGCACACCCTGGCGTTGGAGCATCTGGAGTTGGATCCCGTCCTGAACCTGGGGATGCGGCTGGGCGAGGGCTCTGGGGCGGTGGCTGCGCTGCCACTGGTGCAGATGGCCGTCCGGGTGCTGGCCGAAATGGCCACGTTCGCCGATGCCGGTGTCTCCGGGCCTTCGGATGCTCCGTTGCCCACGAGGTGAGCCGTGGTTTGCGACTGGCGGTGTCCTGGCTGACAGTCGTGCCGGTAGGGACGCCCGTCAAGGTGGATCGGGCCATCGCCCGCCACGCGCTGTACTGGGCACCCGTGGTCGGCGCCGGGTTGGGTCTGCTCGCAGCCGGGGTGCTCACCGTGCTGCACGCGCTAGGCGCTCCTGCACTGCTGGCCGGGGTGGCTGTGGTGGCTGCGCTGGCCGGGCTGACTCGCGGGATGCATCTGGACGGGCTGGCCGACACCGCCGACGGGTTGGGCTGCTACGGCGAGCCCCAGCGGGCACTGGACGTGATGCGGGATGGGGCGACCGGCCCGTTCGGCGTGGTGACTCTGGTGCTGGTGCTGATCACGCAGGTGTCCGCGCTGGCGGCACTGTCTGAGACCGGCCGGCTGATCCCCGTGGTACTGGCGATGGTTGCCGGGCGGACCGCCTTCGGATGGTGCGCCCGAACGGGGGTAGCACCGGCCCGACCGGCGGGCATGGGGGCGCTGGTGGCCGGCAGCCAGCCCCCAGCCGTCTCGTTGAGCTGGTCGGTAGCCCTGCTGGGCGGCGGGCTGGTGGCAGTACCCGGACGATGGTGGCAGGGCGCGCTTGCGGTAGGTCTCGCCGCCCTCGTGGTGGTGTGGGTCTCAGCGCACACCCGCCGTCGGTTCGGCGGCGTCACCGGCGATGTGCTGGGCGCTGCGAGCGAGCTGGCCAGCACCGTGATGCTCGCTGCCTGTGCGCTGGGCTGACCGTATTGGCGCATTCAGGTGAGAGGGACCATCCAGTTGTGCGGGTCAGGAGCGGCGCCGCGCTGGATCGCGGTGAGGGCCGCACGTAACCGAGCGGTGACGGGACCGGGTTCTCCGCTGCCGATGGTGAACTCGCCACCACCGTAGGCGACCCGCCCGACCGGAGTGATCACCGCGGCGGTACCGCAGGCGAAGACCTCCGAGATGTCCCCCGCCTGCACTCCCTTCTCCCACTCTTCAGTGGAGATCCGCCGTTCCTCGACGCCCAGCTCGTGGTCCCGGGCTAAAGTGAGCACTGAATCACGGGTGATACCGGGTAGCAACGCGCCGGTGAGCTCTGGAGTCACCAGTCGGGCCTGCTTTCCTTCCCCCAACACGAAGTAGAGGTTCATCCCGCCCATTTCCTCCACCCAACGCCGCTCGACCGCGTCCAACCACACCACCTGGTCGCAGCCCTGGTCGGCAGCTTGCTGCTGGGCCAGCAGCGACGCGGCGTAGTTCCCGGCGAACTTGGCGGCCCCGGTACCACCGGGCGCGGCGCGGACGTACTCGGTACACAGCCACACGCTGACCGGTTTGAGCCCACCGCGGAAGTACGGACCGGCCGGGGAGGCGATGAGAAGGTATTGGTAGGTCGCCGCGGGGCGCACCCCGAGGCTCACCTCAGTGGCGAACAGCATCGGCCGTAGGTACAGGGATTCCTCCCCGCCTGCCGCAGGCACCCAGCCGACGTCGGCGCGCACCAGCTCACGCAGCGAGCCGAGGAACAGCTCATCGGGCAGCTCTGGCATCGCCATCCGGCGTGCCGACGAGCGCAACCGTGCGGCGTTGGCCAGTGGCCGGAACGAGGAGACCGTGCCATCTGGCTGCCGGTAGGCTTTGAGACCTTCGAAGATCGCCTGCCCGTAGTGCAGAACCATGCTGGCCGGGTCCATCACAAGCTGACGGTAGGGGCCGATCTGCGGGTTGTGCCAGCCACGGGCGGCGGTCCAGCAGATCTCCACCATATGGTCGGTGAAGTACCTGCCGAAGCCTGGACAGGCCAGGATCTCCGCCCGCCGATGCCGCGTCACCGGAGACGGGTGCGGCAGCCGAGTGAACAGTGGCGCGGCGCTCATGACCTGCACGGTATCTCGTCGTGCCGAGAAATGGTAGGACGTCCCACTACTCTCGCGGCGGGCCCTGCCAGCTCAGGTGACCGCCCGACCCCGCCCTAGCGCACATGGGAGGGGACGAACGGGAGTCTGACGACCTCGCAGGGCAACGCTCGGCCACGGACGTCGACCTCGACGGTGTCCCCGAGTCGCACAGCAGGATCGAGCTGCGCCAACGCGATGCCGGTGCGCAATGTCGGGGAGAAGGTGCCCGAGGTGGTCACCCCCAGCGGCGAACCTGCGGTGGACCGCACGGCCATGTGCGGCCGCGGCACCCCGCGCCCGACGGCACGCAGCCCGCGCAACCGCCGGGACGGGCCGCGCTCCCGCTCGGCGAGCAGCGCTTCTCTCCCCCAGAACGCCGGCTTGTCCCAGCCGATCGCCCATGAGACGCCGCCCTGCAGCGGGCTGATAGCCGGGCCGAGGTCCTGGCCGTGCAGGGGGTAACCCATCTCGGTGCGCAGCGTGTCTCGAGCGCCGAGCCCACACGCACGCCCACCGAGCGAGCTGACAGCCACGAGCAGCGCTTCCCACAGGGAGGTCGCGTGCTCCCACGGCGGCAACAGTTCGTAGCCACACTCGCCGGTGTAACCGGTGCGACCCACCCGCACCGGCACACCCTCATGCTGGGTATCGACAAAAGCCATGTAATCGATGCCGGCGAGATCCATGTCCCGATCCAGTCCGACGGCGGCGAGCACGTCAGCCGAGTGGGGGCCCTGCACAGCGAACACGGCGTAGTCGTCGTGCTGATCGGTCACCGTCACTGCCTGGGGCGCCGCGGCAGCCAGGCGGCGACCGACCTCCCTGGTGTTCGCGGCATTCGGCACGCAGAACACCTCGTCCGAGCTCACTAGATACGCGATCAAATCGTCCAGCACGCCGCCATTCTCAGCACAACACAGGGTATATTGGGCCTGTCCGGGGCTGATCTTGGCAAGGTCGGCGGTAAGGCAGGAGTTGACGAAGTCCGCGGCCCGCGGACCTGAGATCCTGACTTTGCCCAGGTGTGTGACGTCGAAGAGGCCCACTGCCGCACGCACGGCGGTGTGCTCGGCGACGACGCCTCCGCCGGGATAGCTGATCGGCATCTCCCATCCGCCGAACGCTCCCAGGGTGGCGCCGGCCTCGACGTGCGAGGAGTGCAGGGGTCCGCGGTGCTGATCGGTGTTCACGGCTATGGAACGCTACCTCCAGTGGCAGCGGTCACCGCCATGCACCCGAATCATTCCGGCCATCAGGCCAGATCAGCGAGGAGATCACCGTGACCACCCCGACGCTGCGCCTCACCGATGGCTCGGTGACCACCGCGACGGTCGACGCCCTCGTGGTGGGGATCATGTCCGCGGAGGGGGGCCCCCGGCTGCTCCCGGGCAATGAGGAGGTCGACGCTGCGTTCGACGGGGCGCTCGCCGACCTGCTGGCCGTGCTGGGCGCCCGAGGCAAGGCCGACGAGGTGATCAAGGTTCCCACCCGGGGAACCATCAGTGCCCCACTGCTGGTCGCCGCCGGTGTCGGCGAGGTCTGCGACCAGCCCACCGCCGAGCAGGTTCGCCGAGCCGCAGGGGCCGCATCCCGGGCACTGTCCGGCACCGCGCGGGCGCTCACCACCCTGTCTCGGATCGACCTGGTCGCCGCCGCGGAGGGCACCGCACTGGGTAGCTACGCGTTCACCGCCTACCGGTCCCGGAACGGGGACGAGCCGTTGAAGGAGATGGACCTGTCGGTGCCCTCAGCTCACGATGCTGGGGCGAGGCGGGATCTTGCTCAGGCCATCGCCATCGCCGAATCGGTCATCACCGCGCGTGACCTGGTGAACACACCGCCCAACGACCTCTATCCGGCCTCGTTCGCTGATCGCGCCGTGACGCTGGCACAGGCCGCTGGGTTACGCTCCGAGGTACTTGATGAGAAGGCGCTGCTCCGTGAGGGTTACGGCGGCATCCTCGGGGTCGGCAGCGGCTCAGCTCGCCCGCCAAGGCTGGTCCGGCTGCATCACGCGCCGCCCGCGCCGAGGGCAAAGGTGGCTCTGATCGGCAAGGGGGTGACCTTCGACACCGGTGGGATCTCGATCAAACCGGCTGCGAAGATGGAGGAGATGACCATGGACATGGCGGGCGCGGCCGCTGTGGTCGTCACGGCGGTACTTGCTGCCCGGTTGGAGCTGCCGGTGGAGGTGATCGCCACCGTGCCGATGGCTGAGAACATGCCTTCGGCCACCGCCTACCGACCGGGAGACGTCCTCACGATGTACGGCGGCACCACCGTCGAGGTGCTCAACACCGACGCCGAGGGGCGGTTGATCCTCGCCGACGCGCTGGTCCGCGCTGCGCAGGACGCCCCGGACTACCTCATCGACACCGCGACCCTGACCGGCGCCCAGATCATCGCGCTGGGCAACCGCACCACAGGGATCATGGGCACACCGGAGTTCCGGGATCGGGTCACCACGATCTCGCAGCAGGTCGGGGAGAACGGGTGGGCTATGCCACTGCCCGAGCACCTGCGGTCCGATCTGGACTCCAAGCTGGCTGACATCGCCAACGTGGCGGGCCACCGTTGGGCCGGCATGCTCGCCGCCGGGGTGTTCCTTTCCGAGTTCGTCCCCGATGACATCCCCTGGGCGCATCTGGACATCGCAGGTCCGGCCTACAACACCGGCTCGCCGTGGGGATACACCGGCAAGGGTGGCACTGGGGTGCCGGTGCGCACCCTCGCTGCGGTCCTCGCCGACATCGCCGAAAGAGGCTGAACCCGGCACCTCATCCGCCGCTGACCGAGCGTGGTGACAAGATGGCATTGGCGCCAACGCCCCGTTATCGACGTCTGTTTGAGGAGCGTCTCAGTGACAGGCACCTCAGTGACCAGTCCCCCAGTAGCCGGCACCATCACCGATGCTTCCGCCGATCTGATCATCCTCGGTGGCGGCTCGGGCGGTTACGCCTGCGCGCTACGCGCCGCGCAGCTGGGGCTGTCCGTCATCCTGGTCGAGAAGGACAAGGTGGGCGGGACCTGCCTGCACCGTGGCTGCATCCCGACCAAGGCGCTGCTGCAGGCCGCCGAGGTTGCCGACGCCGCTCGGGACGGCCATCAGTTCGGGGTGAAGACCGCGCTCGAAGGCATCGATATGGGCGGGGTCAACAAGTACAAAGACGGCGTCGTCGCCAAGATGTTCAAGGGCCTGCAGGGGCTGGTGTCCTCCCGCGGGATCAGCTATGTCGAGGGCACTGGAAAATTCGTCGCGCCGAACACCGTCGACGTCGAGGGGCAGCGCTACACCGGCCGCAGCATCGTGCTGGCTACCGGTTCCTATGCCAGATCCCTGCCCGGCCTGGAGATCGGCGGCCGATTCATCACCAGCGATCAGGCGCTGAATCTGGACTGGCTGCCGGACCGCGTAGTAGTGCTGGGCGGCGGCGTCATCGGAGTCGAGTTCGCCAGCGTATGGCGATCGTTCGGCGCGGAAGTGACCGTCGTCGAGGCGCTGCCCCGGCTCCTGCCTGCCGAGGACGACTTCTGCTCCACACAACTGGAGCGAGCGTTCCGCAGGCGCGGCATCGCCTTCAAGACCGGGGTGCGGTTCACCGGGGCGAGCCAGTCCGACTCGGGAGTCACGGTGAGCCTGGAATCCGGGGAACAGTACGAGGCTGATCTGCTGCTGGTCGCCGTCGGCCGGGGACCCAATACCGCCGACGCCGGGTACGCCGAGGCCGGCGTGCAGATGGAACGCGGCTTCGTGCTCACCGACGACCGGCTGCGCACCAATCTTCCGGGGGTGTACGCGCTGGGGGACATCGTGCCCGGCTTACAGCTCGCGCACCGCGGGTTCGCCCAGGGCATCTTCCTCGCCGAGGACATCGCTGGGCTCGCCCCGACCACGATCGACGAGGACGGCATCCCGCGGGTGACCTACTGCGAGCCGCAGGTGGCCTCGGTCGGGCTCACCGAAGCGCAGGCCAAGGATCGGCACGGCGAGATCGAGACGATCACTTACGACCTGGCCGGCAACGGCAAGAGCGTCATCCTGCAGACCAGGGGCGCAATCAAGCTCGTGCGCGCCAAGAACGGCCCGGTGGTCGGGGTGCACATGGTCGGTGACCGAGTAGGCGAACTGATCGGTGAGGCCCAGTTGATCGTCAACTGGGATGCCTACCCGGAGGACGTCGCTGCGCTGGTGCATGCGCACCCGACGCAGAACGAGGCACTCGGCGAGGCGCACCTCGCCCTGGCCGGCAAACCGCTGCACGCGCACGGCTGATCGGCACCTACCGCGGGCAAGTTCCGTTACAGAAAACGAATGCCCGAAAAGACGCGAGGAAGACGAGGAGTCGAGGCAACAGATGGCGTACTCCGTGGCGATGCCTGCGCTCGGCGAGAGTGTCACTGAAGGAACGGTGACACGCTGGCTCAAACAGGAGGGTGACACCGTCGACGTGGACGAGCCGTTGGTCGAGGTGTCCACCGACAAGGTCGACACCGAGATCCCCTCGCCCGCCGCCGGAGTGCTGCAGCGGATCGTCGTGCCCCAGGACGAGACCGTCGAGGTCGGCGCGGAGCTCGCCGTGATCGGTGACGCCGGGGAGCAAACCAAAGATGATCAAACCGGAGAGGACCGCACCGGGGATGATCACACAGGGGGTAGTCACGCCCGGTGGGTGGAACCGCCGCAGCCGGCCGAGCCGTTCCCGTCCGTCGTCGGCTCCGGAACAGCCGTGACGATGCCCGCCCTGGGCGAAAGCGTCACCGCGGGCACGGTGACCCGGTGGCTCAAGCAGGTCGGTGACACCATCGACGTGGACGAGCCGCTCGTGGAGGTGTCCACCGACAAAGTGGACACAGAGATTCCCTCCCCGGTAACCGGCACCGTATTGGAGATCGTCGTCGCCCAAGACGAGACCGCTGCAATCGGCGCCACCCTGGCCACCGTCGGTGACCGCGGAAAGGGAGCCACGGCTGCCCCGACTCAGTCCGAACAATCCGAGCAAGCCACCGATCACAGCTCGGCATCCGTGTTCGGTGGGCCCAGTGGGGAACACAGCGGGGCGCCGTACGTAACGCCTCTGGTACGCAAACTGGCGGCTGAGCACGGCATCGACCTGTCGGGTGTGCAGGGCACCGGGGTCGGCGGCCGGATCCGCAAGCAGGACGTGCTCGCCGCAGTCGAAACGCCTGAACCTGAGCCGCAGCCCCTACCTGCGCAGCAACCGCCTACCACACCTGCGCCGCAGCAGCACATGCCGTCCGCCGCGGCACCACGCCCCGTCCAGCCACCGGTTGCAGCCTCCGAGCTGCGCGGCAGGACCGAGAAGGTGTCCCGGATGCGCAGCGTCATCGCCAAGCGAATGGTCGAGTCACTCCAGATCTCCGCGCAGCTCACCACCGTGGTAGAAGCTGACATAACCCGTCTCGCGCGGCTGCGCGATCGGGCCAAGCGGGACTTTGAGGCCAGAGAAGGCGTCAAGCTGTCGTTCCTGCCGTTCTTCGCCCAAGCCACCGTCGAGGCGCTCAAGCAGCACCCGAAGGCGAACGCCTCGATCGACACCGACAAGGGTGAGATCACCTATCACGGCGCGGAGCACCTGGGCATCGCCGTGGACACCGAGCGCGGCCTGCTGGTGCCGGTGATCCACGACGCCGGCGACCTCAACATCGCCGGTCTCGCCCGTCGCATTGCCGACCTTGCCGAGCGAACCAGGGCGAACAAGATCACCCCGGATGAGATGAGCGGCGGCACGTTCACGATCAGCAACACCGGCTCGCGGGGGGCGTTGTTCGACACTCCGATCATCCTGCAGCCGCAGGTCGGGATCCTCGGCACCGGGGCTGTCGTCAAGCGACCAGTGGTGCTCTCCGGCGAGGACGGCGACACCATCGCGGTCCGGTCAATCATCTACCTGGCGCTGTCCTACGACCATCGGCTGGTGGACGGCGCCGACGCCGCGCGATTCCTCAACACCGTCAAACAGCGCCTCACCGACGCCGCGTTCGAGGGCGATCTGGGGCTTTAGCGGGCTGTGGCGCACGCCGCCCTGCACGCTACAGAGAATGAGGCGGCTTACGCAACGCTCCTCGGTTCGGGTCCGATCTTGGTAGTGGATTTGGGTGTGACGGGCACCGGCACCGTGGGATGAAGCAACACCCGCAGTGTGACGTTCTCGCTATCGAAACATACCCGGGTGACTTCCACAGCGACATACCCGTCATCGCCGACGGCGGCGTTGACGTGTACGAAGTAGCCGTTGACTCTACGCAGGCCGCACAACGTTGCGGCAACGAACTCAGCGACGGACCGAACCGCCAGCCCGGTATCGGCAAGTGCGTCGAAGTCGGGCGCCTCGGCTAGCGCTGAGTCGGCGGTCATGAGTTCCTCTCCAGGTGACAGGGGCGGGACTATCGAGGGATACGCCGGTTTCCCGGCCACCTCAAAGGTGCCGAAGGGTAGGGAGATGACGCGGATACAATATCTCCTCACTATCAACACGAAAACGGAAGAAGTCGACCATTCGAGCGCCGAACGGGCTTTTTGAGCGACGTGCGGCACCCTATACGGCGCGCCGTTAAGGAACGTGCCATCGAACGTCAACCATTGATTTACTTTGCACGCGGTCACGCTGGCGATCTTTGCGAAATCGCTTGAAGCGACCGCCAGTAGTTATGGCGCAGCTCTGCGTGGATACTCTCAATGGCGGTGGGTGACCCCGTTCCGTACAATAAGATCACCCCGATTTTTCCAGCGGCCTCCAGACTGCCGCGTCGCGACGCATGCCGAGTTCGACATCGGGGCTGCCCGGGCGGCGGAAACTGGACGCGCCGGTCCGGCGGCTGCCATCCCCTGACCAGGCGGCTCAACCCGGGGTCGCGGAGTCGGCGCTGACCCGAGAAGATCTCCCCATGCGCGTCGCGATTGCGGGGTCGTCAGGTCTGATCGGTACAGCGTTGGTAGCTGCGCTCCGCCGCGCTGACCATGACGTGCTCCGGCTGGTGCGCAGGCCGCCGCGCGCTTCGGACGAGCGCGCGTGGGACCCGTCGGCGGCGACCATGGACGCCGGCACTCTGTACGGCATTGATGCCGTGGTGAATCTGTGCGGTTCAGCGATGGCCGACCGGCGCTGGTCCGGGGAGTACAAGCAGGCCATCCGGGACAGCCGGATCGGACCCACCGAAGTGCTCGCCGCGGCAGTGGCCGAGCATCGGGTTCCGATCCTGATCAACGCCTCCGGAGTGGGCTACTACGGCGACACCGGGGACCGCGAGGTGGACGAAACCACCCCGATGGGCTCGGGGTTTCTCGCGCAGGTCTGCCGTGACTGGGAAGCCGCCACGGCGGCCGCGGAGCGGGCCGGCGCGCGGGTGGTGCGAGTACGCACCGGCCTGGTGATCTCCCCGTTCGGCGGACTGATGGGCCAGCTCAAGCCGCTGTTCGCGGTCGGGTTGGGCGGTCGGTTGGGCAATGGTCACCAGTACATGCCGTGGATCTCGCTGGACGACGAAGTGGGCGCGACGCGCTTCGCCCTCGAACACGAAGAACTGTCCGGCCCGGTCAATCTCAGCGGGCCGAACCCGGTGACCAATGCCGAGTTCACCAAGGCAGTGGGCGAGGCGATGCACCGACCAACCCCGCTCGTGGTACCCGGTTTCGCGTTGCGCCTAATCCGTGGTGCCGAACTGGTCGATGAGATGGTGCTGACCGGGCAGCGCGCGGTGCCTGCCGTACTGCGTAAACACCACTACCCGTTCCAGCACACCACCCTGCAGGCGGCGCTGGCCGCCGCACTGGGGTAGTGGTAGACGCCAGTGGATCCGACGTCGCGGCGTAATCTTGCACCCGTGACCGTCGCTACCCAGTCCTGCCGGGCCATCACGGCTCCGGTCGAGGTCCGCCACCTCGGCATCATCGACTACCACCAAGCCTGGACGCTCCAACATGAGCTGGCTACGGCCCGCGCCCAGGGTATCGGACCCGACCTGCTGTTGTTGCTCGAACACCCTTCGGTGTACACCGCGGGCCGGCGGACCACACCCGCCGAGCGACCGAACGACGGCGCGCCGGTGATCGACGTCGATCGCGGTGGGAAGATCACCTGGCACGGGCCGGGCCAGCTCGTCGGCTACCCGTTGGTCGCGCTGGCCGACCCCATCGACGTCATCGACTACGTGCGGCGCCTGGAGCAGGCGTTGATCGCCGTGTGTACCGGGTTGGGCCTGGACACCGGGCGGATCTCGGGACGGTCGGGGGTGTGGCTGGCAGCCGACCCGGCTAGCGGCCGCCCGGAACGCAAGATCGCCGCGATCGGGGTCCGGGTCAGCCGTGGCGTGACCATGCACGGATTCGCGTTGAACTGCCAGCCGGACCTGGCCGCGTTCGACCGGATCGTGCCATGCGGCATCGCTGATGCCGGCGTGACGTCGCTGACCGCCGAGCTAGGCCGACCGGTCACCGTGGCGCAGGTGCGACCCGCGGTCGAGTGCGCTGTCCTCGACGCGCTGGAGGGCATCCTGCCGGTGAACGCGTGAGTGCATGGAGCGGCGCTCACCGGCGTGACGCCGGATCCCGCGTAGGGTGGCGCTCGTGAGCGGGGAAGCAGACGCCGGCGGCCGCAGGTTGCTGCGTCTAGAGGTCCTTAACAGCCAAACCCCGATCGAGCGCAAGCCGCCGTGGATCCGTACCCGGGCCACGATGGGGCCGTCGTTTCGCGAGCTCAAGGGTCTGGTGCGGAGGGGGGAACTACACACGGTCTGCGAGGCGGCTGGCTGCCCCAATATCTACGAATGCTGGGAGGACCGGGAAGCCACTTTCCTCATCGGCGGCGACCAGTGCACCCGGCGCTGCGACTTCTGCCAGATCGACACCGGCCGCCCCGCTCCGCTGGACCGCGACGAGCCACGTCGGGTCGCCGAATCGGTGCTGGCGATGGGCCTGCGCTACTCGACAGTCACCGGGGTGGCCCGTGATGACCTGCCCGACGGCGGCGCCTGGCTCTACGCCGAGACCGTCCGGCAGATCCACGTGCTCAATGCCGGAACCGGGGTGGAGTTACTCATCCCGGACTTCACCGCCCGGCACGATCAGCTCGCTGAGGTGTTCGCCGCCGCACCCGAAGTGCTGGCGCACAACCTGGAGACCGTGCCCAGAATCTTCAAACGGATCCGGCCTGCGTTCCGGTACGAGCGTTCGCTGGCGGTGCTGCGGGCGGCCCGCGACGCGGAGCTGGTCACTAAGTCCAACCTGATCCTGGGGTTGGGCGAGCAGCCCGAGGAGGTCACCGCGGCGATGGCCGACCTGCATGCCGCGGGCTGTGAGCTCCTCACCCTCACCCAGTACCTGCGGCCCTCAGCGCGCCACCACCCAGTGGCACGATGGGTCAGGCCGGAGGAGTTCGTCGAGCATGCCCAGACAGCCGAGCTGATGGGCTTCGCCGGGGTGATGGCCGGGCCACTGGTCCGGTCTTCCTACCGCGCCGGCCGGCTCTACGCTCAGGCCATCACACATCGTGGCGATCGAGTACCCGAGCATCTCGCGCACTTGGCCTCGGCCGGCCCGGCCGCGCAGGAGGCATCCTCCTTGCTGGCACGCCGTTAGCTGACCGGCTGGCTGACCATGGCGCTCGCTAGATGGTGATCAGCACGTATCCTATGAATCATGCCGGCCAAACCACCTTCCAAGCCCACCTCGGGGACTAAGGACAAAGAGGCGGTGAAGGCCGCCAAGCAGAAGCGTAGCGCCGCGTCCAAGCAGCGCCGGGTGCAACTTCTCGCCGCCTTCAACATGCAGCGTCGTGAGGACAAGGCCCTGCTGCCGCTGATGATCGGTGTCTTCCTGGTGATCACCCTGGTGGCGTTCGGGGTGGGCCTCCTGCTCGGCAGGCAGTGGATATCCCTACCGCTGGGCATCACGCTCGGCGGACTCGGCGCGATACTGATCTTCGGGCGGCGGGTTCAACGCAATGTCTTCGCCAAGGCGGAGGGCCAGCCAGGTGCTGCTGCGTGGGCTTTGGAGAACCTTCGCGGCCGGTGGAAGGTGACACCTGCGGTGGCGGGAACCACGCAACTCGACGCAGTGCACCGGGTCATCGGGCGGCCCGGGATCGTGCTGGTCGCCGAAGGGGCACCACATCGGCTCAAGCCGCTGCTGGCCCAAGAGAAGAAACGGGTATCCCGGTTGATCGGGGACACCCCGATATACGACGTCACGGTGGGCAACGGCGAAGGTCAGGTGCCACTGGCCAAACTGCCGCGGCACCTGACCAAACTGCCGCGGAACGTCGACTCGGCCCAGATCGACGCGCTGGAAAGCAAGCTGACCATCCTCGCCACCCGCGGCGCTGCAATGCCCAAGGGCCCGCCGCCGCCCGGCGCCAAGATGCGCAACGTGCAGCGCGCTGTGCGCCGACGCTGAGAGCGGTCAGCGGGTCCGCAGCACGACGGTCCCAGCTGCGCGGTCGTGCAGGCCGCGCCCGTCGGTGTCGTACACCACGGGTGGGATCAGCAGGCACAGCAGCACCGTGCGGATCACGGCCGCGCCGAGGCCCGCTCGACGCCTGTCCAGCAGTGCCACCCGCAGCCCCGCTGCGGCATGCCCGGCAGTGCGACCCGCAACCCCGATCGAGACCGCGGTGATCGCCGCGAACAGCGCCAACGCGGAGAACGCCGGGTTAGTGGTAAACATCTGGGCGGCCACTGAGCAGGGCAGCCAGTCGATCACGATGGCCAGGATGCGGAGGCCGAAGCCGGCCGCGGAACCCGGTCCATGCTCGGGTAACCCGAGCCGCTGGCCGGGGTAGGCTTGGCCGCCGATGTCCTCAGAAGAGTCCACAGCTCGGTCTTGAGAGGGAAGTTCGGGAGGGCCGGTCAGCCAGGTTTGGGTCCATCTGCTCACTCGACCAGCGTATGCCGCCGACGGGCTAGCCTCGGCCCCCACCAGCCTCGTAACCTTGGCCATACATCCGGGTGATGGTTGGGCAACACAGCCCGCTTAGGTTCGCCCCAGCGAACTGACCATTAGGCCGATTCACACAACGCAGCGCACGAAGGAGCGAACGACGATGTTCTCCACCTCCGATGAGGTCCTGCGCTTCATCGCCGATGAGGGCGTCGAGTTCGTCGACGTCCGCTTCTGCGATCTGCCGGGCGTCATGCAACACTTCACCGTTCCCGCCGCCTTCCTCGACGCCGACGTCATCGAAGAGGGCTTGGCCTTCGACGGCTCGTCGGTACGGGGGTTCCAGTCGATCCACGAGTCGGACATGCTGTTGATGCCCGACCCGGCGACAGCGCGCATCGACCCGTTCCGGGTTCAGAAGACCCTGAACATCAACTTCTTCGTGCATGACCCGTTCACCCGGGAGGCATACAGCCGCGACCCACGCAACGTGGCCCGCAAAGCCGAGGAGTTCCTGGCCTCGACCGGCATCGCCGACACCGCGTACTTCGGCCCAGAGGCCGAGTTCTACTGCTTCGACTCGGTGCGCTTCGACACCACGCCGAACAGCGCCTTCCACGAGATCGACTCAGTGGCCGGCTGGTGGAACACCGGCACCGACGAGGAGGGCGGGAACAAGGGCTACAAGGTCAACTACAAGAGTGGCTACTTCCCGGTGCCACCGACCGACCACTTCGCCGACCTGCGAAACGAGATGGTCACCAACCTCATCGGCTGCGGATTCTCCGTAGAGAAGGCGCACCACGAAGTGGGGACCGCCGGGCAAGCAGAGATCAATTACAAGTACAATACCCTGCTGCACGCAGCCGACGACCTGCAGCTCTACAAGTACATCATCAAGAACACCGCGTGGGCGGCCGGGAAGACAGTAACGTTCATGCCCAAGCCGCTGTTCGGGGACAACGGCTCTGGCATGCACACCCACCAGTCGCTGTGGACCGACGGGGTGCCGCTGTTCCACGACGAATCCGGCTACGCCGGGCTGTCCGACATCGGGCGGCACTACATCGGTGGTCTCCTGCACCACGCGCCGTCGCTGCTGGCATTCACCAACCCGACGGTCAACTCCTACCATCGCCTGGTGCCCGGTTACGAAGCGCCGGTGAATCTGGTGTACTCGCAGCGCAACCGGTCGGCTTGTATCCGGATCCCGATCACCGGCAACAACCCGAAGGCCAAGCGCATCGAGTTCCGTTGCCCGGATGCCTCGGGTAACCCCTACCTGGCCTTCTCCGCGATGATGATGGCGGGGCTGGACGGGATCAAGAACGCTTACGAGCCCGCTGCGCCGATCGACAAGGATCTCTACGAGCTGCCTCCCGAGGAGGCCAAGGACGTCGCGCAGGTACCGGCGAGCCTCGGCGCGGTGATCGACCGCCTGGAGGCCGACCACGATTACCTGCTCGAAGGAGGCGTCTTCACCCCGGACCTCATCGAGACCTGGATCGCGCTCAAGCGAGAGAACGAGATCGATCCGCTGCGGCTGCGCCCCCACCCCTTCGAGTTCGCCCTGTACTACGACGTCTGATCACTAAGGTGTTCTGGGCCTGCGGTTTGGGCTCGGGACCCATGATCAGGCCGTCGGAGGCCCGGAGTCCTCGCCCTCGGGTGCGGGTTCCGGGCCTTCGACCTTCGGACTGCGCCAGGTTCACGATCCCGATCATTGCGGTGTCGTTGCAGCACAGCGCACGAGCGTGGTCTCGTCAGGAGCCGGGCGAAGCCGCCAAGTTGGCATGGTGGCGGCGCCGATGAGTGCCGGGGCGCATGTTGGGCGTCGTCACCGTCGACGGCGCGAATCCGACCCCTTCGGAGTCCTCGATGGCGGCTAACAAGTATCAGAGAAAACTTTCCGGCTCACCTGTTGACTTTCCAAGAGGTCCCTAGATGATCTATTCCAAGGGGTCGGTCAGTGGTCGTAGGCCAGTAGTGACCGTTTGATGGGTTGGCCGGTGTGGTCGTTGTGCCAGATCGTGGTGGTGAGGGCGAGGATGCGTTGGAGGACGCGGACCAGGACGCCGTTGGGGTCTTGCCGCCGTGGTGTTCGAGGTTGAGTTGGCCTTTGTCGGTGTCGAAGATCGATTCGATGGTTTGGCGCAGGGGTGTGAAGAACCGGGTGCCTGCTCGTGGGGGTTCGCCTTTGCGGGCTGGTCGTAGCAGGGTCAGGCCTGCGTCGGCCAGGGTGGTTTCGAATTCGGTGCCGAAGTAGTTCTTGTCTGCGATGATGATCTGGTCGGGTCGTGGTGTGCTCAGGGTCGGGTCGGTGGGCAGGATGTCGAGCAGGACGGTGCGTTCGTCGGCCTTGGCTCCGGTCAGCGCGAAGCCGACCGGTAGGGCCGTGCAGGGTGGCGAGCAGGTGTAGGCGTAGTCCCCACAAGTAGCGGGAGTGGCTGGCGGGAGTAGCCGTATTCGGCCCATCCGGCCAGCTCGCTGCGGCGCACGGTCTCACGCGAGCGCGCGCATTCCACGGGAGTGGAGTCGATGACCCAGACGTCGTCGACTCCACAGGCTGGTGTCGCGGGCCAACATCCCGATCAGCCAGTTGATCGTGGCGGTCAGAGTGCGCAGCCGCTTGGTGTAGCCGGGCTGCTGCGGACGATACAGGAACACATGGTGCAGGTGAGCAGTGGCGAACCGGAGCCGGCGCGACTCGCTGGTGAACCCCAGCAACGCCTGCATCACCGCCAGTGTCACCAGTTCCGCATCCGAGATCTGCGGGGGTGAATCCGATCGCCGGACGCCACGGCGTGCGCTGCGGCGCGATCCGCGCAGCAGGTCATCGGTCGTGACGTAGAGTGCGGTCACGAGGGTGTCCAGATCGGCGTCCACGAGAGCCTCCGGGTTCGACGTTGGGTGCGAAACGCCGATCGTGGACATCCTTCGCGTGTCAGCCAATCACGACACGCCAGACCTCCACCCCTTGGAATAGATCATCTAGTGACTGGGGTTATCCTAGTTACCCACAGGAGCCACAGCAGCCACAACCAGCACCACTGCAACCGGAGCAACATCCACATCCACCCGCCATGGCGGCCTCCTTCGATAGAGCGTACCCACAATCACTGAGAATTATATTCATATGCGCATGTGAAGGTATCGCTGGTCTGGGTGAGCTTTCACAGCAAACCTCGATTTTTCGTTAAAAATGAAAACGCTAGGTCGCGCGAATTGCACGTGCATATGCGAGGAATTTTTGCACGTGCGGACGCGGAGTGCTCCCTGCACATGCAGCACGAGAGTTGTTTGATAATTTTGAATAAAACTTCAGTTATGTCCGAAGTTACGCATTCAGACTGAATACTTCCGCAGCACGTCTGCAAACTCCAGTCGGCGCGATGTCGTGAACAGACTACGCTTCTTCGCAATGATGAACCGATGATGGTCGTCCACTCATGCGCCACTGTAATCGAGCGACCAGAGGAAGGCCCACCCATAGCACTGACCTGGTCAACCGTCTTGCCGCCATCAGCAAACGACCGACCACCGTAATGGAACGATTAAGGGCGCCTAGGCCGTCAGAAACCAAGCAGCCACAGCTACGACCAGGGACACCGGTAATGATAATCTCCCGGGCGAGATATTCAGAAGATAGCACGCCGCTTGAAACCGCCGATTTGCTGCCAGATGCCCATAGGTTCGAGCTAGAATATACCCTCAACGTCGATCCATCACGGTAAGGTTCTTACCTGCTGACAGCTCGGGGCACCGCCGTGAGACCAACCTCAGCCTCCGGTGGTTCCGCCGTAGTCCGAGGAGCGGACCACGAGATCGGCTGTCGACCATCGGTCCTGTCGGTGACACCGTCCGATCGACGGGAGCAGCCACTAGAAGGGGTGTCGAACAACCCGGCGCCCCTCCCCCCTTTTATGTGGCTCCTCAGCAATTCAACAACGAGGGGTCCTGGTTGAGGAGTTGCGCGCGAGGCGAGATGAACGCCTCATACTCCTCCGTCGCGTCGAGCCGGAACAGGCCGACCTTGCAGCAGTTCTGAAAAGCCATTCGTACGCGGAAGTGCCGCTGAACCGTTCCTCGCATCGCGTCACTGCCGACCAAGCGGAAAACCTCACCCCACGATGCGTCATCGGGCGGAATCTCCAGGTTCTGAACGGACGGTGCACCGGTAGCACCCAACTCCTTCGCCAGTCGCTCGACCATCGACCACGCGTAAGGCAGCGACTCGCGGATGCAATCCACAAATTCGTCATCCGAGACGGCGCCGCGCTGCGCCTTCTCCAACAGGCTCACGGGAACGGTCAGTGACACTGCGCCTCCAATGTCGGCCTAACAGACCCGTTTCACGCTACGGCCCGCTCGCTCCCACCGAAACCCCCGATTAGGCGACCACTGATCCATGCACCGATGAGAATGTGACCTTCGGTGTGCGACACACCTCCCGGGACTCGAAAAGTAAGCAAATCGGGTGGTCAGAACTCCGAATGAGCCTGTCGAAGAGGCAGATCCGCGAGCGTTTGCGCTTGCTACCACCACAGCTCGCGGGCAGTGGGGAACAATGTCTGACACGAGCCGGTAAGCTCGACCTTAATCGACCGTCCGTCGTCACTCAACATATCACTCGTGTCACTCAACGTGTCTAATCCAGGTATCTGGTCCGCGTCGCTACCGAATGTGGCGCCATGGGATCTGTGGGTGGGGCCGACCGGATTTCCTTGCAGACGCGGTCTGCTCGGCCAGGCCCAGCGCCTCCGCCGGCTTGGCCAACCGGTCCTGGACGCATACCGAAACCCGACGATGGTCACGGACGCATCAGCCCCGGCCACCTCCTGCCGACATACCTGCGTAGGCGCCTGGTCTCGGGCACCGAAATACTTCATGTCCACAAGGGCGTCCCCGGCTCGGGTCACCGCCTGCTCGGCTGCCGTCACGAACGATCGCTCCTCGGGCAGCCGCCGCAGCTCGGACGTGTGACTCTTGAACACACGTCGCGACGCTGGGACATGACCGACAGCATCCCACCCGCGGTGGTTCAGGTGCCGAAGGAGCGTTCCACCACTGCGCGGGCTCTGCGGGTGATCCGGCGGTACTCGTCGATCACCGCTCCGGGGTCGTCGTGCGCGGAATGCCCCAGTGCCCTGGCCACCGCAACCAACTCCCGGCCGGAGTTGGGCAGTTGATCGACCTGCTTGCCACGCACCAGGGCGAGCACATTGCGGGTCTTGGTGGCGAGCTGCCAGGCGGCCAGCAGGATCTCCGCGTCGGCTCTGGGAAGCAATTCGGCATCGACGGCGGCCCGCAGAGCAGTTGCGGTAGAGGAGGTTCGCAGTGCCGGTATCTCGTGAGCATGCTGCAGCTGCAACAGCTGGATAGTCCACTCCACGTCCGCCAGACCGCCCCGGCCGAGCTTGGTGTGGGTGGTCGGATCGGCGCCGCGGGGTAGCCGCTCGGAATCGACCCGGGCCTTCATCCGACGGATTTCGGTGGCTTGGCGCGCGGTCAGCCCGCCTGCGGGGTAGCGCATCTGGTCGATGATCGAGACGAACCGCTCCCCCAAGTTCACGTCGCCTGCCACCGGAGTGGCTCGCAGCAACGCCTGCGCCTCCCAGGTCTGTGCCCACTGGGCGTAGTAAGCCTGATAGGACGACAAAGTCCGGACCAGCGGGCCTGAGCGCCCCTCCGGACGCAGCCCGGTGTCGATCACCAGAGGTGGATCCTGGCTGGGCGAACCGAGCAGGTTGCACACCGACTCAGCGACCGACGAGGCGAACCGCACCGCTACCGTCTCAGCAGCTCCGCCCACCGGCTCGCAGACGAACAGCACGTCGGCGTCGGAACTGTAACCGAGTTCCGCGCCACCCAGCCGACCCATCCCGATCACCGCGATCCGGGCCGGCTCGGCCTGCCGGAGGTCGGTCTCGGCGCGCAGCACGACGTCCAGCGCGGCGGCCAGCACCGCGGTCCACACCGAGGACAGCGCACCGCACACCGCGTCGACGTCGAGCAGTCCGAGCAGGTCGGCGCAGGCGATCCGGAACAGCTCGAGGCGGCGCAGCGCCCTGGCGGCCGTCACCGCGGCACCAGGGTCGTGGTACCGGCATGCGGTGGTGTGCAGCGACGCTGCCACTTCCGCCGGGTCGCGGCCGGCCATCTCGTCCGGGTCGGCCAGTAGCCGCAGCGCCTCCGGCGCCCGGACCAGCAGGTCGACCACCATCCGGGAGGTACCGAGCAGGGCCATCAACCGCTGCGCCACGGCACCTTCGTCGCGCAGCAAACGCAGGTACCACGGAGTCTCATCGAGCGCTTCGGACACCCGCCGGTAGGCGGCCAGCCCTCGGTCGGGGTCCGGGGTGTCGGCGAGGAAGTCCAGCAACACGGGCAGCAACGCGGACTGGATTGCGGCACGCCGGGAGACCCCCTCGGTGAGCGCCCGCAGATGGTTGAGGGCGCCCTGCGGTGAGGCGTAGCCCAGTGCCGCCAGACGGGCCTTCGCCGAGGACTCCGTCAACCGGTAGGCCTCGGTGGACACTCTGGCCACGGACTCCAGCAACGGCCGGTAGAACAGCTTCTGGTGCAGCCGGCGGGCTCGGTGCGACTGCCGGGTGTGCTCGACGCGCAGCACCCCGAGAGCGTCGTGCCGACCGTCCGGCCGCATCCCCGCGGCGCGGGCCAGCCAGCGCCACGCCGCGGTGTCGTCGCCGGGTGGAAGCAGGTGGGTGCGGCGCATCCGCTGCAGCTGTAAACGGTGCTCCAGCAGGCGAAGGAACCGGTAGGTGGCCGCAAGGTTCGCGGCGTCGTCCCGACCGACGTACCCGCCTGCGCCCAGCGCGGCCAACGCCTTCACGGTGGAGGCGACCCGCAGCGACTCGTCGGTGCGGCCGTGCACCATCTGCAACAGCTGCACGGCGAACTCCACGTCGCGCAGTCCGCCGTGGCCTAGCTTGAGCTCCCGGTCTGCCAGCTCGGTCGGGACATGGTCGGCGACCCGGCGTCGCATCGCCTGAACCTCGCCCACGAAGTTCTCGCGGTCCGCGGCGGTCCACACCATGGGCGCCACGGCGGCCAGATAGCGAGCCCCGAGCTCGGTGTCACCGGCTACCGGACGGGCTTTGAGCAGCGCCTGGAACTCCCAGGTCTTGGCCCATCGGCGGTAGTAAGACAGGTGCCCTTCCAGCGTGCGCACCAATGCGCCGGCTTTGCCCTCGGGGCGCAGCGCCGCATCGACTTCGAAGCATGGCGACGCCAGCCGCATCATCGCCGAAGCCAGCTTGGTGGCGTCACCCAGCTCGTCCTCAGATCCACCCACGAAGATCACATCGACATCGGAGACGTAATTGAGTTCGGCAGCACCGCACTTGCCCATACCGATCACCGCGAGCCGGGGGGGTGGGCAGCTTGGGGCCACCTCGACCACCGCGACTGCCAATGCGGCGTTCAGTACTCCGACTGCGAGTTCGGCGAGCGACTCTCCGACCTGCTCGAAGGGCAACACCGGCAATTCGGGCTCCACCACCGCTGCCAGGTCGGCGGCCGCGAGCTCGGCGATCACATCGCGGTAGGTAGCCTGCAGCGCTCGTTGTGCCTTGACACCTGTCAGCAACGCGCGGGTCCGATTCGAGCTGCCTGACGACGCCCCGCTGGGATCCGCACCGACGGCGGTGAGCAGGCGTTTTGCCGTTTGGTCCACCCAGCCCGGCTGAGCCGCCGCTGAACTGACCAGCCCGCGCCAGCGCTCCGGGTTGGCGACCAGGTGATCCCCGAGCGCGGTCGACGAGCCGAGCACCCCGAGCAGTCGCCCACGCACCTCGGGGTCCTGACACATCCACCCGTCCAGCTCGGCCCACCCGTCCCCGACGGCGCGACCCAGCCGGGCCAGGGTGCGCAACGCCAGGTTCGGGTCGGGCGCCCGGGACAGCGCCCAGAGCGCGTCCTCCACATCCTGGCGAACCTGCCCGTTATGCCACCAACCCAACCGCGTCAGAGTGTCTGCGGCACCGTCGTCGGTGAGCCCTAGCCGCGCCAGGGAAAGTACGGCCCGCCTGCCCTCGGTCACCACTGTGGTCCCGACGCTAGTGACCCAGCAGCGGCAGAGCCCGCCGGTCCCCTGGCTCTACAGCCGGGGCCGGCTCACCGGCGGCCAGCGAGACGGATCGGGCCGCTCGCGGCTGCCATGCCTCCGCCATGTCGGCGTGCACCTGCTCAAGCCAGTCCCCCAGCCGCTCCGGCGGATCGACGTCGGATGGTTGCAGCACAAGCAATCGGGTTGTCACCCCACGAGGCTAGCCCGCGTTCTGCGGTCACGGGGCGGGCGAAAAGGCGATCTCTACGGCGTCGTCGTGCACTGGTCGGAAACCGATCCGGGACATGCCGGTCGTCTCGGGCCGACGGTGCCGGTTGCGGCTAGAGGACGGGCAGGTAGGTGCGTAGCTCGTAAGGCGTGACGTGACGTCGGTAGTTGTCCCACTCAGCGCGTTTGTTGCGCAAAAAGAAGTCGAACACGTGCTCCCCGAGAGCCTCCGCAACCAGCTCGGAATTCTCCATCTCGGCCAGCGCTTCGGACAGGTTCTGCGGCAGCGGCGCGTAGCCGGCCGCCCGACGCTCGCGCTCCGACAGTGACCACACGTCGTCCTCGGCGGCCGGCGGCAGCTCATAGCCCTGCCGCACGCCACGTAACCCTGCGGCGAGGATCACGGCATAGGTGAGGTAGGGGTTGCACGCCGAGTCCGGGGTGCGGATCTCCACCCGGCGGCTGGACGCTTTGCCCGGTGAGTGCATCGGCACCCGCACCAGCGCCGAACGGTTCGCATGCCCCCAGCACACCGCCGTAGGGGCCTCTCCCCCGATGATCAACCGCTTGTAGGAGTTCACCCACTGGTTGGTCACCGCGGTGAGCTCACGGGCGTGCGCGAGCACCCCGGCGACGAACGCACGGCCCGTGTGGGAGAGCTCGTAGGGGTTGTCTTCGTCGTGGAAGGCGTTCCCGTCGCCCTCGAACAGACTCATGTGAGTATGCATGGCCGACCCGGGTTGGGCGGTATAGGGCTTGGGCATGAACGAGGCGCGCACTCCTTGGGTGATCGCCACCTCCTTCACCACGTAACGGAAGGTCATGATGTTGTCGGCCATGGTGAGCGCGTCGGCGTAACGCAGGTCGATCTCCTGCTGACCCGGAGCACCCTCATGATGGCTGAACTCCACCGAGATACCCATCTGCTCCAGAGCTTCGATGGCGTGGCGACGAAAGTGCGGAGCAGTGTCGTGGCTGGCTTGGTCGAAGTACCCACCGGAGTCGGCAGGTATCGGTTCGGCGCCATCGTTCGGCAGATCACGCAACAGGTAGAACTCGATCTCGGGGTGCACGTAGCAGGTGAACCCGGCTTCCGCCGCCTTGGACAGTCCCCGGGTCAGCACGTGCCGCGGATCGGCCCAGGACGGCGAACCGTCGGGCATCGCGATGTCACAGAACATCCGGGCCGAGTAGTGCTCGCCTCTCGGGTTCTCCCACGGCAGCACCTGGAAGGTGCCGGGATCCGGCTTGGCGATCATGTCAGACTCATAAGCCCGGGCGAAGCCCTCGATGGCCGACCCGTCGAAACCGATGCCCTCGGCGAAGGCTCCCTCCAGCTCGGCCGGCGCCACGGACACCGACTTGAGGTAGCCCAGCACGTCGGTGAACCACAACCGAACGAATCGGATATCGCGTTCCTCCAACGTGCGCAGCACGAACTCCTGCTGGCGATCCATAGCGCGCAGGGTAGAGGACAGTCGGTGACGGCACCGTGGTCTGCCCCCTACGATGCGAGGATGCGCGTTGTCGCCTTGATCGTCGCCCTGTTCGTTGCGCTGGTCACGTCCTGCGGCGGGAGCGTCGAACAACAGAAAGCCACCCTTCCCGACGGCACCACACTGCTCACCGACTCCGCCAAAGCGATGCGGGCGGTGACCACCACCCACTTCACCCTCGACGTCCAAGGCAACACGCCCGGGGTACAGCTGCGGTCCGCCGACGGCCAGCTCACTCGGGAGGGCTCGGCGAAGGGCGTCGCCAAGGTGGACGAGGGCAGGCAGCTCCTCGAACTGCAGTTCGTGATCATCGGCCAAGACCTCTACTTGAAGCCCCCGACAGGCAAAGTGCAGAAGTTGCCGCTGTCCTTTGCCGGTGCGGTGTACGACCCGTCGGTGATCCTGAACCCGGACCGCGGCATCGCGGCAGCACTCGCCAGTGGTACCGGGGCCACCACCAAAGCTCGCGAGCAGGTCGATGGGGTGGACAGTTACCGGCTGCAGGTGAAGTTCCCGGCACAACCACTCGGCACGATCGTACCTGAGCTGGCCCAGGACAAGACCAGTGAGATCTGGATCGCCGCTCAGGGATCACGGCTTGTCAAGGCTCAGTTCCCGACGACCTATGGCACGGGCGCCGTCCATTTCTCCGACTTCGACGCCCCCGTCGAGATCACCCCACCTGTCTGATCCCGGTCTGCCTCGATGAGCGCGACAGCAACCCCAGTCCGGCGTCGCAGTCTGGCCCTGTGTGCCGGGACGCTGGTCACACTCCTCGCCGCGTTGGACGCCTATGTCGTGGTCAGCCTGCTGGTCGGCATCATCCGCGACCTGCAGGTGCCGGTGAACCATCTGGAACGGGCAACCCCGATCGTCACCGGATTCCTGCTGGGCTACGTCGCGGCGATGCCGCTGCTGGGTCAAGCATCGGACCGGTTCGGTCGGCGGGCGCTGCTGCAGGCCTGCCTGATCACGTTCGCAGCCGCATCGGCAGTCACTGCGGTGGCGACAACCCTGCCGGTACTCGTGACGGGACGGACGCTGCAAGGTGTCGCCGGTGGCGCGTTGCTCCCGGTGTCCATGGCCCTGGCCGCTGACCTGTGGTCGGGTCGCGGCCGGTCCACCGCGTTGGGCGCGCTGGGCGCTGCTCAGGAGCTGGGCAGCGTGCTGGGGCCACTGTACGGCACCGCGCTGGCCGCGCTGGCCGGCTGGCGCGGCGTGTTCTGGGTGAACGTGCCGCTTGCTTTCGCCGCGGTAGTGGCCGTCCAACTGGCCGTTCCGGCCAATATCCGGTCGGCAGGTGTGGGATCGCCGAGACGGGCACCGCTGGATCTCGTCGGCGGCGGCTTGCTGGCAGTCACCTTGGGGCTGCTGGTGGTCGGGCTGTACAACCCCGACCCGGACCGTGGGGTGCTGCCGTCATGGGGATTGCCAGTGGTGTCGGTGGCCGCGGCGACCGGGTTGGCGTTCGTGCTGTGGGAGCGACGGGCCACCGTGCGGCTGCTCGATCCCGCCGGTGTGCAGTGGCGAGTGTTCCTCGGCTCGCTGGGAGTCAGCCTGGCGGCCGGTGCCGCGCTGCTGGTGACCCTGGTGGACATTGAACTTTACGCACAGACTGTGCTAGGCCGCGATGGCGGCGCCGCGACCGCAATCCTGGTCCGGTTCCTGGTGGCGCTGCCGGTCGGGGCGTTGGCCGGGGGGCTGCTGGCGAGCCGGGTCGGCAATGCCGCGGTGACAGTGGCCGGGATGTTGCTGGCAGCCTCCGGTTACCTGCTGATCGCGGGATGGCCTGCGGACGTCTTGGCAGCACACCACGACCTCGGCCTGTTGACCCTGCCCCGGCTCGACTCGGATCTGGCGCTGGCCGGCTTGGGCCTCGGCTTGGTGATCGCGCCACTGTCCGCGGCGGCACTACGCGCAACCCCACCCGACCAGCACGGTGTGGTGTCCGCCGCGGTGGTGGTGGCCCGGATGACCGGCATGCTGGTGGGCGTGGCCGCGCTGTCGGCATGGGGCCTGCACCGCTTCCGCGAACTCACCGCCGAATTGGCTACCCCGCTGCCCTTCGGGGTCAGCCCGCAGGTGTACCAACAGCAGTTCGCCGGCTACCAGCTTGCCCTGCAGGCCGCGCTCCGTACGCAGTACAGGGAGATCTTTCTGCTCACGTCGGGGATATGCCTACTCGGTGCGGCGTGTGCCCTGCTGATCGGCATAGGGCGTACTCACCGAGCAGCCCAGGCGACGCACAGTGCGCAGACAACCCAAGCGACGCACAGCGTCGAGTCCGCCTAAGCGACGCACAGGATCGCGCGCTTGGGAAGGACGAGCCGAATCAGGTAATCGGACACGGCGTCGTCCACACACTCCACTCCCTGCAAGACAACGGTGTGCTGGTTTCCCTCGAAGCTGACCAACTTACCGCGAAGCTGGCGGGCTAGCTCCACCCCGGCCTGGTAGGGGGTGGCCGGATCGCCGGTCGTGGAGACCACCAGTACCGGCGGCAACCCCTCCACCTCCGGCTTCGCAGGCTCGCCGGTCGGCGGTGCCGGCCAGAAGGCGCAGACATCCCGGGCCGCCGACGGCGGATGCCCGTCATCAAGGAAGGGTGCGGCCTGCCGGTAGCGCCGGTCAGCCTCCAGCATCACGGCCGGATCCGTCACTGGGGGGTCATCAAGGCAGCGGACCGCTCTGAAGGCGTCCTGGCTGCCGGAGTATCCGTGCTCGTCACGCTGGTAGTAGAGGTCAGCCAGCGTCAACAGGGTGGCGCCATCCCCGCTGGCCAGCTCGGTGAGGCCCCGATTGAGCGCTGGCCAGAGTTGGTCGGTGTACAGCGCCTGGATCGTGCCGATGGTCGCGTCGGTGTAGGACAGCTTGCGGTCACCGACCGGCCGCGCCGCAGTGGTCAGCGGCAGCAACAACTGCTGGAACCACTGATTGGCCTGGTTCTTCGGTGCGGTGCCCAACCAGCAGTGCGATTGCGCGAGACACCAGCCGATGAATGCGTCGAACGACCGCTGAAATCCCGCGCCCTGATTCACCAGGCTCTCGACCAGGTTCTCATTCGGGTCCAGCGCGCCATCGAGCACCATCGCCCTTACATTGCCCGGGAACTGCTCGGCGTAGGAGGTACCGATCCGGGTGCCGTAGGAGTAGCCGAGGTAGTTGAGCTTCGCGTCGCCGAGCGCGGAGCGCAGCACGTCCATGTCCCGCGCGACATCCCTGGTGCCGGCGTTGGCGAGCAGGTCCTTGCCCACTCGCTGGGCGCACAGCTGCGCATAGGCTCGGTTCTCGCTCTCGGTCTGCGCGACCCCGGCAGGCGAGGTGTCCAGGTCGAGGTCGAGCCGCTCGGCGTCCTCCTCCTGGGTGTTCCGGCAGACGATTTTCGGCTCGCTCGCACCGATCCCCCGGGGGTCGAAACCGACCAGATCGAACCGGCGCCCGAGAGCGGTACCATTCACCGCCCGTGCCAGCGACGCGACCGCGCTCATCCCCGACGCGCCCGGACCGCCGGGGTTGACCAGGAGGGAACCCAACCGCTCTTGCTGGTTGTCGGCGGGGCGGCGGAGCACTCCGAGCCGCGCTGTACGCCCCTCCGGGTGGGCGTAGTTCAGTGGCACCTCCACCCGGGAGCACCGCAGCGTCGGATCGGTGAACGACTGCCGGTTACGGTCCGTGGAGGCGAAGTCCTTGCAGCCGCTCCACGTCAGTCGCTGGCTGTAGTACCGCTCCAGTCCCCGAGGCACCCGCCCCGCGGGGCCGGCCTGGTACTGCCACACACCGGCTTCCGCACCTGATCCCGCGACATCGGCGGCCTGGCGGCCACCCACGGCTGCGCAACCGCTGAGGGCGAGCACCATCACCAGGACAACAGTTGATCGCAACCGGCGCGACATCCGGCAGATCCTAATGTGCCCCGACAGCTCCGCTGTCGGGGTCCTTGTGAGTGGGGAACAGTGTCATGACACTGTTCCCCACTCACAAGGAAAGATTGAGGGCATGCCGCAACTGCGTCTGGCCCTGGCTCAGGTGAACCCGTGCGTGGGTGACCTCGCGGGCAACACCAGGATGATCGTCGGGCGGTGCCGGGAAGCCACCGCCGCCGGTGCGCACATCGTGGTGTTCGGCGAGATGGCGCTGACCGGCTACCCGGTGGAGGACCTAACGCTGCGGGAGTCTTTCGTCGCAGGGTCGGCACAAGCCCTCCAGACGCTGGCGGCGCGACTCGCCGATGATGGTTGCGGGGAGCTGGCCACCGTCGTCGGGTGCCTGGACTCCGACGCCCATGGTCCTCGCGACGCGGCGGTGGTTTTGTACCGCGGGCGGGTGGTCGCCCGCCAGTTCAAGCACCACCTGCCCAACTACGGGGTGTTCGACGAACGCCGCTACTTCGTGCCCGGCACCACGCTGACCGTGTTCCGGCTGCACAGCTTGGAGATCGGGATGGTGATCTGCGAGGACATCTGGCAGAAAGGCGGCCCGATCACCGCGCTGGCACAAGCCGGGGTGGATCTGGTGGTCGCGCCCAACGCTTCCCCGTACGAGCGTAGGAAAGACGACACTCGGCTGGCTCTGGTGGCCCGCCGGGCTGTCGAGGCAGGTGCGCCGCTGGCCTACGCCAACCTGGTCGGAGGCCAGGACGAGCTGGTCTTCGACGGCGACTCGATGGTGGTCGACCAGCATGGGGAGATTCTCATCCGGGCACCACAGTTCTCCGAGCAACTCATGGTGTGTGACCTGGATCTACCCGGCGGGTCAGCCGGGGTGGTGGGCCGCTATGCCGGGCTCGACGTTCGCCGGGTAGTCCTCGCCGACGACCCGCTGCCGGCCTACCCGCCCGCACCCCCCGCACCGGCGGCCGAGCCGCTGTCCGACGAGGCCGAGGTGTGGAACGCGCTGGTGACCGGCCTGCGGGACTACACGCACAAGAACGGGTTCCGCTCGGTGGTGCTCGGACTGTCCGGGGGGATCGACTCCGCGGTGTGTGCTGCGCTTGCAGTGGATGCGCTGGGCGCCGGCGCGGTGAACGGAGTATCGATGCCCTCGTCGTACTCCTCGGCGCACTCCCGGGCCGATGCTGCCGACCTCGCCGAACGCACCGGACTGCACTACCAGGTCCAGCCGATCGGCGACATGGTCGACGTCTTCGTGCGCCAGCTCGGCCTGTCCGGAATCGCCGAGGAGAACGTGCAGGCCCGCTGCCGCGGGGTGACCCTGATGGCGCTGTCCAACCAGCATGGCCATCTGGTGCTGGCTACCGGCAACAAGACTGAGCTCGCGGTGGGGTATTCGACGATTTACGGTGACGCCGTCGGTGGCTTTGCACCGATCAAGGACGTACCGAAGACCGCGGTGTGGGCGCTGGCGCGGTGGCGCAACGCAGTGGCCGAGAAACGGGGTGAGACTCCACCGATTCCGCCGAACTCGATCAGCAAACCGCCGTCAGCCGAGCTCCGTCCCGGCCAGCTCGACATCGACTCCCTGCCCGATTACGCGCTGTTGGACGAGGTGCTCGACGACTATGTGGAGGGTGACCGCGGTTTCATCGACCTGGTCGCGGCTGGTTTCGCGCCCGAAGTGGTCGAGCGCACCGTACAGCTGGTGGATGCCGCGGAGTACAAACGCAGGCAGTACCCGCCCGGCACCAAGATCACCTTGAAGGCTTTCGGTCGAGATCGGCGACTGCCGATCACCAACCGCTGGCGCGAACGCTCCCCACTGCACGACAGTTGACCAATGCCAGTGATCGAGGAAACCGGCATTCTCGTCATTGCTCCCAGGGATCAGCCGCTCACAGTCGATCAGGTGTGATCCACTACTCGCCCGTGGCCCCGTCGATCCGCTCCCGGAGCAGGTCGGCGTGCCCGTTATGCCGGGCGTACTCCTCGATCATGTGCACCAGCACCCAACGCACCGAGATCCGCTCGCCACGCCTTTCGAACGTCGTGTCCAATGACGTGACCCTCGCGAGAATCTCCCTGGCCCGCCCACATTCGGCCTGCCACGATGCAAATGCCTCGCCGACATCCGCATCGCCCACATTGTCGAAGTCGCCGTCAGGGTCGTCCTCGGAGTAGTACAGCGGTGGGGCATCCCGGCCAGCGACCCCACGCGCGAACCAGGCCCGCTCAACCTCGGCCATGTGCCGTACCAACCCCAGCAGCGACAACGGTGAAGGGTGGCCCTGGAGGCGCTCGCGCAGCACCTCCTCGGACAATCCGGCACACTTCGTCTCCAGGGTCGCCCGGTGGTAGTCCAGCCAGGCTGCCAGCATCGCCTGCTCGTCGGCAACGAACGGCGGGGCGACGCGGCCGGGTGTGGGCGCCATCATGACTCTCCTCAACGCTCAACGTGGGATCCGTACTGTGAATCTCGTCGCACGCTAATGCCAGCCCCTGACATTCGGTGCCACGCTTTCGGTATCAGCCATCCAGCACGACCCGGGGACCGGCGGTGCCGCCGGCCTCGAGGGAGGACGGTCAATGATGACCGCAGCTGCTGTCGAGCCCACCCTGTACCACGGACCGATCGACCTGAACCGGAAGGTCAGGCGGGTTCGCGTCCCGGACCTCCTGGCAGCCAAGCGCCGCGGGGAGAAGTGGGCGATGCTCACCGCCTACGACTATTCCACCGCGGCACTACTCGACGCGGCAGGCATCCCCGTGCTGCTGGTCGGTGACTCGGCGGCCAACGTCGTCTACGGCTATGACACGACGGTACCGGTGACCGTCGATGAACTGGTCCCGCTGGTACGCGGTGTAGTCCGAGGGGCTCGCCGCGCGCTCGTCGTCGCCGACCTGCCCTTCGGCTCCTACCAGTCCTCCTCCGCCCAGGCGCTGGACACTGCCGTGCGTTTCCTCAAGGAATCCGGCGCCCATGCGGTGAAGCTGGAGGGTGGTCGCCGGGTGCTGCCCCAGGTCGAGGCGCTGACCGAGGCCGGCGTGCCGGTGATGGCCCACCTCGGTCTCACCCCGCAGTCGGTGCACGCCTTCGGCGGTTACTCGGTGCAAGGACGCGGCGAGCAGGGCGAACGGCTCGTGGAGGACGCCAAGGCGCTGCAAGCCGTGGGCGTGTTCGCCATCGTTCTGGAAGTGGTGCCCGCCGAACTCGCCGCTCGGATCACCGCCGCCACTGAGGTACCCACCATCGGCATCGGCGCGGGTCCGGACTGCGACGCCCAGGTCATGGTGTGGCAGGACATGGCGGCCTTCCACGTTCCCAGCGGCCACGCGCCGAAGTTCGTCAAGGCCTACGCCGGACTCGGCAGCGTGTTGCAGCAGGCCGCGAGCCACTTCGCTGAGGAGGTGTGCTCGGGCGCCTACCCGGGGCCCGAGCACACCTACCACTGACAATGCCCTGGCCACCGCGCCTCGACATTCGCGGCACGCCAGGTTCAGACACCGGTGATCCGGACCCCGGCATGCGCGTGGTAGCGCCTGTTGATCGCGATGAGGTTGGCGGCAAGCGCTTCTACCTGGCCGGCATTGCGCAACCGGCCACCGTAGATGCCACGCACGCCGGGTATCGCGTCGGCTAGGGCACACACCAGATCCGTGGCGTCCCGGTCATCGCCGAGTACCAGCACGTCGATGTCCACGCTGCTCACTTCGAGGTCGTCCAACAACACCGCCGAGACATGATGGAACGCGGCAGTCACCCGAGACTCGGGCAGCAGCGCCTGGGCCTGTTGGGCAGCACTGCCCTCCGGGACGATCCGCGGGTACGGACCCCGGTTGTCGAATCCGAGCGGGTTCACACAGTCGACCACGACCTTGCCGGCCAGCGCCGAGCACAGCGAGGTGAGCAGTCTGGCGTGGCCGTCGAAGGGCACCGCCACGACCGCCACGTCCGACTCGGCCGCGCAGCCGGCGTTGTCCGTACCGCGCACCTGCCGCGAGCCGGCACGCTCCTGTAGCGTGGCCGCCGCCTGCTCGGCCCGACCGGCGTCCCGGGAGCCGATCACCACCGACAACCCGGCGAGCGCCCAGCGGTAGGCCAAGCCGCGGCCCTGCGGACCGGCGCCGCCGAGCACCCCGATGGTGAGCTGAGACAGGTTCACCTGGGTCACGGGCTAATAGCCGGCCGACGGCGGGGTATCGGGTCCAGGCAGGAGACCAAGACCTCTGTGGACTGTGGGTCGGACACCACGGCGTCGTTACGATCCCGGTACACCAGCTCGCCGCTGGTGTCGATCTCGAGCAGGTAGCCGGCCTCGGAGAGCTGGGCCTCGTCCAGGTCGACCAGCCGTTCAAGACGGCTGGGCACCACCCGGTAGACGGGCCACGGCAGCTCGCCGTAGGTCTGGTGCAGTTCATCGATGAGGTAAGCCATCTGCTGTTGCCACGGCAGGGGCATCTCTTCGGCCAGTGACCGGGGCAACACGACATAACTCTCATCGACCCCCAGCTCGGCCAGCTCGAGATGGTCCCGTAGCGGGGTAGCCGAAGCCGGCCGACCGGCCGGTCGCGGGATCGGGTCCGACACGTGCACCGTCACCTCCGGATATCAGGCCTTCGCGACCGGCACGCCGGGCCGGACCGCGAGCGGCATCAGTTCATGCTCGTCAAAGCTCACGGCTCGCTGCCGCAGCGGCACCGTTTGGTTCGCCGCTTCGACCATGCGACCGTTACCCAGGTACATCGCAACGTGGTGGATGCTGTTCGGGTTCGAGGTGTCATAACCCCAGAACAGTAGGTCCCCGGGTTGCGCTTGGCGCACCGGCAGCTGGGCACCGGCCCAGTACTGCTGAGCCGCCACCCGGGGCAGCGTGACCCCGGCCGACTCGTAGGCTCGTAACATCAGCCCCGAGCAGTCATAGGCATTGGGACCGGTGGCGCCCCACACGTAGGGCTTGCCGACTTCGCCGAGCGCATACTGCATCGCACGCCCGGCGATCTCCGAAGACGCCGGGAGCGGCGCGGTGCAGGAAGCTCGGACGTACTCCGTGACGTCACCGCCCACGGCGCCGATCACATTGACCGCCAGCGGTTCCCACTGGTGATAGCGCGCCGGGAACGCCGACCGCTCGATGTTCTGCGCGGAATCACCTGGCCGCTGGGTTTCCCAATCCGGCAACAACAACAGCTTGTCGTAGAACTTGTTGATCTCGTACACGGGATCGGTGACCTGGGCGACGCTGCCCCATCCCTGTGAGGGGCGCATCTGGAAGATGCCCAGCGAATCCCGGTCGCCGTAGTGCAGGTTATGCAGCCGGGATTCGGTCATTCCAGCCTGAATAGCGATCTGCCAGGCCCGCGGCGGCAGCCGGCGCTGCTTGCCGATCGCGATGATCTGCTCGACGATGGCGCGTTGCTCCGGGTCGAGATCGCCGACCCGGACGGCCACCGGTGGCGCTTCCCGCGGATCGGTGGACGCGAGAACCGAGCCGCACGGTGCCCCGAACATGAAGTCTCCGGAACCGACGACGCCGAGCAGCGCAGAGATCGCGGCCACGGCGATGAGGCCACCGAGCAAGCCGACGACCAGAAGTCCGACCAGCCACCGCCGCATGGCTCAACCTGCCCGCTCGTAGCCGGCCACCCGCCAGCCAGCAGGGGTGGAGACCAGCAGCAACCGCACCACCACTGCGGTGGTGGGCACGTCCACCTCGGCTGAGCTCGCTCCCACACTCACCGTCCTCGGCTGGTCGATGATCTGTGCAGCAGGAACGTTCGCCGGGTCGATCGACTGAAGTTGGGGGAACAACTCGTCGGTGGTGTAGGGCCGCAACTGCTCAACCCAACGCGCCGCGGTGATACCCGCCGGCACGGTGAGAAACCCCTGCACCCAGGAACGCGCGACGGTGAGCGCCTCGGTCGGGGCCGGGGCGCTCGGGGAGGGCGCCCGGGCAATACCGGCTTCGGCCGGCGCCGAGGGCGGGGGCGGAGGCGAAGCCAGGTGAAGGGGGCCCTTCTTATGCTCGGCGCTTGTCGAGGGCACTGCCGGAACTGCGCTCACCCTGCTCTCGGACAGCGCCACCGCAGCCCCGATGGCAACCACGATCAGCGCCAGCACGGTGCCGGCAAGATGTCTCGGAGAACGCACCGGCCAGCCCCACAACCGGCGATAGACCGCTGCGCGGCCGCGGTGGGTGCGGATCGGCACTGCGCAGTCTCCCGGTCAGTCCGTGGTTCGGACGCTGTCACCGTCAGTGACATCCGAGCCGACTTCGAGGCCGGCTGACGGCCGGTACACCACCCACACCGGGCGGCCTGCCACCTCTTCCAGGTCGGCTTGGCGCGGCGCGCCGCGCGGATTTCTGATCGCCGACGGCACGTAGGTCTGCTCCTCGCCGGCGCGGTCACGACCGGTTGCAGTCACCCGAAATCCGGGCGGCAACGCAGCCAGCCGATCCGGTTGCAACGCGCTCTCCTTCGACCCGGCCAACACCGCCTCGGCACCTCCGCGGCCCGCACCGCCGAAGCCGCCCGGCTTAAGCGCCGGAGTCGTGGCCGAACCGACCCCGCGGCGGTCCAACCGCTCGGCCGCGACCACCACCGGTGCGCCGGCCTCCGGGCGGACGCGGCTGCCCTCTCTCGAACTTGTTGCCGGTGTCCCCGACTCGGTCTCGGTGCCGCGGGCTTCCTCCCAGAACCGCTCCGAGGCGGTGGCCTCGACGCCTGCCCTGCGCCGTCGCAGCCGGGACAGCACACCCGGCGGAGCCGCAGGTAGCGCACCGCCTACTGCACCGACCGCGAGCTCCATCATCTGCCACATCCGACGAACCGGGCGGGCCACCAGCAACATCACCGCTGTGATCATCCCGGCGAGCAGCATCTGGGCGAGCACCGAGATGTTGCGCGACGGGTCGAACACCCACACCATCACCAGCGTGTGCAGCGCCGCCAGCGCCGAAAGCACGACGATGTTGAGTAGCGCGGCACCGACGGCCCGACCGACGCCGCGCAGCAGATCATGGTGCAGAATGGCGATCAGACCGATGATGGGCCCGAGCAGGATCACTACTCGGAGCATCACCTGGGCCAGCAGCAAGGCCGCCTGGGCGAGCAGTTGGAACAACCCGAACATCACGGCTTGCAGGGCGGCCAGGAACCCGACGCCGATACGGTTTCCGTCGACGCCCTGAAAGTAGCCGTAGGCGCTGCCTGTCCGGTCAGCGATGGACTTGTACTCCTGCTTCTTGCGGTCAGCGACACCGGATTTCGGATCATCCGCCCCGTTGGTGATCTCCTGTTTGGTGTAGGCCTGCGCGTGGACCAGGTCACGACCGAGCTGGGCGGCCTGCGGCCCATCCGGAGAACCGAACTCTCCGCGTAGCCAATTGCGGTAGATGATCTGGTCGTGCAACAGGGTCGGCAGGGCGTCACGCTGCTCGATGCCGACCTCGTGCAGAAAGCCGCTGCGCACCTGGTTGCTGCCGTCGACCAAGACCCCGTCGAGCACCTGGGTGTACAGCAGCGGGGTGAGGTAGGTCGCGGCCGCCAACCAGATGCCGGCCAGCGCCCACGCAGCCCGCTTGCTGACGGCGGCGAGATCGCCGCGCCAGATCGACCGGAACAGCACGATCGCCAGCAGCACCGCGACCAACCCGAACCAGGGGGCGAACACACTGTCATAGAGCGCGACCGTGCCGGAGACGATCAGGTCGTTCAGCGGGGCCAGCAGGCCCCCGTCGGCCAGCGCATAGTGCAGCCCGTTGGTGGCGCCGACGATCGCCTTGCCGATATCGAACAGCAGGTTGCCGGTCCAGGTGTCGATCACCGCGTTGGGGTTGCGCAAGCCCGAAGGACCGCAGCCCAGGTCGTAGGTGTGCCACACCAGCCCGGCGTAGCCGACTTCGGAGTACACGCTGTTCGGCACCCCGGCCTGCAGCGGCGTGGGGTCGATGGCGCCGACCATGCCCGACCCGGGCCGTTCCGGGTTGGGGGGCTGTTTGCAGTCGTCGACTCCAGGGACCTGCGCCGGGGTTGATGACCCCCACGCGGTCGACGGGCTGAGCAGCGCGATGGCCGCCATCAGTCCGAGCAGTACCAGCAGCGCCGCTACTTTCCTGCCGCGCAGCACCTGAGGTGTCATGCTCTCGCCCTGACTGCGGCCGCCGGACCGATCCCGTTGCGTCCCGCACCGTCGCGCTCCGGACCGTCGCACCCCGGACTGGGGTCCTCGCCGGATGCAACGTCGAAGTCGCCGGGTAGCTCAGCACCTCGGTTGTCGCCACGCAGCGCATCCGGAGTGGTGTCCAGCGCGGTGCACAGATGCTCCAGGTGCGCACCGGAGAAGTCCACCCGGACCCGTTCCACCCCGCCTGCGCCGTCACCGAAGATGAACTGCCGAGGTGCTCGGTCCCGTTCGGTGGAGATTCGGTCACCGCCTGGACGACGCCCTAGTGATCCCACCACCTGCTCGTATCCCACTCCGACGGGAACCTTGAGCAGCCGCAGCGCGTCGGCCTGCGCGGGCCCGTCGTCGAGTCTCCCGACGAAGACCGAGTCCAGCAGCGACACGAAGCCCTGGATCTTGAGGAAGTCGGCCGGTACCTGCGAGGACAGCAGCACCCGCACATTCCATTTGCGGGAGTCCCGAGCGAAGCGGTTCATCAGGACCCGGCCGGTGGGGACCTCGGACAGGAAGAACGCCTCGTCGATCCAGACCCCCTTGCGCTCGTCCCGGGGACGCTCGTAGATCGACCGTTGGGTCAGCCAGGCCGCGAGGTTGAGCAGCTCCACCCCGAGCGACTCGGCATCGGTCCAGTGCTCCCGGCCGATGGTGTCCTTGGGCAGGGTCAGGCCGGACATGGTGAGCACGGTGAGCCGGTCGTCGCGTACCTCGGTGTAAGGGTCGGCACCCTTATCCGGGATGAGCAACGACATGCGTTCGCGCATCTCGTCGAGGAAGTCGGCGACCACGATGGCGTGCTCGTGGTGCTCCGAGGGGTCACGACGCAACATCTCGAACACCTGCCCCGGATGCGCGTCAGGCCGCCCGCCCACGGCGCGGACCGCGCGGAGCAGCACGATGCGGGTCTTGGCCATCCGGGCGACCTCGAAGGGCAGCACGCCGGTGAGCACGTCGAGTACCAGCCGCCGCCGGGTGGCGGCGGTCAGCGCCTTCTCTCGCCGCCAGGCCCGTTCCGGATCCTCTTCATCGAGGAAATGCGCCAGCTCGGGTTCGGCGACCACCCGGTAGGGATTGAGGATGCCGGGCTGGGCGTTGAGCAGATTGATCGGCCGGGCGTAGGGCCGCAGCTCGGGCAACTCACACAGCTTGGCCAGCGGGCCGGAGGGGTCCAGCAGGGTCCAGTGCGCCCCGGAACGCAGTGTCTTGTACACGATGCCGCCACCGAGGAACGACTTGCCGCCACCAAGCCCGGCCACCAACGCGGTCAACCCGGAGGAGTCCCGGATCTCCTGGGCCATCCACGGGTCCCAGGCGACCGGACGCCGGGTGGCGGTGCACGTCTCGCCCAACAGGATGCCGCGCCGGTCCCCCACCTCCGCGGTGGCGGTAGGGACCGCTGAAGCCGCCCAGATCACCGAGCCGCGGCGTAGGTAGGCGCCCGAGGACAGCGGCTCGCCTGGGATGAACTCGCGGGCCAGCGCGTACTGCGCCTCCGGGTGCTCGATGGCGATCTTGGGCTTGTACAGGTCCAGGAGCTGTTGCGCCAACCGCAGTGCATCTCGCTCACTGGGCCCTGAGACCGCTACCCGCCACCACGACCGCACCCGGGTGCCCAGCGCGGTGAAACCCGAGGTCATCTCGTCGTCGATCTCCAGCACCCGAGTGGCCTGCCGGACCAGGCTCTGCGGCGGCTCGAGGTCGTGCTCGTCGGTGTAGTGCCGCACCTGGGAGCGCACCTTGTTCATCTGCCGCTGCAGCTCGCCGGCCACCTCTTCCGGTCGGCGCACATAGATGCGTGCCGACCATTCGACGCTGGTCGGCAGCCGGTCGGAGCGCTGCACCCAGGGATCGTCGATCTCCGGGATCCGCAACCCGTGCATCTGCCCCACAGTGAGCACCACGACGTGCCGCGCGACCCCGGCGTTGGAGCCGGTGCGACCACAGACGGTGAGGGTGGGCGCGTAGGGCTCGGTGTGGAAGTCCGCGGCATCGGTGAAACTGGCCAGATCCTCGGGTTCCCAGGTGGCGCCGGGCACCGCGGGCAGGTTCCGCGGAGCGGGCAGTCCCAGCGAGCACGACCGGTGCATCAGCCAGGACATCTCCTCGGCGGTGACCGGTCGGCCCTCCAGCCCGGCGACGCCGATCACCCCGTCGAGGTGCTCGACCTCGGCGTCGATCGCGACCAGCTCGGCGTCGACCGCGGTGGGAAAGATCCGCCGCAGCACCGGCGCGGCCCGTTCCACGGCCCGGTCCACCATGGAGCGGGTCTGCACCTGCACGCCGAGGTAGACTTCTTTCTCGGCCATCGAGTGCCCGAGCAGCTGTTGCTGCTCACCGATCATATAGTCGTCGAAGGACAGCGCACCGGGGGTGTCGGGCAGCCGCCCGACTGCGTTGCGCGCGTGGGCCTCGGCCCACATCCGGATCGGGTACGGACGAGCGGTGACCCGCAGGTGCATCCACCGGCCCTGCAGCTCTGCGTATTGGCCGGCGATGGCGTGGATCAGGTCCTGACGTTGCGAGTCCGAGCGGAATGACCAGCGCTGCGAAGCGAGCCGGTACCAGGCGTAGACCTCCTGCCCGTTGCGCACCAGGTGGCCGTCGATGGAGCGCAACGCGATGGCCGGGGTGTAGTTGGGGGCCGCGGCCTCCCCGGGAAGCTGGTGGCTGCGCCGCCGGGAGCCTCCTCCAGCAGCAGAGACACCGGTCATCGAGGGGTGACTGTGCGGTGCGGGGTGCTGGTCACGTTCACTGCTGCGGCGAGGACGTCGGAGCCCGAACACCTGTGCGCTCCTTCCTGCGACGACCCCAGCGACGGATCGGTCGCTGCCCGGGTCGAGGGCGGTCGCGTTCAACCCGGATCCGCGCCGCGCTGGCGGCACCACCGCGAACCGCGGCTACTTTCCGGGGAGCCGTGAGTTCACGGAGCCACATCACAGCAACAGCGGTCAACGGACGTTCGTGACTGATCCGGGAGCCGATCAGCCGAGTGACCAGGATCGTGATGAGTAGTCCCCAGCCGGTCGAGAAGAAGCTGAAGCCGATACCCAGCTGACGTTCGACGCCGGTGACGACGAGGAACATCATCATCCCGACGCCCCAGGACACGTACCGCGCGCGCCAGGGGAACGTCGCCTTGGGTGGACCGAGCCAGACCGCGTCTACCCGGTAGACATCGTCATCGGTGCGGATCTGCAACGTCGTGTCACTCCTCGCTCAGCCGCTGAACAGGCCGGCGATCCACGTTCCGAGGTTCACCCCTGCGCCGGACACTGCGAGCCCGATGACACCCAACGCGATGATCACACCTCCGACCCGCCGCATCACCCCGGCGTTGTCTCCTTTACCGCCGCCCAGCCACAGCAGCAGGACCGCCACAGACAGCAGGAGTAGCGGTACGACGTTGTCCAACATCCAGGCGCGCAGGTTATGCGTGCCCAGTTCGGTTCCCTGGGCGACTACGGTCAACGCAGTCATCGCAACTCCCCTGGGGGTTTGATCACGAGTCAGCGCCGAGCGGCGCCCGGCGGGTAGTGAGTAGACCATGCCAGGGTTATCTGAGAGTACCCGGCTCGCCACGCCCAGTGGTCACTCGGATGACGGAACGGAAGGGACGATAGTCCCGACGGCGCCGACAGATCCGCACTCTCTGCGGTCACCAGCGAACTGTCGAGCCCCCTTCCAGTGCCCACGCCGCCGTCCGTGGCAGTCGATGGCCCGGGCGGACCACGTCCGGTGAACCGCCCGGTTGGCGCAGTGTTGCCCAGATCTCCCCACGTCGTCGTCAGCAGCGGATCGGCTCAGCTTGCAACGTCTTGGGTTGGCGTCGTCGACCGAGTAGTCTTCCAGACGCCGACTGGACCAGCTTTTCGACAGCCGGTTCGGGGTGCCGTGTGCTGGGAGGGACTGGTTGACGTGAGCGAGACCTACACCGCGGTATACGAACGAGACGGCGAAGCGTGGGTGGTGGAGATCGCCGAAAAGCCCAGCGTCCGCTGCCTGTGCCCTAGCGTAGCCGAGGCACGGGAGAGTATTCGGAAGGCTCTCGCCCGATGGCTCGGAACTGATTCTGACAGGCTTCGAATTGTTGACGAATTCCGCCTTCCGGCCCAGATCAGAACCGCCCGACAGTCGGTTAAAGAGACTCGGACGGACGACGAGCGAAACCAGATGATGGCCAGCATGACCGATTCCAGGTCAGCAATAAGTTGGGCCGAGGATCTGGGTATTTCAATGCGGGATCCCACGACGGTCGAGGCACTCAAAAGCCTGGGGCACAGAGAGATCTCGATCGACACATTCTGCCATACGATTACGATGGCAGAAGAGCTGTCCAGGTTGACCGCGACCAATGATCGGGTTTCTCTCGAGGGTGTCCTCGAGAAGGACTAGCCGACTGGGAAGGTGGGCCCGCCGGCAAACGCGGCCAGGGCCCGGATCTTGTTCGTGGCGTCCAACGCGGCGACCTTGTAGGCTTCCGAGGGCGTCGGGTAGTTGAGGACGGTATCGATGAGATAGTCGACCGTGCCGCCACAACCCATGATGGCTTGGCCGATGTGCACGAGGTCGGTGGCATTCGTACCGAATACATGCACGCCGAGCAGCGTGCGGTCCACCGTCGACACGAGCGGCTTCAGCATTCCATACGAGTCGCCGACGATCGCGCCACGAGCGAGCTCGCGATAGCGGGACATCCCGACCTCGTAGGGAGCGCGCGGGAAAGCCGATCACATCGCCGACCGCGAAGATGTGTAGCACCGCAGCGACAGGTACTGCCCGTCCACCGTGATTCGCCCGCGATGGTCGACGGCGAGTCCTGCCTTCTGCAAGTCGAGTTCCTCGGTGACGCCCTGACAGCCCGCGAAGTACATCACGCCGCACAGCCCCGCCGGATCGCGACGGCCGCCTTCCCTCACAGTCAGCGTCGCGTCCTGGGATCACACCAGGCGAGCGGGGAGGTTAACAGTGCACAACGACAGTCCTGAATCTCTCCGCTCTTGATCCGTTCCGGACCGTGCTCGGTCGCGCCCGGCCGGACGGCCCGGACGAGGAGCGGCCCCAGGCCGCGCCTTATTGTCTCAAACTCCCTGACACTTTCTGATCGCCAGGGCTCTTGACCGCCGGGTCACGTCCCGGCGAAACAACGGTAATGCCTCCGGCGGCCTCGGCTCCGGGATGGCCCCTGGGCTGGACATCCAAGCAAAAATGGTGGTCACGAGGTGGCGCGAGTATCGTCACGTCGGCGCCGAAGGCGTAGCAAACCGGAGGCAGCGGTCCAGGTCGGTCATTTATGTGCGGTGTCCACCTCATGGATTCCGGCCGAGGTGCTGACCACGGCAACTGAGGACCGTGCGCCGGATGCCGATAGATCGATACATCGGCATCCCGGTCACTGCGCAGCCGACTTGAGCGCACCACACGGCCTCGTTCGCGGAGATCAACCCGGCCAAGATTGAAAAAATGGGTCTATAGCCTCCCATACGGCCTCGCTGTACTACAGTAACGCTTATTCTTGTCCTCAGTGCCTGCCCTTCACGAAGGGGTGCTCGTCCGAACCGTCCACATTATCCTTGTCCCTCACGAAATCTCGCACGGCTTCATCGAATTCCACAACACCGCCACGATTACAATCCGTGATGATGCCCATACGTTGAGCTATAGGCCAAACAGGTAAGTCCGGATTAAATACGGCGTTCCTGTTGCGAGCCGCTCGTACTAAAAGTACAAAGCCGTCGTAATCGTCTTCCTCGATAGCCTGCAGATTTCGCAGAAAAGCTGCCCTATCAATCTTCTTACCGTCCCGCATCCGGTAATTAATGACGGTCATGGTTCTCCTCCCCTACCGGGTCACCTTTGCAGTTGCCTGATGATGGTGATCCCAACCTGCTTACCAGGATGCCGGGCGCCCGGTGGGCGGTCATCATCTCCATAGGTCATCTTCCACGTACCACAGGTCATGCAATCCCGCTACGCTAGATGATGTAGACCGCGAGGTCTCTACATCTGTGGGATGACAGGCAGTTCTGCTCATGCTCTTCCGCTCATCGAGCCAACTCGTGTTTTCGATCTTGGCTGAGTTGATCTCCACGAACGCCGCGTGCGAGGCCGCGTGGTGCGCCGGGTCGGTGGCGCAGCCGACCGGGATGCGCGGTGAGCCGATCTTTCCCCTCACGCGCGGGGGTTGGCGGAGATCGACGAGCCGAAGATCATGAGGACACTCTGACGCCCGGCTCGCCGAGTTGGAGCGTGCCGGCAGGAAGATTCCACCGTCATCGCCGCGCTCCGCGCTGTGCTGCTCCCCACCAACCAGCCCAGCACGGACGCTCCCAGCCTGCCCCAGTCTGCGACGACTTCCTGCGCCACGCCGACCACGAGTCCCTCCGGCGCAGTGCTGCTCGTCCCCGCTGGGACACGTTCCGACATCGACAGATCCGGTAACGATCGTCACAGGCGCGGAGAAGCTGGTTGACTAAGATGCTATCGCGATATATCTTGAGCGTGTCACTCAATCCGAGTGGACGACACACTCACCTAGGAGAAGCCATGTACACCGATCACCATCCACTTGGTCACCACGACCACCGAGCCGTCCGCCGTCAGCACGGCCGGCGACGCCACCATCCTGCCTTCCCCGCGCAGCCCGACGCGGTTGGCGACGCAAGAAAGCGCGGCAGCCATCCCCGCGGCACAGGACGCGGGCGAGCGCACCGCGGGGATGTGCGCACTGCGCTGCTGTTGTTGCTCGGCGAGCAACCCATGCACGGCTACCAACTCATGCAGGCCATCACCGAGCGAACCTCCGGTGCCTGGCGACCCAGTCCCGGTGCCATCTACCCGACTTTGAGCCAACTCGAAGATGAAGGCCTCATCGACACCCTCGCTCAGGGTGGTCGCAAGCTAGCCACCCTGACCGACGCTGGCCAGGCATACCTTCTCACCCATGGCGAGACGTTGTCCGATCCCTTCGCCGAGTTCGCCGCGCGCTGCGGTGGGAGCAGCGAGCTTCGAGATGCGCTGGAGGAGCTGCGCTATCCCGTCCGCCAGCTCGCACGGGGCGACTCCCAGCAGATACAGGCAGCCCAGCGAGTCCTTACCGAGGCCCGCCGCTCGCTGTACCTCATCCTCGCTGAGACCCCCACCCCCGAGAAGGAGGCCAGCCTGCAGGGACCGAGCACGACTGCACTACCGGCGCCCAGCCCGTCTCCTCCCCCTCCCGAGGACGTTGTAATCTCACCTCGCGCCTGAGCGTCGCGACCGATCGCCCCTGGCGCTTTCCTCACCAGCTTCTCAGTCAGGCGGGACGGCAGCTGCCGTCCCGCCTGACTCCCAAGATCACCGTCAGCGTTGTCTTCGTCCTGGCGATGTTCATGACGATCATGGACATCACGATCGTCAACGTCGCCCTGCCGACGCTGGCCAACGAGTTCCACGTCAGGCCAGACCACATCGACAGCGTCGTCGTCGGCTTTTTGATCAGCCTGGCGGTATTCATCCCCGCATCGGGGTGGCTCGGTGACCGGTTCGGGACCAAGCGCATCTTCCTGCTCGCGCTCGTGCTGTTCACCGGAGCATCGGCACTGTGCGGCACGGCACACAACCTGCCGCAGCTGGTGATCTACCGTATCCTGCAAGGCGCCGGTGGCGGCATGCTCACGCCAGTCGGCATGGCGATGCTGTTTCGGACCTTCCCACCCGAGGACCGGGCGCGCGCCTCGCGGATCCTGGTAGTGCCCACCGCCCTGGCGCCTGCTGCCGGCCCAGTGATCGGCGGTCTGCTCGTCACTGACGCGTCGTGGCGCTGGGTGTTTTACGTCAACGTCCCGATCGGGCTGGCGGCGTTGGCTTTCGGGGCGCTGTTCCTATCAGAGCAACGCCAACCCGAACCGGGCGCCTTCGACATCCCAGGATTCGTTCTCGCCGGGATGGGATTCGCCTCGCTGATGTACGCACTGTCCGACGGTTCCAGTCGTGGCTGGACTTCACCTTCCATCATCGGTTTCGGCGTGGCCGGCGCCGCCGTCCTGACGCTGTTCATCCGCGTCGAGTTGCGGTCACCGGCCCCCATGGTCGACCTCAGACTGCTGGGCAACAGCCTGTTCCGCTCGATCACGGTGGTGATCTTCATCAGCACGGCGGCGTTTCTTGGCACGCTGTATCTCGTCGCGTTGTTCTTCCAGGCCGGCCTTGGTCTCTCGGCGCTCGGCTCCGGGCTGAGCACGTTCCCCGAAGCCCTCGGTGTCATGGCGGGTGCGCAGCTCGCCATGCGGATTTACCCCAAGGTCGGCCCCCGGCGGCTCGTCATCGGTGGCCTCATCGGCGTCGCTACCAGCATCAGCCTGATGACACTGGTCGACTTTTCGACCAACCTGTGGTGGATCCGAGCGGTGATGCTGCTACTCGGGCTTGCGATGGCGCAGGTCTTCGCCCCCGCCCAGGCCGCCGCCTTCGCCACCATCACCCCAGCGGCAACCGGACGCGCCTCCACCTTGTTCAACGCCTCCCGCCAACTCGGCAGTGCGGTCGGAGTCGCCACGCTCACCACCGTGATCGCCACCGTCGGGACCACCCATGAGATCGCGGGCCACTCCACGCCGCAGCTGTCGGCGTACCACTGGGCGTTTGCCACCGCGGCAGCCGTCGCGCTGCTGGCCGCGAGCCTCGCCTTCGGTATCGACGACAAGACAGCGGCACCGACCATGCACACCCGGATGCATCAAACAAGCCACATGCAAAACACCACCACAGGCTCATACACGGGAGCGAACGCGCACGCAAGCAGACGAGGACGTGAACCACCCCGTGCTCGGTGTCGGCGTGCCCCGGTGTGCCCCGGGGAGAGCTCGGGATCACATTCGTAAAGTTCACAGCCTGGGGGCGGACGAGCTGGCCTGTAAGCCGGATCCTGTGCACCGGGCGCCTTGCGGCGTCCCGGCCGGCGGTCATCCATCTCGGCCTGCCGTCACCGGCAGGCTCCAGCGGCCTACCCGCAGGCATCGGGCGGGCCACCCTCGATCGCCTGCGCAGCGCGCCGAAGCCGGCGCGCCTTTTGGCCTTGCTCCAGGTGGGGTTTACCGAGCCGTCCCGGTCACCCGGGACGCTGGTGGTCTCTTACACCACCGTTTCACCCTTACCCCGCTCACGCGGGGCGGTCTGTTTTCTGTGGCACTGTCCCGCGGGTCACCCCGGGTTGCCGTTAGCAACCACCCTGCCCTGAGGAGTCCGGACTTTCCTCGACAGGCTCGTCCCCGAGCCCGACGCGACCGCCCGGCCAGCTCGTCCGCCCCGTCAGCATAGATCATCCCAAGCCGGGTCAGCGTGGCGCCTCGTGCTGTTCGCCCACCTTGCCCTGCTGGTCGTCGCACTGCTCGCCCCGTCAACCTGGTCGGGGATTTTCTTGGAACGAAACTCGCCGGTCGGCTGCCCGCACCGGTGTTGCGGGTCGTGGTGGGCTTGGCAGCGTTGATCTACCTGTTCGTGAGGTGACCGGTGTCGTTGACCAGCCTGACGGTGGCGGGTCCGTCGGGATAGAACTCCGCCACCGACAGCGATGCGACATCCAGGTGCAACCGGTGCAGCAGCGAGGGTCCGGCGTCGAGCGCCATCCGTAGCAGCGCCTTGATCGGCGTGACGTGGCTGACCACCACCAGCGTGGCGGCACCGTGCTCGGCGATCAGCTGGTCGCGCATCCGGCGCACTCGGCGGTGCACCGCGTCCATGGTCTCGCCGCCCGGCGGGGCCACCGAGGTGTCGGTGAGCCACCTCGTGTGCAGATCCGGATCGAGAGCGTTGGCCTCGGCGAAGGTCAGTCCCTCCCAGGCCCCGAAGTCGGTCTCGATCAGCCCATCGTGGACGGTCAGCGGCACTCCCAGCGCGTCTGCCACCGGCTCGGCGGTCTGTCTTGCCCGCAACAACGGTGAGCTGACTACCGCAGCCACGTCATCGGTGGTAGCCAGCCGAGCGGCTGCAGCGGCCGCTTGGCGTTCCCCCAACTCGGTCAGCGGCGGGTCCGCGCGCCCGGAGTATCGGCGCTGCGCGGAACGCTCGGTCTGCCCATGCCGCAGCAACAGCAGCCGGGTCGGGGTGCCGGTGGCGCCGGTCCAGTGCGACGGTGCTGCGGTCTCAACCGCAGGCTTACGGGTGGCACCGGCTTGAGCGTCCATCGCCTCGTTGGCCAGCCGGTCGGCGTGCGCGTTGCGGGCTCGCGGCACCCAGGTGTATCGGACGTCGCCGAGCTGGCGGGCCAGCTCGGCCGCCTCGTCGGCCAGCGGTCGCAGGTGCGGCTGCTTGACCTGCCAACGTCCACTCATCTGCTCGACGACCAGTTTGGAGTCCAGCCGCGCCTCGGCGACCTGGGCACCCTCCTTGGCTGCGGCACGAAGCCCGGCGATGAGGCCTGAATACTCGGCGACGTTGTTGGTGGTGCTACCCAGTGCCCCGGAAGCCTCAACGAGCAGCTCACCGGTGTCAGCGTCGCGAACCACCGCCCCGTACCCGGCCGGACCTGGGTTACCCCGCGAACCACCGTCGGCCTCGATGATGACGCGTCGGGTCACAGCCCTGACTCCGCGGTACGCACCAGTACGACGCCACACTCCTCGCAACGCACCACATCTGCGGGAGGCGCCTCCCGCAGATGTCCGATCGCGGTGCGATCCAGCTCCAGCCGGCAGGAGCCACAACGGCACTCACGCAGCAACGCCGCGCCGGTACCGTTGCGGGCCCGGATCCGCTCGTAGAGCGCCACCAGATCCGCGGGCAGCTCACCGATGAGAGTACGGCGCTCTTGCTCACCATGTTCCTCAGCGGACTCCAGTTCTGCTAGTGCCTCGTCCCGGCGACGAGTGGCATCGAGGTACCGCTGCTCGATGCCGGCCAACGCGGCACGGCCCCGCTCGATGTCGGCGGCAGTGGCCTCGCGCCGCTCCATCACGTCGAGCAGATCGTCCTCCAGCACGGTCTGCCGACGCCGCAGGGTCGCCAGCTCATGCTGCAGATCTTCCAGCTGCTTGCTCGAAGAGATCGACCCGGAGTCCAGCAGACCGCGGTCCCGGTCCTCCCGCGCACGGACCTGATCGATCTCGGCTTCCAGCTTGCGGATGTCACGGTCCAAGTCCGAGGTTGCGGTCTCCGCCGCGACCAGCGAGTCTCGAGCGGACAGCAAGGCCTTGTCGGCCTGCTCGACCTCGGCGAGCTCGGGCAGCGACCGGCGGCGGTGCGCGGCGCGGGTCAGCTCGGCGTCCACCGCGGCCAGGTCAAGTAGCCGGCGTTGGGCGGCGGGTTCGGCGTTCACCGCGTGAGCCTCCCAGGTGATGGCGCCGAGCCGATCGTCCAGGGATCGGTGCGGCGGTACGAAACGTCGACATCGACCGTACCGCCGAGAGCCGCCGAGATCACCGCCGCGGCCTGTGCGCACCACGGATGTTCGCTGGCCCAGTGCGCGACGTCTACCAGCGCCGGCCCCCCGGCGGCCAGGTGTTCTGACGCCGGGTGGTGCCGCAGGTCGGCAGTAACGACAGCATCGACCCCTGCGGCACTGGCAATCCCGAGAAGTGAGTCCCCCGCGCCGCCGCAGACCGCTACGGTGCGTACCGACCGTTTCGGATCACCGCCGGCCCGCACACCCCACGCGGTCTCCGGCAGCGCATCACGCACCCGGCCGGTGAACGCCTGCAGCGATTCTGGTTGGGCCAGCTCGCAGATCCGTCCGAGCCCGGTGGTTGCAGATCCCGCACCGAGGTCGAGCACTCCTGTCACCCGTAATCTCAGCGCATGGGCCAAGGCGTCGGACACTCCGGGGCTGGCGGCGTCGGCGTTGGTGTGCGCACAGAACAGCGCGACCCCGGCGCGCACCAGCCGGTGCACCAGCCCACCCTTCGGATCGTCGGCGGGCACCCCGTGCACCCCACGTAGCAGCAGCGGATGGTGTGTGACCAACAGTTGTGCGTTGCGCTCCAGTGCCTCCGCGACGGTCTCGGCGACCGGATCGACCGCTACCAACACCCGCTGCACCGGCTCGGCCGAGGCACCACAGACCAGTCCCACGGCGTCCCAACTCTGGGCCAGCTCCGGGGGGTAGGCGGCTTCCAGCGCGGCGACGACGTCCCTCACCCTCGCGGTCATAACGCCACCTCCACAGTGGCCAGCGCGACCCGCAGCCCGTCCACCAGCGCAGCCGCGACTTCGGGAGGTCGGACCGCGACCCGCAGGTGATCGGGGGTGAGGCCGGGAAACGTGTCCGCCCGCCGCACAGCGATGCCGGCGCCAGCAAGCAGGGCCCGGATCCGCTCGCCGCCTGGCACGCACAGCAGCAGGAAAGGGGCCGCGGCCGGCTGGTGGACCGTGACACCGGGCAGCACGGTCAGCTGGCGGATCATCCATTTCCGGTGCCGGACGGTGTGCACAGCTGCGGCAGCCGCCTCGGCAACCGCGGACGGGGTGCTGCAGGCCCGCACCGCCTCCAGCACCAGGGTGCCGATCGGCCACGGTGGGCGCGGTGCGGCCAGCCGGGCGAGCAGGTCGGGCGCCCCCAGCGCGTAGCCTGCGCGTAGCCCCGGCAGGGCCCACGTCTTGGTGAGACTGCGGAATACCAGCAGGCCGGGGGTGCCGCGGTCCGCTGCCAGCGACTCCCGTTCACCGGGCACGGCGTCGGCGAAGGCCTCGTCCACCACGAGTACCCGCCCGGGCTGAGCCAGCGCGCGTATCACCTCGGCCTGATGCAGTACGGAGGTCGGGTTGGTGGGATTGCCGAGCACGACGAGGTCGGCATCATCGGGGATCCGGGCTGGCTTGAGCCGGTACCCGGCGTCGGTGAACACTCGAGTGACGGGGATGCTGGCTCGGCGCAGCGTCACCTCGGGTTCGGTGAACGAGGGGTGCACGACCGCCGCTGACCGGGATTCCAACGCGGGTAGCAGGGCGAAGCCTTCCGCGACGCCAGCGAGCACGAGCACCTCGGCTGGGTCACGGCCATGCCGGGTGGCCACCGCGGCACGGGCGGCGGCGTCCTGTGCAGTGGAGGGGTAACGACCGAGCCCGTCCAATGCCGTGATCAGCCGCTCGCGCAACCATGCCGGAGGTCCGCTGCCGCGCACGTTCACCGCGAAGTCGAGCAAGCCCGGTGCGGCGTCGATGTCGCCGTGGTGGCGCAGCAGTCGGTCTATGGGGAGATTCACGTCAGTGCGGTCATCAACATGCAGGTCGATCTCATTTCATCGGTATACATCCGGCAGCCGGAGCACTGGGGTGTCGACGTAGTGGCTGCCTGCCCGAGGTGGGTCAGGCGCGCATCAGCTCGGGCGGCACGCGCAGAGCGTTCCGCTGGTCGGGCGAGCCGATCACGTCGGGGTGCAGGATACGCGCGAGGATCTCGGTCCCGTCAATCACCCGCGGGCCCGGCCGGCTGAAGTACGAGGTCGCGTCGACCGCCCATACGTTGCCGTCTCTCACCGCAGGCAGCTCCGGCCAGCCGAGGGGTAGCCGGGTCCTCGGCAGCTCACGGAGCGTGTCGGCTGCGTAGAACCCGCAGGGCGCCAGCACGATCGCCTCCGGGGCGTAGGCGCTGATCTCCTCGGCCGTGGTCGTCCGGGACACCCCACCTGCGGTTCCGAACCCCGGGTCGCCGCCCGCGACGGCGACCTGCTCGGGCACCCAGTGACCCGGTGCGAACGGAGGCTCCAGCCACTCCAGGACCAGGGTGCGCGGGCGGTGGGTGACCCCGCGCAGCGATACCGCCAGCGCGTCGAGACGGACACGCAGGCCGTCCACCAGTGCGTCCGCCTCAGCCTTGCGGCCGGTCATCTCACCGACGGTGACGATGTTGGCCAGGATGTCGGCGATCGTGGTCGGCTCCAGCGAGAGGACGGTGACGTCGGTGTCTAGCCTGCGTGCCGCCTGCTGCACCGTGCGGTAGCTGACCGCGCAGACGTCACAGAGCTCCTGGGTCAGGATCAGGTCGGGGGCGAGCGAACGCAGCAGGACCTCGTCGAGGTCATAGATGGAGCCATGCCCGTCGAGCTGCGAGCGCACGGCGTGGTCGATCTCCGCGCTGCTCATCATCTGGCGCGAGATGCGGCTGGCAGTCAGCTGGGGCCTGCGGTCGACGCCGTGGGGATAGTCGCACTCGTGGGTCACGCCGACCAGCGAGTCGGCCAGGCCCAGCGCGCAGACAATCTCGGTGGCCGACGGGAGCAGCGAGACGATCCGGGGCCGCCGCGTCGTCATGGTGGCTACCTTAGATCCGCCCTCACCCGGTGCCGTCGCGGATCAGCCAACGCAACCCGGCCGCCGGCTTCACCCCACCCCCTCACGGTTCTCCGACCAGCCGCCACATACCAGCGGATCCCCTGGTGATCCGCCACACTGGGCAGGGTGTGGAGCAGTGACACCAACCGCAGGTCCCTTCACGTGTGCTTCGTGTGCACCGGCAACATCTGCCGCTCACCGATGGCCGAAATCGTCTTCACTGACGCGCTGTGTAAGGAGGGTCTGGCCCACCGGGTGCAGGTGAGCAGTGCCGGAACCGGTGCCTGGCACGTCGGCGAACCCGCCGACCCGCGAACCGCCGAGGTCCTGCGTCGGGCTGGTTACGCCTGCGAGCATGTCGCCACGCAGGTCGGCGTGGCGCATCTGTCCGCCGATCTGCTGGTGGCGCTGGACTGCGGGCATCTAGCAGCACTGCGCCGACTGGTCCGTGACCCGGAACGGGTGGTGCTGCTGCGATCGTTTGATCGGACTGCCGGTCGGGATCTCGACGTGCCCGACCCGTACTACGGCGGCCGGTACGGCTTCGGCGATGTGCTCAGCATGGTGCGCGAAGCGGTACCGGGGTTGCTGGCGTGGGTTCGCGAGCGGCTATGAGGAGCGTTGCCGGCTCCGTCGCCGCGATCACCGGCCAGCCGGTGCGGGTGGCGACGCCTCGCGGCAGTATCTGGCTGGTCGAGTTGGGTGACGGGCGCACCGTGGTGGCCAAGCGGGGAGAACCCGGGCAGGCGCTGGCCGAGGCTGCCGGACTGCGCTGGCTACGGGTGGCCGGCGGCCCGCCGGTGCCACAGGTACAGGGACATGACGAGCAGTGGTTGGTCACCGAGCACATACCGGCCGGACAAACGGACGGTGCTTCGGCCGAGCAGTTGGGGCGTCAGCTGGCCGTACTGCACGCCGCAGGCGCCCCGGCCTTCGGCGCCGCACCTCCGAGGGGACCACAACAGGCATGGATCGGTGCTGCCCCGATGGCCAACATCATGGGAGATCAGTGGCCACAGTGGTACGCCGAGCACCGGGTGCTGCGCTATTTGCGCACCGCGGTGGACCGCGGTGCGGTCGACACCGCCGGAGCCCAGGCCGTGCACCGGGCCTGCGAACGGGTGGAGGAGCTGGCCGGACCCGCCGAGCCGCCGTCGCGGCTGCACGGCGACCTGTGGTCGGGCAACGTGCACGCCGGCGCTGACGGGCGGGCCTGGTTGCTCGACCCGGCTGCGCACGGTGGACACCGGGAGACCGACCTGGCGATGCTCGCGCTGTTCGGCATCCCGCACCTGGACCGGTTGTTGGCCGGCTACCAGGACATCGCCCCGCTCGCGCCCGGCTGGCAACAGCGTGTCCCCCTGCACCAGTTGTTCCCGCTGCTGGTGCATGCGGTCCTGTTCGGAGGCGGCTATGGCACGAGCGCGGTCGCCGCCGCGCGGGCGACGGTGGGGTGAGCACCGGTTACCGTGGGGGCATGCGGTGGCGGTTCGTGCTGCGCCCCGGCTGGGTCGTGCTGACTGCGGTGGTGATCTGCTTTGCCATCGCGGCGTTCACCCTGCTCGCACCGTGGCAGTTCCGCCGCGCGGCGGAGCGTGCGGGACGCAACACCGGTATCGAGAACTCTCTCAGTATCCCGCCGCAGCCGCTGCGCGGCGTGCTCGCCGCCCACGCCGCACCGACCCAGGCCACCGAGTGGCGGCAGGTTCAGACCACCGGGCACTACCTACCCGACGCTGAGATGGTCGTCCGGCTTCGTACCGTGCAGGGTGAGCCTGCCTACGAGGTGCTGGTCCCGCTCCGGCTGGCCGACGGATCGAGCATCCTGGTGGACCGCGGCTATCTACGCCCGGCCGAGGGAGTGCGGATACCCGGATACCCCCCGGTGCCCAGTGGCGAGGTGACCCTGACCGGCCGGCTGCGCGCCGATGAGCAAGACCCGCAGGGTGGCGAGGTCGTGCAACAAGATGGGCACCGGCAGGTGTACGCGGTGAGCACCCGCACCGTGAGCGCCGCGACCGGTGTGCGGCTGGAGCCCGGTTACCTGCAGCTGGTGGACGGCTCCCCCGGGGTGCTGTCCGCGCTGCCACTACCGCAGCTGGACCCTGGTCCCTCTTTCGCCTATGCGCTGCAGTGGATCGCCTTCGGCACGATGGCCCCGCTGGGGTTGGCCTACTTCGCTTGGCGGGAAGCGACCGAAGGGCGCCACGAGGACAATCGGGCGCCGGCTACGGACGACGCAAACGATCCGCACGACCCGCCGGTGGCCGCACTCGCCGATCGGTACGGTCGCCGCTGAACCACCGCGGCCAGCACCACGCACAGCGCCGCAGCCGCCAGTCCGATGACCCGGGACAGCTCGACTCCACGGGTGAGGTCACCGGCATCGGGAGTGCGGCCGTGACCCAATACCGGCCGCTGCTCGGTGCCGTGCGGGTAGACCGTGCGCCCACCCAGCTGGACATCCAGCGCACCCGCGAACGCTGCCTCGATCTGCCCGGCGTTGGGGCTGGGATGCGCGGCAGCGTCGCGCCGCCAGGCAAGCCAGGCCCCGCGCGCCGAACCGCCCACCAGCGGCGCGCACAGGGTGGCCAGCGCCGCGGCCGTGCGCGACGGCAGCAGGTTGACCAGATCGTCCAGCCGCGCCGCGGCCCAACCGAACCTCTGGTACCGCAGTGAGCGGTAGCCGACCATCGCATCCAGGGTGTTGATCGCGCGGTAGGCCAGCAGGCCGGGCACCCCAGCCACCGCGCCCCAGACGAGAGGGGCGACGACGGCGTCGGAGGTGTTCTCGGCGATCGACTCCACGCTTGCCCTGGCCACGCCGGCCAGGTCGAGATCGTCCGGGGCACGCCCGCACAGGCGCGGTAGCCGGGCCCGAGCGGTCTCGAGGTCCCCGGCGTCGAGCGCCCGAGCCATCGCGGCGCCTTCTTCGGCCAGCGAGGCCCCACCCAGCGCGATCCAGGTAGCCAGTGCAGTGCCTGCCACCTGGACGGCAGCCCGCCCTCCCCCGGCGTGTTCCAGCACGCTGCCGGCCGCCGCCGCAGCACCGACCAGGGCACCGGTGTAGACCAGTCCGGCCAGCCGGTGTTCGGCGTAACAGGCGCGTTCGGCTGCCGCGGCAAGCCGCCCGAAGCCGGCCACCGGGTGATGGCGACGAGGGTCGCCGAACGCCGCGTCAGCAGCGACCCCGAGCAGCAAGCCGACCGCCCGCGCTGCGCCCACTGCTCGACCCCCAGATGTCTGGACCGGAGCGGACACCCTACTGGCGCTCCCGTTCGCCCGGTCGACGAGTATGCGACGGGTGTTCCCCCTCGGCTGACCCGGCTGGGCCGGTGATCAGACACTCCCGGAGTTCGGTTTTACGAACTTTGCCCATCTCATTGCGGGGTAGCGAGGGTAGGTAGTGCACTACGCGAGGTCGCTTGTGCGGCGCAAGCAGCGTCGCCACGTGCTCCGCGAGGTCATTCGCGGCGGGCGGCGGGTCGCAGGCGGCGACGACCCAGGCCACCACCCGCTCGCCAAGGTCGGGATCCGGCTCCCCGGTGACTGCCGCCTCCACGACTCCCGGATGCTCCAGCAGAATATTCTCGATCTCCCCTGCACCGATCTTGTACCCACCGCTGGAGATCAGGTCCGTGGCGCGACGCCCGACCAGCCGCAGGTAACCGTCCGGGCCACGGGTGGCGATGTCGCCGGTACGAAACCAGCCGTCACGCATCACCTCGGCGGTCGCATCGGGCCGGTTGAGGTAGCCCAGGAACAACGTCGGGCCGGCGACTTCGATCTCACCGACGGTCTCGTCGTCTGATAACTCGAGGATCGTGCCGTGGTCGTCCACCAGTCGCAGCGCCACGGCGTCCAGCGGCGGCCCGACGGTGCCCGGCCTGCGCGACCCGCCGACCCGCACTGCGCAGGTGATCAGCGACTCGGTCATTCCGTACCGTTGCACCACGTGCTGGCCCGTGGCCGCCACGATTCGCTGGTGGTCGGCAACGGGTAGCGCGGCCGAGCCCGAGACGAGCAGCCGCGCGCGGCCCAACGCCGTAGCGACCCAAGGGTCCTTCTCGGCGGCCACGGCCAACCGGTGATACATCGTCGGCACGCCGAACAGCATCGTCGCGGAGCCACCCAGCTCCCGGACCACTCCGTCGACCGAGAAGGAGCCCAGATGGTGCAGCGCTCCCCCGAGCCGTAGCGGCCCGAGCATGCCGAGTACCAACCCATGGACGTGGAACAACGGCAAGGCGTGCACCAGGACGTCCTGGGCGGTCCAGCCCCAGGCTGCGGCCAGCGCGTCGACATCGGCGGCCAGCGCCCGCCGCGGCAGCACCACTCCCTTGGGTGGTCCAGTGGTGCCCGAGGTGTAGACGATCAATGCCGGCGACTCGGGATCCGGCTCTGGCGGCATCGATCCGCCCGCTGCCTGCAGGTCGACGTCGAGCTGCGGTAGGACGCGCAGCGCCTCGGGCAGCGCGGCTCCCGGGGTGGTGAGCACCAGATCGGGAGTCACGTCGGCGACGACGTGCGCCAGCTCGCGGGTGCCCAGCTTGGGGTTGACGGGCACCGCAGGCACACCGGCCGCGAGCGCTGCCACCACCGCCACACAGGTCTCCAGTTCCGGTTGTGCCCAGATCGCAACCCGCTGAGCATTCGATACTCGGCGAGCCAGGGCCGCAGTCACCACCCGCAGCTGCCGATAGGTCACCGACCGCTGCCCGAACCGCATCGCCTCAGCGCCGGTGGGCTGATGTAATGCAGGCAACAATGGCAAAGTGCCCACTCGCAAGTCCTTTCGAGGTCCGCTTAAGGTAATGTCCGAGCATGCTCGGACAGGCTGCCATCGTCGATGATGCCCGGCCGTTCGAATGGTGGATGACTTCCAACCTCGCCCTGGGGTTGGCGTTCAACTGCTTTCTTCCCGTTCTGCTGCCCTCTTACGTACTCTCGGTAGGGGGAACCGCTACCGATGTCTGGGTGGCGATGTTGATGGCCGGGCTGTTCGCACTGTTGGGGCCTTCGATCGGGCGACTCGCGGAACGACACCAGGCGCACCGGCTGGTGCAGGTGCTGGGATTGGTGGGGATGGCCACCGGACTGCTGGCGCTAGCGCTGTCCCACGGTGACTCATTGTCGATTGTCTTGGCTATCGCCGTAATGGGCATCGGTGCGGCGGCGGTGGCAGTAACCGCTCCCACGTTCATCCTGAGCACCGATCTGCCTGCGCGCATCCAGGCCCAGCAGTTGACCTGGCTGCAGCTCAACCTGGATCTGGGCAAGATCGTGGGCGGGCTGTTACTCGCCACGATGGCGGCGAACAAACTGTCATTCCATACCCAGTTCCGGATCGGTGGGCTCGTCATGGGCCTACTCGGCTTGCTGGTGTGGACAACCAGCAGCTGCGCGGCCGGTCGGATCCGCCAACTGGACGTGGTTGCCACCGCAGCGAGCGCACCAGAACGCACCGCTGTGCCATGGAGAACGCTGCTGCTGTCGCTATTCGGCGTCCCTGTGGTCGCCCAGTTGCTCGGCAATGTGGCCATGGTGGAGGCACAGACCTCGATGATGCTGGCGGTGTCCGGGCTGGTCGGCATCGGCCTGTACTTCATGGCCGGTCGCTGGATGACCCAGTCCAACCCAGGCCTGGTGTGGGCCACCGGCCATGTCCTGCGCGGAGCCGGGGGTGTCGCGCTCGGCGTGCTGGGTCTCGCGCAAGGGATGCCCTACCTCGTCGTGTTGGCCGCATTCCTGGCGCTGGAGTCGACTCCCGCCATTGCGTGGATGGCCCAGACCCGGGCTGCATCGCGGCTCGAGCCGCACGGCGACCACAGCGGTCACCGGAGCGGAGCGGGCTGCTCGGCACAGCGTGCCGACCGGACGGCTCGACCAGCGAGCAGGTCGCCACGCCGAGCGGTTGGGCGTCATCGTCGATTCCGCACCGCCGAGTCCGGTGCTGTCGCGGTCAGCTTAGAAGGACGTGAGCACGTCAACGGCGTCGTCAGTGAGCCACTCCGAGCAGCGTCTCTCACGTTGCCGGAGACGGAGTGGCCACTCGGATGAACGAGGTCCACATGTCTGTCATGGACAGTGATGCGGAGCCTGCACCGCCACCGGCGGTACAGGTACGCGGGTTGATCAAGCGCTACGCAGAGGTCGAGGCCGTGCGAGGTATCGACCTTGATGTCGCGCCTGGCGAGACCTTCGGCTTCCTGGGTCCCAACGGGGCCGGCAAGTCGACCACGATCAAGATTCTTTGCACCCTCGTGCAGGCAACGAGCGGCACAACCCGGGTGGCCGGCTGGGATGTAGCCACCGAACGTGCCGCGGTCCGGCGGCACATCGGGCTGGTGTTCCAGGAGCCGACGCTGGACACCTACCTGACCGGTGAGCAGAACCTGCGCTTCCACGGTGAGCTCTACGGCGTCGACCGTTCCGGTGCCGCGGCGCGCCGGGAGGAGATGCTACGGATGGTCGGCCTGTGGGACCGGCGCGGCGACGCCGTCCAGACCTACTCCGGAGGCATGCGCCGCCGGTTGGAGATCGCTCGCGGGCTACTGCACTCACCGAAAGTGCTGTTCCTCGACGAACCGACGATCGGCCTGGACCCGCAGACCCGAGCCTCGATCTGGGAGTACATCCGTGCCCTGCACCGCAGCGAGGAGATCACCGTGTTCGTGACTACCCATTACATGGACGAAGCCGAGCACTGCGATCGGATCGCGATCATGAACGAGGGGCGGATCGTGGCGCTCGACACCCCCGGGCGGCTCAAGGCGGCAGTGGCCAAAGACCGGGTGCAGATCACCACCGACGACAACCGCGCAGCGATCCAGGCACTGCGCGAACACTTCGGCCTCGAGGCGGCAGTGCACGAGGGAGCGGTTAGCTTCGCCGTGAACGACGGCGCGTCGTTCGTGCCCCAGTTGTTCACCGGGCTCGGTGTGCCGATTCGGTCGGTGACGGTCAACCGCCCGACTTTGGATGACGTGTTCCTCGCGCACACCGGCACCACGATCCGCGACGCGGAGAGCGGGGGCGGCGGACTGATGAACCCGATGGTCACGCTAGCACGGGGGCGGTGACCGGGATGGCCACTGCGACCGTCGCCGAAGTGCGGGTGCCGGCGCTGAGCCTGTACCATGAGGGCCGGGCCGCATTGGTGGTCTGGCAGCGCGAGATGATCCGCTTCGCCAAGGACCGGACACGCATAGTGTCCTCGCTGATGCAGCCCGTGCTGTTCCTGTTCGTCCTCGGTGTCGGACTCTCCTCGATCATCAGCGCCGGCAACGGCTCGGTCGACTTCAAGACCTTCCTGTTCCCCGGCGTACTGGCGACCTCCGTGTTGTTCACCGCCTCGTTCTCCGGGATCTCTATGATCTGGGACCGGGAGTTCGGCTTCCTGCGCGAGATGCTGGTAGCGCCGGTGAGCACCACGGCCATCCTGACCGGCAAATGTGTCGGCGGAGCGACGGTCGCCACTCTGCAGAGCCTCATCCTGCTGGCCTTGGCCGGCCTCGTCGGCGTGCCCTACTCGCCGGTGATGATGGTGAGTCTGGCCGGGCTGCTGTTCCTGATGGCGTTCATGATCACCGCGCTGGGGATGGTGCTCGCCGCCCGGATCAAGCAGGTGCAGTCCGCGATGCCGATGATTCAGCTGATCATCACGCCGCTGATGTTCCTGTCCGGTGCGCTGTTCCCGCTGTCCGGGCTGCCCACCTGGCTCGCCGTGCTCACGCACCTCAACCCGATGACCTACGCCGTCGAGCCGATGCGCTCGGTGGTCTTCGACCAACTGCACATCGACCCGCACACCCGAGCGACCTTCGACCCGGGCATCTTCTGGAACCACTGGCAGGTACCGGTCGGGTTGCAGATCGTCCTCGTGATCGCGGTCAGTGGTGGACTCCTGGCTGCCGCAGTGGCTCGGTTCGCCCGCACCGAGTGACCGCGTAAGGACCCCGCCCCGTCGTTCTGGTACCGAGGGTACGGCGCATCCGCTTTCGATACTGCTTTCGGTACCCAAGAGACGAGCTGCTCGACGAGCGCCGTCACGTACTCCATGGGTCACGGCCTTCTCGTCCGTGCCCGCCAGAAACAGTTCACATGCCCGACGGTAACCTTCCCCGGCCACGTCCAGGACCCGGACCGATCCGGAGGAATTCGGCCGGAATGTCACGGTGCGAACGGCCTTTCCCCCACCACGGTCCACCGTCCTACCACCGGCGGTTCACGGAATTCCCAGCACGGGTCGGCTCCCCGACAGCAAGCGCACGCATCGCCCGGCAATCGCACGGCGGCCGGGTGAACAAGCTACCCATCGAACTCGCCGCACCCGATGAACAACGGCGCCTCGTTCGCCGTCATCAGGCCCCCGTCCGGCTCGTCGCTCACCCGAGCCACTTCATTAGCGCGTCGCGCCGTCTTCCGGTCTATCCTTCCGTGCCGTCGCCTTGTCGAGCAACTCCATTAGCTCAGCGGTCTGCCGATCTGTCATGGCCACAGTGGCCTTGATCGCCCCGTGGAATGTGAGCCACACCCTCCCCCCGGACCCCAGGCCCTGCCGGGTCACGATCACCGTGCTTTGCCGACCCTCGGGCGTACGGCCCTGCAAAGTGCCGCGGAATGTTTCTTCGGGCGTACTACCAGACCTCGGCTCCGAGAGATGATCAAAAGTCACGAGATCACTGTCGGGCACGACAGCCTGCGGCGGTAGGTCACGCTGCCCCACCAACGGAGCTCGCTCTGATGCTAGCCGACTACATCGGCCGGGTGGCCCGCCCGACATTCAGTCGCCGGGCCAGCTCACGTAGCCGGGTTGACGGACGACCCCGGGTCAGCAATTCACCCACCAGCACGCGCGGCAACTGCTGGTGTGTAGTCCACTCCGGCGCTGCTTGCTCCATGGTGAGCAACACCGACTCCGCAGCCCGATCGTGCCCCAGCCGCAGCCGGGCATGCGCGACGTCGGCGAGGTGCCGGGAACGCGTCGATAGCGGCAACGCTGAGTCCCGCGGCATCGTCCGAGCCGCCTTCGCCGCTCGGACATAGTCCTCGGCGACAACAGAGCAATCCACAACCCCCATCACTACATGACCCGGGCCGAATACCACGTCGTAATCATTTCGATCCATCCCGGTGAGCTGCGCTGCCGTGGTGGCCTCAGCCAACAAATCAGTAGCCGCACCGACCCGTCTCTGCCGGGCAGCGGCGGTGGCGCCCCGTAACAGCAGCCCACCGTAAATTGATAATCGAGCCGGTCTAGCCTGCCCCGTGAGCTCCAGCTGCTCAGCAGTGGCCACACAGACCCGCTCGGCGTCGAGGAATCGGCCCTGCCGCATCAGCACATGACCGAGCGAGCAGTGCACAGCCGCGACCCGCAGGGGGTCCGATGCCAACGCAGCCAGCCGCAGCGCCTCCCGGGCTGCGATATAGCCAAGATCGAGCGCCCCGAAGTGCAGTAGCGCGCTGGCCGCGATGCGGTGCACCTGCGCGGCCAGGTCAGCCGCCGGGCCCATCTCTGACGCTGCGGCCCCGTGCATGGCGGCTGCTGCCTCGGTCAGCAGCCGGGGCAGCAGCCCCACCAGCGGCCCGTACCGGCCCGCCCAATACAACCCGAACGCGTAGGTGACGGCACGGCCCAGCTCGGTCAGGTCCGGTGCATCGGCGTCGTCCAGCTCACCCAGCAGATCATCGACGCTAGTCAAAGCGTCGCAAATTGCGCTCACCTGAGCCTGATCCTCACCGGGGAGCGACGTCGGCCGGTCCGGACCCAGCAGTTGGGCGAGGCCGACGCCCAGTGCGCGGGCTATGCGGGCCAGCGTGGCGATGGAGGCGGTGTGCCGGCGACCCTGTTCCAACTTGCGGATCACGTCCACAGAGACGTCGGCGGCGGCGGCCAGGTCGTGCTGCGTGAAGATGCCCCGGCGCAGTTCTCGGAGGCGCTCGCCGATCGCCGATTCGGCCATCTCCCTGTACCCCCGACTATGTGAGACCTGGCAGGCGTTCCATTGCCGAGATTAGCTGTACTCACAAACGGAACACCCGACCGGACCCTACGAGCGCTGCACGACAACCATGCGCAGTCGGGGCCACCGCGCCCCTGCCGTGCTGCGCCCGCAAGGCGCCGAGCACGCCGTCCGTGAGCTGGCCGACCATCTGCGGGCTCTCACCGCGGGCTGACACGAGACGCCCTCTGCGCTGGCCACTACCGCGCGGCGCTACTGCGCCAGTGCACGACACGCTCGCCTCAGATCGCAGTGGATCTTGCTGAGCCTGCCGAACCTCACTACCCTCAGCACGCGAGGAGTGGGGAGCTAAAGTATGCGTATCCCGGTACCTGCGGTACGTGCACGTGAAGAGAGTGGGCGCGCCTTTAGGTGCGGTAGGTTCGGCAAAAGATGGTTCCTCGCTGTTTCAAGTGGGTTTGGTGATCAAGTGGGTGTGGTTGCGGCGTGGCGTGTTGACGAGGGGGTGATCATTTCGTTGGCTGCGTGACTGTCCGTGACGGTCTCGTAGCAGGGGGTTGTAGGAGTATGGATGAGCTGGGGTTGTTCACCGCGGCGTTGGGGCTGTGCGGGCCGTGGCGGGTGACGCGGACCGAGTTCGATCCCGAGGCGGCCCAGCTGGATCTGTATCTGGGTTTTGATCGTGGTGCCCGGTTCGGGTGTCCGGCCAAGGATTGCGCGCACGGTGACTGTCCGGTGCATGACACCGTGGACAAGACGTGGCGGCATCTGGACTTCTTCCAGCATCGGGCGTTGTTGCATGCCCGACTGCCGCGGGTGCGCTGCCCGGAGCATGGAGTGCGGCAGGTCAGTGTGCCCTGGGCGCGCCCGGGGTCGGGATTCACGCTGCTGTTCGAGGCCCTGGTGCTCAGCTTCGCGACGGCGATGCCGATGGCGAAGGTTGCTGCGATGACCCGCGAGCACGACACCCGGATCTGGCGGATCGTGGAACACCACGTGACCGCCGCCCGCGACCGGCTGGACTGCACCGGGGTGCGCCGGGTCGGAATGGATGAGACCGCCGCACGCAAGGGCCAAGACTACGTGAGCATCTTCGCAGACCTTGATGCCCGGCGGGTGCTCTTCGCCACCGAGGGACGCTCGGCGGACACCGTCGGGCGCTTCGCTGCTGATTTGGCCGAGCACGGGGGTGACCCGGACAAGGTCACCGACACCAGCTCCGACATGAGCACGGCGTTCATCAGCGGAATCAGCCAGTACCTGCCGAACGCGACCATGACCTTCGACCGTTACCACCTGGCGGCCAAGCTCAGCGATGCCGTCGATGCCGTGCGCCGCGCCGAGGTCGCCACCCGCCCGGAGCTCAAGCACACCCGCTGGCTATGGCTAAAGAACTGGGCGAACCTCTCGGCGACGCAACGCCGCGACCTGCACCGGCTGATGCGCCCCTCCGCTCAGTTGGCCACCGCTCGGGCGCTGCGCTGGCGGGAGGACTTCCAGGCCTTTTACGACCAGCACCCCAGCTACGCACCCGAGTACCTCCGGCGCTGGTGCTACGGCGCGAAACGTTCCCGCCTGCAACCGATCAAGGACTTCGTCACCCTGGTCGAGAAACACTGGGATGGCGTCATCGCCTGGCACACCGAGCACCTGAGCAACGGCCTACTCGAAGGGATCAACTCCCTAGTCCAGGCCGCCAAGGCCCGCGCCCGGGGCTACCGCAGCAAAACCAAGATGATCACCATCGTCTACCTCACCGCAGCCAGACTCCAACTACCCACCCTCACCAACCCCACACCCACCTACATGACTTCACGCTGAGTAACCCACTGAAAACAGCGAAGAG
>CAWGMP010000004.1:0-62705 GCA_963823755.1 uncultured Actinomycetota bacterium
CCCAGGCGTCCGGACAGCGTGCCGGGGAAGATCCGCACGATAAGGTGAAAGTCGGACGACCCGAATCGAGTCTCCAGAAGGCGGAACTTGACGCCCGCCGGAAAGAGCCTGAAACCGGCGCCGGCCCCTGGGCGCGATAGCCAGAGGCGTGCCGCAATCCTCCGGGGCCAGGAGCGATGCCCTGTCAGGGCATTCAAGGAGATGGACGGGACACCTAAGTCGTGCTGATGTATAGCAGTGTGAACATGGGATCGCCTAAGGAACGCGAGTTCTATGGCGTGGAGCGCCCGGAGAACCGGCGGGCCACGTCCGCCCGATCTGGAGACCGGGAGAGCCGAACCACAGGGTCAAGGGGCACAGGCGATGAACGGTCAAGGACCATGAGGGACGCGAATGCAGGAAACCGAGTGGATTGGGCGTCCGCGAGGGGGGACAGTCGCGCACGCGGATAAATCGCTGGAGAGCCCGGTGCCTGGAAAGCGGGCACGCCGGGTTCGGAGGAGGCAGCCCGGAAAAGGCCCGGGTCCACGCGAAATGAGCACGGGACCTCGCCGGGCAGCCCACCCGACCTGGAAAGCATAGCTCCTCGGTAGCGAAGACGGCCGACAGTACAAGGCCACCATCGACACGCCGTATGGATCACGGGCGTGCTTCCAGACGACGGCGACACGCGGTGAGGGCAAGAAATCACTGGTCGCGCGATTCGGCGGCAAACGACTGAGACGGCAGAAGAAAACGGTGCTCTAGACCGCTCGCCCGTCCGTTGACGACCAGCGGAAATGAGCATTCATCGGCCCTCACAGGCCGCTGTGAGGTCTGCGATCAACCCAAAATTGGAGGTCCACCACATCCGAAGCTCGCCGACCCTCAACAAACCAGGGTGGAACGCCAAACCAACCTGGATACAGATCATGGCAAAGCGCAGAACGCAAGACCCTGGCCACGCGGACGAGCTGCTACGACGCTATCCATGCTGGACGACCTGTCACGAGAACGACGGCGTAGTCACTGGAGAGCCGGATGCTCAGAAAGTGAGCACGTCCGGTTCGGCGGGGCGGGGCCGTTGGAAAAGGGCCTGCATCACAGGTACCTCGCCAGCGGCCTACCCGACCCTAGGATCACCGCGACCTTGGGTCAGCGGTAATCGCAGAAATATCACAAACAGATCATGACCTCCCCTAATTTCCATCGTAACAACAGTGGTCCCTCGAGTCAACCCCCTGAGCCGACGCAGAGGCTAGCCGGGACTGAGGACACAGGGAGAGTTATGCAGCTCACGTCCCATTGCCCAGAGCCACCACTGAGGATGATGGAGAGTGACATACGTCACCGTGCAGGGTGTTAGCTCATCACTTCATGGCCGGGCAGTTCCGCTAACAAGCGGCTAACAAAAGATCAAGAGGCCAGGTCCTCTGGGTGAGAACGTGGCCTCTGACCTGCTCCAACGTGGTAGCGGGGGCAGGATTCCGAACCGCCCTGACCTGTACAACAGCTCCAGCAGGTGGCTGCGATCTTCTCAGACGGCGGTCAAGACGACGACGGGGGCGCGGAAGCCGCCCCAGAGAGTGTGATCCGCTCGCGGCAGCTGCGTGATCGTTTCCCTCCCGAGGATCTTCAGGCCATGATCGATCTTTATAGGTCGGGCATCACAGCTAGGCACGTGGCCGAGAAGTTCGGTGTCAGCCTGCGAAGCGTCAAGCGCCTGCTGCACCAGCACGGCATCTGCCGGGTCAGCGCCATCCTCTTTCAGTCTGCACATCGAAGGTTGTACCGGCATCAAGCTGAGCTTCATCCTCCGGGCAAGCTTGGTCATCCCACACCCAACCCCCGCCATCCCGCCTCCTCTACGTGAGAGTTCCGCTGCCCAGCGTCACCACCGGGGCGGCTGAGCAGTGACGTATGTCACCCAGTAAGGCGCTAACATGCCATCACATGACGGCTAGTCCCGCTAACAAACCGCTAACAAACGATCAAGAGACCGGATTCCACACTCGGAACCTGGCCTCTGACCTGCTATTTCGGGTCGGGGTGGCGGGATTCGAACCCACGGCCTCTTCGTCCCGAACGGAAGTTAGGTCGGTGATCTGATGCGCCGCATCACCACCGCGCACCTCGCTACGCTCACTGATCAACTCTCCGATCGTGAGCGAGCGATCTTGGCTGATCTGTTCGAAGCCACCTCAAGGCGGGGTAGGCTGCGCGACCCCAGTGCACCGTTCCTCAGCCATCGGCTCCTTCCCGTTCGTCCACTATGCAGTTGATCTTATCGGGACCGCAGGTGCCGAAGTGTCAGACCGTTGCTACCGGCGCAAGCCAGCCGGTGAGTAGTGCCACACGTTGACGGCTAGCCACGGTCACGACCGTCATCTGACGTCCCGTTTTCACGGTCAAATGACGGTCAAACGATCAAGAGGCCAGGATATCTTTGGGATAACCTGGCCTCTGATGCGAAAATCTGGTCGGGACGACAGGATTCGAACCTGCGACCCTTTGACCCTTTGACCCTTTCGACCCCCAGGCTACCCAGCAACCCGACACCCAAGCCCCCAAACAGGGTGAGACAGACCGGGCGGCCAGGCCGCTCTCGCCGTGGATGCTGCTGAGCAGTACTCGAAGCCCCCACTGAAGAAACGCCGGAAAGGAGGCGCGCAGGGGTTTACCCAGGTCAGGTGTTGCTCCACATGCGACCGGACGTGTGCCCAAAGTGTGCCCGAACGCGCCGGAACAGGTCACCACCATCCAAGCTCAAACGGCGGTCACACCACATTTGACCTGCACAAACGCACAGAGCGCGGCACCATGGATCATGAACTATTACGCTTTTATGGACCTACGGATCAGAAGGCTGCGGATTTCAGAAACATCTTTTAATGAGACAGGCCCGGTGCGAGTGGGTGGGGTTCGCTGGTGAGGGTGGCAAGTGCGGTAGCAACCTCCGAGATGCTGGCGCGGACGTAGGTGGCGGTGGTGCTTGCGTTGCCATTGTCGGCATGGCCTGCGTACGCGCGGGCGATAGCGTAGCCGAAGTTTCTTTCTACCCATGTCAGTGTGGTATGCCTGAGCCAGTGGGTGCTGATTTGTTGGGTGGCGACCCACGGCAACGCTTTGCCAATGCGGACCCACAGGTGGTCGTATCGGCGTGTGGTGATGGGTCGCCCGTTGGTGTAGCGCAGGAGTTGGCCGTTGGCGGGGGCTCCTCGGAATTCTGCGTGGTGTCGCAGGTGCGCCATGAGGGTGGGGGATACGGGTTGCCAGCGGACGGTGTCGCCTTTCTCGGTCAGCCGGATCAAACACTGGTCGGGGTCGAGGTCGGCGGGGGTGAGCGCGAGCGCGCCGCCGCGCCTGCACGCGGTCTCGGTGTGCAGCCGGAGGATGAGTGTGTCTAGCGCTGGATCATTGCCGGTGGTCGCGGCTACGTGGTTGATCTCGGCGAGGCGGGTGTCGGGCACGGCGCGGCGGGTGGAGGGCAGCCGCCGGGGCTTGGCGACTTTCAGAGCCGGATTGCTACCCGGCTCTATGTGGCCGTCGTTTTCGGCGTGCCGGTAGATGCACCGCAGCGCGGTGATGAAGTGTTCGGCTGCTGAGCGTCCGCCGCGTGCGTTTCGCCGGGTGATGGCGTGGGTTTTGATGTGTTCGGCCAGTTGCGCAATCTGTGAGAATGTGGGCTCATCGAGGCGCCGGGTGCCCCAGTGTTCAACGATCCGGTTCCAATAGGAGCCATAGGCGCGCCGGGTTCCCTGGCCTACGGCGGCGCTCACGACGGGAACGTAGGTGGCGAACGTCGGCGCGGGCGGACGTTCGGTAGCGGCCGTGAGCAGGTGCGCGGCGGAAACACCCAACTTGGCCAGCAACAACCGTGTGGCGTCGATCTCAGCGGCGGTGGGGGCACTCATGCGTCCTCACCGCCTGTCAGCAGCGCATCGAGTATCGCGGGTGGGTAGATCACCAGCTGTGACCGTTCGGGATCAGCCGCCAGCAACACCCGATCCCCCGCACGCAGCCCGTGGCGGTGCCGCAACGGGGCGGGTATACGGACATGACCGTGACCGGTGACCTGATATGCGCCCTCGGGGTCAGCGGCAGCCGTGAGGGCCCCGGTTGCGGTTTCCCGTATGTGGAGCCGTAGCCCTGCCGACCAGTCGAGTGTCTGCATGATGATGCGGTCTGCTACTCGTCCGTGGCAGTCGAGCGCTGCGAGTCCGTACACAGCCGAGGACGTGCGCCGCGCACGCAGCGCGGGGAGCGGGAGCGGGTGGCGGGAGGGCACGGTGCCGGTACAGGCTCCCTGCGCGGAGTGACCGCGCTGGGGCAGTACCGGAGGCACCAGAGCGTCGACAATAGGAATCCCTATATACACCCCGACGGGGCATGTATGCAGTGAACGAGTGTTCAAGGACGCTTGAACACTGATACGTCAGATGTAGCAGGTGTGCTACGTCGTGGTGTCCGAGGGGGGACTTGAACCCCCACCCCCTTGTCAGGGGACTAGCACCTCAAGCTAGCGCGTCTGCCATTCCGCCACTCGGACATTTCACCATCAGGATCCCACACACACCAAACCACTGTGGCGCGCAACGAGGGTAGCGGATCGCGATCCGGCGCCCCAACTCGGCGCGAGCATCGTAGATCCTGCAGATCAGTGGTGGTAGGAAGGCTAAGTGGAGCGATCGGTAGGTAACACCAGTACGGCGGAGGACGAGGTCGTCGGCTTGGCCAGCGACCTGATCCGAATCGACAGCACCAACACCGGTGACCCAGAAACCCTCGTCGGTGAGCGGGCCGCGGCGGAGTACGTTGCCGGCAAGCTCGGCGAAGTGGGCTTCGAGACCACCTACATCGAGTCTGGGGCCCCGGGACGAGGCAATGTGATCGTCCGGCTGCCCGGCGCCGACCCCCACCGAGGCGCGCTGCTCGTGCACGGCCACCTCGATGTGGTACCTGCCGACGCCGCCGAGTGGTCGGTACACCCGTTGTCCGGCGCGGTGCAAGACGGCTACCTGTGGGGTCGTGGCGCGGTGGACATGAAAGACATGCTAGCGATGACCATCGCCGTGGCCCGACAGTTCCGGCGCGACGGAGTCATCCCGCCGCGCGATGTGGTCTTCGCCTTCCTGGCTGATGAGGAGGCCGGCGGGCTGTACGGCTCGCACTGGTTGGTCGAACACCGCCCTGATCTGTTCGAGGACTGCACCGAGGCGGTCAGCGAGGTCGGCGGGTTCTCGCTGACCGTGCGCGAGGGACGCCGGTTGTACCTGGTCGAGACCGCAGAGAAAGGCATCGCCTGGATGCGGCTACGGGCCCGGGCCCGGGCCGGGCACGGATCGATGGTGCACGAGGACAACGCGGTGACCGCGTTGTGCGAGGCGGTGGCTCGGTTGGGCAAGCACCGTTTCCCACTGGTGATGACTGAGGTGGTGCAGGAGTTCCTGACCGCCGTCGGTGAGGAGACCGGACTGGATTTCTCCGGCAACGACGTGGAAGGCGCGGTCGCCAAGCTCGGGGGAGTGGCCCGAATCGTCGGCGCGACGCTGCGCGACACGGCCAACCCGACGATGCTTGACGCTGGGTACAAGGCCAACGTCATCCCGTCAACGGCGCAGGCGGTGGTGGACTGCCGGGTGTTGCCCGGGCGCCAGGCGGCGTTCGAACGGGAAGTCGACGAGTTGCTTGGCCCTGACATCACCCGCGAATGGGTGATGAACCTGCCACCGGTGCAGACCACTTTCGACGGCGACCTGGTGGCCGCGATGGATGCCGCGATCCGGCAGGAGGATCACGGTGCGCGCACCATCCCTTACATGCTCTCCGGTGGCACTGATGCCAAGGCATTCAGCCGGCTGGGAATGCGCTGCTTCGGGTTCGCGCCGCTGCGGCTGCCACCCGATCTCGATTTTGCGGCGCTGTTCCACGGTGTCGACGAGAGGGTGCCCATCGACGGGCTGACCTTCGGTACTCGGGTCCTTGACAGGTTCCTTCGGAGCTGCTGATTCTGCTAGCGTCTGTGCCCGTAGCAGTCTTGGTTCCAAGGACGCCTGTGGAGCAAGCGCCACAGGCGTCCGGTGTGTTCGGCCAGCGCGGTGTGTACGGCGCTGGTGTGGTCACAACGGCGATCCGAGACACCCGTATTGCGGGCCGCGCAGGCGGCCCGAGAAGGAGATGGAAGATGGCGACCGGCACGGTCAAGTGGTTCAACGCGGAGAAGGGATACGGCTTCATCACCCAGGATGGTGGCGGCCCCGACGTCTTCGCCCACTTCTCGGCGATCCAGGCGACCGGATACCGCACGCTGGAGGAGAATCAACGAGTGGAGTTCGAGATCACTCAGGGAGCCAAAGGTCCACAGGCCGACCAGATCCGCGCGCTCCGCGCCTGAGGGCTACTCGCGGGGTCGGTGCGCACGACTCGGACCGACCAGTCTCACCTAGGGTCCGCGCTCGGGGTGCGGACCCTAGGTCATCCCCGGGGGCACCACGCCAGCGGTTACAACGACAACTTGGGCTGCGCGACCGAAGTGCGCTGCCTACGCAACCATACAGTCCGCGTGCCGTCGGAGTACATCCGCACCCGGGACAGCTCCCAGCCTGCGAACTCGGCCTGCACCGCAAGCTGGGTCGCTGCGGTCCGCCGGGACACCTCCGGCGGCAACCGCAGCGGCTGGTACTCCCAGTCGAGGCCATCACCGTCAACCGTCTCGATCATCACCGCACCACCCGTTCGGGATCGATCACCTGCAGCCCAGCACCCGATGCGGAGACGACGACGATCCGGCCGCTGACCGGGTCATCTGCTACCGCGTTGGGTTGATGCACGGTGGGGAATCGGTATACGACCACCGGCTCACCTCCTGCCATGTTGAGTCCGACCACCTCATCGCGGGCAGTCAGGGTCACCCACGCCAGATCTCGCCGGCCGTCATAGGCCAGTCCGTAAGGCGCGCCGGGAAGTGGAAACCGCTGCCGCAACACCGGTGGATCGCCGGCGAAGACCAGCAACTCGCCGTCACGGACGTCAGTCACCAACATCCGACCGAACCGGTCGGCCACTGCACCGGCAGCCCCGTTGCCCGCGCGCAGCGCGGCGCTGGTCTCGCCGGAAGACAGGTCCACCACACTCACCGCATTGCGCGCCAGGTCGAGCACCCCGATCTTGGTCCCGGGAGAGAGCTCCGGCCGGTGCCAACCTGGTGGCGTCGATGAAGCCTGGAATGGTTGTGCGCGACCGGTTGCCGTCAAGCACGACCAGCCGGTCGCCCAGTGCGACCACGGTGAGGCCACCCAGCACGACCGCGCCGTGCGCCGAGCCACCGAGATCTGTCCGGCTCGGTGTCCCACCATCGAGCGGGACCCTGATCAGGGATCCTGGCGAGGTAACCGGTACCAGCAGCGGGCCGCCCTCGGTGGCGAGTACGAGATCCGCGGCCGGGCCAGGCAATGGCACCTGCCGGGCAGGCGCGGCGCCGTCCAACGTCCGCAGCAGCAGCCGCGGCGGGTCGACCAGCGCTATCGCCACCGTCCTGGTGCGGGGATCGACCACCACCGCGGTAGCCGGCCCCCCCAACGGATCAACGGTCCCCGCCGGGGCCGGTGCACCCAGGGGAGCCGTCGCAGGCCAGGCAGGGACAACGGCCTGGGCCGCGCGTGAGCTCCCCGCGGTGCCGCATCCCGCTATCAACCCGGCGACGAGCAACGCAGCAGGCAGAGCCGCGCGCAAGGCACCGAGCACACCGACCTCCTTGCCGGTAGGGGGCGAGGTGTGGGGTCAAGCATTCCTGACATGACACCCCCGCGTCATCCCCAGGCAGCCGGTTGTTCGCGTTAATACACTGAATGGGCGGCTACCCCGGTGGTCCACTGCTGACCCTCCGCAGCGCTCCGTGACCGATCTGTAATCAATTTGGTCTGCGCTTGATCCTCCTTGGGGATACCGTGTCCGCTGTGACTACCACGGTCGACATCGTGCTGCCCTGCCTGGATGAAGCCGAGGCGCTGCCGGGTGTGCTGGCCGCGATGCCTGCGGGCTACCGCGTCCTGGTCGTCGACAACGGCAGCACCGATGACACCGCTGCGGTCGCGGTCGCTTGCGGCGCGATCGTGGTGCCCGAACCGCGGCGCGGTTACGGCGCCGCGGTGCACGCCGGGTTGCTCGCCGCGACCGCCGATCTGGTCGGCGTGCTGGACGCGGACGGATCACTGCCGCCACAGGCGCTACCCCAGATGGTCTCGGAAATCACCGACCTGCGGCATCCGGGGACCGATCTCGCTGTCGGCCGTCGCATACCCCGGGCCGGCGCTTGGCCGTGGCACGCCCAAGCCGGCAATTCGGTGCTGGCCGCGCTGCTGCGATGCCGGGGACTCCCCGTGCACGACATCGCACCGATCCGGGTCGGACGCCGCCAGGCGCTGCTTGACCTGGGCATCACTGATCGTGGCTTCGGCTACCCGTTCGAACTGCTGTTGCGGGCCGCTGCCGCGGGATGGCGGGTGCGCGAGTTCGACGTCGAGTACCGGCCGCGCGCCGGCGGGCGGTCCAAGGTGTCCGGATCTGTCCTGGGCACGGTGCGAGCTGCCCGCGACATGGCCGCTGCCGCGCGGCGGGTCAGCCGAGAGGCCGTTCCGGATAGCCCAGCGCGATTTCGCTGACATCATCCAGCGCTGCCCGGATCGCAGGGGCCAGCTCCACCTCCTCGGCGGCCAGTGAGCCGGCCAGCTGGGCAGTGTCACGTGCGCCGACGACCGGGGCGACCACTCCCGGCCGATCCCTGACCCAGGCCAGGGCCACCTCCAACGGGGAGGCGCCCAGCCCGTCGGCGGCAGTGACCACGGCCTGCACGATCCGGTTCGCCCGGTCAGTGCGGTGGTGCTCGACATACCGGGCGTAATGCGGCGACGCTGCCCTGGAGCCGGCAGGGGTGCTGTTGCGGTACTTGCCGGTGAGCACTCCTCGGGCCAGCGGCGCCCAGGCCAGCAGGCCCACCCCGTGGTGGGCCGCCGCAGGCGCTAACTCGCGCTCCACCCCTCGCTCCAGCAGCGAATACTCGATCTGGGTGGAGACCAACGGCATGTCCGAGATTGCCATGGCGGTGGCCAGCTGCCAACCGGTGTAGTTGGACACCCCGACGTAGCGGACCTTGCCGGAGCGCACCGCATCGGCCACCGCGGACAGCGTTTCTTCCAGCGGCACCGCCGGATCCCAGGCGTGCAGCTGCCACAGGTCGATGTGGTCGGTGCGAAGCCGGCGCAGCGATCCCTCCAACGCGGACAGCAGCGCCGCCCGGGACGCGCCGCCGCCGAATGGACCATCGTCGCGGCGCGCCACCGCCTTGGTGGCGAGCACCACCTCGTTCCGGGGGATGACCTCGGCCAGGAGCCCACCGAGGATCCGCTCCGACTCACCCTCGTTGTACACGTCCGCGGTGTCCACCAGCGTGCCGCCGGCGTCGATGAAGGCGACCAGCTGAGTGGCGGCCTCCTCGGCGTCGGTGTCCCGGCCCCAGGTCATGGTGCCTAGCGCCAGCCGGGACACCCGGAGTCCGCTGTGGCCGAGATAACGCTGTTGCACGGAGGTGCACGTTATCGGGTGCGTAGGGTGGCGGCGTGGGCACCGTGATCCTGCTACGACATGGCCGGTCCACGGCGAACACTGCAGGGATACTGGCCGGACGCACCCCGGGGGTGGCCCTCGATGACCACGGTCAGGCCCAAGCACAGGCGCTGGTCGAGCGCCTGGCGCAGCTACCGCTGGCGGCGATGGTGAGTTCTCCGCTGCAGCGGTGTCGGGAAACGGTCGCCCCGCTGGCGCGGGCACGTGAGCTCGAGGTGACCGTCGACGACCGGTTCGTCGAAGTCGATTATGGCGAGTGGACCGGGCGGGAACTGCGCAAGCTGGGCAAGGAACCGCTGTGGAAGGTGGTGCAGGCGCACCCTTCGGCGGCGGTATTCCCCGGCGGAGAGGGCCTGGCCGCACTGCAGGCTCGAGCGGTGGCCGCGGTCCGGGAATGGGACGCCAAGCTGGCCGCCGAGCATGGCCCGGAGGTGTTGTGGCTGGTCTGCACACACGGCGACATCATCAAGGCAGTGCTCGCCGATGCATTGGGCGTGCACCTGGATGGTTTCCAGCGCATCGTGGCCAACCCGTGCTCGGTCAGCGCCGTTAGCTACACCGAGACCAGGCCGTTCGTGCAACGGGTCAACGATTGCTGCGACGACCTGCGGTCGCTGGTTGCGCCTCGGCGCCGACGCCGCAAGCGGCCCTCGTCGGACGCCACGCCTGGGGGCGCGACCGGCGCCGGCTGAGACGCGGGGAGGGCCGCTGCCGGACAGCGCGGGGTGCTCTAGTGTCGGTACTGCCATGTCGCGTGTCATCCATATCTTCCGTACCCCCGATCGGTTCGTCGTGGGCACGGTCGGTGAGCCCGGCGATCGTACCTTCTACCTACAGGCCGTTGACGATGTCAAGGTGATCAGCGTCCAGCTGGAGAAGGAACAGGTCGTAGTCCTCGCTGAACGCCTGTCCGCCCTTCTCGACGAGGTCGTTCGACGATTGGGTGCCGCCGCCCCTGCCGAGTCCGGGGAACTCGCGGTGGACACCGAGCCACTGCACTCACCCGTCGAGCAGGAGTTCCGGGTGGGCACTATGGGGTTGGGCTGGGATGTCGAGTCGAGGGCCATCGTCGTCGAACTGCTCGCCGTGAGCGAGCAGGAGGTGGACGAGTCGATCGTGCTCGATGACGCCGAGGACGGCCCCGACGCGGTGCGGGTGTTCTTGTCCCTCGAACAGGCACGAGCGTTCACCGTGCGCGCCGAGCGGGTGCTCTCGGCCGGGCGCAAGCCCTGCCCGCTGTGCACGGAGCCGTTGGGACCCAAGGGGCACATCTGTCCTCGGCAGAATGGCTACCGTCGCCAGGTCGAGGCCTGAGCGAGGCCGCGGTGCTGCCCACTGATCTGGCGGCGCTGCCGTTGCTGCACCACGGCCGCATCGACGTGACCGGCCGGATCGTGGACGCGTCCAATGCCACCCTGTTGTGCACGGTGCGCTACGACGGGGCCCGGGCCGACTGCGTCTACAAGCCGATCCGCGGGGAGCGTCCACTCTGGGACTTCCCGGACGGCACCCTGGCGGGCCGCGAGGTGGCCAGCTGGCTGCTCTCCGAGGCCACTGGCTGGTCGCTGGTGCCGCCCACGGTGCTGCGGTCGGGACCACTAGGGCCTGGCATGGTGCAGCTGTGGGTCGACACCGAGGATGAGCACGGCCTCGTGGACGTGGTGCCGGTCGGTGCGGTACCGCACGGCTGGCGAACCGTGCTGCGGGCGCACGATCGCTACGGCGACCCGGCGTTGCTGGTGCACGCCGACACTGACGGAATGCGCCGGCTGGCTGTGCTCGACGTGCTGCTCAACAACGCCGATCGCAAGGGTGGCCACGTCCTCGCCGGGTTGGACGGCGCGGTGTACGGCGTGGATCACGGGATCTGCCTGCACCGCGAAGACAAGCTGCGCACCGTGCTGTGGGGCTTCCTCGGTGAGCCGTTACCTGCCGGAGTACTGGATGCGTTGCGCCGGGTGCGATCCGAACTCGACGGCGCGTTGGGCGCTTCGCTCACCGAGCACGTCACCCGAGCGGAGGTGCAGGCCGTGCGGAAACGGACCGACCGGCTGCTGGCCACCGAGGCGTTCCCAGGGCCTAATGGCAACTGGCCGGCGATCCCGTGGCCAGCCTTCTAACCAGGAAGTGGCCCCACTCCTTAGCAGATCGGGTCACCGCACCAGCCCACCGGGTTTGGTCGGCTGGTGCCGCTGATCAGCCACAACCGCTACGACCAGCTGGATGCCCCTGACCGTGCGCGCCTCCGCTCCGCGCTGGTTCATGCTACGTTGCCCCGCGTACCGCGCTATCGCGTTGTTGCGACCTTGGCTTGAGGCGATCCCGGCAAGCGTCAGGTCCTGTGCGACCGGCCCCTGATCCGAGGAGGTAATCATGCACAGTGCTCAGCAGGACAGTGACGCCCGCGGCAAAATCCTTTGGAACGACTCCTATCGGCTCACAAAGGACCCCAACCTCTGGGGCGATCCGCCCGTGCCGTTCACGGCATACGCGAACGAACTCTTCTGCCGGGATGACACTCGTTTCATCCTTGATCTCCCGTGCGGGGACGGTCGTAATTTACCACCGCTCGCGGCTGGAGCGCCCGCTGTCGTCGGCGCTGACAGCTCGCGTAACGCGATCAGTGTCGCGCGAGGTCGCGTTACGCAGGCGGGTATCCGAAATGTCATCCTCATGGAAACGGACATTTTCGCCACCGGTTTTGCCAATGACATGTTTGACGGCGTGTTCTGCTGTGACGTGCTCGGCCACCTGGCGAAGCCGATGGACGCCATTCGAGAGCTGTTGCGCGTGTGCTGTCCAAGTCGGTTCGTGGTCGCAAATATTTTTGCCATGGGCGATTCCACACGTGGACAGAACATGGTTCAGATCAATCCCGAAGAATACATCTTCGACGATCGTTTCTACTTCAAATTCTATGAGAAGTCCGATGTCGAGGCGCTGCTTGCCGGGGTTGCCGATGATGCCGAGGTCCGCTCACTAGAGCTTGTTCGATGGACCGAACCACCACATGAAGGCTACCGTGAGTACGAGCATGAGCATGAGAGTTGGCTCTTCGCGATCCAGAAGAAATAAAACTATCCATTATATCCGATTTTCCGCACGTGGGGATCAGAAGCGCGGGCGGATCCTTGCCAATTCGCGTTTCCTGAACAAGGCGATGACGGCCGAGCGTGGAGTGCCGGCACGCATAGGCTATCGTCGCCCTGTGCTGAACAGCTCTCTCACCACGTACCCGGCCCTCAAGCGACCAGACCTTCTGGCCACACCTGTGGAGTCGGCCTTGCGTGCTTGGACCGGTCCAGTCGATGTCGAGCAGGTGAAGGTTGCCGAGATCGATCCCGAGCTGGCCGACACGGAAACGTTCTGCTCCCGCTACCACGTGAGCCTGAAGGAAACGACGAACTGCGTGATCGTCGTGGCTCGACGCGGCGGTGAGACGACCCTCGCAGCATGCGTCGTGCTGGCCGTCACCCGCGTGGACGTCAACGGATTGGTGCGCCGTCATCTCGGCGCGCGAAAGGTGTCATTCGCACCGACGAACACGGCTGTCGAGGAGACGGGCATGGAATACGGCGGGATCACTCCGCTCGGGCTTCCAGCTGACTGGAAGATCCTAGTCGACCAAGCAGTGGTCGAGACCGACACCGTCGTCACCGGTTCTGGCATACGCCGCTCCAAGCTGTGGATGCCAGGTCGCGCCCTGGCCGCCCTGGCCGGCGCTGAGATCCTTGACGGGCTCGGACTGGGACTGCGCGATCCTGCCGGTCCAGAGATGTGATTGATATCTTCACCTCCGCGTAGACCAGCATGATCCGCGATCGCAGCGCCAGTGGCTGGGGCGTTGGTATCGTGACACTCAACTCGGGTTCGCGCTGCTGTTGAAGTTCTTCTGCGGCCGTCCCCGCGCGGTCGGGTCGAGCTGCATCGGCACCGCGATGGACGTCGAGGCCAACTACACCCACACTCGCGGCGGTCGGCCGAGACCGCCGCAATCCCACGCCGACCGGCTGCGCGCCGCCGTGAAGCTCTTGGCCGACGGCAGCTGGATCGCCGTCACTTCTGGCAACGGCGGTTCCGAGAGGCCTGTGTTCCATCTGCAGACCACGCGCGCCGGTCGCGCGAAATAGGCCAACAGTGTGAAACAAGGCAGCGGCTGGAACGGACGGCAGGCGTTGACCGATCAGCATGCAAGGCCGATCAGCATGGCCGGAGGTCGAAAAGCGGCGGCGGGGGAGCGAAGGGGCATTATGGCTCGGCTCGTGGGCGTACATGGTGTGGGCAAGCAGGTGCTCGGTGAGCAGTCGCTGTTGCGGGACTGGTGGCCTGCGCTCGGTGATGGGTTGACGCGCGCTGACGCTGACCTGGTGCTGGCCGGTGATGTGGCGATGGCGTTTTACGGGGACCTGTTTCGTCCGCAGGGTGAACTGTTGGCGATCGGCGATCCGTTTTACCTGCGGCGCGCGGCGCGGGCTCGATTGGCGGCCTTATCGAGCCTGACACTCGGTGGGGTCGGTCGTGGCGTATGAGGCGTTGTGCGCCGTGGCTGGTCATCGGGTGCAGGCGTTGGTCACGCTCGGTTCGCCGTTGGGAATTGGGAACTTAGTCGTCGACCGACTCGACTCCGCTCCATTGGGTGGGCAGGGCCAGTGGCGCGCCCATGACGCGACGTCCTGTCTCACCGACAAGCTTACGGGTGTCGCTATCGCCGGGGGTTTGAATGCAGGGTGAGGGCACCGGTGACGGTCGAGGGCGACAGTTTTTGATCGCCACGGCGATCGCGCATTACTCGCGCGCGCCGCAGTGGGATCGTCCGGCTCTGGTCGAGGCCCGGAACGAGATTATTGACCTGTTCACCGGTCCTCTGGGTTACCAGCACGTCAGTGATCTGGGCCTGAACCCGACCAAAGACCAGCTGACCACGCAGCTGAGCGCGTTCTGTCGCGCTGTCGAGCGGCGACCGGATGACATGATCGCTGTGTACATCGCCGGGCACGGCGAGGTTCTGGAGGACAGTCAGGACCACGTGCTGCTGACCTCCGACACCGATCCCGACGACGTCGCCGACGCCCTGCCGACCGTGGAACTCGCGCGGAAGATGCTGCTGGATACGCCGGTGCGGCGGGTGTTGTTAATGCTCGACGCGTGCTATTCGGGTCGGGGTGGCAATGACCTCGCGGCTGCCGCGCTGACCCGGATGACCCAGCACTGGGGTGACGGCCAGGGTTCGGGACTGGTCGTCATCACCTCGGCCCAGCCCGCGGAACAGGCCCAGACCGGCACGTTCCCGCGGTTGTTGAAGGAGGCGGTCGAGGGCTTGCCGACTGCGGGCTACACGCCCTCGGTCCTGGCGCTGGACACTGTCGTCAAGGCGATGAACGACAGTCCCAGCAAGCCCGGATTCCAGACGATCAGCTCCACTGTGGCCCAACTCACCGGTGAGGTCCCGCCGTTCCTGCGCAACCCGCGCCATGACCCCCGGATGACCGAGGTGGACTTGGCCATCCAGCAGGCGACCGAGTGGGACACTCAGGCCCAGCGGCGCGACATCGAGTACCGCACCAGGCTGCTGGTCCGGGCGATGGGAGGCCCTGACGCCACGCACGGTTGGTGGTTTTCCGGACGCCGGGCGGCTCTGATCGAGATCACCAGCTGGTTGACCCACCCCGATCCCACGCAACCGCTACTTGCGGTCACGGCCGCTCCGGGATCAGGCAAGACCGCGGTTCTTGGCCTGATCGCCACGCTGACCCACCCCGAACGTCGCCTCACGGTGCCGCTGCACGGGCTGGGCCTACCTGCCGCTGCCATTCCCGCACCCGGCACGGTCGACGTCGTCATCTACGCCCAGAACCTCACCACCGACCAGGTGTTCCACGGGATCACCGCAGCCGCCCACGTGCGCGCAGAGAAGATCGGTGAGCTGCTCGACCAGCTCACCGGACGAACGGCACCGCTGACCGTGCTCGTCGACGCCCTCGACGAGGCCGCCGACCCCGACCAGCTCACCCGGCGGTTGCTGCGCCCCCTGGCCGAGCACGCCAACGGCCGACTGCGCCTGCTGGTCGGTACTCGCCCCCACCTGCTGGCCAACCTGGGCCTGCGGCGAGAAGACTGCATCGATCTCGACGCTCCCGGCTATGCCGACCTCGACGCCCTGACCACCTACGCCGCCCGCGGCCTGCTCGACGCCGTTGCCGACAGCCCCTACCGGCAGCAGCCGTCAACTATCCGCGCCATAGCGCGTGCCGTCGCCGAAGCGTCCGATCCGTCGTTCCTGGTCGCCCGCATCACCAGCAGCACCCTGGCCGCAGACCCCACCATCCCCAATCCGCACGATCCCGCATGGCGTCGCACGCTTCCCCGACTGCCCGGCGAGGCCATGCGCCGCGACCTGGAAACCCGACTGGGCGGTCAGGCTGACCGGGTACGGGATCTGCTGCGTCCCTTGGCCTTCGCCGAAGGCCAAGGCCTGCCCTGGGAAGACATCTGGGCCCCGCTCGCGTCCCGCATCGCCGCAGTGACCTATACCGACGACGACCTGCTCTGGCTGCGTCACCACGCCGGCTCCTACGTCATGGAAGCCACCGAAGCCCACCGCTCCGCCTACCGCCTCTACCACCAAGCCCTGGCCGAACACCTCCGCCAAGACACCGACGACACCGCGATCCACCACGCATTCACCCACATACTGCGCTCCCGGGTACCCCTCAACCCCGACGGCTCACCAGACTGGACCCGCGCACACCCCTACACCCTGCGACACCTGGCCACCCACGCCGCGCACTGCGGTCTCCTAGACGAACTCATCACCGACACCGACTACCTGGTACACGCCGAACCAGACGAACTCCTCCTCGCACTGCATCGCGTCACCACCGCCGACAGCCACCTCACCTGTGCGATCTACCGCGCATCAGCTGGGGTTCACCGCCACCTCACCCCCCAGCGCCGGCGCCACGTTCTTGCCACCGACGCCGCACGATTCGCCGCAACCCACCAACACCGCACCCTCGCAGCACCCCTGCCATGGCCACCCCGCTGGGCAACCGGACAACAAGCCAACTCCGCCCTACACACCGCCCTCACCGGCCACGACGACGCGGTGAGGGCGGTGGCGTGCACCACCCTCGATGGTCGACCCCTGGCCGTCACTTCCAGCACCGACAAGACGGTGCAAGTGTGGGATCTCGTTAACGCGGCAGTCAGCAAACAGGTTGCCGCCGACCACACCGCCGACATAGCTGCGGTGGCGTGCAGCGTTGTCGATGGTCAACCCGTGGCTGTCACCGCCAGCGACGACCAGACGGTGCGGGTCTGGGACCTGACCACCACCACCCTGCACGCCACCCTCACCGGCCACGACAACTGGGTGAATGCGGTGGCGTGCACCACCCTCGACGGTCAACCCGTGGCCGTCACCGCCAGCGACGACCAGACGGTGCGGGTCTGGGACCTGACCACCGCCACCCTGCACGCCACCCTCACCGGCCACGACAACTGGGTGAATGCGGTGGCGTGCACCACCCTCGACGGTCAACCCGTGGCCGTCACCGCCAGCGACGACCAGACGGTGCGGGTCTGGGACCTGACCACCAACACCCTGCACGCCACCCTCACCGGCCACCACGACTGGGTGAATGCGGTGGCGTGCACCACCCTCGACGGTCAACCCGTGGCCGTCACCGCCAGCGACGACCAGACGGTGCGGGTCTGGGACCTGACCACCAACACCCTGCACGCCACCCTCACCGGCCACGACAACTGGGTGAATGCGGTGGCGTGCACCACCCTCGACGGTCAACCCGTGGCCGTCACCGCCAGCACCGACAAGACGGTGCGGGTCTGGGACCTGACCACCACTACCGAACTTGCGGTATTCGACTATGCCGGGTATATGAGAGGTGCGCTGTGCATCGGACCTGCGCAGGAAATCGTCATCGGCACAGGGTGGGACCTCGCAGTAATTGACAGACGGCCGAGTAGATAAATTTGACGCAACTCAACGGCAACCTCCACGCAAATTGGCCGCCCAAAAACTCAGCGCACGTGCCCGGATCTCGTCATCGAAGTCGCCAACGCGGACGTCCTAGAGCACGGTCACGTGGCCATCTCGATCGTCTGGACGAACATCTTCAGCACATCCATCGGCACTAAGTCAAGTTGTTGGGTGGGGTGGGACGGGCTCCCAGAAAGCTTGGGGGAGGGACCGCTTAATGGGTGCCGTGTCATTACACTCGATCAGCGTTTGAGCTGCTCAACACCCAGATCCGTGGCAGTCCGATGCCGCCCAGGCACCGCTCGCAACAAACAGCGATCCCACGTCGACAAGGTGCTCGGACAGGCCGGCCTGCTCACCTCACCGTGCCAGCGCACCTTTTCGGGTAACAGTGCCTTCGCCGCGACGGTGATCGGATCATCAGGGATCCAATCGTTGTCAACGTGAGCCGGAATTCAACTCGATGTGGCGACACCGCATGCCAGGTGTCGGCCAGCGTCCCCTCCATTCACTCCTGTGCCAGCGCACCGACGGCCTACGGATCGGGTTCGGTACCGTGTCTCCGTACATGCCAGCCGGTGAACGCCCCTACCATCGGATCCGTGTCGAGATCGTGGTACAACGATCGCGCCGCCGCCAGTGACATTCCTCGCCTCCGCATCGCAAAGGGCGAGGCAGAGCAAGCGCTCCGTCGTCGATCCGCTCTGGCCGTGCGCTCTGAGCCGTATCGCCCACAAGCGCTCGCCACGCGGTAGGCCTGCGCCACGTCGTCGAAGACACCCGCATGGACGATCTCGATGAACCCGCACGCATCGATGTCGAACAGGAACACCGAGCGTGTCCACCCCACCGGGATAGGAAAACCCAGCGATCAGCGCAATGCGCGCGCTCTTATACCACGAGACACCAGCGACATGCGCACGATGGTAGAGCTGGGCGGGCGCAGTCGCCGACATGTGGATCCGACTCGGACTTTCCCGGCCCAGCTACGATGTCGCTTGCGGGCCTCCCGAGCAGGGAACACCGCTGATCCACACACCTGAACAACCGGGCCGACCAGTACCGAGGGGAGACTGTGATCTTGACTCATACTTCTGGTCCTTGAGACTCACCCTGCCACTTCTCGCTCGGACTTCTCCGCGGCCCAGTAGTCGACGAGCATGGCGACGTGGGGGTTAGCGTATGCCAAGTGCAGCGCGGCTAGCCCTTCGGCTTGTACAACCCTGATTGGTGTGTACAGGTCCTTGCCGTGCCAAAGCGGCGGGTACTTATGGTTTCCCACCGATCGTTGCAGGAACACACACCCACGGGCGGCGGCCTGTTCGACTGCACTGTCGGCTCGGGGGACATGCGTCTGCAATAAGGTTTGCACCGCGTACGCGGTTTCCTCGTAGGTACCGCTCCATCGTCCCCAGGACCCATCCTCACGTTGGCTGTCAAGTAGCCACTCCACGGCTCTGGAGACCGAGGAGGCGGATGCGCTACGACTGTAACAGTGCAGCGCTGCAGCGCAACCCACGGTCGCGTAATAAGGCGAGGCGTGCCATTTGTCCCACCAACTTCCGTCAGCCTCCTGACGGTCGCGCAACCACCCCGAAAGCCTACCCATCGCAGCTTGGCAGCGAAAACGTCCAGATAAATCGTACTCCAGATACCTACCAAACGTCTGAAGAACATGGGCGTTGGTGCTGACCGACGGTGTCCGTTCGTCGGGGAAACAACTGAAATGTGCGTCCACCTGATAAGCCAACAGACAATCCAGCGAACGGGGACTACCCACCTGCGCCAACGCGTACAAGGCAACAGCCGTGTCGTCAGAATCCGGCGGAAGACCGGGACCGGCACCGACACCACACTCACCAAACTCAGCGTGCACGCTGCCCACCAATCCATGAGGCACCGTCACATCGATGCCCGCCGCAGTAAGCGCAGCCAACACCCAGGTCCGCTCAAAAACAGTGATAGGTGTCACCCCCGGCACCGGACCCCCACCACGGCTCTGCACCGCTTCCAGATAACCCACCGCCGCACGGCAGCCACCACGATCCCACAACCAGGCCGCAGTCGCCGCCGGTGAACAGCCCACGGCGCCATCCACCGGATGAACCAAATCAGCACCCCGCACCACGGAACCAAGAGCTTCAAGCGAGTGCAACACCTTGGTCGGCAACGCATGACCTCGACGCACCAGATGACCCAACCGAGCCAACAATCCGTCATCCACACCCGGAGGCAGCAGAAGACGACCACTACCACGCCACATATCCAGCCCGATCACCGGTTCCAGCACGAACCCGTCCAAATGCACGTTCACCTGCGCGACCAGGGCAGGAACCACGATCTCCGCCGCGATCGTATCCGGAACCACGACCCGAGCGTCGACCCCGAGCCACCCGAACAACGTTCGCAACCCACGATCGGCTGCACCGATCACATCCGCATAGTCGACAATCTGCCCGTCCCCATCCCGCCACCGTCGTAGACTCGCCAGCAGCGCCTCCGTGGCACTCAGCGTCGGGACCAAACCATAACCATCCAGACCACCCCAATGACCACCTCGACCCTGGCTCTGCAAGAGAAACAACACTCGCTGCGAATGCCCAGCAAGCCACGGTGCCAGCGTTACCAGACGAGCGGTCTCATAAACCGAAGACGAGACAGCACCGTACAAATCCGACGATATTTCAGACACGAGAGCTGCAGCCGCCGAATTCTTTTCTGCAGCCTGCGGATCACTCGATTCCATAGTCACCCACCAGCCACACAGAACCCCCACAGTGATAAAATCGAATTCATAACTTTCAACTACCAATGTAGCAGAGAACCCTTGTGTCAACCAGTCCTAATCAGGGCAGGTGAGCGCGCCATAGCACAGCCATTCAGCCGTCGCAACCCCTACTCACTCTCCCGACCGATTGCTAAACGATCGCCTGTACACTCGCCTTCCTTCACAGAATCTTCACCCTAGAGACACCGGTACGCTTGAGCGAAGATGATCAGCTGACTGAGGAGGGAGCCTCGGTAGCTCTTCGGTTGTCCAGCCTCAAGCGGCACTGTTGCGCGGTCGCGTGGTGGCAGGGCTGGCCGCTATAGTGCTTCGATCAAGATAGCGAGGGTGAGTTCGGTGACGGCCGCCGAAAGTCAGTCTACTAGAGGGAAGGTGGGCGACTAGTTCGTAATGGTCGCGGCGAAGGTTTCGGTACGAAGTCGTGGCCGACCATTCTTGAGGGGCGGTGGTTTTTTTGGCTTCTTTGACAGGAGAAGTATCGACAGGGTGACCTAGCTGCTTGTCGACGAAGTTCGCATCGAGGCGTCCGACAACCTTGTCGAATTAACAGATGATGTAGTTTTATTCGTTGATCACGGGTTGTGATCCACGAAAGCACAATTTTGGTGTGGCGTTGTCGACACGAAATCAGGTCGGCGAGTTGATTCACCAGAGGTTCACGGTGCGATTGTCGTTGCCGACGGTGGGGCGGATCTGAATAATTGAGGTACTGTGTGTCGTCGCAGCGACCGCTGTACCGGGCCTACCAGCAGCACTCGGGGGCGGTACGCGGAGGGAAGCAGCAGGCCTACCCAAACGATCAAGGCCGCCGCAGCGGAGGCCGGTGCCACCATCTTCTTCGCTGATGAGGCCGAGGTTCGAACCGACCACCACGCGGGGACGACCTGGGCTCCCATCGGATGCAGGCCGGTGCTCGCTGCCAGAGGAACACAAGTCCGTTACCATGATCTCCGCGGTCAGTCCTGATAGGCAGGTCACTTCGAAGTATTCGAAGGCGGCATGAACGCCGACCGCTTCATCGAGTCCGGAACCAAACTCGTGTACGACTTCCCCACACCGGTGTTCTTGATCGTCGATGCCAGTTCAGCCCGTACCACTACGCTCGTGAAAAATACGTGGCCGCCACCAAGGACCGGCTCAACCTCCTTTTCCTGTCGCCGCACTCACTGCCACTCAACTCCAATGAATAGATACAGAAAACATCAAGCACGACAATTTCAGCCGCGCCGTCTCTATAGCAAAGACACCACACATTATCTACGATGCGTCCGCCGACTCCAGGCGACCCTCCGTTTTATCAGAATGTTCTTCACCGACCCCTCATCTAGCATACGTCTCCACAGGGAGTAGGCGGTCCAACCGGTGATGATCAGGTTGCATCCTCCCACTGATCACGGCGTGTCCTACCGCTCCCCGCCAGCGCACTCCCTGCGGCTCAGCCGTGGCACCTTCACCTACTTCAAGGGCGAGATCCCGCACTGGAACACCACCTTGATCTCCGACTATTGCATGTACACGTTCCACTTGCACGTGCATTGACCTCCTGCAGCGGCGCGTGCTAGCGTATGACCCCCCCAACGCACGTTCGGATGCACGTCCGTAGTTCTGGAGTGCGAATTATGTCGAAGTCGGTCTGCAACATCATGTTGGCCACCGGTCCTGCCGGAGTGGCATGGCGAAAGGGCGCGCATGGCGGTCAACACGGCAACTGCGTCAAGGCCGCCCCCTCGGGGCACTGGGCTTGTCGGGCTGCTTATCCAGCTGGCGCCCCGACGATATGCACCACGAACGCCACCCTGATTTGCGATACGGTAGGTTTGATGACGGAACCGATTCGACGTCGACGAATCCGCCTTCGACCACCGCCACAACCGTGTGATCCTCTCGTTTTGCTCAGTGATCCGCGGCTCCTGCGCCCCGATCACGTCCCGCAAAACCCGCGTTGACATCCAGCAGCTCGGCCACCAGTGCGCGGTTCACCTGTAGCCGTTATGTCATTTTTGGCCGCGTCTGCTCATCATGCGGAGGATACTGACGATTTGAAGGGATGACGAACGAAGATGAAACGGCCAGTCGAACCTCTAGGTGAGAATGGTTCAGATTCGTGGAGTACTGCGGGAATCCGTGATTATTGGCTGGATGGATCGCATCATACTAAGGCTGATTGCGAGGTCGCCGAGCGCATCTTAGTGGGGGTACCGAATCTGGCGCAGATGGTGCGGGCCTACCGGGAGTTACTTGGTCGTGTGGTGCGGTATCTGGTGGGGGCGGGAGTACGGCAGTTCCTGGATCTGGGATCGGGCCTGCCTACCGCCGGAAACGTGCACGAGGTGGCGCAGGATCTCAATCCTGATTGCCGCGTGGTGTACGTAGATATAGACGCGGCAGTCGTGGCGGAGAGCCATGAGTTGTTGGCCGGCAACCAAGAGGCCGCTATTGTACACGCCGATTTGCGCCAGCCTGAGCAGGTGCTCGATGCCACCGGGCGATGTGGGCTGCTTGACCTGGATACGCCGGTCGCCGTGCTCGCGATCGATGTGTTACATCATATTCCCGACGCCGACGAACCAGCCGGGTTTATCGAGGCTTACGTGGACGCAGCATGCCCTGGTAGCTATATGTCTGTCGCGCATACCGGTGATGACGAGGCTCTCATAACTGGCTTGGAGACCTTTCACGACCTTTACCATATTCCGGTTCCGCCGTTGACCTACCGCAGCCCTGCACAAATTACAAAATTTTTCGACAGGCTGGATCTCGTGGGACCAGGCGTTGTTCCGGTTCCGTTGTGGCGTCCAAAACCAGTCGGGGACCTGAGCGTGGATCCAGAAATTTTCTCGGCGTGTTGCGGACTTGGTCAAAAACACTGACTAGATAATATTCCTGCGTGACCAGCGGGAGTGGCACCATAAGTTATGTCGGCCATCGAACGCGGGTATCAGCTCATGACGATCCGGGCTCCACCGGGCACAGGCTGGGGCTGGGCAGTGGTGGCCGGATGGATCGACGTGTAGGCCGGTGCTGCCGAATAGCTGATGTCCACAGCGGGCGATCCAGGCTCCGAGGGAGTGGTCTGCAGAGGTGTCGATGATGTGGGCGTGCCAGTCCCGTGGTGACAGTGCCCAGCGGGAAGTGGTGGTCAGGGGGTTCCCTCGCACCTCCACAGTTGTGATCGCTCCATGCAACTCGGGGGGCCGGCGTCACGGGTGCTGTCACGCTCTGTCTGGTCATTTGCCGTATGCATGGTGGGGTGTCGCTCCTGCTCGTCTCATCACTGCTTGGGAGGCGCCCAGGTAGCTCGTGTATCCCGGTCTTGGGGCGGTCTTAGTGCCTTGGGTAGTACCGTGCCCATGGCTCCGGCGTTAGCACATCCGGAGCGGTCGTGATCGCTCACGCGATGATCCCGACGACTTTGGAACTTTTTGTGCTGGTTTGGTCGGGTTACACTGACCAGGTAGCGTCTAGTTGAATGAGGCTTCGGGCGGTGCTACCAGTTGTTGACGGTGCCGGGCAAGCCGACGTCGACGGGCATGGAGAGCCACGCGGGCCTGCGGATGCCGTGGTAGGGGAACCAGGATGCTGGTCGGGGTCAGCCTGCGTAGCGTGAGACCGTGGCCTTCTCCCAGAAGTGTGAATCCATTCAACCTCCGGCTGATCTGTCTCGCACGGCCGGCGCGTTGCGCGCTTCCGGGCATGTGCAGCGTGACGTCAAAGGCGAGGTGCGAGCGAACCTGCTCGATGCGTTGCGCAACGGTCGTGATCCGTGGCCGGGCATCGTGGGGTTCTCCGACACGGTGTTGCCGCAGTTGGAGCGCGCGCTACTGGCCGGTCACGACGTGGTGCTCCTGGGGGAGAGGGGCCAGGGCAAGACCCGATTGTTGCGCACCTTGGTCGGGTTGCTCGACGAGTGGACGCCAGTCATCGAGGGAGCCGAGTTGGCTGAGCATCCTTACCAGCCGATCACCCCGGGCTCGATCCGCCATGCTGCCGAACTCGGTGACGACTTGCCGGTGGCCTGGCTGCACCGCTCGCTTCGCTACACCGAGAAACTCGCCACTCCCGACACCAGTGTCGGTGACCTGGTCGGCGACGTCGATCCGATGAAGGTCGCGCAAGGCCGCAGCCTGGGCGACCCGGAGACGATCCACTTCGGACTGGTGCCCCGGGCCCATCGCGGCATCGTCGCGATCAACGAGTTACCCGACCTGGCTGAGCGGATCCAGGTCTCGCTGCTCAACGTGATGGAGGAGCGGGATATCCAGGTCCGCGGCTACACCCTGCGGTTGCCGATGGATGTGCTGTTGGTGGCGAGCGCCAACCCTGAGGACTACACCAATCGTGGCCGGATCATCACCCCGCTCAAAGACCGCTTCGGTGCCGAAATCCGCACTCATTACCCGCGGGAGGTGACCGCCGAGATCGCGCTGGTCGCCCAGGAGGCCGACCTAGCCAATATCGGCGCCGAGGTCGGCGAACCGTTGCTGGAGGTGCTGGCACGATTCTCCCGGAACCTGCGTTCCAGCGCGGCGATTGACCAGCGCTCCGGGGTCTCCGCGCGGTTTGCGGTGGCTGCTGCGGAGACCGTCGCCGCTGCCGCGCTGCGCCGGGCCGCGTTGACCGGTGAGGATCACGCGGTGGCCCGGCCAGTCGACCTGGAGGCAGTACCGCCGGTGCTGCGCGGCAAGCTGGAGTTCGAATCCGGCTACGACCAGCCATCCGCGGAACGTGACGAGCAGGGCGAGGTGCTGACCCACCTGCTGCGCCGCGCGGTGGCCGACACCGCTCGGGTCCGGCTGCGCGGTCTGAACCTCACGCCGCTAGCCGCAGCGGTGTCCAACGGCCATCGGGTAGCCACCGGCGAGCGCGTGCCCGCCGCCGAGTTGCTGGCTGCGCTGCCGGAATTGCCGATCTTGCACGAGGTCGCCACCCGATTGGGCGTCGCCCCTGACGGCCCGCCCGGCCCGATCGCCGCCGCCGTGGAACTCGCACTGGAGTCTCTGTACCTCACACGCAAGCTGGGCAAAGACGCAGAGGGCAGCCGCACCGTGTACGGAGCCAAGCCATGACCGCAACGGGTCGGTACAGCTACGGGCCCTGGGAAGGCGGCCCGGATCCACTCGCCGCCCCCGCCGATCTGTCCGCCGCGCTGGACCAGATCGGACGCGATGTGATGGACGGGGCCTCGCCCCGGGCTGCGATGCGGGAACTGCTGCGCCGCGGACTACCCGGTACCCGCGGGACGGACGAGCTGGCCCGCCGGATCTGGCAGCGTCGCGCTGAGATCACCCGCCGTCACCGGCTCGACGGCACCCTGCAGCAGGTCCGGCGGTTGCTGGACCAAGCCCTCGGCGCGGAGCGAAGGGCGCTGTTCCCCGATCCCGACGATGACGCCCGGTTTCGCGAGGTCCGGCTCGACGCGCTGCCCCCGGACACCGCCCGCGCCGTCACCGAGCTCGCTGACTACGACTGGCGCTCCACCGAGGCCGCGCAGGCCTACCGGCAGATCCGCGACCTGCTCGGCCGGCAACTGTTCGAGCAGCGCTTCGAGGGGATCAAGCAGGCAATGCAGTCCACCGCTCGGGAGGACATCGAGCGGATCCAGCAGATGCTGTCGGATCTCAACGATCTGCTCGCCGCGCACGCCCGTGGGGACCGCAGCACCCCGCAGCGCTTCGAGGAGTTCATCCGCCGCCACGGCGACTTCTTCCCGGAGCGCCCGCGAAACATCAACGAGTTGATCGACGCGTTGGCCGCCCGGGCGGCCGCGGCGCAGCGGATGCTCAACTCGATGAGTACAGAACAGCGCGCCGAGCTGGCGCAGCTCGCTCGGCAGGCCTTCGGCGATCCCCGGCTGGCCCAGCAGCTCGCGACGCTGGACGCTCAGCTGCAGGCGCTGCGGCCCGGCGAGGACTGGCAGGGCTCCGAACGGTTCCGTGGTCAAGATCCGCTCGGCCTGGGCGAAGGCGCCCGGGCAATGGCCGACCTCGCAGAGCTGGACGCACTGGCCGAGCAGCTCGCCCAATCCTATGCTGGGGCCCGCGCCGAGGACGTCGACCTCGACGCGCTGGCCCGACAGCTGGGCGACGAGGCCCGCATCGACGCTCGCCGGCTCGCCGAGTTGGAACGTGAGCTGGAGCGCCACGGTTTCTTCGAACGCGCCCCGGACGGGTCGCTGCGGCTGTCGCCCAAGGCGATGCGCCGGCTCGGCTCCCAAGCACTGGCCGATGTGGCTGACGCGCTGCGCAGCCGGCGCGGTGAGCGGGAACTGCGCCGGGCCGGGGCCGCCGGGGAAGCCAGCGGAGCCACCCGAGCCTGGGAGTTCGGCGACTCCGAACCGTGGGATGTCCCCCGCACCGTGGGCAACGCCGTGTTGCGCCGGGCCACCACGGGCAGCGTGGGCCCGCTGCTGACCGTCGAGGACGTCGAGGTGGTCGACACCGAGCAGCGCGCGCGGGCCGCGGTGGCGTTGTGCGTGGACACCTCGTGGTCGATGGTGCAAGACGGGCACTGGGTGCCGATGAAGCGCACCGCGCTGGCCTTGCACCACTTGGTCGCAACCCGGTTCCGGTCCGACGCGCTGGAGCTGATCACCTTCGGGCGCCACGCACAGCGGGTTGATATCGCACAACTCACCGGGCTTGCCGTCGCATGGGAGCAGGGCACCAACCTGCACCATGCGTTGCTGCTGGCCGGGCGGCATCTGCGCCGCCATCCCGACGCTGCCAAAGTGCTGCTGGTGGTCACTGACGGGGAGCCCACCGCGCATCTGGAGTCCAGCGGGGAGACGGTTTTCAGCTACCCGCCACAGCCTCAGACGCTGACCCTGACCGTGCGCGAGATGGACGCGTTAGCCCGCAACGGCGCGGCGGTGAGCATCGTGATGCTGGGTCACGATCCCCGGCTCGCGGGATTTGTGCACGCACTCGCCCGGCGCTGCGGCGGCCGGGTGCTCGACCCCGGGGTGGACGGACTGGGCGCCGCGGTGGTGGGCGACTACCTCCGGTACCGCCAGCGCCTCGCTTAACCCCCAAACCCCCGCCACGCGGTGACGTAGTGTCGATACCATGCAGCCCTGGATGTCAACGCCGCTGCCGCAGCTACCCGGCCAGGGCCCGCCGCTACGGCTATACGACACCGCGGCCAGCCGGGTCCGGTCGACCGCGCCCGGGCCCACTGCACGGATGTATGTCTGCGGGATCACCCCTTATGACGCCACCCACCTCGGACATGCGGCCACCTACTTGGCCTTTGACCTGGTGAACCGGTACTGGCGCGACTCTGGACACGACGTTCATTACGTGCAGAACGTCACCGACGTCGATGACCCGCTGCTGGAACGGGCGCTGCGCGACCAGGATGACTGGGTGGTCCTCGGGATGCGCGAGACCGCGCTGTTCCGGGAAGACATGGAGTCGCTGCGGGTACTGCCGCCGCGGGACTTCGTCGGTGCCGTCGAGGCGATCGGTGAGATCATCGAGGTGGTCGGCAAGCTGCTCGCCTTCGGCGCGGCCTACCGGGTCGACGATCCCGAGCACCCGGACATCTACTTCAACCACCGGGCTGCTGGACACTTCGGCTCGGAGTCGGGATACGACGAGGAAACCATGACCCGGCTGTCCGCCGAGCGCGGCGGAGACCCGGAGCGGCCCGGTAAGCGGCATCCACTGGACGCTCTGATGTGGCGTACCGCCCGGGAGGGCGAGCCGTCCTGGGACTCCGAGCTGGGCCCGGGGCGTCCTGGCTGGCATGTGGAGTGCTGCGCGATCGGGCTCAACCGGTTGGGCACCGGCTTCGACGTGCAGGGCGGCGGGTCCGACCTGATCTTCCCGCACCACGAGTTCTCCGCCGCCCACGCCGAGGCGCTGACCGGTGAGCACCCGATGGCCCGGCACTATGTCCACACCGGGATGATCGGCCTCAACGGCGAGAAGATGTCCAAATCGAAGGGCAACCTGGTCTTCGTCTCGCGGTTGCGTGCCGACCAGGTGGACCCGATGGCGCTGCGGCTGGCGCTGCTATCCGGGCACTACCGTACCGACCGGTCATGGACCACCGGAATGCTCGACGAGGCAGTGATCCGGCTGGACCGCTGGCGACAGGCCGTCGCGCTGCCCAGCGGGGTACCGGCGCAGGATGCCTTGAGGCGGCTGCGTGCCCATCTGGCTGACGATCTGGACACCCCCGGCGCGCTCGCTGTGGTCGACGCATGGGCCACCGAGACGCTGACCCGACGCGGCCACGACGTCGATGCCCCCGCCCTGCTGGGCACTGCGGTGGATGCCCTGCTAGGCGTCGTGCTGTGACGATGAACGGACCCCCAGTGCCTGGTGACGGGCGTGGGTCGCTCGCCGATGTGATGCCCTCGTTGCTGGCCGGTCTGGGGGTTGCTGGGTTCGCTGACCGGTTGGGGTTGAATCCGACGCGGGGAGTCTGCCTGCTGCTGGTCGACGGCCTCGGGTGGCACTCGCTGTGCGAGCATCCCACCGACGCTCCCTTCCTCACCTCATTGATCGGGCACAGCAGGCCGATCACGGCTGGGTTTCCGGCGACGACGGCGGCCAGCGTGGCCACCATCGGAACGGGTGTGCCGGCTGGCCAGCATGGGATCGTCGGCTACACCTTCGCCACCCCCGAGGGTGATCTGATCAACGCGTTGAGCTGGCACACGCACGGCGGCGACGGGGTGAATCTCGTTGAGCGGTTCGTACCCGAGGACATCCAGCCGCGGCCCACGGCGCTGGAGCGCGCCGCCGCGGCCGGAGTGCGGGTCACCCTGGCGGTTCCCCACATGCATCAGGACACGGGTTTGAACCGCGCGGTGCTGCGCGGCGCCGACTTCCAGGGCGGATACGCGCTGGGAGACCTCGCCTGCCACGCACTGTCCGCAGTCTCCGGCGGCGAACGAAGCCTGTGCTACGCCTACCACGGTGACCTGGACCTGCTCGGCCACGTCTACGGCGTCGGGTCGCTACCGTGGCGGTTGCAGCTTGGCCACATCGACAGGCTGGCCGCCACGATCGCCGAAGGACTGACGCCGGGCACCCAGCTCGTGGTGATCGCAGACCACGGCATGGTGACCGTGCCCGAGGAAGGCCGGCTCGACTTCGACACCGAACCGGCGCTGCAAGCCGGGGTGCGCCTGCTGGGCGGGGACCCACGCGCCCGGTACGTCTACACCGAGCCGGGCGCCTCCGATGATGTGCTCGCGACCTGGGGCGAGCTGGTAGGCGATCGAGCGTGGATCCGCACCCGTGACGAGACCATCGCCGCAGGGTGGTTCGGTCCCGTCGTGGAGGACCGCATCCGCAACCGGATCGGTGACCTCATCGTCGCTGCCCACGCAGACTTTGCCATCGTGCAGTCCCGCGTCGCACCCAAGCAGACCCAGCTGATCGGTCACCACGGTTCGCTCACCGCAGACGAGCAGCTGGTGCCGCTGCTGGTGTACACCCGAAACTGAGGTGGGTCCCCGGGCAGTGCAACAAGCGGGCTCAGCCCGCCCCCCGGGAACCTGCAGTGAGGGTGGCACCGTGCTGCCGAGCGCCGGAAGGCGTGGGCCAGCTTTCTCCCGTCCGCCTTGGCCGCACTCGCCGAAGGGTTCCTGCGTGAGACACTGATCATGGGCGCGGTCCTGGTCAGGACACTTGGGAGGCGATCTTTTCCGGGAACTCGCCTAGCACCGCACGGTTTCGGGGCCATCTCGATCGGATGGCACCGAAACCGTGCGGGCGATCGGCACCGCGATCGAGGAGGACCCAGACTTCGACCCTCTCCCCCGGACGAAACCCTATGACCCGAATCCGCCAATGGTGTGATGGGTATTCGCTGGTCGGTGATGGAACCGAGGTCAGCGGGTGTCGCGGGGTCCTCGGGGACCTGAGGTGCCGCCGGGGCGACGGCGGCGCAGGTAGCGCTCGAAGTCTGCGGCAATCGCGTCCCCACTGGCCTCGTGCAACGTGAGGTCGGTGTCGCCGCGCTCCTCCAAGGCACGCACGTAGTTGGCGACCTCGTCGTCCTCGTCGGCCATCTCGCTGACCGTCGCCTCCCACTCCTCGGACTCCTCGGGCAACGCGCCGAGCGGGACCTCGAGGTCAAGCACCTCCTCCACCCGGTGCAGCAGCGCCAGAGTGGCCTTGGGCGAAGGCGGTGCAGACACGTAATGCGGCACCGCCGCCCAGAACGAGATGGCTGGCACCCCCGCCTGTACGCAGGCGTCCTGGAATACCCCCACGATCCCAGTGGGGCCCTCGTACCGGGATCGTTCCAACTTGAACTTAGCGGCCGAGTCGGCGTCGTAGGAGGTGCCGGTAACAGGGACCGGCCTGGTGTGCGGGGTGTCGGCGAGCAGGGCACCCAGGGTCACCACAGTGGTGATCCCGAGGTCCTGGACGTACCCCAGTAGCTCGGCGCAGAACGACCGCCAGCGCATGTTCGGCTCGATGCCGTGCACCAGCACCACGTCGTAGTCGGCGCCGGGGGGACGGCACACCGATAGTCGAGTGGTAGGCCACTCGATACGCCGGGTGATCCCGTCTACCAGTTTGGTGGTGGGCCTGGTGACCTGGAAGTCGTAGTAGTCCTCAGGGTCAAGCTCAGCCAGCGGCGTCGCGTCCCAGCTCAGCTCCAGGTGTTCGATCGCGGTACTTGCGGCGTCCCCGGCGTCGTTCCAGCCCTCGAACGCGGCCACCAACACCGGCGAGGTGAGCTGGGGCAGCAGCGGCGCTATGTGGGCGGCCGAGTCGCTGCCGGAGGGGTCCGGATGGGTCACCGCGCTAGCCTACGGCTCCTGGGCCACGCTGGCCGTCACGCGATCCAACGAGGGCCCTATATCGCTGCTTTACCCTGCACTCATGGCCCCGTCATCGCTGCTCGACGTCCTGACGCATCGAGTTCTGGTCGCAGACGGGGCCATGGGCACGATGTTGCAGTCCGTCGAGCTGAGCTTGGATGACTTCGCCGGGCTGGAGGGCTGCAACGAGATCCTCAACGTCACCCGCCCAGACGTCGTGCGCGCGGTGCACCGCGGTTACCTGGAGGCGGGCGCCGACGCGGTGGAGTCCAACACGTTCGGCGCCAATCTGGCCAACCTCGCTGAATACGGCATCGCCGATCGGATCCGGGACCTGGCCGAAGCAGGCGCCACGCTGGCCCGCGAGGTGGCTGACGAGTTCGCCGAACCTGACCGGCGGCGGTTTGTGCTCGGCTCGGTCGGCCCGGGCACCAAGCTGCCCACCCTGGGCCACATCTCCTTTGCTGAACTCCGCGACGCCTACGTCGAGCAGGTCCGCGGCCTGCTCGCTGGCGGTGCCGACGCGGTACTGGTGGAGACCAGCCAGGATCTGCTGCAGTGCAAAGCAGCAGTGATCGCGACACGCCGCGCGATGGTCACCGAAGGGCGACACGTTCCGATCATCACCCAGGTCACCCTGGAGACCACCGGAACGATGCTGCTGGGCACCGAGATCGGTGCAGCACTCACCGCGCTGGAACCGCTGCACATCGATCTGATCGGGCTGAACTGCGCCACCGGCCCGGCTGAGATGAGCGAGCACCTGCGCCAACTGGCCAAGCATTCCCGGATCCCGCTGTCGGTGATGCCCAACGCTGGGCTGCCCGAGCTTCGCAGGGGCGGCGCAGTCTACCCGCTGACCCCCGATGAGCTGGCCACCGCGCTGGCCGGTTTCGTCACCGAGTTCGGTGTCCGGCTGGTTGGTGGTTGCTGCGGCACGACCCGGGAGCACATCGCGGCGGTGGCCGAGGCGGTCTCCGGCTTGAAGCCACGCAGCCGCAGGCCACGTCCCGAACCCGGGGTGTCCTCGCTCTACACCGCGGTGCCGTTCCGCCAGGACGCCAGTGTGTTGATGGTGGGCGAGCGGACCAACGCCAACGGGTCCAAGGCGTTCCGCGACGCCATGCTCGCCGAGCGCTTCGAGGACTGCGTCCAGATCGCTCGCGCGCAGACCCGCGATGGTGCGCATCTGATCGACCTATGCGTGGACTACGTCGGACGCGACGGCGCCGCAGACATGGCCGAGCTGGCCGGACGGCTGGCCACGGCGTCGACGCTGCCGGTAATGCTGGACTCCACCGAACCCGAGGTGCTGCGCGCCGGCCTGGAACGTTTCGGCGGCCGATGCACGGTCAACTCGGTGAACTTCGAGGACGGCGACGGACCCGGCTCGCGGTACCAGCGCGTCATGGAGCTGGTCCGCGAGCACGGCGCCGCCGTGGTGGCGCTGTGCATCGACGAACAGGGCCAGGCCCGCACCGCGGAGTGGAAGGTGCAGGTGGCGTCGCGGCTGATCGACGACCTGACCGCTAGCTGGGGCATGCGAACCTGCGACATCATCGTCGACTGCCTCACCTTCCCCATCTCCACTGGTCAGGAAGAGACGCGTCGCGACGCCCTGGAGACCATCGAGGCAATCCGCGAGATCAAACGTCGCTACCCGGAGGTGCAGACCACCCTCGGGGTCTCCAACGTGTCCTTCGGTCTCAACCCGGCGGCCCGTCAGGTGCTCAACTCGGTTTTCTTGCACGAATGTGTGCAGGCCGGGTTGGACACCGCGATCGTGCATGCTTCGAAGATCATTCCGATGGCCCGGATTCCGGACGAGCAGCGGGCCGTGGCGCTGGACCTGGTGTACGACCGGCGGCGGTCCGCGCCAGCGCCACATGTCGGGGAATACGGGGAATACGCAGATTCCGAGGAGGAATACGACCCACTGCAGCAGCTGATGGCGTTGTTCGAAGGCGTCACGACCTCGTCATCGAGGCAATCCCGGGCAGCCGAGCTCGCTTCGTTACCGCTGTTCGAGCGGTTGGAGCGGCGGATCGTTGACGGGGATCGCAACGGACTGGCTGAGGACCTGGACGCAGCCCTCGAACAGCGACCCGCGCTGCAGATCATCAACGATACTCTGCTGTCCGGGATGAGGACCGTCGGTGAGCTGTTCGGCTCTGGGCAGATGCAGCTGCCGTTCGTGCTGCAGTCAGCCGAGGTGATGAAGGCGTCAGTGGCGCACCTCGAACCCCATATGGAGCGCTCCGAGAATGACACAGGCAAGGGCCGGCTGGTACTGGCCACCGTCAAGGGCGACGTGCACGACATCGGCAAGAACCTGGTGGACATCATCTTGTCCAACAATGGCTACGAAGTGATCAACCTTGGCATCAAGCAGCCCATCAGCGCGATCCTGCAGGCCGCCGTGGAGCATCGCGCGGACGCCATCGGGATGTCGGGGCTGCTCGTCAAGTCGACGGTGATCATGAAAGAGAACCTAGAGGAGATGAACTCCCGGGGTCTGTCCGACACACCAGTGCTGCTCGGGGGGGCGGCGCTGACCCGAGCCTACGTGGAGAGCGACCTTGCCGAGCTATATCCCGGGGAGGTCCGCTACGCCCGGGACGCCTTCGAGGGTCTGCGGCTGATGGACTCGATCATGACCCGGAAGCGGGGCGGCACTGTGCTCACCGACCCGAAGGAGGACGCCAAGGTTGCTGAGCGCAAGGCCCGCCGGGAACGGTCTCTGCGCATCGCGCAGGCGCGCCGGGACCGGGAGACCGGCACCGAGGAGCCGGTACCGGCTCGCTCCGACGTGGCCACCGACACACCGATCCCGATTCCACCGTTCTGGGGCTCCCGGGTGGTCAAGGGCATTCCGGTGGCCGAGTTCACCGCGATGCTCGACGAGCGGGCTACTTTCCTGGGTCAGTGGGGCCTGCGTGGGTCCCGGAGCAAGGACGGCCCCTCCTACGAGGAGCTGGTGGAGACCGAGGGCCGGCCCCGGCTGCGCTACTGGCTGGACCGGCTGACCACGGAAGGGGTGCTCGCGCACGCCGCGGTGGTCTATGGGTACTTCCCGGCGGTCGCCGACGGCAACACGCTGATCGTACTCACCGAGCCCCGGCCGGACGCGTCCGAGCGGTTCCGCTTCATCTTTCCCCGGCAGCGCCGCGACCGCCGGTTGTGCTTGGCCGACTTCTACCGGCCGCGGCAGGTGGCACTGACCGCCGGTGAGGTCGACGTATTGCCGTTGCACCTGGTGACGATGGGGCGAGCGATCGCCGACTACGCGGCCGAGCTGTTCGCCAAGGACGCCTACCGTGACTACCTGGAGGTGCACGGTCTGGGTGTGCAGCTGACCGAGGCGTTGGCCGAGTACTGGCATCGGCGGATCCGGGAGGAACTGACCTTCGCGTCCGGGGCCGCGGTGGCCGAGGAGGACCCCGCTGAGGTGGAGGAATTCTTCAAGCTCGGCTACCGTGGCGCCCGGTACTCGTTGGGCTACGGGGCTTGCCCGGAACTCGAGGACCGCGCGAAGATCGTCACACTGCTGCAGCCGGACCGGATCGGGGTGACGCTCTCCGAGGAGTTCCAGCTGCACCCGGAGCAGTCCACCGACGCCATCGTCGCGCACCATCCGGAAGCCAAGTACTTCAATGCGTGAGCGTCGTGGGGTCGTGAGTGGGTAACACTGTTACCCACTCACGACCCAGCCCGTAGGCTGCCCCCGTGAAGACGTTCGACGAGCTGTTCGCCGAGCTTACCGAGCGGGCCCGGGCCCGCCCGGATGGCTCAGGCACGGTGGCGGCGCTGGACGGTGGGGTACACGCGCAGGGCAAAAAGGTACTGGAGGAGGCCGGCGAGGTGTGGATCGCCGCCGAGCACGAATCCGATGAGCGGTTGGCGCAGGAGATCTCACAACTGCTCTACCGGGTGCAGGTGCTCATGCTCGGTCGGGGGATCAGCACCACCGACGTCTACCGCTACCTGTGAGGTGTCGATGAACGACCGTGACATTCCGATGAACGAAAGGGCCAGGATGCTGCGGGCCGCGTTACCCAGTAAGGGCACGCTAGCCGCACCCGCCTCGGAGATGCTGGCCGAGGCGGGCTACCGGCAACGGCACGACATCAAGGACCTGACTGTCCTCGACACTGCCAACGAGGTGGAATTCTTCTTCCTTCGGCCCAGGGATATCTCCGTCTACGTCGGTTCCGGCGAGCTGGACCTCGGAATCACCGGTCGGGATCTGGTACTGGACTCCGAGGCACCTGTCACCGAGCGGCTCGCGCTCGGCTTCGGCGGGTCCTCGTTTCGCTACGCCGCCCCGGTGGGCCGGGACTGGAAGGTCGGTGACCTGGAGGGCCTGCGGGTCGCCACCGCCTACTCCCGGCTGGTCAGGGCAGATCTGGCCCGACACGGGGTGCGCGTCACACTGATCCAGCTTGACGGGGCCGTGGAGATCTCCGTGCAGTTGGGCGTGGCGGACGCGATCGCCGATGTGGTCGGGTCTGGGCGCACTCTACGCCAGCACGGCCTGGAGGCGTTCGGGGACCCGATCTGCTCCTCGGAAGCGGTGCTCGTCGAGCGGTCCAACGCGACGCCATCGCCGGAGCGTGCGCAGCTCATCGCGCGGCTGCAGGGCGTGGTGTTCGCCCAGCAGTACCTGATAGTCGACTACGACTGCCCACGTACCCTCCTGGACGAGGCGATCACCATTACACCGGGACTGGAGTCGCCGACCCTAGCCCCGCTAGCCGATCCCAGCTGGGTCGCTGTGCGGGCGATGGTGCCTCGCAAAGACGCCAACCGGATCATGGACAAGCTCTCCGCCTGCGGTGCCAAGGCCATCCTGGCCAGCGACATCCGCTCTTGCCGGTTCTGAGTCACCTACTCCGCCCGGTCCCGTGCGGTCTCGGCGCTCGCGCCGGACGGGTCCGGCCAACCCGGATAGGCGGGCGGGACGCCGCCGAAGGCTGGACAGCGTGGCTTGTGATCGCACCAGTCACACATCCGGCTGGGGCTTGGGCGGAAGTCACCGCTGCGAGCGGCCCGCCGGATCGCTGACCAGATCGCGGTGAGGGTGCGCTCGAAGCGGACCAGCTCCGCCTCATCAGGGGTGTAGCTCAACGCTTGGCGATCAGCCAGGTACAGCAGCCGCAGCTGGCGCGGCACGACACCGCGGATCCGCAGCAGAACAAGCGCGTAGAACTTCATCTGGAATAGTGCCTTGGCCTCGAAGAGCTCCCGGGGCGCGGCGCCGGACTTGTAGTCCACCACCCGGATCTCCCCGGTGGCAGCGACGTCGAGGCGATCGATGTATCCCCGCAGCAGCAACGGTTCGTCATCCCCGGTATCGCCTGCGGCCAGCTCTGCTTCCACGAACAACTCGCAGGCCTCGGGCTGGACCAGCCGCGGGTCCTCCAGCGCGAAGTAAGCCTCGACGAGCGCACGAGTCGAATCGAGCCATTCGGCGAACTCCTGATCGCCGGGGCCGGCGAACAGGTCGGCCAGCTCCGGGCTGCTGGTCAGCACATCGCGCCAGGCCGGTTCAACCAATTCACATCCGGCCTCGAAGTCTCGCCGCTCGGGGGACAGTGCGAAAAGACGCTCCAGCACGGCGTGTACCACAGTGCCGCGGACCTGTGGCCGGCTGGGTATCTCGGGCAGCCGGTCGACCGCCCGGAATCGGTACAGCAGCGGGCACTGTTTGAAGTCCGCCGCCCGCGACGGCGACAGGGCCGGGCGCCTGCGCGCAGGTGGGCCGCTGAGAGGTCTCGTGGCAGGCGGATCGCTGGCCAGGATCTCCGTCATGGCTCGCAGCGTAGGCGAGCCCACCGACAGCGCTGCGCGCCCGGCCGGACGGCGATCTGTAACCATGACCTGTGACTCGAGCTAGCGGACCTTTCCAACCCGGCGATCGGGTACAACTCACCGATCCCAAAGGCCGGCGGCACACGGTGTTGCTTGAGCCAGGTGCGCAGTTTCATACCCATCGCGGTGCGCTGGCCCACGACGATCTCATCGGGCTCGCCGAGGGCAGCGTCGTCACTTCTGCTGCGGGGACGCACTATCTCGCGTTGCGCCCGCTGCTGCCTGATTACGTGCTGTCGATGCCCCGCGGCGCGCAGGTGATCTATCCCAAGGATGCCGCGCAGATCCTGATGTGGGGCGACATCTTCCCAGGTGCGCGAGTGCTCGAGGCCGGAGCAGGCTCGGGGGCGCTGACCTGCTCGCTGCTACGGGCGGTCGGGGAGCACGGGAGTGTGATCTCCTACGAGGCTCGTGCAGACCACGCCGCGCACGCCGCGCACAACGTCGAGCGGTTTTTCGGGACCGCGGTGCCGAACTGGCAACTACGGGTGGCCGACTTGGCCACCCACCCCGCCGATCAGCCGGTGGATCGCGCGGTGCTGGACATGGTCCACCCGTGGGAGGTGCTACCCACGATATCGGCCGCGCTGGTGCCCGGTGGCGTGCTCACCGTCTACGTGGCGACCACGACCCAGCTGTCCCGCAGCACCGAGGCGCTGCGGGAGGCCGGCTGCTACACCGAGCCGCAGGCCTGGGAGACCTTGCTGCGGCCCTGGCACGTGGTCGGGTTCGCGGTTCGCCCTGAGCACCGAATGGTCGCGCACACCGCCTTTCTGCTCACCACTCGGCGGTTGGCGCACGGCGTCGTGCCGCCCGCTCCACAACGCCGGCTCAGTCGGTCCAATCGACGGCTGTAACTGTGGTTACTTGGATCTTTTGCTGGGCCGCTGTGGCCCAGTAGTTGTCGGCGACAGTTGTTACGTTGTCAACTCACTGTTCTGGCGCGCCGTCCCGTACCGTTAATGGTCTCCAGAACCACGCAGGAGGAGGTGCCTCGTGCCGCACGATTATCCCGGCGACCGAGCCGCCGAGGGTCGAGACCGCATCGACCCGGCGCTGGCCGCTCAGATCAGGGTCCTCGAGGACGAGGTGACACTGCTGCGTCGACGGTTGACCGAGTCCCCCCGGCACGTCCGGTTGCTTGAGGAGCGCCTCGCCGAGGCCTCCACGTTGGTTGCCCAGCTCACCGAGCGCAACGCCAAGCTGGTGGAGACCTTGCGGGAGGCCCGTAGTCAGCTCCTTGCGCTGCGCGAAGAAGTCGACCGACTGGCCCAGCCGCCCAGCGGCTATGGCGTGTTCCTCGCCTGCTTCAACGACGGCTCTGTGGATGTGTTCACCTCAGGGCGCCGGATGCGGGTGGCGGTGTCACCTGCGGTCGAGGTTCCGCAGCTACGCCGTGGGCAGAGTGTGCGGCTCAATGAGGCGCTGACCGTCGTGGAGGCGGGCACATTCGAATCCACCGGTGAGGTCTGTGCACTGCGTGAGGTGCTCGATTGTGGTCTGCGGGCGCTAGTGGTCGGGCACGCCGACGAAGAACGCGTGGTGTGGCTGGCCGACCCGCTGCTCCCGGGTCCGGACAACCCCGACGCTGCGCCCCTCAAATCGGGCGATTCTCTGCTGGTGGATACCAAGGCCGCGTACGCCTACGAGCGGGTGCCCAAGGCGGAGGTCGAGGATCTCGTGCTGGAGGAAGTACCCGACGTCGGTTACGAAGACATCGGCGGCCTGGCCAACCAGATCGAGCAGATCCGCGACGCAGTCGAGCTGCCTTTCCTGCACGCTGACCTGTTCCGCGAATATGAGCTACGCCCACCGAAGGGCGTGTTGCTCTACGGTCCGCCCGGGTGCGGCAAGACGCTGATCGCCAAGGCGGTGGCCAATTCGCTGGCCAAGAAGGTGGCCCAGGTTCGTGGAGACACTGACGCCAAGAGTTATTTCCTCAACATCAAGGGTCCTGAACTACTCAACAAGTACGTCGGGGAAACCGAGCGACACATCCGGCTGATCTTCCAGCGGGCCAGAGAGAAGGCTTCGGAGGGCACCCCGGTCATCGTGTTCTTCGACGAGATGGACTCGATCTTCCGCACTCGTGGGTCAGGGGTTTCCTCCGACGTTGAGACCACGATCGTGCCGCAGTTGCTCAGCGAGATCGACGGCGTGGAGGGACTGGAGAACGTCATCGTCATCGGCGCCTCCAACCGTGAGGACATGATCGATCCGGCGATTCTGCGACCCGGCCGACTCGATGTGAAGATCAAGATTGAGCGTCCGGACGCCGAGGCGGCCAAGGACGTCTTCTCCAAGTATCTGACGACGACGCTACCGCTGCACGCCGACGACCTCGCTGAATTCGGGCTGGACCGCCAGGCCTGCATTCAGGCTATGATCCAGGGCACCGTCGAACGGATGTACGCCGAGAGCGAGGAGAACCGCTTCCTGGAGGTCACCTATGCCAATGGCGACAAGGAAGTTCTCTACTTCCGGGACTTCAACTCCGGCGCGATGATCCAGAACATCGTGGACCGGGCGAAGAAGAAGGCCATCAAGTCGGTTCTGGAGACCGGCCAGCCGGGACTTCGGATGACCCATCTGCTCGACTCGATCGTCGACGAGTTCGCCGAGAATGAGGACCTACCCAACACCACTAACCCGGACGACTGGGCCCGGATCTCGGGGAAGAAGGGCGAGCGGATCGTCTATATCCGCACGCTGGTCACCGGCAAGAACGCCGACTCCGGCCGGGCTATCGACACCGCGACAAACACCGGCCAGTACTTGTAGCGACCAGGTCAGGGGCACTGATGGGGAGCCTGCAGGAGGCCGTCGATCGGACCGAGAACGACGCGCTCCGTTCCGCACACTGGCATTCAGCCAGCGGCTCCCCCCGACCCAAGCGCGTGGTGGTCGCCGACGACCGCATCGCAGCGGATGGCGCCTACCGTCTGGCCTGCAAGGGTACGGCAATGGTGTGGCACGGTGATTTCCAGAACGCGCGCCATCTGCTGGCAGCGATGGCGCGCCGTTTCGACCGCAGGCGACCCAAGACCGCCACGTCTACAGCCGAAGCTTTTCACCTGCACCGCCAAAGCCGAGCACAGCGGGCACGCACGCTGGGAATGTTGTTGGTGCCGTTCGAGGAGGGTCTCATCATCCCCCTACGGCGGGCTCCTAACGTAGAGCAAGCCTGCGCAGAGGCCCATTGCCCAGCGGAACGACCGTTCCTGGTCTCGTTACGGGAGCTGCTCGGCATCATCAGCGCACACGAGTGGCGCACCAAGGGTGTAGAGATCCCAGCGCTGGGCGCTCGTATCCATCCGCACTACGGCGTGTTCTCACCGGTACGAGGCGAGTACGTGGAACTCGTGGCGGAGGCGCCACTGCCCTCGCGGACCTCCGCCTACGACATCGGCACCGGCACCGGCGTACTGGCCGCCCTGCTAGCGCACCGGGGTCTGGAGTGTGTTGTCGCCACCGACCGGGACGAACACGCGTTGGCGTGTGCCCGCGAGAACATCACCCGGCTGGGGCTGGATGATCGGGTGGACGTTGTCCAGGCAGACCTCTTTCCCACAGGTCACGCTCCCCTTGTGGTGTGCAACCCGCCGTGGATTCCAGCGCGGCCCAGCTCGCCGCTCGAACGCGCCATCTACGATCCCGACAGCCGCATGCTGCGAGCATTTCTCAGCCGCCTGGCTGATCACCTGGAGCCGGGTGGAGAGGGCTGGCTAGTGCTCTCTGACATTGCCGAGCACCTCGGATTGCGATCACGCGGTGAGCTGCTGACCGCCGTTGACGAGGCCGGCTTGGACGTTGCAGGCCGGATGGATGTCAGGCCGAAGCATCCACGTGTCTTCGACTGCACCGATCCACTGTACGCCGCTCGCGCCGTGGAGGTGACCTCTCTCTGGCGCCTCACCGCGCGATGACCCGCTGCGCGGTCTGCGGCGCGCTGGGCCTGGAGGGTCAGGTGGTCTGCAATACGGCTTGGATGTCCAGGGAGATCTGCACTGTGTCGCCGACCACCACGCCGCCGCCCAGCGGTGAGTCGGTGTCGATGCCGAAGTCTATTTCGACTTGTGACGCAGCCCACTCGACTGTGACCGGCCGGTCAGCGGGCCGCTGACCGGTAGATTCCGGCCCACCTCCGAGGCAGACCGGAGCACCTGCCCCGCGGGCACGTACCCTGCGGGTATGCGCCGGATCATGGGGACCGAGGTGGAGTACGGCATCTCGGTGCCCGGGGACTGCACTGCTAACCCCGTCTTGACCTCCACCCAGGTAGTGCTGGCCTACGCCGCGGCGGCCGAAGTGCCGCGGGCCAAGCGGGCCCGATGGGACTACGAGGTGGAGTCGCCACTGCGCGACGCCCGCGGGTTCGACCTGGGCGTCCCGGGAATCGCGCAACCCGATCCGGAGCTAGACGATCTCGGCGCGGCGAACGTCATCCTCACCAACGGCGCCCGGCTGTACGTGGACCACGCACACCCGGAGTTCTCCGGCCCTGAGGTCACCAATCCGCGCGACGCGGTGATCTGGGACAAGGCCGGTGAGCGGATCATGGAGGAAGCCGCGCTGCGCGCCCGTACCGTGCCCGACCAGCCTCCCTTCCAGCTCTACAAGAACAACGTCGACGGCAAGGGCGCGTCCTACGGCAGCCACGAGAACTACCTGATGGCGCGCTCCACGCCGTTCACCATGGTCATCGCGGGGCTGACCCCGTTCTTCGCGTCTCGCCAGGTGATCTGTGGATCCGGTCGGGTGGGTCTCGGGCCCGCCGGGGAACACGCCGGATTTCAGCTGTCGCAGCGCTCGGACTACATCGAGGTCGAGGTCGGTCTGGAGACCACGCTCAAGCGCGGCATCATCAACACCCGGGACGAGCCGCACGCCGACGCCGACAAGTACCGGCGGCTCCACGTCATCATCGGTGACGCCAACCTCGCCGAGTACTCGACCTACCTCAAAGTCGGCACCACGGCGCTGGTGCTGGACCTGATCGAGGCCGGGGAACGCTTCGACGACCTGCGTCTGGTCGACGCGGTGCGGGCGGTGCACACGATCAGCCGTGACCCGTCTCTGAAGGCGACGGTGGAGCTGTCCGGTGGTCGCCGATTCACCGGGCTGGATCTACAGCGGGCTTACCACGAGCGGGTCGCGCAGTTCTTCGCACGGGAGGGCACCCCAGATGCCAGTGCGGCCACCGCCGAGCACGTCCTGAGCACCTGGGGGGAGGTGCTCGACGCGCTCGCGCGGGATCCGATGGAGTGCACCGATCGGCTGGACTGGCCGGCCAAGCTGCAATTGCTCGAAGGCTACCGGGCCCGGGACGGTCTGGGATGGGCCTCACCCCGGCTACAGCTGGTGGATCTGCAGTACTCCGACGTGCGGATGCACAAGGGCTTGTATAACCGCCTAGTCGCCCGTGGCTCGATGAAGCGGCTGGTTACCGAGGAGGAGGTGCGAGCGGCCATCACCCGACCACCCGAAGACACCCGCGCCTATTTCCGCGGTCGGTGTCTGGAGCGATACGCCACCGAGGTGGCCGCAGCATCCTGGGACTCGGTGATCTTCGATCTCGGCCGAGAGTCTCTGGTGCGCATCCCTACCCTGGAACCCCTGCGGGGGACCCGTGCTCACGTCGGGGCGCTGCTGGACGCCTCGCGCACCGCTGCGGAACTGGTGGCGGCGCTCACCCGAGGGTGAGCGCCTGACTGGCCCGGCAGCGATTGACCGATATTGCTGGGTACTGGTTGTCGGTGTTGCTAGGTACTGTTTGGCTGTAGACAACTCGGTCCGGGAGGCGAAATGTCCCAGGAGAAGGTACAACGCCAAGGCGGCGGCGGAGACGACGAGGCGACCGATGGTGCGCCGGCTGGTCAGGAACGTCGGGAGAAGCTCGGCGAGGACGTGGACGCGATCCTTGATGAGATCGACGATGTTCTCGAGGAGAACGCCGAGGACTTCGTCCGGGCCTACGTCCAAAAGGGCGGCCAGTGATAGGGCACTCGAACGGTCCGGGCATCATGTCCGGTACAGCGGGTGGCTAGCGGACAAGCTGGCAGACGATGAGCAGGCACGTGACCAGAGATTGCGACAACGGGAGCTAGGAGACGATCACAACCGATGGATCAGTCCTCGGTCGGACGCTATCCGGCCGCAGCCCTGCCGGCGTCCTACTTCATGGTGGGCAACTCGTCGTTTACCGAGTTCCTCGCCGCGACGTCACCCGACCTGCTGCCCGGACGCCGGGCGGGCAACATGGCGGTGGGCGCCGAACCTGTGGTCAGCCCCCATGGAACCACCATCGTGGCGGCTACCTTCCGTGGCGGGGTGCTCATCGCGGGGGACCGCCGAGCAACAGCCGGTAACCTGATAGCCCAGCGCGATATGGAGAAAGTGTTCGTCGTCGACGACTACTCTGCAGTGGGTATCGCCGGGACGGCTGGTGTCGCGGTGGAGATGGTGCGATTGTTCGCCGTCGAGCTGCAGCACTACGAGAAGATCGAAGGCGTGCCGCTGACCCTGGACGGCAAGGCGAACAAGCTGGCCGGCATGGTTCGGGGCAATCTTGAAGGCGCCCTGCGCGGGCTAGCCGCAGTGCCGTTGTTCGTCGGTTACGACGTTGATGCCCCCAACCCGGATCGGGCTGGTCGGATCGTCTCTTACGACGTCGTCGGCGGCCGATACGACGAGACACTCGGCTACCACTCGGTGGGCTCGGGTTCGTTGTTCGCCCGCTCATCGCTGAAGAAGCTGCATGACCCCACGATGGAGGCCGACGCCGCAGTCCGGGTTGTCATGGAGGCGCTCTACGACGCGGCCGACGACGACAGCGCGACCGGCGGGCCGGACCCCGTCCGGCGGATCTACCCGGTAGTGGTCATGGTCACCACAGCGGACGGGGCCGTCCGGTTGTCCGACGAGCAGGCCGGCCAGGTCGTCGACCTCGTGGTCGAGGGCCGCAAGCACCGGCCTGGCGGCTGACGCTACCCTCACCCTTCCCTTCGACCCCCTCCACCCAGGAGCTCCCGCTGTGACGATGCCGTTTTACGCCTCGGTCGAGCAGATCATGCGCGACCGCTCGGAACTTGCCCGTAAGGGCATCGCCCGGGGACGCGGTGTCGTCGTGCTCAGTTACTCACGCGGGGTTCTGTTCGTCGCCGAGAATCTATCCACTGCGCTACATAAGGTCTCGGAAATCTACGATCGGATCGGCTTCGCCGCAGTTGGTCGCTACAACGAATACGAGAACCTCCGCCAGGCCGGGATTCGGCACGCCGACGTTCGCGGCTATTCCTACGACCGGCGAGATGTGACCGGACGGGCCCTGGCGAACGCCTATGCGCAGACCCTCGGCACGATCTTCTCGGAGCAGCACAAGCCTTTTGAAGTAGAGCTATGCGTCGCCGAGGTGGGCGCCGATCAGGATTCCGATCAGCTCTACCACCTGACCTATGACGGCTCGATCGGTGACGAGCCGGACTTCGTCGTGATGGGCGGTCAGGCCGACGCCATCTCGACGGCGCTCAAGGAGTCGTTCCGGCAGGACATGGATACCGCGGAGGCCGTCACCGCCGCAGTCGCCGCCTTGAGTTCAGCCTCCACCTCCACCAGTGTCAACGGAGCCAACAAGCGCACCCTGGGAGTCGGCCAGCTCGAGGTTGCGGTCTTGGACCGGTCCCGCCCGCGGCGCGCTTTCCGCCGCATCACCGGAACAGCTCTCACTGCGCTGCTCACCAGCTCCGACACCCCAACTGCCGAGAACCCCGCCGGCGTGACATCCCCAGATCCAGACGGTACGAACGACGGGCCCAGCACAGGCTCGTGACTAGGGCGACAACGGACTAGGCCCGCTGAGCGCAGCGGGCCTAGTCCGGATCCGGGCGATAGACCTTCAGCGCCGCCGGTTGGGTGAAGAACTGGAACCGGCGACCTTCCGCGATGACCTCGCCGTCGGTGGCCAGCGCGACCAGTGGCCCGAGGACCTCCACCTGTAGCTCGGCGGCCTCGCGCTGGACGTAGGTGCGGCTTTGCTCCAGCGCACCGGCCAGCGCCGCGATCAGGAACCGGGTTCGGGACAACTGCACGTCGGCACGAAGGTAACGGACGTCGATCAGCCCGGAATCCAGCCGGTGCCGGACCGCGGCGGCGAAACCGCGCGGACGGTAGAGCCCATTGCCCACGAACACCAGCCACACCTTGCGCGGAATGCCGCCGATGCGAGCCACCAGCGGATCGGCCTCCCGGAGCACCCGAATCAACGCGATGGCGGCCGCCGGCCACTTACCCCAGCGTGATTCCCTACGCTCACGCAGCTCCACCAGGTCTGGGTATCCGCCGAGGCTGGCAGTGTTGACGAACCAATGGGGCGGCGTGTCGTCGATGCGCACGCCCCCCAGATCCACCGCCACTGCACTGCCGTCGTGCACTGCTTTGACGGCGTCGGACAGTTCGATCACCCCGATGTCGCGGGCGAAGTGGTTCAAGGTGCCGGCCGGCACCACCACGAGTGGCAAGCCCCTGCTGGCCGCCACCGCCGCCACGGCTGCCACCGTGCCGTCGCCGCCGGCGACTCCCAGCGCACGGACTGGACGGTCGGCGGCATCCAGCTCCGCCTCCAACTGCTTGGTCAGGTCGCCATCAGGCTCAGCGAACACCTGCCGCGCGGCTGGCCAGACCGCGGCCAGCTCCGTGCCAGGGTGCTCGCCGTCGGTTCCCGCGCTGGGGTTGACCAGGACGACCAGACCCTCACCCTCGGGCAGTGTGGGCACCCAGACGGAATGCCTGCTGTCGGCGGATTCTCCGACCCGCAGCGGCCACCACCGCCGGGTGGCCAGCGCGATGCCGGTACCCATCAGCATGCCCGCGACCACGTCGGAGGGCCAGTGCACCCCGGTGTGCACCCTTGAGTAGGCCACTGCTGCCGCGATGGGCGCCACGGCCAGCCCCACCGCAGGGCTTTCCATCGCCACGGCAGTGGCGAACGCTGCTGCCGACGCGGCGTGACCGGAGGGAAAAGACGAGGACGTCGGGTGATCATGCAGAGCCAGCCGGCGTGCCACGGGCAGGTCCGCGTAGGCCGGCCGCCGACGCGGTAGCAAGGGCTTGGCCAGCGCGTTGATGGTGAAACTGGCCCCACCGATCGCCGCCATGCCGCGCAGCGCGCCACGCCGGGTCGCACCCTTGCGGCTGGCCAGCACCGCTGCGGCGGCAAACCACAGCAGGCTGTGGTTTGCCGCCGTGGTGAGCCCCTTCAGACCGGCGTCAGCAGGCCAGCGCGGGATGCCCGCGCTGCGGCGCACCAGCTCACGGTCCACCCGGTTGACGTCTTGCGCTACTCGGCGCAACCAATCCCGCACTGTTGCAGCTTAAGTGAGCCCGTACGGACGGCCTGCAGCACGGCCTCAGCGGCCTAGGCTGGAAGGCATGCAGCGGCGGATCTTCGGCATCGAGACCGAGTTCGGAGTCACCTGCACCTTCCACGGCCAGCGCCGGCTGTCGCCGGACGAGGTGGCCCGGTACCTGTTCCGCAGGGTGGTCTCGTGGGGTCGTTCGTCCAATGTCTTCTTGCGTAACGGGTCGCGGCTCTACCTCGATGTGGGCTCGCATCCGGAATACGCCACTGCCGAGTGCGACGACCTGGCCCAGCTGGTGACCCACGACAAGGCCGGCGAACGGATCCTCGAGGACCTCTTGGTGGATGCCGAACGGCGGCTGGCCGATGAGGGAATCGGCGGGGACATCTTCCTGTTCAAGAACAACACCGACTCCGCGGGCAACTCCTACGGGTGCCACGAGAACTATCTGGTGGCCCGTGCGGGGGAGTTCTCCCGAATCGCCGACGTGCTGTTGCCCTTCCTGGTCACCCGACAACTGGTCTGTGGCGCGGGCAAGGTACTGCAGACGCCACGTGGCGCGGTGTACTGCCTGTCGCAACGGGCTGAGCACATCTGGGAGGGGGTCTCCTCGGCGACCACTCGCTCCCGCCCGATCATCAATACCCGGGACGAACCGCACGCCGATGCCGAGCGGTACCGCCGGCTCCATGTGATCGTCGGCGATTCGAACATGTCCGAGGTGACCACCTTGCTCAAGGTGGGCACCGCCAACCTGGTCTTGGAGATGGTGGAGGAAGGTGTCGCGTTTCGCGATTTCACCTTGGACAACCCCATCCGGGCCATCCGCGAGATCAGTCATGATCTCACCGGTCGGCGCGGGGTGCGGTTAGCCGGCGGCCGGGAAGCTTCTGCGTTGGATATCCAACGGGAGTATTACTCGCGCGCCGTGGATCACGTTGCCCGCCGCGGATCCGATCCACTGACCGACCGTGTGATGGCCCTGTGGGACCGCACACTGGGCGCTGTGGAGCGGCAGGATCTCGGCCTGATCGACCGTGAGATCGACTGGGCGATCAAGCACCGGCTGGTGGAGCGCTACCGAGCCAAACACCGGATGGACCTGTCCAACCCACGGATCGCTCAGTTGGACCTCGCCTATCACGACATCCGCCGCGGCCGCGGGCTGTTCGATCTGCTCCAGCGCAAGGCGCTGGTCGACCGGGTAACCGACGACGGCGAGATCGAGGCGGCCAAGGACACCCCGCCCGCCACCACCCGCGCCAAGCTGCGCGGCGACTTCATCGCTGCGGCTCAGGCCGCGGGCCGCGACTTCACCGTCGACTGGGTGCACCTCAAGCTCAACGACCAGGCCCAGCGGACCGTGCTGTGCAAAGACCCGTTTCGCGCCGTCGACGAGCGGGTGGAGCGGCTCATCGCCTCGCTGTGAGCCTCGTGAGTGCGTAACAGTGTTCCGGACACTTAATGCCACTCACGAGCGGACACGGGGGCAACCGTAGGCTGCCCCCGTGTCCGCCGCCCGTGCCGAGCGCCTGGTCAACCTGGTGCTGTGCCTGTTGTCCAGCCGGCAGTACCTGCCTGCCGAACGAATCCGGCGGATCGTGCCCGGCTACGCTGACGCCCCCTCCGACGAGGCGTTCTTCCGGATGTTCGAGCGGGACAAGGCTGAGCTGCGCGACCTGGGCGTACCCCTGGAGAGCGGCCGGACCCCGGGATTCGATGCGGGCGAGGGTTACCGCATCGCGCGTCGAGACTACGAGCTGCCCGACATCGACCTCGAACCTGACGAGGCCGCCGCAGTCGCGTTGGCTGCTCGGCTGTGGGACTCCCCGCAGCTGGCAGGGGCCGCGTACGGTGCTGTGCTCAAGCTGCGCGCAGCCGGAGTAGAGGTGGACACCGAGAATTCGGTGATCGTTCAGCCGAGAGTGCGCGCCACCGAGCCCGCACTGATTCCGCTGATCTCCGCCGTCCAGGCCGGGCAAGTCGTGACATTTCCCCACCGCAAGCATCCCGCCGAGTCCCCCACGCCGCGCACTGTCGAGCCGTGGGGCGTGGTGTCCTGGCGGGGCCGCTGGTACGTGGTGGGACACGACCGAAACCGGGATGCGACCCGTTGTTTCCGGGTCTCCCGGATCGCCGGTCCGGTGCGCACTGTCGGCGCCTCAGGAGCGGTGCGGCGCCCGGCGGGGGTAGATCTCCTGAAGATCGTGGCAGGTTCCGCGGAACCACCGCCAGCGGCGCACACTGCCAGGCTGTGGCTGGCCGACGGCCGTGCCCACGGCTTGCGCCGGCTGGCGACGGTGCTGGGCAGGATGACCCTGGACGGAGAGGCGGGCGACATCGTGGCGATGGAACTGCCGGGACATGACGTCGCCGCCCGTTGGATAGCCGGGCTCGGACCGGACGCCGTGGTGCTGGAGCCCAGCGAACTGGCTGACGCGGTGCGAGTCCGGCTGCTGGCGGCCGCCGGGAGCGTCGGCTGATGGAAGGGGTTGCGGAACGGTTGCCGCGGCTGCTGGCCCTGGTGCCCTACCTGCTGGCCCGGCCTGGTGCGCCGATCGAGGAGGTGGCCACTGACTTCTCGGTCACTGTCCGGCAGCTGCGCCGTGACCTGGAGCTGCTGTGGATGTGTGGGCTGCCGGGTTACGGCCCGGGAGACCTCATCGACTTGTCCTTTGAGGGTGACACCGTGACCGTCACTTTCGACGCCGGGATGCGCCGACCGCTGCGGCTGTCCGGTGCAGAGGCGACCGCGCTGGTGGTGGCGCTGCGAACGTTGGCTGAGACGCCCGGTGTGGTCGATGCCGGTTCAGTGCGCCGAGCGCTGGCTAAAATCGAGGCGGCAGCAGGGCAGGCCGACGGCGTGATAGTCGGCCTGGCGACGAGGGAAGAGGCCGCGCTCACCACCGTGCGTGACTCGCTCGATCACCGCCGCGCGCTGCGCATCCACTACTACACGCCGTCTCGTGACGCGGTGAGTGAGCGCACGGTGGACCCGATGCGCCTGCTTCTGGTCGAAGGCCGCAGCTACCTGGAAGCTTGGTGCCGCGGCGTCGAGGAAGTGCGGCTGTTCCGGCTGGACCGCATCGAACACGTCGCAACTCTGGACGAGCCGGCGGTGCCACCACCACACGCCCGCCCCACCGACGTGTCCGCCGGACTGTTCCGCGCCCAGCCCGACCAGCAGATCGCCGTGCTCACCCTCGCCCCGGACGCTCGCTGGGTCGCCGAGTACTACCCGGTGGATGAGCTGATCGAGGCTGAAGGAGGAGCTGCCACCGTGCGGATGCGGTACGCCGAGACCGGGTGGATGGTGCGTCTGGTGCTGGGGCTGGGTGCCGACGTCGTTGTCCGCGAACCCGCCGAGCTGGCCGCGGCGGTGGCGCAGCGGGCCCGCGCAGCGGTGCGCAGAGCCAGCCATGTCCCGTCACACGAGCCGGACTAACGTCGTCAGCGTGTTCTACGTGATCAGCATGTTGGCAGCCGCAGCCGGCGTCGTGGTAGTGCTCACGTTGATGGTGCGGCTGGCCGGTCCAACACGCCGGCTGGCCAGGACGGTGCACCGCAGCCGCGCTCACTTCGCCGACCAGGTTGGCCTGCTGGCAGCGCGAATTGCGGCACTGCGGGTCTCGCTGGACCACCTACGCAACAGAAGCGAGCTCCCACCCAACGTCTGCCGCGTAGCATCGACCCTGCACCCTAGGTGAAGAGGAGACCACCGATGGGCATTCCGTCTGGTTGGGAACTGATCGTACTTCTTGCGGTCCTGGTCCTATTGTTCGGTGCGACCAGGCTCCCCACGGCCGCGCGGTCCCTCGGGCAGTCCATCCGAATCTTCAAGGCCGAGACCAAAGGCGCGCGTCCGCAGGAGCAGGCGAGCGCAGCGGACCCCCAGCAGCAGTCGTTGCCACCGTCAGGCCCCGCCGCGACTACGGCTGGCGAAACCCGGGTTGAGGAACCCCGGCGCCACAACGACACCATCCGCTGACGGCGAGGATCGGTGAGCGGGATGCGTTTCCCGGTCGGCCCGGGCCGCAGGCGCAAGACCAACCCGGACGGCTCCATGACGCTCATGGAGCATCTGTACGAGCTGCGCAACCGGTTGTTCATCGCGCTGAGCGCGATCGCGCTCGGCGGCGTCCTCGGGTTCCTCTGGTGGGGGGTGTCGCCGTTCGGCCTGCGCAGCCTCGGTGATCTGATCACCAGCCCGTACTGCGGATTACCCTCCACGCTGCGGCTGACCCCGAACTCTGGCCGGTGCCAATTGCTGCAGACCGCCCCGTTCGAGGTATTCACCCTCCGAATGGAGGTGGGCCTGGCGGCAGGTGCGGTGTTGACGGCACCGATCTGGATCTATCAGGTGTGGGCGTTCATCACACCTGGTCTTTATGCCAAGGAGCGCAAGTTCGCTCTGACTTTCGTCGGTACGGCCAGTGTGCTGTTCGCCGGAGGCGCTGTCCTTGCCTACTATGTGGTACCTACTGGTCTGTCCTTCCTGGCCAACCTCGGCGGCGGTCAGTTCATCACTGCGCTGACAGGGGAGGCCTATGTCAGCTTCCTGCTGACCATGCTTGCGGTCTTCGGCTTGACCTTTGAGCTGCCGCTGCTGGTGGTCATGCTCAACCGGGTCGGTGTGCTGCCGTATGCGAAGTTGATGCGCTGGCAACGCGGCATCCTGTTCGGGCTGTTCGTCGTTGCCGCGGTCGCCACCCCCGGCAACGATCCGGTCTCGATGCTGGCGTTGGCCGGCGCATTGATCGTGTTGTTCGAGACGGCAGTGCTGATCGCCCGGGCGCATGATCGTGCGGTGGCGCGCCGGCGAGCTGAACAGGGCTGGGACGATCTCGATCCCGACCAGCCTTCGCCGTTGGACGATAAGGTGGAGCCCGTACCGACGGATGACGCGGCACCTCGCTACGATGACGCCACGTAACGATACACCGAGCGTGGAGCGCTGCCTCGGCTGTAACTGGCTGAGGGGCGTGGGCCTGCACTGGCCTGCTCAACCTCGCAGGAGGCCCACGTTGTCTGTCCAGCCTTTCCTTATCACTGATGCCGCGCCCTCGTTCGGTGAAGACCAGGCCCACCGCCGTCACACCTACGCGGTCCTCATGACTGTCCACATCGTCGGGTTCGCCCTGTCCTACCCGCTGTACCTCTGGCAGCCGTGGGCTGGAGTCGTGGCTGTGGTGCTCAGCGGTGTCCTGCCGTGGGTCGCGGTGTTGGTGGCCAACGACGCGCCCCACCGCGCTGATCGTCATCCAGTGGTCGCACCGGGCATGACGATCAGGCGCCGCTGACCACTGACGAGCCTATGATGCCGTGCTGTGTGCGCCACGCTCATCGTGACCCGCATTCCGGTCGCGGGGCGGCGGCGCGGGGATGACGTGCTCGGCGGAGACGGGCACCCGCACCTGGCTACTCAGGCCGTCGCAGGCACCGCGACCGCGCTGGCGGTGCTGCCCACATCGTCACCTAACCTGGGACGGTGGCCGACTCTCCCGCCGAGGCGTACGCAGCGGCTTGCAGGCGAGTTGGCCTACCCCGCCTCGACGAGTTCGCCAGCAGCCTGAGCTTTGAGCTCGACCCGTTCCAGCGCACCGCGTGCCAGGCGCTGGAGGAAGGGCACGGAGTTCTGGTGTGCGCGCCGACCGGTGCAGGCAAAACCGTGGTCGGCGAGTTCGCGGTGCACCTGGCGCTGGCACAAGGCCACAAGTGCTTCTACACCACGCCGATCAAGGCGCTGTCCAACCAGAAGTACACCGATCTGGTAGCCCGTCACGGCGCGGACACCGTAGGCCTGCTCACCGGGGACACCTCGATCAACGGGGGAGCTGCGGTGGTCGTGATGACCACCGAGGTGCTGCGCAACATGCTCTACGCCGGATCCTCCACCCTGAACGGGCTGGCCTACGTGGTGATGGACGAGGTGCACTACCTCGCTGACCGGTTCCGTGGCGCGGTGTGGGAGGAGGTGATCCTCAACCTTCCGGACAGTGTCCGACTCGTCGGCCTGTCCGCCACGGTGAGCAACGCCGAGGAGTTCGGCGAGTGGCTGGTCGACGTACGTGGCGATACCGCGGTGGTGGTCGATGAACACCGTCCGGTGCCGCTGTGGCAGCACATGATGGTCGGCTCGCGGATGTTCGATCTGTTCGCAGAGGACAGCGTCGGTGGCAGGCTTGCCGTTGACCCGCACCTGGTCCGGCGCGTCCAAGAGTTGGAGCGTCGCAGCGGGTGGGATCGGCAGCGCCGCGGGCGCGAGGTCGGACCCCGGTTCCGACCACCGGCCCGGGTGGACGTGGTGACGCGGCTGGACCGCGACGCCTTGCTGCCCGCGATCACCTTCATCTTCAGCCGAGCCGGCTGCGAGGCCGCGGTGAGCCACTGCGTGCGCAGCGGGCTGCGGCTGACCACTCCCGAGGAGTCTGTGCAGATCCGCCAGATGGTGGACACCCGCACCGCTGATCTCCCCGAGGGCGATCTCGGTGTGCTCGGCTTCTGGGAGTGGCGCGAGGCGCTGGAGCGCGGCGTTGCCGCCCACCACGCCGGCATGCTGCCCACGTTCAAGGAGACCGTGGAAGACCTGTTCGTCCGCGGGTTGGTCAGGGCGGTGTTCGCCACCGAAACCCTCTCGTTGGGGATCAACATGCCGGCCCGCACGGTGGTGCTGGAGCGGTTGGTCAAGTTCAATGGGGAGGCCCACCTCGATCTCACCCCCGGCGAGTACACCCAGCTCACCGGGCGGGCCGGGCGTCGCGGCATCGACGTCGAAGGCCATGCGGTCGTGCTGTGGCAACCTGGCGTGGACCCAGCGCAGGTAGCCGGGCTGGCGTCCACCCGCACCTACCCACTGCGCAGCTCGTTTCGACCCGGCTACAACATGGCCGTCAACCTCGTCGATCGGGTCGGGGTGGCTGCCGGTCGGGCGCTGCTGGAGCGGTCCTTCGCCCAGTTCCAGGCCGATCGCTCGGTGGTAGGCCTGGCTCGGCGGATCGACCGCAACGTCGAGGGTCTCGCGGGCTATGCCGAGGCGATGGCCTGCCATCTGGGTGACTTCGCCGAGTACGCCCGGCTGCGCAGGAAGATCTCCGAGCGGGAGCGGTCGCTGGCCCACCAGGGCGGCGCGGCGCGGCGGGCCGAGGCAGCCGCGGCGCTTCACCGGCTCGAGCGCGGCGACGTTATCGCGGTTCCCGGTGGCCGCCGGTCCGGGTTGGCTGTCGTGCTCGAGCTCGGCGACGGTCCTACCGAGGATCCGCGCCCTCTGGTGCTCACCGAGGACCGCTGGGCGGGGCGGCTCTCGATCGCCGACTTCCCGACCCCCGTCCAGGTACTGGGCCGAATGCGGCTGCCCAAACGGGTCGAACACCGGGTCCCTCGGGTGCGCCGCGACCTCGCGTCGGCGCTGCGCGAGACCGGTCTCGCGGTACCGCGCCGGGCCCGGCGACGCAGCGAGGCGGCCGACGACGCCGAGCTGGCGACCCTGCGCCGGGCGCTGCGAGCGCACCCCTGCCACAGCTGCGACGATCGGGAGGCGCATGCCCGTTGGGCAGAGCGTTATGACCGGCTGGATCGTGAGACCGAGACACTGCGCCAGCAGATCGCCGCCACGACACATTCGCTGGCCCGCACGTTTGACCGGATCCGGGCTCTGCTGGCCGAGCGCGAGTACCTGGAGGGCGAGCAGCTCACCGAGCATGGCCGGGTGCTGGCCCGGTTGTGGTCGGAGACCGACCTGTTGACTGCTGAGTGCCTTCGGCACGGGATCTGGGATGACCTGGAACCCGCCGAACTGGCCGCGGTGATCTCAGCGCTGGTCTACGAGGCCCGCGGCGATGTTACGGCCCCCCGGGTTCCCGCCGGCGCGGTGAGCGACGCGCTGGTGGCCACCGTGCGGTTATGGGCGGAACTGGAGGCCGACGAGCGGCGCCACCGGCTGCAGCGAACCCGCGAACCCGATCTGGGTTTCGCCTGGCCGGTGTATCGCTGGGCGCGCGGGGAGTCGCTGTCGGCGGTGCTGACGGCTGCCGAGGGCAACGGTGCTGAGCTGTCCGCGGGAGACTTCGTCCGATGGTGCCGGCAGGTGATCGACGTGCTCGACCAGGTGCGCGGTGTCGCTGGGGAGAACTCCAGGGTCGAGGCAGCGGCGACCGCCGCGGTGCGCGCGGTGCGCCGCGGCGTGGTCGCGCTGGGTACCGTGTGAGCGGCTGCTCAAGGTGGCCGGGATCAGCCAGCCACCTGCGCACCGAGGGTGCTGGTCAGCGCGGAGCCTGAAGGGCTGCGACAAGGCGGTCCACCGCGGTGCCCAGGCCCCACTTGCTCTGTAGCGCGGTGAGCGTGGCTGGGTTGGCGGGAGCCGAGGGCAGCGCGTCGTCGCGATCCTGCTGCACCGGGGCGTCGATAGCCACCCGCACGACGGCGGGCGCCAGCTCCAGATACTCCCGGGACGCCCGCAGCTTGGCCCGCACGCCCGCGGCGAGCGTCGAGTGGGGATCGTCCAGCGCCGCGAGCAGGCCCTCGACCGAGCCGAACCGGCTGATCAGCGTGGCCGCCGTCTTCTCGCCGATTCCGGGCACTCCCGGTAGGCCGTCGGACGGGTCGCCACGCAGCGCGGCCAGATCCGCATACCCGGGTCCGACACCGGCTTCCGGCAGTCCATAGCGGCTGGCGAGCTCGGCGGGGCCGATCACCTCCGCCTTGGCCAGCCCCCGGCCGAGGTAAACTACCCGCACCGGGGTCGGCTCAGTACGAACCACCTGAAACAGATCCCGGTCACCACTGATCACCTCGACCGGGTCGCGACGCTCGGCTGCCGCCAACGCCCCGATCACGTCGTCGGCCTCGTACCCTTCGGCGCCCGCAGTGGCCAGGCCTGCGGCGGCGAGCACTTCGAGGATCAGCGGGATCTGCGGGCTCAGCATGTCGGGCACCTCCTCGACGTCGGGAGCGCCGGGCCCGGTCTGTTCGGCGACCCGGTGGGCCTTGTAGGAAGGAATCGCGGCGACGCGGAAACTTGGTCGCCAATCCAGGTCTAGACAGGCGACCAGCCGCGACGGGCCGCGCAGTTCGATCAGCCGGGCGAGCATGTCGGTGAAGCCCCGCACCGCGTTCACCGGGGTGCCGTCCGGGGCCGTGATCGATTCCGGAACCCCGTAATAAGCCCGGAAGTACAGGCTCGCGGCGTCGATTAGCAGCAGTGGCGCGTCCATGAGCGCAGAGCCTGCCAGTTCCCGGTTTCGGCGGGCTCTAGGCTTGGGGCATGCCCGTCCCACTCGACACCCTCACCTCCCGCCTGACCCGCGCCCGCGATGCGACCCGAGTCGCAGAGCTGGATGTGCTGCTGATCACTCCCAGCCCGGACCTGCGCTATCTGCTGGGGGTTGGCGGTGAGTCCCATGAGCGGCTGACCTGCTTGATCTTGCCCGCCGACGGCCACCCGACGCTGGTGGTCCCCGCGTTGGAGAGGCCGGGCCTGGACGGGACACCGGTGCTCGGGCTCGATCTGGAGATCGCCGAGTGGACCGACGGTGACGATCCATACGCACTGGTCGCTGACCTGCTGCGCAGGTCCGGGTCACCGGTCCGGGCCGGGGTGGGGGACGCGATGCCCGCGGCACACGTCCTGGCGCTGCGGGCCGCCCTGCCGGCCTGCGAGCAGAGGCTGGCATCGACGGTGCTGGCCCAGCTGCGGATGCGCAAGGACAGCGCCGAGATCGCCGCGCTGACCGCTGCAGGCCAGGCCATCGACCGGGTACACGCACGGATGGGGGAGTGGCTACGGGTCGGGCGGACCGAGGCGCAGGTCGGTGCTGACGTGGCCGCTGCGATCGTCGCAGAGGGGCACACCGCGGCGGCTTTCGTCATCGTCGGCTCCGGTCAGCACGGGGCAAGTCCGCATCACGACGTCTCCGACCGAGTGGTGCGACCCGGGGACGTGGTGGTCGTCGACATCGGCGGGCCCACTCCGGAGGGCTACTTCTCCGACTGCACCCGCACCTACAGCCTGGGCGAGCCGGCCGACGTCGATGTCGCCATGGCCTACCCGGTGCTGCAAGCCGCGCAGGACGCCGCAGTGGCAGCGGTCACACCGGGGACTACGGCGCAGCGGGTCGACGCCACCGCGCGAGCCCTGATCGCCGATGCCGGTTTCGGCGAGCGATTCATCCACCGGACCGGCCATGGGATCGGTCTTGAGGTGCACGAACAACCCTACATCGTGGCCGGCAACGACCTGGTGCTCGAACCGGGGATGGCCTTCAGCATCGAGCCGGGTATCTACCTGCCGGGCCGCTGGGGTGCCCGCATCGAGGACATCGTGGTAGTCAACGACAGCGGAGCGACGCGGCTCAATCACCGCCCGCGCGAACTCGCGGTACTTCCGGCATGACCACCGATCCCGGAACCTCCGCCTGCTCACGGAGTGACAGATAGCACACCGCGCCAGCCGAACGTGGGCGTCTCACACCTCACGCAGCGTAAGATGACCCTCAAGGCGTGGTGGTCCAGGACCACCACCAAGCCGATGGACGGCGCTTTCAATTCCTACATGTCCAAAGTGGCCGATGCCCATGTCAAGGACGGTGGGACGCATCCCCATGTGGTCATTCCGGCTGATCTGACCATCGCACTCATGGGGTGGGTCGAGATGAGGGTGATGACGGCGTTGAACACCATCGCTCCGGGGCCCGACGGTGAGTACGTGTTCGGGAAGCTCCCCACGCCGGAGGCGGCGGCGGAGGTGGGTCAGGCATGGATGCGGATGCTGACCCTTCAGCTGGGGATCCTGCTCAAGCCTTACCTTGCATCGCCCGCCACGACGGTCGCCTGACGACCCGTTCCCGGCTCAGCTGCCCGCGCCCTCACTACGGGAGGCGCGCGCGCAGCCAGCCGTACCAGCCGTCGACGCCGTCGCCGGTGGTGGCCGACAATTGCAGCATCTCGACGCCCGGATTCGCCCGGCGGGCGCCATCCAGGAAGTCGATGACCTCGAAATCGACGTATGGCAGCAGATCGATCTTGTTGAGCAGCACCAGGTCGGCAGCGCGGAACATCTGCGGGTATTTCCGCGGCTTCTCCGCGCCTTCGGTGACCGAGGTGATGACCACCCGAGCCTGCTCCCCGAGGTCGAACAACGCCGGGCACACCAGGTTGCCGACATTCTCGATCAGCACCACCGAGCCGTCGGGCGGATCGAGCGTCCGCAGCCCACCGGCCAGCATCTGAGCGTCGAGATGGCAGCCCGACCCGGTGTTGATCTGCACCGCCGACGCGCCGGTAGCCCGGATCCGATCAGCGTCGAGCACCGTCTCCTGATCCCCCTCGACAACCGATATCCGCAGCTCGGTGCCCAGTTCCCGGATGGTGCGCTCGAGCAAAGTGGTCTTCCCTGCACCAGGTGAACTCATCAGGTTCACCGCGAGAATGCCGTGCTCTGCCAGCCACTTACGGTTGCGCTCGGCGAGAGCATCATTGCGGGCCAGCACCGCCTGCTCGAGCGTGACAGTTCGGGTCTTGGGATGGTCGTGTCCATCACCGGGCCCGTGCTCGTGGCCGTGCTCGTGGCCGTGCTCATGCTCGTGGTCTTCGAGGATGGTGCCGCCGGAGCAGCCACACGTCGCACACATCAGGCCATTACCTCAACTTCCCGGATTTTGAGTTCTTCCCCGGCAAGGAGCTCCCGGTTCGCGCTGCCGCACGTGCACAGCACGAGCAGATCATTCAACGCGAACTCGGCACCGCAATCCCGGCAGCGGGCCTTGCCCGTAGGCTGGATGATCTCCAACGACGCTCCCTCGAGCGTGGTGCCCTCGGTCATGAGATCAAAGCAGAATCGGACCGAGTCGGCCACCACACCAGACAACGTGCCGATCTCCAGGCAGACCCGCCGCACCGACGCGTCGCCCATTCGGTCGCGTACCGCCTGGACCACGCTCTGGGTGATCGCCATTTCATGCACAAGCGCCCTCCTCGACTCGGCACCCAGTGCAGCCCTCTGCGGGGATCTTGTCAAGACGCGAGAGAATGCTGCTGTGCAGCACAGTATCCGGGTTGGGGTGCGGGTTGACGGGGTCGTTCAAGGCGTGGGGTTTCGACCCTACGTTCACGGCTTGGCGCGGCGCCTCGGCCTGTCCGGCCGGGTCGGCAACGACACCGCTGGGGTCTTCATGGAGGTCGAGGGAGCCGAGCAAGCAGTCAATGAGTTCCTCGCGGCGCTACCGGCCCAGGCCCCCCCGTTGGCCGTCATCGAGCAGGTGCGGACCAGTTCGCTGGTCCCCACCGGCGAGCCGGGTTTCCACATCGTGTCCAGTAACGCGACTGGCCAACGGGACACCTTGGTCTCAGCAGACAGCGCGACCTGCGCGGACTGCCTTCGCGAGCTGGCAGACCCGGCTGACCGTCGCTTCGGCTACCCGTTCATCAACTGCACAAACTGCGGTCCGAGATTCACCATCGTGCGCGATGTGCCCTATGACCGGCCGTTCACCACGATGGCTCCGTTCGCGATGTGCGACACCTGCACCGTCGAGTACCACGATCCCACTGACAGACGCTTCCACGCCCAGCCGGTGTGCTGCGCAGCCTGCGGGCCCCGGCTGCGGCTGCTCGACGCCAGCGGCACCGACCTGTCCGGCGAACCGCTCGCTGCGGCCGCCGCTTTACTGATCGATGGGGGTGTGCTGGCAGTCAAGGGGCTCGGTGGCTATCACGTGTCGACGCTAGCTTCAGACGCTGCGGCGACCGCCCTGTTGCGGGCGCGTAAGCACCGGGAGGACAAGCCGTTCGCGGTGATGGTGGCCGATCTGGACACCGCGCGCGAGCTGTGCGTGATCGACCCGGTGGGGGAGCAGGTGCTGGCCGGCCGGCGGCGGCCGGTAGTGCTGTTACCGCGCCGCCCGGGCGCTCCCATCGCGCCGGCCGTCGCGCCAGGCAACCGCAGCCTGGGGCTGATGTTGCCCTACACCCCGTTGCACCACCTGCTGCTGCGCCGCACCACCGCTCCCATCGTGCTGACCAGCGGAAACATCTCTGACGAGCCGATCGCTTACCAGGACGACGACGCGCGCCGACGGCTGACCGGGATCGCAGACGCCTTCTTGACACATGACCGGGCGATCCATATGCGCACCGACGACTCGGTGGTAAGGGTGTTCCGGGGGGCTGAACTGCCAGTGCGCCGAGCCCGTGGCTACGCACCCGAACCGCTGACTCTCACGCGGCCGGTGCCCAGGCCCATTCTCGGTTGCGGCGCCGAGCTCAAGAGCACCTTCTGCCTGGCCCGCGGGCGGCACGCATTCATGTCCCATCACATCGGTGATCTGGAGAACTACGAGACCCTGCGCTCGTTCACCGAGGGCATCACGCACTTCCGGCGGCTATTTGATGTGCAGCCGGAAGTGGTCGCGCACGATCTGCACCCGGAGTACCTGTCCACCAAGTACGCGCATGATCTCCCCGATGTCGAGCTCATCGGGGTGCAGCACCACCATGCGCATATCGCGTCCTGCCTGGCCGACAATGGTGATACCGGCCCGGTGCTCGGAGTAGCCTTCGACGGGTTGGGCTATGGCAGCGACGGCACCTTGTGGGGCGGTGAGTTCCTGCTGGCTGATCTGGCCGGGTTCCAGCGGCTGGCGCACCTGGTTCCGGTTCCGATGCCGGGTGGTACCGCGGCCATCCGGCAACCCTGGCGGATGGCCGCCGCCTACCTGGGTTCGGACGCCCCTGACGAGTTGGTGGCGCGTCACGTCGAGCACTGGGACTCGGTGCTGGCGATGGCCTCCCGGCAGATGAACGCCCCGCTGACGTCAAGCGCCGGGAGGTTGTTCGACGCCGTCGCGGCGATCCTGGGGATCCGCGACTCGATCAACTACGAGGGCCAAGCTGCGGTGGAACTAGAGCAGCGGGCCGACCTGACCGAGCAGGGAAGTTACCCCGCCACGGTAACCAAAGGGCCATCGTTGCACGTGCACGGAGCAGATCTGGTGCGTGCCGTGGTGGCCGACCTGCGAGTGGGAGTGCCTCGGGAGGTGATCGCCACCCGGTTCCACCATGGCGTCGCCGATGCGATCGTCCGGGTCTGCCTGATGCTGCGGGAGGACACCGGAGTGAGCGTGGCCGCTCTATCCGGCGGAGTGTTCCAGAACGTGCTGCTTCTTGAGCGCACCGTGGCGGGTCTGGAGCGATCCGGCTTCCGGGTGCTCACCCACTCCCGGGTGCCACCCAACGACGGCGGAATCAGCCTCGGTCAGGTCGTCATCGCAGCTGCCGCGAGCCTGTAACCAGCGGACCTGATGTGAACCCGGCTGGACCTCGACCGTTGGTGATCTGGACTGGCAGGGCAGGCTGCGGTCATAAAGCGGTAACGACTGTACCTGCCGAAGTCAAAGGGCGGTCACATCATATGCACTTGCAGCTGAGTTTACGGGACGCCGGCCACCCCTGTCCGGGCAAGATTGAAGAGTCGGTTTATCTGCGCCGTACGAGCCTTACCCTGCGGTCCCTGCGGATCATCAGCGGTCACTCGCGGCGTGCAGACGGGTGACGATTTTTTACCGGTACCCAGATTTATCGGACTGCGGTTGACAGAACCGGTCGTTTAGACAAGAATCGGCCAAGGCATCGTGAAGTTGCCGGTGGGATCTCTTTTCAGGCCACCACTGCTAGTTTTGTGTGGTGATTTGAGGCGGGCTCGCCGGGTTGCGGTTGACCTGGGAAACGGGAGCACCCCACAATTTATGCTCTTCGCGTAGTGGTAAACAGGTTGTAGGGGACAGTGGCGTTGGTAGATGACGGTTTCGGGCAGGCTGAGTTGATGCATCGTCGCCACCGTCGAGTACCTCTACCGTGGTCGGTCTTCGTCGGAATTCCGCTTCCCGCTGGAGGTGATCATGATAGCGGTGCTCTGGTGCCTGCGCTGCGTGCTGTCCCACCGGAACGGAAGCCAGTGAGGCTGTGGGTGATGACTGCCTCCGAAAAGCTAGCGCCGACGACTCGGGGTGCAGAGGGTTTTGGAACGGGATCCGGCGTCAGTGGCTATTTTCGCTGGTCACAGGACCTACTGGCCTGAGCTGTGAAGACACTTCACCTCCCACGCATCCAAGCCAAACAGGGCGTTGAACTGCGGAAATGCGCGCCAACGCCGGATCCCGTTCCAAAACCCTCTGCACCCCGCAACCTCGCCGCCAACCTGCGGGGGTTCGGGTATGAGCGGGATACGGTGAGAAGGGGCCGTGGATCTTCAGATGGTCTGGTCAACAGCCTTTGCGCCAGCCGCTGGCCAGCGACACTACCGCTGGAACGCTGCCGGATTCGCCCAGGTCACACATCTAACGGCCCCTTTTTCGCCGTATCCCGCTCATAGGCCAGACGGAGACGGCGCACCCCTGACAACGGCGCACCCTCGGGCGCGCCCAATGCCATCTGATGTCTTCGCCACAAACGCGGCACCCGCGATCCACCACCCCCCATGGCCACGGCATTGTCAGGTATTTTGGTGGTCAAGGATTTACGGGTGGATCTTGCTGTGCCGGCCCGTTGGAGCTACCATCTGCCCTCATGCTCAATCCCGTTCTGTTCATTGCCCCGGCCATGCGTTCTGCGCTGGTTGCCGCGACATCAGTCAGGTGTATCGCTTGCTGACAAGGCTGGTGTCACTCAGCGCACCATCGCTGCGCTGGTCGGGCGGAGCCAGAGCGAGGTCTCGGAGATCATCAAGGTCGTCAGGTGCAGGCGTATGACGTGCTCGATCGCAGTGTACCGGGCTCAGTACCCCTCGTGCGGTGATGGGGTTGTCCTTCGGTGCTTATCCTGGGGACAGCCCTGTTGGGGAGCTGAGCGAGGAGGACGAGGCGGAGGTGCTCGGGCGCCAGTTCGACCGCCTGCTCGCGATGGTCGGCGTGGCTGTCGTGGGTACTACCGTCCCCGGGCTCGGAAGGGTGTTGAGCCCAGCGGCCCTGCCGCCGGGCCGGCCGCTGGGCGGCGCGAGGGATCGGGCAAGCCGACGTCGAGGCGATCCGTGAGGTGACCACCGCGGTAGCCGATGCCGCGCGGAGGTGGTGGTCAAGCCGGGCCGGCATGCTGGTTGGCTGACTCGGCGGATCGTTGCTGACCGCGAAGGCATCAGAGGCCGCCCGCAAGGCTATGCTGTTGACACTTCCTGATCTGGATGTCATCGCGGCGTGGTGCTGCTATGACAGTGATGCGCTGGTGGCGGCGCATCAGCACTTCTCCCGGGCAGTAGAGCTGGCGACCAAGGCCAAGGACAGCTCCAGTCTCGTATGCGTTGCGGTATGCAGCGACGAT
>CAWGMP010000005.1:0-527662 GCA_963823755.1 uncultured Actinomycetota bacterium
AACGCCGTCCCGGACTCCCGATACCGCGCAGGTTGGCCGCCGTGAGCAGGTGATCGCGACCACCGCGAACGTCACCTTGTGCGAGGCGACGAAAGGCAGCGCTGAGCCGATGTTCGACGCCGCCGAAGAGATCGACACCGCGACCGTGAGGACATAGTCGACCAGCAAGGCGCTGGCTACCGCGAGCCCTGCGGGATCGCCCAGGTTCACCGTGGCGACCTCATCATCCCCACCGCCTGAGGGGTAGGCCCACACGTTCTGCCGGTAGCTTGCGACCACGACCAGCATCACCGCAGCAACCGTGAGCCCGATCCACGAGGCGAACGGATGCGCCGAGATCCCCGCGACCGAGAGCACGAGGAAGAGCTCTCGGGGGCGTAGGCTCCGAGGACGCGCATCCGAGGCGAAACCGGCAGTGCGATGCGCTTGGGCAGCAGCCTGTGGCTCAACCGTTCGCTGCGAAACGGCCTGCCGACAAGGATCCGTTTGACCGCGGTAGCGAACTTCGGCACGCAGAAAGCGTACGGCCGCGCGACGGCCCGGGTCAGCGGTGGCGTCGGCGATACGGTTCATCTGGCGACCGTCGACCCGGGAGTGACCGCGTGCATGTCGTGATCATGGGCTGTCGCCCGGTGGGTTCCGGTTTGGCCCTGGCGCTGGAACGGCTCGGCCACGCGTGGCGGTGATCGACCAGAAGCTGCAAGCCTTTCGGGGCTCGGTGCCGAGTTTCATGGCCAGCAGGTCCGCGGCTCCGGCTTCGACCGCCAGGTGCTCATCGAGGCGGGGATCGAGAGGCAGGGGCATTCGCCGCCGTGTCCAACGGCGACGATTCGAACATCATCGCGCCCGTGTGGCCCGAGAGCCCTTCGGGGTGGCACACGTCGTCGCCCGGATCTACGACCCAAACGGGCCGCCGTCTACGGCGACTGGGCATCCCGACCGTGGCCACGGGTCCTGGACCACCGACCGCTTCCTGCGGATGCTGCTGCCCGACGGGGTCGCAGCGGCATGGCGCGACCCGTCGGGCACGGTGGCGGTGTTGCAGCTGCCGCTCCACGAGGGGTGGGCTGGGCGCACCGTAGGCCATCTGGAGGACGCATCGGCGCGCGGATCGCCTTCGTCGTCCGATTCGGGACTGGAGTGTTGCCCCATTACGACACTGTGGTGCAGGCAGACGACCAGGTGTACGCAGCCGCCGTCTCCGGAACCGTCACCGACGTCACCACCGCGGCATCCACTGCTCCTCCACCCGACTGACATCCCGAATAACCGAACTCCAGGAGTGGGCCGCTTCCACTCCACCGACCTGGGAGCCGCCATGCGCGTGACCATCGCCGGAGCGGGCGCGGTCGGCCGGTCCATCGCGGCCGAACTGCTCGAGTTCGGCCACCAGTTGATGCTCATCGAGCGAGATGCCGATCAGCTCGACCCGCACGAGGTCAAGGGCGCTGAATGGGTCCTCGCCGACGCCTGCGAGCTGGCCTCGCTGGAGGAGGCAGGGCTGGAGCACTCCGACTGGTGATCGCGGCGACCGGCGACGACAAGGTCAACCTGGTGGTGTCGCTGCTGGCCAAGACCGAGTTCGCGGTACGTCGGGTGGTGGCGCGGGTCAACGACCCACGAAATGAGTGGCTGTTCACCGAGGCGTGGGGTGTGGACGTGGCGGTGTCCACCCCGCGGATGCTGGCCGCGATGGTCGAGGAAGCGGTCTCCGTGGGCGATCTGGTGCGCCTGATGACCCTGCGGCAAGGGCAGGCGAACCTGGTCGAGGTCACGCTGCCCGCAGATACCCCGCTGGCCGGACGGCCGGTGCGGCAACTGCAGTTGCCGGCCGACGCCGCGCTGGTGACCATCCTGCGAGGCGGTCGGGTGATCGTCCCGCAGGGCGACGATCCTCTCGAAGGTGGGGACGAGCTGCTCTTCGTCGCCGCTGCGGAGGTGGAACCCGAAGTGCGGGCGGCGCTGCGCCGTCGCGGGACCTAGCCGGCTACCTGCCCGGCGCGACGGATCGCCCAGATGGTGACCAGCGCAGCGACCGCAGTCAGCGGCAGGCCCATTGCCAACCGGGCCACCCCGAGCCAGTCCGTCTGCTGCACGTCGTACAGGTAGCGCTGCACACCGAAACGGGCTAGTAAGAAGACCGCCCAGACCACGGTCGCCACGTCGAAACCGAACCGGGCGCGACGGTGGGTGCGCCAGCCGAAGCCGGAGCCGTTGAGCACGACCGAGCGCCCGACCAGCGGGCGGCGCACCGCCACCGACAACGCCAACGCCAACCCAGCGACCAGGCTGTACCGATGCCGTACAGGAAAAAGGCCCGCGCCTCGCCGGTCCGGTAGGCGATGAAGGCGCAGACGGCCACTCCGAGGATCCCGGACACGGCCGGCTGGAGGGGTTCGCTGCGGCCAGCCGCCATACCCCCACCGCGACCGCGACGCCCACCGACGCCCAGATCGCCGGTTGCAGTCCGGCCCACGGATTCACTGCGACGAAGACCACCGCCGGGACGACGGAGGACGCCGGCCCCCGACGCCACCCATCTGCTCCAACAGGGTGGGGGTGTGGTGTTCAGGCTGGGCCGAGGCCTCAGCGGTCGCCTCTGTCGTCGAGTGCTCGGCCGAGTGATCTGCCGGGGGCCTCGTGATGAACTCAGTCATGAACTCCGCTGCAGCTCGTAGTAGGGGTTGTAGAGGACCTTGCGGCCGTCCCGGACGGCGATCCGGCCTGACGCCTTCAGGATGCGACCAGGTTCGATGCCGGGGATACGCGCCGCCCCAGCCATACCAGGATAATCGCCTCTGAGCCATCGAAAGCTCGGCCTCCAGAGTAGCCGCCGCCGCCCGGGGGCAGTGCTCCACACTGCGTAGCCGGCCCAGGACGGTCACGGCCTCACCGCAGCTGCAGTCGCTGGCGCGCCGCGCGCCGGACTGGTCGGCTCGGCGGGCAGATCCTCGGCATCCAGTTCGGAGGCATCGGTGGTCAGGTGGCGGACCAGGCGCCGCCAGTAGCCGGGAGCCGCACCGCTCATGTCGATCTCCGACTGCGATCGCGGGTGCCCGACGAACCCGCCCCACAACCAGGGTAACCCGATAGTGCCGGGATCCCAGCGCGGCTGAGAACCCTATCGTTGATCTGCAAGCTCGGCTCCACCCCGGTGGTGGCCTCAGCCGCCCTCAGCTGTGGCGTTGACCAGCTCTGCGGTGGCCTGTTTGAGCTGCTCTCCCAGCGGCCCGGGCAGCTGCAATGGCAACGGGCTGCGGACCGGCAGCGGTTCTGGACCACGAACCACCACGCTCTGCCGGACGACGTCACGCAGCAGCGCGGTCCGCGCCTGAGCATGTTCGGCAGGTCCGGCAGCGACACCGCGCAGCATCCAACGGGGTCCGTCTACGGCCAGGAACCGCAGCACCCCCTGCTCGGTCACGGCCTCGATTTCCGCACCCCACTCACCGGCCGCCTGCCCGACCCGCGCACCATCAGCTCGCAGCCTGGTCACGAGCCCGGGGCGACCTCGCGCCACAACCCGCCACTGCGGGGAGCCGCGAAGGCAGTGATCGTGAACTGGCCGAGATCGGTTATCAGATGCACTGCCCGCACCGGACCGGATCTGTCCACCTCGACCTGAAGTTGTGCGCCTTCGGGCACCGGCAGCCGCAGTGACCCGAGATCCAGCCTGGTCCAGCCGTCGTCGGGCGCCGTGTCGACGTCGAAAGGGCCCCCCACCGGGGCACCGTCGGTTTCAGGGATATCGCCGGGAACCCCGGCGTCCTGATCGCGACTCTGCGGCTGAGGCCCGACCCGGGTCCTGTGGCGACGTCCGAACACTGTTGACACTCTCCCTGCTGTTGTGTTCCATCCCGCTGTTCAGGGTCCCCTGCCCCAACTGTTCTATCCCATCCGATGGTCGATCCCGGTCGAGCCGTGACCGCTCGTCCCGCGGGACGAGTCCGGTAACGCGGTCACCTCACGAAACGCAGCATGTTCCACCCGTTGCACGACCAGTTGTGCGATGCGATCCAACCTGTGCAGCACCACAGGCTCGCGCAGGTCGTGGTTGACCAGGCAGACCCTGCAGCCACCGCGGTAGCCGGCGTCGATCGTGCCGGGCGCGTTGACCACCCCCAGCCCCGCCTGCGCCGCCAACCCGGAACGAGGGTGGACGAACGCCGCGTAACCACCGGGCAGCGCAATCGCGATGCCGGTACCGACTACAGCTCGTTCTCCCGGTGCCAGCACCAGATCCCGCGTGGTGACCAGATCAGCTCCGGCGTCATCGGCGTGGGAGTATCCGGGCACCGGCACCTCAGGATCCAGCCGGATCAGCAGGACCTCAAGGGGTAGGAGCATCTCGACCGGGCACACGGCCGGCGAGACTACCCTCGGTCCGATGTCCGATCGTCAAGCCCCAGGCCGGCGTCCCCCTGACACCGCACCGCTGTTCGATGAGCGTCTCGCGGTGCCGTTGTGGTGGTGGCCGCTGGGTTTCGGGGTGGCCACGTTGCTGGCGGCCGAGGTACACATGGGGTATCCGGGGGTGCGCGCCTGGCTGCCCTACCTGCTGACGGTGCCGATGGCCAGCGTGGTGCTCCTGCGGATGGGCCGCAATCGGATTCAGCTGCGCGGCGGTGAACTGCGGGTGGGGCCGGCGCACATACCAGTCCGCCATCTGGGAGAGATCCAGATGATCACCTCGGACACCAAGCGACGCGCGCTGGGGCCAGGTTTGGACCCAGCGGCGTTCGTCCTGCATGCCGGATGGGTCGGACCTGTGTTGCAAATCACAGTTACCGACCCAGCGGACCCGACACCTTACTGGATCTTCAGTGTCCGCCGGGCCGAGGAACTCGCTGCGCTGCTGCAAGCCAACACCGGCGAGGTATCACACAACAGCGCCAAGCCGCGCTTACCCCGCCGGTAACGGAAAACCGATATCCTGCCCTGCTTCATGCCGCGCAGTCTCGGCAGACCATCCGCCCATTCCGTTGTTCGGCCAGCCTGCTGCGATGATGGACGAGGAAGCAGCTCGCGCAGGTGAACTCATCGGCCTGCTTGGGCAGCACTCGAACGATCAGCTCTTCGCCGGACAGGTCGGCGCCGGGCAACTCGAAGTTCTCCGCGGACTCCGACTCATCGACGTCGACCGCACCTGACTGCGCCTCATTGCGTCTCGCCTTGAGCTCGTCCAACGAGTCCTCGACAAGCTCATCCGCCTCGCTCCGCCGGGGAGCGTCGTAGTCGGTCGCCATGATTTCCACCCCTGAGTCGTACGGGTCGTGCCGCAGCACAAACGCACAGGCACGGTGTTTTGTGCCCGAGACGTCGGTCACACTTCGACGCTGCGGTACAGCCCTGGCTCCTACCAGAGCCCCTCGGCGGCGCCAGAGCTGCGAGAGATTAGCTCACCAACCGGCGCTGCCCGTGGATCTCCCCGGCGTGTCTTGCCATCGGCGCTTCACCGGCGAGCCACGGTGACGGCCAAGTGGGGGAACCCGACGTCGGACACGCCGTAGCCGGCTGCGCTGCACTCGCCCCGCTCCTACGCTCGAATCTCGAGAACTATCTCGTCAGGCGCAAGGTCGCCAGGTGTGAGACTGGCCAGGTGATGAGCCAGGGAGGCGGGGACCGTGATCGCGGTGGGCTCGTCTGGCACGCGGGCAAACGTGTACCGCACCCGCAGACCGATGCGCGCCGTCATACTGGCTGTGATTCTCGCCACCACGGCTGGACTAGTCTGGTTCAGTGCGCTCCATCAGACCGAGAACGGCTGCCAGAGTGCCGAATCTGCCGCTGCTGCCCAGGTCACCTCCACCGAGCGGCTCCCGGCCGACGGTCTCGATGCGGTAGCACCTGCGCCGCCCCAATTCACCCGAGTACAAGTGCTCAACGCCAACGGCGTCGTCGGCGAGGCGACGGTCGTCGACGGCGCGCTGGCCCGACTGGGGTTTGCCCCCACCACCAGACCGGCGAACGATCCACTGAACCCCGCCTTGGACCTGCGCTGCTACGGGGAGATCCGCTTCGGCGCCGCCGGGCAAGCCGCTGCCCGGACGTTGAGCTTGGCGTTGCCGTGCGCCGAACTGGTTCGTGACGTTCGTCCAGACGCAGTGGTCGATCTGGCGCTGGGCACCAAGTTCATCGCGTTGCGACCCAACGACGCGGCTCGCACGGCCTTGCTGGACTTGGCCGGGCTCGGGAACTCGGTGCCGGCAGGGCTCTCCCGCGGTGGCCTGGCCACCCAGGCAGAGCCTCCATCGATGGACCGAAGGACACAGTCGATGCCTGTGGTGAATCCAGATCTCTTGCGGCGGGCCCGTCAGGTGCAGTGTTGACTCCGGTCAGACCGCATCGGCGCCGCACTTCGCCACCAGGTCCGCCAGCGCGTCGACGATCCCTGGTGTTGCTGCCAGCACGAAGTCTGACCCGTGCTGGGGCAACCGGACCACTGCGCCGGCCTCGACCGCGATCAGCGCACCGGCCGCCCAGTCCCAGCGGTGCAGTCCATGCTCGGCAAAACCGTCCAACCACCCGGACGCGACCGAGCACAGATCCAGGGCAGCCGACCCAGCGCGGCGCAGATCCCGGATCCTCGGCAGCATGCCGGCTACCATGGCCGCCTGCCGAGCCCGCCGCTCGGGCCGGTAGGAGAACCCGGTACCGATCAGTGACAGCTCCAGCTGGGTAGCCCCACTGACCCGCACTGCGGCTCCGTCGCAGTCGGCCCCGCAGCCTCGCGCCGCGCTCCACAACCGGCCGGCAGCCGGTTGCCCCACCGCGCCGGCCAGGGACTCACCGTCACGCTGGACCGCCACCGACACCGCATACCAAGGCAGTCCATAAAGGTAGTTCACTGTGCCGTCGATGGGGTCGACCACCCAGCACAGGGCTCCAGTCGCCGGATCGAGGCCGCCCTCTTCCTCACCCAGTACCAGCTCGCCCGGCCGCCACTGCGCAAGCAACCGCCGGGCCAACCGCTCGGCCGCAGTGTCTGCAGCGGTGACCACGTCGGTGGTGCTGGATTTGGTCTCCACCTGCCCGGCGCCTGCGATCCGCATCCGGACGACCAGCTCACCCACCTGCTGGACTACCGCAACCGCCGTGGCCCGTAACTGCTCGACGTCGTCCCCACGCACGCTCGCCACCGGGTCATCCGACCACACCCTGACAGCTGGGTCGGGGCTAGGGTCAGATCTGACCGGCAGCCTTGCGGCGCGATCAGGAGAGGACGCGGATGGCCAGGACACCCGGATTCGGGGTGGACGTGGGCGGGTCCGGCATCAAGGGCTGCATTGTGGATCTGCGCAGCGGATCCCTCGACGACGAGCAAGTCCGCTTCCCCACCCCGAAGCCCGCCACGCCTGTGGCGGTGGCAAAGCTGGTCACCACCATCACCGGCGAGTTCGGCTGGCACGGACCGATGGGAGTCACCCTGCCCTGTGTACTGAAACGCGGCATCGCACTCACCGCGGCACACCTGGACCCGTCATGGCAGGGCTTGGACGCGAACAGGCTGTTCTCCGAGCACTGCGGGGTGCCGGTGGTCGTACTCAACGACGCCGACGCGGCCGGCCTGGCCGAGATGCGGTTCGGCGCGGGGCGGGATCAGGATGGCGTGGTCGTACTGCTCACGTTCGGGACCGGCATCGGAAGCGCGCTGTTCCTCGACGGAGAACTGGTGCCCAACACTGAACTGGGCCAACTGCAGGTAGACGGCGCCAACGCCGAGATCCGAGCCGCCGCCGCGGCCAGGGATGACGAAGCGCTGTCCTGGGGGGATTGGGCCTCCCGAGTGTCTCGCTACCTGCAGGTTCTGGAGAATCTGATCTGGCCGGATCTGATCATCGCAGGCGGCGGTGTCAGTAAGAAGGCCGACAAATGGTTGCCCCTGATGGAGTGCCGGACCCCCGTCGTGGCGGCCGCGTTGCGCAACGACGCCGGCATCGTCGGGGCTGCAGCAGCAGCCGCGGAGGGACGCGTGCGGTGAGCAGGGTGACACCGCGCCGTCGCGACGGCACCGAGCCGTCGTGACGGCACCGCGCCCCCGTGAGCGATCGGCGTCGTTACAATGCCAGAGTCGTACACTGGAACATGGCTCCGTCCCCGAGCACCCTGGATCGCACCACCGGAATCCGGCACGCCGCCGTGATTGTCGGCGCTGGTTCCAGCGGCGGGCTCGCCGACGAGCACCCGATTCCCGACCGCGCCCGAACACCGACTGTTCCGAAAGGCCGTCCGTGGCAGCCGCAGAACCCGCATCCCGTCGCGCCGCAGCCCCGAAGTCCGTCGCCTCGGCCTCCGCCGGCTCGAATTCCGGGACCGAGAAGAAGCCCGCCTCCCGCAACGGCGCGATCAGCGACGCAGACCTGAGCGCCCTTGCTTCCGGTTCCGTCACCAAAGATGGCGTCGCCGCGACGACGACCCGCACCCGCAGCGGCGCTGCACGCACCCGGGCGAAGACCCCCGGCAGCACAACCAAGACGGGCGCCAAACCCGCCACCACAGCCAAATCCGCGACCACCGCGGGAGGAGATCCCGACAGCATTCTCGGAGTCGGTCCTGGAGCCGACCCTGAGATTGATCCCAGTGTTGACATCGAGGGCGGCCCGGCTGCCGAGGACTTGGCCGACGTTGAGGTCGAAGTCGAAGAGATCGCGGTGGACACCGAGGAACCGGAGGCACCCAGTGGCCCCGGCTCCGAGGACTTCGTCTGGGACGAAGAGGAATCCGAGGCGCTGCGCCAAGCCCGCAAGGACGCTGAACTCACCGCGTCGGCCGACTCGGTACGTGCGTATCTCAAGCAGATCGGCAAGGTCGCACTGCTCAACGCTGAGGAGGAGGTGGAGCTCGCCAAGCGCATCGAGGCGGGGCTCTATGCCGCCGAGCGGGTGCGCAGGGTCGAGGACTCGACCGATAAGCTCTCCCCGCAGCTGCGCCGCGATCTGCGCTGGATCGTCCGTGACGGTGAGCGCGCCAAGAACCACCTGCTGGAGGCCAACCTCCGTCTCGTCGTCTCGTTGGCCAAGCGTTACACCGGCCGCGGGATGGCCTTCCTGGATCTGATCCAGGAAGGCAACCTGGGCCTGATCCGCGCGGTGGAGAAGTTCGACTACACCAAGGGCTACAAGTTCTCCACCTACGCCACCTGGTGGATCCGCCAGGCTATCACCCGGGCGATGGCCGACCAGGCCCGCACCATCCGGATCCCGGTGCACATGGTCGAGGTCATCAACAAACTGGGTCGGATCCAGCGCGAGCTGCTCCAGGACTTGGGCCGCGAGCCCACCCCAGAGGAGCTCGCCAAGGAGATGGACATCACCCCGGAAAAAGTGCTGGAGATCCAGCAGTACGCCCGGGAACCCATCTCGCTGGACCAGACCATCGGCGACGAGGGCGACTCCCAGCTCGGTGACTTCATCGAGGACTCCGAGGCCGTGGTCGCCGTGGACGCGGTCTCCTTCACGCTCCTGCAGGACCAGCTGCAGTCCGTGCTGGCCACGCTGTCCGAGCGGGAAGCCGGTGTGGTGCGGCTACGATTCGGCCTCACCGACGGGCAACCACGCACGCTCGATGAGATCGGCCAAGTTTACGGGGTGACCCGAGAGCGCATCCGGCAGATCGAATCCAAGACGATGTCCAAGCTGCGCCACCCCTCCCGCTCCCAGGTCCTGCGCGACTACCTGGACTGACCCAAACCGCTCTATATATGCCCTGAGCAGGTCTTTTACCCGACCTGAGGGTACCCGACCCGAGGGGCAGGACTCGATAAGCATGCCGTAGCTAGTCAAGATATCGGTTGTACCGGTTACCCCGTGATATCCGATCTGGCGGCGCTGCTGGACTCGTGGACGGTGCACTTGCGCGCCGAGCGCAGGAGCCCCCAGGCCGTGAAGAGTGACACCGCCGGGGTGCAACAGTTCCTGGCCTGGTGTGCCGCGCAGGATGCTCCGGTGCTGGACTGGACCACCGTCAACGCCTTCATCGCCGCCGTGCTGGACTCCGGCGCCGAGCCGGCCACTGCGCGATCCCGCCAGCTGGCGGTGCGCCGGTTCTCGGCGTGGTGCGCAGAGGAGGGCGAGACGCGCTGCGGTGCGGGGAGCAGGCTCGGATGCGGTGGAGCGGTGTTGCGCCCACCCTATGGACCCGTAGCAGCAGCCGGTATTGTCCCGACGGTGGCCGCACCTGACCCGACTGCCGTCGCTCGCAAGCTCCGGCAGCACGACAACGAGTTCGAGGCAGTCTATGACCTACTGAGGGTCGTTGACGGCAAGATTGACGCTGTCGAAGCACGGGTGACGACGCTCGACGGGAAGGTCACCACACTCGACGGGAAGGTCACCACACTCGACGGGAAAGTCACCACACTCGCCGCCAAGGTCACCACACTCGACGGGAAAGTCACCACACTCGCCACCAAGGTCACCACACTCGACGGGAAAGTCACCACACTCGCCACCAAGGTCACCACACTCGACGGGAAAGTCACCACACTCGCCACCAAGGTCACCACACTCGACGAGGAGGTCACCACACTCGCCGCCAAGGTCACCACGCTCGACGGGAAGGTCACCACGCTCGACGGGAAGGTCACCGCTGGATTCGAGCGCTTGGAGAACACCCAACAACAGATCCTCGACCTATTGCAGCGGCGCCAGGACACGACCACGGAATAGGGCAGTCACCGCCGTGGAGCAGCCGGTCATCCACTCCCAGGGCTCTGACGATAACCTTGCTTACCGTTCGGTCGAGGGCATGACGGGGCCCTTCTACGAGCAGGGCGAGCTTGGCCCATCAACGAGGTCCATCACCTCGAAGGCGCCGGGAGTAGCACTCACCCGGGCAGCCGCCAGGGTCGCCTGTGCCACCTCGACGGCTTCCAGAACGGTGAGCACTGGGTGGTGATCACCGTTGCCCCAGTGCACCACGTTGCCACCCACCAGATCGACTTCTCTCCACAGAATGATCGTTCGGTTGCGACCTTCGAGATCCTTACCAGTGAGCACGAACCCTGTGAGACCTGTCGGCGTCGTCGGTCACCGGGCACCCCGCGTGCACGCTGGGCACCGTGAGCGTTGCGGCGCAGTCACACTCGCCGCCAGCACCTGCGCACCACACACCGCCAAATACCGGCGCGTGACAATGTGCCACCACGGACTCGTCAGTGACCAGGCTCGCCATGCTGGTCCGGGCATCCACGATCCGAATCTGCCGATGCCGGTGCACGCTGGGCATCGGTCGGTGCACGCTGGGCATCGGTCGGTGCGCGACGCCGCGCCGGTGCCTACCGCCGTCCCGGTGACGGCGCACGGACCAGCTCACTGGGCCCGCCCCAGGACTTTTTCGGCCAGGGCGATCATCTCGGCCTTGGACAGTCGCACTCCGGGCGCACCCAGGCCGTGGATCACCCACGAACCATCTGCCTCGTGGATCACCAGCAGCGTGCGATCACTGCGGTCGTCGGTGCGGCGGCCCTGTGCGTGCAGCCGGCCGCGCTCGCGCTGCGAGTGCAGCGTCTCGGGTAGGTCGATCACGATTGACGACAGTGAGGCCGATCAACGCCGTGATCTTGCCCCGGAGGGCAAGATCACCCGGTCAGCTGGCAGCCAGACCCATCCGGTAGACCATGCCCCGCAGCTCCCGGCCGATCACATCCCGTCGCGCGCGGCGCAGGAGGTCGGTGACGACATCTCTAACGAACGGGTTGGCCCGGACCCGTTGCGGCCCGAGTCGCTCGGCGGTGCGCAGCGCCGCCACGGCCTCTTGCCGGTATGTCCGCTCGGTCGCCAGTCCCCGGCCCAGGTCACTGTAGTAGCCCGCGCGCCGCGACGCCGAGGCCACGCCGGTGGGGTCGATGCCGCGGGCCAGCTCGCAGACCTTGCCGCCCTCACCGCGCTCGACGGCCAGGTGGACCCGCCAGAACCCGTAGTTGGCCAGGCCGAAGCCCTGGTGGCCGAAGTTGGTACCGGCGCCGACTCGCACGGCCACGTCGGCAGCCTCGGCCTGGTGATCGGCCGACTCGGCGGGCGGCGCAGTGCAGCAGCGTTGAGCGCGCACGTGAGGTGCAGCATCCCGTATATCTCCGCTGCGCCGGGATCGCTACCCACGCACGGGGCCACCCGGTCGGCTGCCCGCGCGGCCAGCGCCAGGCTGCGCGGTCGGGCCGGGCTGGACACCGCCTGCGCCCGCAGGAACTCGGCCAGCGCGCTGTGCGCCGGCGAATCCAGCTGCGCAGCCACCGCCCGGGCATGCATCGCTGCTATGGCCGCAAGATCAGGCTCACCGAGGTGCTTCGCGACGAAGCAGGCCGCGGCAAGTACCGCAGAATGCCTCGCACGCGAGCGGCGCACAGCCAGGCGAACGCCGCCGCCACGAGAACTACCGCGCGGGCTGGATCAAGTGGCAAGGGTGTGACACCCCACCGACCTCCCCAAGGACTACCATACGCAGCCCAGCGCGTCGAGCAGCACGGCCGCTACACGGCATGCCCCAGAGGACAGCGAGGTGGTAGGTAGGTTTAGTCATGATGGCCTCCGCCGGGTTGGTGACGTCGGCTCAGTCCAGGATATTGCAGGGGGTATCGCTCCCCGATTCTTCCTGTTCCCGCAGGTCAAGCATGCCGCACAGTCGTTCATAATGGCCCGCGACTACCTGGACTGACCCGTTGGAGGCTCTTCACAGACCACCGACCCCGGTCATGCCGGCATCCGATGACCACCAACCCGACGCTTGCAGACCTGATCCGAGTCCCTGCTGAGCCAGTCGCAGGAACCCCGCGCGGGTGAGGCGGCCGGCCCCCTGCCGGAGGGCGCCGAGCAGAGGAAGGCCAGTCACCGCGGGCAGATCAGTGAGGTTGCATCGGGTGGCAAGATCAGGCTCAGCAGGCCAAGCACCGATCACCAGCCCGACACAACCCAGGCCACGGGTGCGCAGCGCCTCGATGGTGAGTGCGGTGTGGTTGAGCGTGCCCAGCCCAGCGGCGGCCACCACGAGCACCGAAGCGGCCGATGCTGCGGCGACATCGGCGAGCGTTCCCCCCTGCCGTCGAACGGCACCAGCAATCCCCCAGCACCCTCGATCAGCACCAGGTCATGGTCTGCGGCGAGTTCTTGGGCCGCCGCGGTGGCAATGGCCGGCGTCACCGGGGGTCGGTTGGCGCGGCGGGCCGCCGTCACCGGTGCCAACGGGTCCGGGTAACGGGCCAGCTCCCGGCAGGTGACCCTGGGTCCGGCCAGACGTCGCACCTCATCGATGTCTCCGGGCTGCCCCCCATCGACGCCGGTCTGCGCGACTTTGAGGACCGCCACCTCGCGGCCGGCGGCGACAGCGAGCGCAGCGATGGCCGATGTCACCACCGTCTTGCCGACCCCGGTGCCGGTCCCGGTCACCACCAGCACCGTCACCGTACTGTCCCGGCCGCAACCGCAGCGAGCACCTGCGCCACGTGCTCCAGGTCCGGGTCGGTCAGCGCGGCATGAGCCGTCAACCGCAGCCTGCTGGTCCCGGCGGGCACCGATGGGGGGCGCAGGCAGCCCACTCGCACGCCGTGGCGCAGGCACTCGGCGGCCGCCTCGACCACCCGCTGCGGCGTACCGAGGATGATCGAGACCACTGCGGACATCGGCGGGGGGGAGTCGGCCGCAGCAGCGATGGCCGCTGCGGCGTGGAGCACCCGGTCGGGCAGGGCCGGCGTGGCGCGCAGCACCCGCAACGCGGCCAGCGCCCCACCGGCAGCCGGCGGCGCGAGACCGGTGTCGAAGATGAAGCTGCGCGCCGTGTTGACGAGGTGGTCGACCACCTCGGCAGAACCCAGTACGGCGCCACCCTGGCTGCCCAACGACTTCGACAGTGTGACCGTGGCCACCACGTCGGGCTCGCCCGCCAGGCCGCATTCGGCGAGCAACCCTCGCCCGCCGGGGCCGCGTACTCCCAGGCCGTGCGCCTCATCAGCCAGCAGAACCGCGCCATGGCGCCGGCACACCGCATGCAGCTCGGCAAGCGGCGCGAGGTCACCGTTCACGCTGACCACCGAATCGGTGACGACCAACGCGCGCCGCTCGGACCGCCCAGCCAGCGCAGCATCCACCGCCGAGACGTCGGCGTGCGGGGTCACGACGATTCGAGCCCGCGACAACCGGCACGCGTCCACCAGCGAGGCGTGGCTGGCGGCATCGGACACCACCAGAGCGCCGAGACCAGACAGCGCCGTCACCGCGCCGAGGTTGGCGGTGTAGCCCGAGGAGAACACCAGCGCCGCCGGTGCGCCGCAGAATGCCGCGAGCTCGTCCTCTAGCTGGGCGTGCAGCTCGGTCGAGCCGGTGACCAGGCGGGATCCGGTCGATCCGGTACCCCAGGTACGCGCCGCATGCACCGCGCCCTGCACGACCCGGGGATCCCTCGCCAGACCCAGGTAGTCGTTGGACGCCAGGTCGAGCACCGGCTCGGACGCCGGCCGCGGCCGCAGTACCCGCCGCAACCCAACGGTGTCACGAACGACCGCTGCATGGTCCAGCCAGTCCAGGGCGCCGGTCACGACCAGGGAGCGTACGGCGCTGCGGTCAAGGATCGCTGCGAGGCCGCGTCGCCACGGTAAACGGGCTCACCCGCCGGGGAACGCCGGCGAGCCTCATCGCCCTGGCTGCGGTGCCGGAGCAGCTTCCCCGGGAACCTCCAGACCGCCAGGCAGCCGCTCGTCGGGCACCGGCACGAACCGTGCCGCTACGGGGTCGAGCAGGAGCAGCCGGGCGGTGCGGATGTCGAGAAACAAGCCCGCGACCTGTACCCGGCCGGTGGCGACGGCATCGCGCACCGCAGGATGCGCGTTGAGCACCTCTACCTGAAGCGCGACGTTGACCATAGCCAGCCGATCCACCTCATCCCGGCCCTCCTCGGCCGCCGCAACACCGACCGGGTGACCTTTGCGCATGGCCCTCAGGCTCGGCAGGCCCCACCGCAGCCACCTACCCAGGGACCCGGTGACGGTGCCGTCAGCGAGCAGGCCGTGCATCGCCGCGCAGCCGGAATGGCCGCACACAAAGATCGAGGGCACCTCGAGGTGGTCCACCGCGTACTCCAGCGACGCGGCAACCGAGGAGTCGGACGCGTGCCCCGGTGGCGGCACCAGGTTGCCGAGATTGCGTACCGTGAACAGGTCACCAGGTCCGCTGCTGGTGAGCACGTTCGGCACCACCCGCGAGTCGGCGCAGGTGAGGAACAGCGCCCGAGGACGTTGCCCGTCCACCAACTGCTCCAGGTGCGGTAACACCTCGGGCGCCGACCGGCGGTGGTACTCGCGCACCCCGGCGAACAGCGGCTGCAACGCACCGTGATCGTGGTCCTCGTGCTGGACCTGCCACACCCACCACGGCGAGTAGGCGCGCGGCAAAGCAGGCATCCGCACCCGCCGGAGGGAACCGTTGCCGCCATCGTCGTGGCGCCGCGCCGGCCCCACCTCGTCAACGACGACGGTGCCGCCGTTGGCCTCATGCTGTCGCTGCCACGTGGCGAGGTGCTCATAGGCGGCGTGGTCCAGGAAGTCGACCACCATCTCCACGTCGACCCAGCTGCCGGACGGCACCTGCGCCAGCACCCGGGACAGCCGGGGAACGGACAGGAAGCTCAAGGTGCCCTCGACCACCACTCGCCAGTAGGCGGGCGTCCCGTCCGACGCCGGCCGTACCTGCTGGGCGTGCACCACCGACCAGACCACCCGGCGCAACACCAGCAGCAGCGAGAGCCCCAGCCCGATGAGCACGCCCTCCAGCAGGTTGAGGAACACCACACCGGTCATCGTGACCAGGTAGATCACCAACTCGCCCTGCCGATGGGCCGAGCGCAGGTCCGCGATCTTGACCAGGCTCACGCCGATCATCACCAGCAGACCGGCCAGCGCGGCCAGCGGGATCAGCTCGATCAGCTCGATGAGCAGCACCGAGAACACCAGGACCCATCCGCCGTGCAGCACTGTCGACGCGCGGGTCCGCGCTCCCGCGGAGACATTGGTAGAACTACGGACGATCACGCCGGTCACCGGCAGGCCGCCCAGCATCCCGGACAGTGTGTTCGCCGCACCCTGGCCGACCAGTTCCCGGTCGAAGTCGGTCTTCCCGCCCTTGCTCAACTTGTCCACCGCCACCGCGGAGAGCAGACTCTCCACACTGGCGATCACCGCCACCGTGACCACACCGGTGAGGACACCGCCCCACATGCCACCCGGCACGTCCGGCAGGCTCAACGCGGCCAGCAATGAGCCGGGCAGTTGCACCCGATCGACGTCGAGCGCGAGCACTGCGGCGAGCGCCGTCGCCCCGATAACAGCCACCAGTGGCGCCGGGATATGCGGTAACGGGCGGGGCAATTGCGGCCAGATCAGCAGTACGGCGATCACCGAAAGGCCCACCAGCGCCGCGTGATGGTGCACATCGACGAGCTGGGCAGGCAGGTCGACGATGTTCGTGATCGCATCGGTGCCCGCTGACCCGCCGAGCAGCACGTGCAACTGACCGAGCGCGATCGTGATCCCGATGCCCGCGAGCATGGCGTGGACCACCGCCGGGGAGATCGCAAGCGCCGCCCTGGCCACCCGGCTGAACCCGAACACCATCTGTAGCAGCCCAGCGGCCGCGGTGATGGCGCACATGACACCCCAGCCGAACTGAAGGATCAGATCGGCCACCACTACGGTGAGCCCCGCAGCGGGCCCACTGACCTGAAGAGATGATCCGCCGAGCAGCCCGGCCACGATCCCGCCGACGACGGCGGCGATGAGCCCCGCCATCACCGGTGCACCGGTCGCCACTGCGATACCGAGGGACAGCGGCATCGCGACGAGGAACACCACGAACGAGGCTGGGACGTCGTGTCGCAGTACCGTCCATGCGCGGCCGGGCGGGACGGGTAGTGGGACAGCAGTGGTGGTGGGGGGTCGCATGCGACGGCCTCCGGATCGGCGATTGTGCGAGCGGTCGACGCGTCCGACTGCTGCGCGGTGCATCGCCGCGCTGCGACACCCCCACGATCGCCGGACCGTCCGGGGCGCAGTCCTGATGACCGTGACAACCTTGTCGCGCCCCGTCGTCACCCATCGTCGGCGATCGAGCTTGAAATCCGGGTAAGGCAAGCCTGAGTTACACGTGTTGTTCACCCTTTGGACATGAGTTCGCCGAGCTCATCCAGCGGCAACCGCGGCGAGCACCCCGCGAGTGATCCTGGCAAGGTCATCGTCGCCGGTCACGTAGGGCGGCATGGTGTACACGAGATCACGGAAGGGACGAAGCCAGACACCCTGCGCCACGGCGGCGGCGGTGGCAGCGACCAGGTCGACGGCGCGATCGAGCTGGACCACCCCGATCGCGCCGAGCACCCGGACGTCAGCCACCCCGGGCAGCTCAGCAGCCGGCGCCAGTCCCGCCCGTAATCCCACCTCCAGCCGCCGCACTTCGGCACGCCAGTCCTGATCGAGCAGCAGATCGATGGACGCCGACGCCACCGCCGACGCCAGCGGGTTGGCCATGAACGTCGGCCCGTGGGCCAGCACCGGAACCTCGCCGGCCGAGATGCCCTCGGCGATCCGCGAGGTGCACAACGTGGCCGCCATCGAAAGGTAGCCGCCGGTGAGCGCCTTGCCTACACACATCACGTCGGGACTGATTCCGGCATGGTCGGCAGCGAACAGCGCCCCGGTACGGCCGAACCCGGTGGCGATCTCGTCGAAGATCAACAAAACGTCGTGGGCCAGCGTGATCTCGCGCAAGATGTGCAGGTAGCGCGGTTCGTGAAAACGCATCCCACCCGCGCCCTGCACGACCGGTTCGACGATCACCGCGGCCAGCTCGTCAGCGTGCCGTTCCACGGTGTCGGCCAGCAACTGCACGTATCCCTGGTCCAGGTCCACCGGCGGCGGTGGCACGAACACCTGCCGGGCTAGCACGTCCGACCACAACGAGTGCATCCCGCCGTCGGGATCGCACACACTCATCGCACCGAAGGTGTCACCGTGATACCCGCTCCGCCAGGTGAGCAGCCGATGCTTGCCGGGCTGCCGAAGCGAACGCCAGTACTGCAGGCACATCTTGATCGCGACCTCCACCGACACCGAACCCGAGTCCGCGAAGAACACGTGCTGCAACGGCTTCGGGGTGATCTCCACCAGGCGGCGGGCCAGCCGGACCGCCGGCTCGTGGGTCAGGCCGCCGAACATCACGTGGCTCATCCGGCCGAGCTGGTCCCGCACCGCAGCATCGAGTACCGGATGGGCGTAGCCGTGGATGGCCGCCCACCACGACGACATCCCGTCCACCAGCTCCGTGCCGTCGGCCAGCTGCAGCCGTACCCCGGCCGCGGAGCGGACCACGAGCGGGTCGACCCACCCTGGCATCGGCCCGTAGGGGTGCCACACGTGGGCGCGGTCCGCAGCGAGCAGATCCTGCACCGGGTCCACGATCCACGAGCCTACGATCATCAGCGATCAAGTAAACAATCTTATACACAGAGTAGTAATGGTCACGGAAAGTACTCGGTGTAACACTATGAGCCGTGATCGCGATGACAAGCTGTACAGGATCCCCTCGGGGATCCCGCGGCGTGGTTCCTCTGGGACCACCCGTAAGGGGGCAGCAGGGCGCGTTCAACCGTCTGGGATGGATGTGGATCACACATTCGCCCCTGGCACCTGGGGAGGGGACCAGCCCAATGACATCATGTTGGCGATCACAGGCGTTCCGCGACCGAGTCGATCTCGTTCGCATCTCATGATTTCACGTCACCGGGGACCGCGGAATCTCACAGCGAGCACTGTCGCCGCCTGTGATGAGTACACCGGTATCCCTCGATCCCCGACTTCGACGGTCGTCCACGGTCCAGCTCATGAACCGGAGCCGGATCTGAAACCGATCCGGCTCCTGCTGGTTCTCGACATGAGTCTGCTTCGTGGAGCGCTCGCCACCCTGCTGTCCAGCGAAGACGACATCGACGTGGTCGCCGGAATGGCAGGGGGAGACCGCGTGGTCCCCACCGCGATCCGGTACAAACCCGACATCGTCGTGGTGGATCTCGACCAAGGTGGGTCCGACGTGCTCGCGACCGCGCAGGCGCTGCACGAGCGGCTACCCGAATGCCGGGTGATCGTACTCGCCACGGCACAACGACCAGGCATCGTCCGCCGGGCGCTGGATGTGCCGGTGGCCGGAGCGGTGGACAAGGATGCGCAACCCCGTCGTCTGCTGGCCACCATCCGCCAGGTCGCCAAGGGAAAACGGACGATCGACCCCGCGCTCGCGGTTGCCGCGATCGGCGTGGCCGGTAGCCCGCTGACGCCCCGGGAGCTCACAGTGCTCGACCTCGCCTCAGGCGGGGCGTCGCCGACCGAGATCGCCCAACGGCTCTTTCTCAGCCGCGGGACAGTATGCAATTACCTTTCGAGGGTCATGACCAAGCTGGAGGCCCGTACCCGGATCGATGCCATCCGCATCGCCGCCGAGGCGGGCTGGATCTGACAGTTTCAGGGACGACGGGCCAGGGACGACCACAAGCCCTGACCCGTCGTCCCATTGACCCACCAGGTCACGGTATAGCGGTGCAGTCGCGAGCAGCTCCTGGTGCGTGCCCGACACCATTGCGGCACCATCCATCAACACGACGCGCTGCGCCCGCAGCGCGGAGCTGATCCGGTGCGCGACGACGATGAGAGTGCCTCCGCGGCCCGCCAGAACCCGCTCTACCCGCGCCTCGGCGGCCGCGTCGAGGTGGCAGGTGGCCTCGTCCAGTATCAGCACGGGTGCCGGGGTGAGGTGCGCCCTAGCCACGGCGACGAGCTGGCGTTCTCCGGCTGAGAGCAGCCGGGGAACGACCGCAGCGTCATATCCGCCGAGGCGGGTCACCAAGGAGCGTAGGCCCAGCGCGTCGACCACGGTGTCGAGTTCGGCACGGGTACCACTGGGGTGCAGGTAACGCAGGTTGTCAGCGAGTGTCCCGGCGAAGACGTACGCCTCCTGGGGGATCAACACCCGGTGGCCGGCCAACGTCTGCGGGTCGAGATCCCCGACCGGCACCCCGCCCAGGCGAACCTCGCCGCGGGTGGGGACGTGCGTCGCGGCGAGCAGCCCGGCCAGGGTGGACTTCCCCGCACCGCTGGGACCGACCATCGCCAGGTGCTGGCCCTCGGGGATCACCAGGTCCACGTGGTTCACCACCGGCTCGGCATGGCGGCCATAGGAGAACGTGACGCCGTGAAGTACCAGATCATGACCATGGGGGGCGCGCCGCTGCGCCGTCCCGGTGGCCACCGGACGCTCGCCCGCCTCGACGAGCCGATCCAAAGTGACCACCAGCCGCAGACCCCCCGCGCCCAACCCGTCGACCAGCGACCTCAGGGCCGGAAGCAGACCCTGGGTCAGGTAAACGAGAGCGCCGGCGATCGCGCCCAGGGTCGAGCCGTTCGCAAGCAACCAGGGCGCCCCCACCAGCAGGCCCACCGCCGGCAACCAGCCACCGACCGCCACCGACAGCGTGCGGATCGCTGCCATCCGGGCCAGTGTCCGTTCCGCGGTCGCGTGCGCGTCCACCTGGCGCTGCACCCGCGCACAGGCCCGGTCCTCAGCACCGCAGGCAACCACGTCGCGCAGGCTGTGCGCGACGGTGCTGGTGGACTCGGCGACCCCTTCGTCGGTGAGCACATGATCGCGTTGCCGCGTCGTCATGGAGCGCAAGGAAGTCACGAAGAATGCCAGGCCCGCCATGAGGGGCGGGAGCACCAACAGCCCGACGACCCCGGTCAGCGCGGCCATCCCGATCACTGCACCGACCGCGCTCACCACGAAACTCCTGGTGAGCAGCAGCAAGCCGGCGAAGGTGTCCCGCACCACCTCAACCTGATGGGTCAACCGAGCGACTGCGCCTGAATCGGGCCGCCCACCAAGGACTGTGGACCGCTGCAGCGCACCTCCCACCACACTGCCCACCAGATCATCGCGGAACGGTTCGACGATCTCAGCGAGGATCCGGTAGACGTGCCGGGTGGCCAGCGCGCCCGCGAGCACTGCCACGGCCAGCACACCGAGCCACGCCAACCCGGTCCCGGGCCGGCCGGCAAGGAATCCCTCATCCAGCGCACGGGCCACGCCATAGCCGGACAGCAGCAGCGGAAGCATCTCCAGCACCGACCATGCAGCCAACCTCAACAACGCCCGGGGGTGCCGGCGTAGCGCGGCGAACAACACTCGGGGCACGGCGTTGTGGGCTGCGCTGTCGGCTGCGGCGATGTCTGCTGAAGTCATGCAGGTACTCCATGGGATCCGATGTGCACAGACAGCGATTCGGCGAGCCTCAGTGACTCAGCGGGCAGTGCCTCGGCGCCGAACAAGGCTCGATAGTCCGGATTGCGCCACAGCTCGCTATGGGGGCGCAGACTGCGCAGGGTGCCGCGATCGAGCCAGGCCACCAGATCCGTCCGCGCCGCCGTGGCCGCCCTGTGCGCGATGATCAGTCTGGTCTGACCCCGATCCGCGCTGGCCAAGATGGTGCCGACCTGCCGCTCGGTGACGGTGTCCAGGCTGGAGGTCGCGTCGTCGAGGATGAGCACCCGGTAGGGGTGCGCGAACGCTCTAGCCAGGCCGAGCCGTTGCATCTCACCGCCGGACAGCGGGGCCGCGGCCAACTCGGTCTGGTATCCCTCCGGCAACCTTTCGACGAAAGTGTCCGCGCGTGCGGTAGCCGCGGCCTCGCGGACCTTCGCCAGGGTGCGGCCGCGCGATCCAAAGTTGATCACTTCCTCGATCGTGTCACCCACCAGCGCCGGACGCTCGAAGGCAAAGCCCACCGCACCGCGCAGCTCCTCCCGGGACAAGTCGGGCAGGGCCACACCGTCGAGCAGCACCTGGCCCTGCTCAGGATCGGCGAGCCGACCGGCCAGCGCGCTGAGCAGCGACTTGCCAGTCCCGGACCGACCGACTACGGCCACCGTGGCACCAGCCGGGACGACCATATCGAGCCCGTCGATGACCGTCTCCCCGGCGGCGGACACCCTGACTCCGCGGAACTCAAGCCGGCCGCCTGCCCCACCGCTATCAGGTGAGTGCGAGCCAGGCAACCTCGCGTCGCCGTATCGGGTCACGGACTCGGTGAGCACCTCGGCAACGCGGCGGCCACCGGCCCGGGCTCGGGAGAGTTTGTTGAGGAACCCCACCGCCGAGCCGATGCCGGCGGCCAATACCGCATAGCGGCTCGCGGCGTAAAGTTCGCCGACACTCAGCCGGCCGGCGACCACCCCCAAACCGGCGACACCGACCACGGACAGCTGCAGCAGCGGCCCGATCACCACGGCCTGGCCGGTCATCCGCACCTGGTTACGCCACATCTGCACGCCGTGTTCGCGCAGCCTGGGCAGCGGTTGGAGAATCCGGCGCCGCTCACGCTGGATGCTGCCGGCGGCAGCGATCGTGCGGGCGCCGGACAACGAATCGAGCAGCCGCGCCGCAATCAGCCCTTGGCTGTGCAGGTAGCCCCGGATCGTCTCGGTGTTGTCTCGGACGAATACCCGGAGCAGCCCGCCCATCGCTACCAGACCGACCAACGCGGTGAGCCCCACCCATGGGTCGATCAACGTCAAGGCGACAATGCTGCCGACCGGCGGGACCAAACCGGCGCCTACCATGACCGCGGTCACCCCGACCTGGCCTGCCTCAGTGGCGTTGCGGGTCACCCGGGTCACCAGGTCCCCGGGTTCGAAACGACGGGTAGCCTGCGGGCCGATCGCGACGAGATGCCGGACCAGCGTCATCCGCAGCCAGGCCGTGGACCGGGCATTACTCGCTCCGGTGGCGATGTCGCCGAGCACCTTCCCGGCGACCATGATGGCGATCAGCCCCGCGCAGGCCAATAGCGTCCCGTTGATGTGGCCACCACCGGGCAGCGCATCGAGAGCACGGCCGAGTGCGGTGGGCAGCAGGATTTCCGCACCCGCGCTGAGGAGCGTGGCCAGCGCCAGGGACCAGATCCACACCCCGCCACGCCGACCCGTCGAGATCAGCAAGCGGTCAGCCTGACTCCACATCCCCTCACACCGACCCGCCGACGGCCTGGCCGGATCGCTGTTCACGCCCCGCCTCCGCATCGTCATCGTGGTCAGTTTCGGTGAATCCTTGGTCCTGGCTCCTGGTGATTCCTGCTTCTCGCGAATCTCTACTTCTGGTGAATCCCTACTTCTGGTGAGTCTTGGGTGGTCCGGGGCAACGCCGGCTGCCCCGGACCACCCGGCGATGACGCGTCAGCCGCAGAGCAGCAGGCTGATGTCGCTGCCACAGCAGTGGTCGTGGTAGCAGTCGTCGTGGCCGTTCAGGTCCGACGACAGCTCCATGGCCTGCAGGTCGAGCAGTGCCATTGTGTTCACCTCCCTCCGTATGTCGACGCGGATACCAGCCCGCTCCTCCCCGACAGCACTGCCGGCACGGGGGCAACGTGCGGCAGGGGCTGCCGGGGTTCACAGAGGAACGGGAGACCGACGGGGTGCTCGTGCACAGCCGCACCCAGCGCGAGCAGGACGCCTGCGGCGCCGCTCGCCAAATCCATCGACAGCCGGAGTAACTGCTCACCGGGAAAGGCGAGGTGACCCTGGTAGTCGATGCGGTGCCAGCCGAGGTGCCGGATCTGGGTGGCCACGTCGGGGTTCCAGACCGCCTGCCCCGGTGGGTAGGCCCGGCTGAGGTAGAGGATCATCCCGGCCCGGCCACTGAACAGGCCCGGCTGGATGTAGAACCGAGACCGCGCGGCGCGGCGAATGGCTGCCGCAGCGTCGGCGAACTCGTCATCGGCACGGCACGTGAGGTACTCCTCGAGGACCATGCCGATGCCTGCGCTGCCCCGGTCCAGGTAAGGCATCGCCCGCCAGCCCTCGTTGACCAGCATCGAGCCGTCATCGCGCTTCAGGCAGCGCTGCAGGTCCTGGCGCAGTGCGGTCGCCGACAGTTCGAGGAATCCACGGTCACCGGTATGCTCGTAGAGCCGCAGGAACATCAGAGCCGGCCCCGACGACCCCTGCATCAGCCCGGCGTACGGGTGATCTCCGCCACTGATCGTGCCGATGCTGGCGGTGGTCCCGAGCCGGTCGGCGACTATGTCGGCAACGCGCAGCGCGTGATCGAACAGCGTGGGTTCTCCGGCCAAGCCCGCGAAGTGGGCCAGGTTCAGCGCGATGCCGGCGAGGCCACCGGACAGGTCTGTCCCGAGTTGGTCGCATTGCTCGGTGAGGCAGAACTCGACCAGGTCGAGGGCGGCTTGCCGGTATCCCAGCTCTGCCAGCACGTATGCCACGCCATGCAGCCCGTCGTAAAGACCCAATCGCGTTCCGCGTTCCGCCGCGGCGGCGCGCTCTAGCAGCCAGTGCTCCCCGGCGGGGTAGGGAGTGGCCCGGGTAGCCGACAGTGCGTAAAGCACACCAGCGGCACCGTGAGCGATATTGAGGCCGCCGGTGCTGAACTGGGCGATATCACCGGGGAACAGCCGATCGGTGCGCTTGGGGGTCGCGCTAGCCAAGATCCCGGTGACGATCGAGTCCCGGGCAGCTGCCCAACCGGTCATCCCGTCCGGTAATGGCGGGAGCACCCTGGCACGCCGTCGGGGTGGATACCGGTCGGCACCGTTCACACCGCTGGTTCCGGTGATCGTCTGCACTGCCTCAGCCAAGAAAGCGTGCGGCACCGGGAAATGTTCGGCGATGATCTCGGCGAAGTCTTCCGGCTTTCCGCCGTCGAGCCGGATCATGGCGGTCAAGGGGAGGAACAGCGCCAGTCGCAGGCAGGCTAGGGAATACCGGTCGATGTCGAATCCGGTCCTATCCCGTGGGGCGGCGAAGGCGGGGCTGCCCAAAGTGGGGCGGCGAGCATCGTCGACCCCGGCCGCGACCTCGAAATCAATCAGCGTGATCCGACCGTCATCCCGGACGATGACGTTGAACAGGTGCAGATCACCGTGGATGATCCGGCATCCGTGAATGGCGGTGATGATCTCGTCGACTTGGGTGCACACTCCCAATGCCCATTCGGTGTAGGCAGCGAACTCCGCTGGCCCGGCTGCGAGATCATTCATCGGGTAACGCTGCGCGAAAACCTTGTTCAGTGGCGTTCCCTCGATGAATTCCAGAGCGAGAAAATGGTGCTCGCCCACGGTGAAGTGGTCGTGGACAGCAGGAACCCCTTCGATGCCCGCCAAGCGTTCGAGCGTTTCCCGTTCGCGATGCAGTCGCTGGACTGCATCGGCACCGTCGGCGGCGAGGCCGGCGTGCGGACGGGCTTCCTTGAGCACCACCCGGGTGCCGGTTCGCTGGTCGGTCGCCTCGTAGAGCCCCCCGCCGTTGGAGAAGTGCAGGACCTGCTCGACGCGGTAGGGCAGCTTCGCGACAGTGGTGGCGTTGCGCGCTGCAAGTTGAGGGACGAGCAGATCCGGCAACGTCACCCAGGGTGGGGTGGAGAACACCGCCTCCCGGCGATCCGGTACCAGCGCCCCGGTGGGATCCTCGATGGCTGGGACCCGGTCACCCCGCGCCGACAGGCAGTGCCGCAGTGCGAAACCGCCGTAGCGAACGTAGAGCGGGCCTTCGTTCCAGCGCAGGTCACTGAGAATATAGGGGCCTGGCTCGCCGTCCAGCAGCTCGCCCAGGTCGTGCAGGATAGTGCCGAGCGCGTCGATGTCGGTCGGGTAGATAGTGACGAACTTGCCGCTGGAACCCCGGGGCGCGTATTTGGCGTTCTGCAGGTGGACGATGTTTCGTGCAGCCAAGAACTTAAAGGTGATCCGGCGCGGGATGCAGTAGGCCCACACCGTCTCCAGAATACGCTCCGCGTTGTCAAGACACGCCGACGCATGGACTTTCCAACCCTGCTGGGGGACCGACGCCCCCACGGGATTCATGACCACCCAATTGTCGAGGAGCCGCCGTTCCCAGCCATCCGGTACCAGGCGTCGTGCGGCATCGAAGGACTCCGTACGGTCACTCCCGGACATCGAGTCGTAAAACAACGGATCCGCGATGCAGTACACCTCGTAACCGTTGTCCATTGAATCCCCCTTGTTGCTGACCGTTCATCGCTATGCAGCAATAATCGTGCCTGCTCCTGGGGTGCGGCAAGTAGTGTTCGTCAGGCCTTCAATGTGAAGGAATCACAGGTGTCGACGGTGGTTCACACCATCGGTCGGTCTTCGGTTGCCGTGCTCAGAAGAGGGTTACCGTCAGCGGCACCAGTGAGTTGATGCCCCGAACGCCGGGCAACCATCCCGGGCTCATCCGGTGTTGCGCATTCCAGCAGCGATCCCGTTGACGGTCCGCAACAGGGCGCGGCGCAGATCCGGGTCGGGCTCGTCCGCCTCGCGACGTCGGGCCAGCAGCGAGACCTGGAGGTGGTGCAGCGGCTCCAGGTAAGCGGCCCGCACCTGCAGGGTGTGTCGCAGCAGGTCATGCCGAGCCAGCAGGGTCGAGCCGCCGGTGAGCCGCAGCACCTCACGCTTGGTGAGGTCGTGCTCGCTGACGATGGTGTCGAACAGCGGCTGCAGGCTGGGCTCGACGAGCGCCGAGACGTAACACTCCGCGATCCGCAGGTCGGTCTTCGCCATCGTCATCTCGACGTTTCCGAGCAGATTGGTGAAGAACGCCCAGTCCCGCATCTCCTCGAGCACCGGACCGAGCCCGGCGTCACGGGCGGCCCGCAGGCCGCTGCCCAGGCCGTACCAGCCGGGCACGACCATCCGGGTCTGGGTCCACCCGAACACCCACGGGATCGCCCGCAGCCCGTCCAGCGTGGTCTTCCCACTGCCCGGTCGCCGCGCCGGTCGGGATCCGACATTGAGCCAGCTCAGCTCGTCGACCGGGGTGGCGGCGGAGAAGAACTCGCCGAGCCCGGGAAGGCCGACGAAGTCACGATAGGCCGTGTGGGCGGCCGCGCTGACCACGTCCATCGCCTCATCCCACTGGCCCAGCACCTCCGACGGGACCCGCGAGGTCTGGTGTAGCAGGGTGGCCTCCAGCACCGCGGCGAGAAGGATCTCAAGGTGGTCGTGGGCCAGCGCGCTCAGGGAGTACCTGTCGGAGATGACCTCGCCTTGTTCGGTCACCTTCAGCGTCGCGTCGACCGTGCCGTACGGCGAGGCCGCCACCGCCTCCCCGGCCGGCCCGCCACCGCGGCCGACCGAGCCGCCGCGGCCGTGGAAGAGCCGCAGCCGGACCCCGTGTGATGCGGCGGTGTCGCGCAGCTGACGCTGCGCCCGGTGGATGACCCAATGGGAGGTCGTGATCCCGGCGTCCTTGTTGGAGTCGGAGTACCCGAGCATCACCTCCTGCAGATCTCCCCGGGCCCGGACCAGCTGCCGGTAGGAGGGATCTCGCAGCATCACGTCGAGCAGCTCTCCTGCGCAGCGCAGCTCAGTCGCCGTCTCGAACAGCGGCACGAAATCCACCGTGCACGTGCACACACCGGCCGCGGGGCTCGCCGGTGGTGCAGGTGGTGAGACCAGACCGGCTTCGCGGGCCAGCACCGCAGCGGCCAACACGTCGTCCACGCCTTGTGTCATCGAGATGATGTACGTGCTGGCAGCCGGCTCACCGAAGGTCTGCTGGGCAGACCGGATCGCGTCGAAGACGGCGAGCACGTCCGCCGCCGCTGGTGGCAACTCAGCGCAGCGGGCAGTCAGCGGCCGCCGTCCGGCCAGTTCGCCGGACAGCAGCGCCGCCCGTTCCCCGCGGTCGAGCTCGGCATAGGGCGCTGCGAGCTCACCGAGCGCGTCGTAGAGGGCCGCGAGGGCGGCGTGGTGCTTGTCGGCGTGCTCGCGCACGTCGAGAGCCGCGAGATGCAGTCCCAAAGCTCGGGCGCTGCGCAGGGTCCTGGCCAGGGTGCCCTCGGCGATGCGTTCCCCGAGATGCCCGCGCAGCGAGGTGTTCATCACCTCCAGGTCGGCGATGTAGGACTTCGCTCCCAGATAATCCCGTCCCTCCTGGTGCGGGGCGCCGTCGCGAATCCGCTGCTGGGTTCGGGTCAGACGGGCGTGGATGAAGGAACACTTCAGCCGGTAGGGCTCGTCAGCGTTGAGCCGGACGTAGTGGTCATAGACGTCGGGCAGCAGACGCCGGTCATGGGCGAGGCTGCGCCGCAGCCCCTCGGAGACGCCGACCACGCGGGTGGACACACTCAGCTCCTGGACGAGCTGGTCGATCAGCGCCAGCTGGATATTCAGCGCCCGGTCCGCATAGAGCCGCAAGACGTCGAGAGTGACCTGCGGTGAGACGTTGGGGTTGCCGTCGCGGTCTCCCCCGACCCAGCAGCCGAGCACCACCGGACGCGACTGTGGGGGCAGGACGAACGCGGCTCGGGCGAGCTCGTCCTCGAAGTCCTCCAGTAACTCCGGCACCGCGCGGGTACCGAGCTGCTCGAGGTAGTAGGCAACCGCACGGGCCTCGTCGAGAACCGTGGGCCGACCGGGCCGGATCTCGTCTGTCTGCCACAGCAGGTCGATCAGCCGAGCGAGCCGCCGTTGCACCTGCTCCTCGGGCAGGTCCTGGTCGAGGACGTCGGCCACCCGACGCAGGATGCCCTGTACTGACGTGCGGGACGCCTCGGTCGGGTGAGCGGTGAGCACCGGCCGCAGCTCCATTCGTGCCAGCACCGACGCCACCTTGGCCCGGTCGACGTCCCGGACCAGCTGGTCCACCACCGCGCGCAGCGGTCCGCGCCGCCCGCCGACCCGGGCCCGCTGCTCGCGCGAGCGGTGCAGTTGCTCGGCCACGTTGGCGAGCTGGAAGTAGGTCGAGAACGCCCGGGCCAGCTGGACGGCCGTGCCGACGTCCAGCGTGGACAGCAGCGACCTGATCTCCGCACTACCCTCTCGCAGGACCGCCCGGGCCAGCCCCCGTACCTGCTCCACCAGCTTGAGCAGATCCTCGCCGCCCTGCCGGACCAAGGTCTCGCCGAGCAGCGTCGACAGCAGGCGCATGTCGGCTCGCAATGCGTTGTGCTGCGACTCCGAGACGACACCGGCGTGGGCGGCCACCGAGTCCATGCGGGTGCCCTGTTCGGCGTTCGACTCCTGTCGGGCTGATAACGTCATGCCTAGCGGTATTCCAGCGGCGGCCTTCCATACCGCCGCCACACCCAGTTCAACGTCGTGACGACAGCCCTGATCCACCCCGGCCGATGCTCCAGCCTGGCCGGAACGGGCCGGCTCACAGCCAGCCTCTCCGCGGCCTGACATTCCGCCTCAATCAACTCGTCGTAGGCGACATTGACACGTCCCGTCACCGGAGACGGCGCGAGTGGCCATGAACCGGCCTCCGATTCGACAATGGCGTTTGCCAGCCAGCGGCAGGTCTCCACCACACCAGCGCCATACCAATCCGGTACACCCCGGCGGACCTGCTCGTCGTGGAACCGCTCCGCAGTCTGCCAAAGCGCCACAAAATCAGCCTGCGGAACCCGCACATTGCGCGCCGGAATCTTGGCTATATCTGCAGCCGACACATCCACGCCATCGATAGTCACACGCGGGGCCAACAACCCCAAGCACAAACCCACAAGCTTTTCCCACTGGTAACACAGCATCGGAGACGATCAGGGTGGAACCGGTCCGTCATCGGGCACTGGTCCCACCACGTCGGCCTGCTCGGGCAACAGTGGAGAGGTCGCGACGTCCTGGATGAGCGTATCCGGGGCTGCGGCATGCACCGCTCGTACTCCCGGGCGTGCTGCTACCGTCCGTAGCACGTTCCCGTCGCCGAACACCAGCAATGCCACCACGCACGCACAACCACTGCGCAGCTGCGCGGCCTCCGCGGCGGCGACGGCGGCAAGCCGACCTCCCGGCACTGCCCGGGACGCGCCGAGACGGTCCTGTGCCGCGGTCCCCATCGCCCGAACAAGCAGCGGCTCGGTGAGTTCCGCCACTGGCCGCTGTCCCGGCAAGTCACGGGTGATCAATGCAGTCTGCACCCGCGGCAGCGGGACACGAAGTATCACCCGCGAGAGCCGAACGCCCTGTATCAGCTCGGCGGCGGGCTTCGGTCTGAGATAACCCTTCAGCTGCACCAGCGCCCACACCGGCCCGGAGTTCCCAGCGGGCAGCGACGCACCGGCCCGGCGCAGGTAGTCCGCGACCGGTTCGCCGGCCACGGGGCCGAGCCGCTGGGCCCCGCTCGTCAACGGCTCACCACGCTGCCCAGCCACCCAGAGAGCAAAGCCGACCGCCACGACGAACACTCCCAGCACGGCCCAACGGGCCCGCAGCGGCATCGGTTACGCCTGGGCAGCCAGCACGTCCAGCGCACCGCACAGGTCGTCCGGGTCCGGGCTGGTGAATTCCACCCAGCGATCATCGGCGGGGTGCGGGAAGCCCAACCGCGCGGCGTGCAGCCACTGCCGGTTCAACCTGAGCCGATACGCCAGCGCAGGATCTGCACCGTAGGTGAGATCCCCACAACAGGGATGCCGCAACGCGGCGAAGTGCACTCGGATCTGGTGGGTGCGACCGGTTTCCAACGTCACGTCACACAGCGACGCGGCCGGGAATGCCTCGATCACCTGATAATGCGTGACCGACGGTCTGCCGCCGGCCACCACCGCAAAACGCCAATCGTGCTTGGGGTGCCGGTCGATCGGAGCGTCGATGGTGCCTCGGGAGGGATCCGGGTGACCCTGCACCAGCGCCCGGTAATGCTTGGCGACGGTACGATCGCGGAAGGCCTGCTTCAACACCGAGTAGCCATACTCCGACTTGGCGACCACCATCAGGCCGCTGGTGCCCACGTCCAACCGGTGCACCACACCCTGGCGCTCGGCAGCACCCGAGGTCGCCACCTGGATTCCGGCCGCAGCGAGGCCTCCGAGGACGGTGGGCCCCGTCCAGCCCGGGCTGGGGTGCGCGGCCACCCCGACCGGCTTGTCCACCACCACCACGTCGGCGTCGTCGTGCAGCACCCGCAGCCCGGTCACCGGTTCGGCCCCTACCGCGGCCGGCTGCTGGGATTCGGGCAAGGTCACCTCCAGCCGACTGCCAGCGGTCAGTCGGTCGGATTTACCGGCTGGGCTGCCGTCGACCAGCACCATCTCGGCTTCAGTCAGCCCGACAACCGCTGTGCGGGACAGCCCCAGCAGCCGCGCCAGGCCGGCATCCACCCGCATCCCGTCGAGCCCGTCGGGCACCGGCAGCGTACGAACGTCGCTCATTCTGAGCCCCCGGATTCAACACCGCTGGATTCAGGACCGCCGGACTGTCGCGGGCCGCGGGTGCCATTGAAGTCCCGGCCGGTGACGGCGAGCAGGACCAGCATCGCACCACCGCACACGATTGCTGAGTCCGCCAGGTTGAACACCGGCCACACGCTGCCATCCGGCGCCAGCAACGACAGGAAGTCGACCACGTGCCCGCGAAGGGGGCCAGGCGCGCGCAGCAGCCGGTCCACCAGGTTGCCCAGCGCACCCCCCAGCACCAACCCGAGTCCGAAAGCCCAGCCGGTGCTGCGCAGCCGGGGTGCCACCCGCACGATCGCCACCACGACGCCCAGAGCGATCAGGGACAGCAGCCAGGTCAACCCGGTCGCCATCGAGAACGCCGCGCCCGGGTTGCGGTAGACCACGAGGTACAGCCCGCCGCCCAACAGCTCCACCGGCGGACGGTCCTCCAGGACCGCCACCGCGAAGATCTTGCTGAGCACATCCAGCAGGAGCGTGACGACGGCGGTAGCGGTCAGCAAGCCAGACCGGCGGCGTCCCGGCGACGCCTGGGGAATGTGCTGGTCGCCGACGGCCGCTCCCTCGGCGTGCTGCGATGGATTCATACCACCATTGTGACCACGTCAGCGGTCCAGCCCTCAGGCGCCGGTCTCCCCGCGCCACTGGGCCAGCCGGCCGGCCCGATGCACAGCCCGGATCCGCTGCTCAGCCTTGTCCCGGCTGCCGGCCGTCGTGACGACCAGCAACTGGTCGCCCTCCTGTAGCCGAGTGGTCGGCAGCGGGGTGAATCCTGCCCCACTGCGCACCACCAAGCTGACCACCGCCCCGGTGGGCAGCCTCAGCTCCGAGAGGTAGACACCGTGCAGCCGAGAGGGTCGCGGTACCCGGATCTGGAGCAGCTCGGCGTCCATCTCGTCCAGTGCAGCCGAGTCCACCTCCATCTCCCGGCCTTGCTCCGGGCGGGACAGCCCCAGCCATCGCACAACCAGGGGCAGCGTGGCGCCTTGTACCACGGTGAGCAGCACAACCAGCACGAACACCACATCCACCAGCCGCTGAGACCCCGGGAAGCCCGTGGTGAGCGCAATCAACGCCAGCACGATGGGTACCGCACCACGCAACCCCGACCACGACAGAAAGATCTGCTCCCGCCACGACACCCGTAACGGTGTCAGCGCGAGCAGCACCGACAACGGACGTGCCAGCACGACCAGGACCACCCCGGCGACCAACGCAGGGATCAGCGCCCCGGGCAAGCGGGATGGGGAGGCGTAGAGACCCAGCAGCACGAACAAAGCGATCTGAGCGAGCCAGCCCAGACCCTCGGCGAAGGACAGCGTGTCCCCGCGGTGCGGCAGCTGCGCGTTGCCCAGCACCAACCCCGCCAAGTAGGTCGCCAGGAAGCCCGAGGCGTGCAGACCCTGCCCAGCGGCGAAAGCGAGCACGCAGACCGCAATGGTCGCCAGCGGGTAGAGGCCGGTCGCAGGCAGCGCCGCCCGGCGCAGCGCCCACATTCCCGCGAACCCCAGCACCACCCCCACCACCGCGCCGGCGAGCAACTCGTAGCCGACCAGCAAGGGGGTCCACCAGTGCAGCGGATCGCCCGCTGCGAGCAGCACCACCGCGAGGTAGACCGGTGCATCGTTGATGCCCGACTCCAGCTCGAGCGCGCCGGCCAGCCGGGGGGGCACCTTCAGCGCCCGCAACACACTGAAGACCGCAGCCGCGTCGGTCGAGGACAGCACCGCACCCCACAGCAGCGCGGTGCGCCAGTCCAGGCTCAGCAACAGGTGCAGCGCCCAGCCGGTGATGGCGATGTTCGCCGCGACAGCCACGGTGGACAGCGCGATCCCCCAGCTCAGCACGGGGCGGATCACCGAGAACCGAGTGGTGAGGCCACCCTCAGTCAAGATCAGTACCAGCCCGGCGATACCCAGTGCGGCCGTCAGCGGCGCATCGGAGAACCGGAAGCCCAGTCCGGATTCGCCGAGCAACAGCCCGATGGCCAGGTAGACCAGCAGCGACGGCAGCCCGAGCCGGGTGGAGAACCGCACAGCGAGCACGGCCAGCAGCAGCACCGCCGCTCCCGCCCCGAGCGCGAACTCCACCCCGTTCACGGCCGGATCGTCCTCCCAGCTCCGCAGATCAGCTGGACCAGGAGATCGTGACCAGATCGCGGTGGCGTGGGCCCAACCTCGCCACCGCCTCGGCGACCTCACCTCGGCGCTCACCGGGAAGACATAGCCTGCGCATCGAGAAGTCGACCTCCGCCTCGGGATTGCGCGGCCGCGCGGGCCGGGTCCAGCGCTGGACCAGTGGGCGTATTCCCACTTCGGAAAGCACGGCCAGCGCATCGTCCGCCGTCGCGGGCGGTGGCCGGCGCAACCCGTGGAACAGCTCCCACAAGGGGTCCAGCCAGGCCCCTGGGTGCACGGCATGCAGCTCGACGACGACCCCGCGGCGGGCCGCAGCACCCAGCGCAGCGACGAACAGACCTAGATCCACGGTGTTGTACCCCACGTGATGGCAGACCACCAGGTCGGCGACGCCCGCCTCCGGGGCGGTGTCCGGCCAGGGACCGAGCACCGAGCGATGGAGCACGTTACGCTCGGTGCAGGCCCGCTCGAACACCTCCAGCATGCCTGCGGAGGGGTCCAGCCCCGTCAGCTGGGTCGCCTTGGGCACCAGTGCGAGTCCGGCGGCCCCGCCACCGCATCCGACGTCGAGCACGGTGCCACCGTCGGCACCGAGCAACGCAAGGCCGGCACGGCGGGTCAGCGTGTCCTCCGGCACAGCAGGCGGCACGAACCGGCTTGGATCATGCCGATGCGGGTCCTCCGGGACGGCGGTCCGGATCTGAGCAGGGATCGCCCGATTCTCCAACAGGCTCCGCCACCGTGCCGCTGCGTGGCTCGTGACTGAGTTTGAGTGCTGGGACATTGTTACCCCCTCACGACCGCGACACGCACTCGAACGGCGACGTTCTCACCCACCGTGCCGGCGAAGCCGTCAGGCGCCGGCCCGTAATCCACCTGCCGGGCCAGTACCTCACCGGCGATGACATGCTCGTGCACCCTGGCTGCCGCGACCACCGGCTCCGGTGCGTCGACGGTGAACACGATCCGGTCGGTGACGTCCAGGCCAGCCTGCTTGCGCGCTTGCTGCACGATGCGCACCAGGTCCTTGGCGATACCCTCGGCGGCCAGCTCCGGGGTGACCTCGGTGTCCAGCACCACCAGCCCGGATCCGGCTGGCAGCGCGGCGGTGTCTACGGGATCTACGGCGACCAGTCGCTCGGTGTAGTCCCCTTCCAGCAAGGGGATCCCGGCAGCAGTCACGACCCCGTCCGGACCGCGTTCCCACTCCCCCGCCCTGACCGCCCGGATCACCTTCTGGGTGTCACCGCCCAGCCGCGGCCCGCAGGACCGCGCGTTGACGGTGAGCTCGAAGCGACCGTACGAGGCGATGTCCTCAGTGAGCGTGACCGCCCGGACATTCACCTCATCGCGGATCAGTTGGGTGAACGGCGCGAGCACCCCAGCGTCCGGTGCGGCCACGATGAGCTGGGACAGCGGCTGGCGGACCCGCAGAGCCCGTGCTTTGCGCACCGACAGCGCGGCCGACACCACTTGGCGCACCCGGTCCATCGAAGCCACCAGGCCCCGATCTTGGGGCAACTCGGCCGGGTCGGGCCAATCGGTGAGGTGCACCGAGCGCTGTCCGGTCAGCCCACGCCAGACCGCCTCGGTGGTCAGCGGCAGCAGCGGAGCGGCCAGCCGGCAGGTCACCTCGAGCACGGTGTGCAGGGTGTCGATGGCAACGCGCTCACCGGCCCAGAAGCGGTCCCGGGACCTGCGCACGTACCAGTTGGTGAGCACGTCACAGAACCCACGCACGCCGGCACAGGCTCCAGCGATGTCATAGCGATCCATCCGCGCCGTGAGGTCGACGACCAGCTCATGCAGCTTGGCCAGCACGTACCGGTCCAGCACGTGCTCGCTGCCGGTTCGCCACCGCCCATCGACATCTGCTGCATTGGCGTAGAGAGACAGGAAATACCACGAGTTCCACAGCGGCAACAGCGCTTGCCGGACGGCCTCGCGGATGCCCTGCTCGGTGACCACCAGGTTCCCGCCCCGCAGGATCGGTGAGGCCATCAGGAACCAGCGCATCGCGTCCGAGCCGTCCCGGTCGAACACCTCGGTGACCTCGGGGTAGTTACCCTTGGACTTGGACATCTTGAGCCCGTCGTCACCGAGCACGATGCCGTGCGCCAGGCAGGACCGGAACGCCGGCCGGTCGAACAGTGCTGTCGCCAGCACATGCAGCGTGTAGAACCACCCACGGGTCTGCCCGTTGTACTCGACGATGAAACCACCCGGATAGTGGTGTTCGAACCAATCCGGTTCCGGGGTTTGGGGGTGCCCCCCAGATGTCCTGCCGAACGGGTAGTGGACCTGCGCGAAGGGCATCGAGCCGGACTCGAACCAGCAGTCCAGCACCTCGGGCACCCGGCGCATGGTGGAACGTCCGGTCGGATCGTCCGGGTTGGGCCGGGTCAGCTGGTCGACGAACGGCCGGTGTAGGTCACCGGGGCGTACCCCGAAGTCACGTTCCAGCTCGTCCAGCGAACCGTAGACGTCCACCCGCGGGTAGGTCGGATCGTCGGAGACCCAGACCGGCAACGGCGTACCCCAGTACCGGTTGCGGGAGATGTTCCAGTCCCGGGCGCCCTCCAGCCATGCGCCGAACTGCCCGTTCCCGACATTGTCCGGCACCCAGGTGATCTCCCGATTCAGCGCTACCATCCGGTCCCGAAACTTGGTCACCTCGACGAACCACGACGACACCGCGCGCTGGATCAGCGGGGTGTCGCAGCGCCAGCAGTGCGGGTAGGGGTGCTCGTAGGTCTCGTGACGCAGTAGCACTGCGCTCACCTGGGGCGCACCGTCGCGCAGGTCCCGGATGATCGCCCGGTTGGCGTCGAACACCTGCATCCCGGCATACGGCGCCACCTCGGCGGTGAACTGCCCAGCCGAGTCCACCGGGACCACCGTCTCAATGCCCGCAGCGTCAGTAACGACCTTGTCTTCCTCGCCGAACGCCGGGGCCATGTGCACCAGACCGGTGCCCTCATCGGTAGTCACGAAATCAGCGGGCAGCACCCGGTGGGCACCAGCACGGCCAGCGAAGAAGTCGAACGGCGGGACGTAGCGAAGGCCCAGAAGCTCCGATCCCCGGTACCGCCCGACCACCTGCGGTTGAGCACCCAGCTCCCGGGCGTAGGCAGCCAGTCTGTCCTCGGCGATCAGGTAACGTTCGCCACCCGCCTCGACGGTGACGTACTCCACAGTGGGGTTCACTGCCACCGCCAGGTTCGACGGCAATGTCCACGGCGTCGTGGTCCACACCAGCGCTAGCGCGCCGTCCAGCTCAGACCCCGGACCGGACAGTCGCAGCCCCACGGTAATCGCAGGATCTTGCCGGTTGCGGTAGACGTCGTCCATCTTGGTCTCGGTGTTGGACAGCGGCGTCTCGCAGCGCCAGCAATACCACAGCACCCGGCATCCCTGGTAGATCAACCCCTTGTCCCAGAGCATCTTGAACGCCCACAAGACGCTCTCCATGTATGTCAGATCAAGGGTCTTGTAGTCGTTGTCGAAATCCACCCAGCGGGCCTGGCGGGTCACGTACTCGCGCCACTCACGCGTATAGCGCAGCACCGACGTACGGCAGGCGGCGTTGAAGTCCGCCACACCCATCCGCTCGATCTCAGACTTGTGCTTGATGCCCAGCTGCCGTTCTGCCTCCACCTCCGCAGGCAACCCATGGCAGTCCCAACCGAACCGGCGCTCCACCCGATGTCCCCGCATCGTCTGGTAACGCGGCACCACGTCCTTGACGTAACCGGTGAGCAGATGCCCGTAGTGCGGCAGGCCGTTGGCGAACGGTGGACCGTCGTAGCAGACGAATTCGTTGGAGCCGTGAGCTCCAACCGGACGGGCGGCAACCGAGGCGGAGAAGGTGGCGTCTGCGTCCCAGTACCGCAGAACGCCAGCTTCCAGGTCGGGGAAAGACGGCTGAGCGGAGATTGTGTCCCCGCTGACGGGAACCTTCGGGTAGGCCATGGCGGTATGCGCTCCCAGGTGCGGTCGTGCCGGTGCAGTGGTGTCCTGCTCCGCTGCACGGGGACGACCCGAAGCTCTCGCCACGGACCGCGGTACCACCCCGCTTGCCGCCCACTAGACGCAGGCAGCCACTCATCGCCGCGGCTGTGACGGGCCGCACCCGCCCGGTTCTACTGAGGGCACGGCCCCGTTCTTCCGGAGGCTCCCCGGTGATGGCCGGATCATTGCCTGTGTGGCCAGGATAACCCTCCCCGCCACCAGATTCGCTCACCCTCGACCGGTGGGCGCGCGAGCCGCTCGGTGCTGACGGGCCAACACCTTATCCGGCCGGCATCGGCCGCAGGGCGTGAAACCTAGCTCCCTCGCCTCGCGAACAGGAAGCCGATCAGCGCTCGCATGGTCAGGCCACCGGCAGCGGGGGAGGTGGTAGCGCGGGTGTCCGTCAACTACCAACACCTCGTCGGTCAGCTCGTAAACCGCCAGCAGGTCCGCGGCGTCGGTGTCTTCCTCGCCGGGCTCTGTCTCTGCGGTGACGGCGTCCACTGCTGCGGACGCCGTCACCGGGTCACCTTCCTGCGTTGCACTCCCCGACGCCTGTAGCGGTTGTTCACCCTGATCAGCAGCAACCGGTTCGTCCTCCGGGAGGAGAGCCGGTTCATCCTCAGGCGCGCCCTGGCGTTGTAGCCAGGACCGACGCCACCGCCTGAGAATCAGTGCCGCCACGACAGCACTGATGGCAACCGATCCCCACGCAAGACCAGCATGGCCGGTGCCGAGCGCGACGAGGAGCAACCCCACCGCTGCTAACAGCAGCACCACAGTGACAAGCACGCCGAGCGCGTCAGCTACCAGCTTCGGCACGTACGCCGAAGCCCGACGTCACAAAGCCCTGAGTGCGCACCGCGTCTGCCGGTGCGGCAGATCCACGCCCATCCAGCTCCCGGAGCTGCGACTCCAGGTAGGTCTTCAAGCGAGTGCGGTACTCGCGCTCAAATGTGCGCAGTTCATCGATCTTCTTCTCCAGGATGCTCTTCTCCTGGCTGATCGAACCGAGGATCTCAGTGTGCTTGCGCGCCGCGTCGCGCTCCAAGGACGCAGCCTTCTCCCGGGACTGCCGGTCGAGGGTCTCGACCCTGGTGCGGGCGTCATTGAGCATGGTCTCAGCTCGGGTCCTGGCCTCGTTGACCATCCCGTCAGCCTTCGCCCGAGCATCGGAGAGCAGCTGCTCGGACTTGGTCCGAGCCTCGCCCAACATCCCGTCCGCTTCGGCCTTGGCTTCGCCGGTCAACCGGTCAGCCATCTCCTGGGCCAGGCCCAGAACCTTGGCGGCTTGGACGTGATGGTCACCACCCGGCGAGGTCTGTTCCATCATCGACGGCGGCACCGGAGCCATCACCGGCCGAGGCGGCTCCAGCGGGCGCAGGTTCCGCCCAGTATCGACCGGCGCGGAGCGTAGCTGCTGGTCGAGCTGCTCGACCTGGTTACGGAGATCGTTGTTCTCTTCAATCAACCGAGCCAGCTCGGCTTCAACAAGGTCGAGGAAGGCGTCCACCTCGTCCTCGTTGTAGCCCCGCTTGCCGATCGGCGGCTTACTGAACGCGACGTTGTGAACGTCGGCGGGGGTCAACGGCATCGGATCACCTCACGCACTCCTCGACGACTCTGCACATGCTGGGCACTGGGGTCAACATCCTGGGGCATCGGCCACCGAGCCTGGTGGCAGTTACTGCTTCGGAGCTACTGTCTCGGATCCACCACTCGCATGAGTATGAACACCACAAGCAACAGAACCATAATGGACAGGTCCAGCCCAACGCCTCCGATCCTGATGGGTTTGACCACCCGACGGAGCGCCCGGACCGGCGGGTCAGTCATCGTATAGACCGACTCCAGAGCGATCGCCACCCCCCCGACCGGCTGCCAGCTACGCGCGAAGCTACGGACCAGCTCCACCACAATACGCGCCGTGAGCAGCAGCCAGAAGAAGAAGAGCAGGTAGTAAGCGACGTACCGAACCACATCCACGGAGATACTCTGCCACCGGTAGCTAGGCGGCAGCGAGCCGGGGCCCCTTGACCGCGTTAGTTGAAAAAGCGACCTTCAGCGATCCGGCGCCTGTCCTCGGCAGACACATCGACATTGGGCGGCGAGAGCAGGAAGACCTTGTTGGTGACCTTGTCGATCGAACCACGCAGTGCGAAGGCCAGCCCAGCCGCGAAGTCGACGAGCCGCTTGGCGTCTCGATCTTCCATCTCGGTCAGGTTCATGATCACCGGGTTGCCCTCCCGGTAGCGTTCCCCGATAGGCCGGGCCTCGTTGTAATTGTGCGGGTGCAAGGTGACGATGCGGGCCAGCGGGTGCGCCCCGTCGTCTCCGAGCGGGTCTTCGGCGAATGGCCCGCTTCGTGGTACTGGCATGACACGGTGCGGGGCGACTGGTTGACGGACCGTTGACCTACCATCGGCAGACGCTGTGTCGATGGCCAATGAGCCGCGTACCGGGCTCTCTGTGGCCCAGGAAGGGGGCCTGGTGGGATGGACTCTCGGCAGCGCAGAATGCCCGACTTGAGTGGCCACACCGTCTCCGTAGCCGTCAGTTGCCGCCCGATGGGGCCGGTGAGCGCCGGGCCGGTCGGTGGCGTGGTCACGGTCATGTGAGGTATCGGCTGCGACCCGGTCAAAGTCCGAGTCGTAGCCAGCGTTGTCGTAGCTAGCGTTGTCATAACCCGGGTTGCCGTAGCCCTGGCTGCGGTGACCCGGCTCGGGGTAGCCGGCACGGTAATCTGAGTGATAGGAATCGAAGTCCGCTGCGTCGAACTCCTCGGCGGGGACCATGCCGAAGTACGCCTTCAGCCTGTGCAGCGCGCTCATCATCTCGCCTTCCTGTCTCGACCCTCGACGCACCGCCCGCCGAACCGGCCCGGCGTGCCCGACGCGGACCGTCGAACACGCTCAGCGCGAGGTTAACGGCCGATCGCCTAGTAGCGCAGTTCCGACACGCACGCAGGTCGAGCCATGCGCGATGGCCTGCTCCAGGTCGCTGCTCATCCCGGCGGAGAGCGCGACCGCGCCGGGGTACGAACGGCGCAGTCGCGCAGCGGCTGCGAAAAGCTGAGCGAAGGCTGCCCCGGGATCGACACCGAGCGGGGCAACCCCCATCACTCCCTCCAGCCGCAGCCGCGGAGCGGCTGCCACCCGCTCGGCCAACGCCTCGAGTTGGGGCAGCGGGCAGCCACCACGCGCCGGGTCGCCGTCCAGGCTGGCCTGGACGAGGACCCCGAGGGGAGAGTCGCCTTGCCCGGCCTCTCTCGCGGCACGAACCGCACGGTCCAATGCCTCGACCAGGCGCACTGAATCCACGGACTGCACCTGTGCCGCCCACTGGACCACCGAGCGGGCTTTATTGCGCTGCAACCGACCGACCATGTGCCAGTGCAGCCGGGCTGCCGGGCGTAACGCGCTGACCTCGGCCACTTTTGCGGTGGCCTCGGAGTCGCGGGCCTCGGCGGCGTCGAGCAGGCCAAGATCGGTCAGTAACGCCACGTCCCGCGCCGGGAAAGTTTTGGTCACCGGGAGCAGCCGCACCCCAGCGGGATCCCGGCCTACGGCGGCACAGGCCGCGATGATGCGGCCACGAACCCGCGCCAACGCCGCGGCCAGCTCATCGCGACGGACCGCGGCGAGCACATCGCGGGGATGGTCCACGACCTGCTCCTCTGATAGCCCATACGCTCCCCGATCCCGGCCCAGCACGTCTCAACCAGGCCAAGCCCGTCACTGCTCGAACCAGGTTAGTGCGGCAAGCCGCCCGGTGACGCCGTCGCGGCGGTAGCTGTAGAGCGTGGGGTCCTCGATCGTGCACCGGGGATCGACGCCGATCCGGGCCACCCCAGCGGCAGCGAGCTGGCGCCACAACCCCGTTCGCAGGTCCAGACCCGCGGTGCCCAAGCGGGTCCGGCAGGCGCTGCCCGGCAAGCGAGCCACCACGTCGGCCTGCATCTGGTCGGGAACCTCGTAGCATTGCCCGCACGCCGACGGCCCGAGTAGCACCTCCACCTCTTCGATGCGCGCGCCGAGCCGTCGCATCGCCTCCAGCGCGGCGGGCAGCACCCCGACTCGGGCTCCCACCCGCCCTGCGTGCACGGCGGCGACAACCTGTGCGACGGGGTCGGCGAGCAGCACCGGCACGCAGTCCGCGACCAGCACCGCCAACGCCAGCCTGGGCTCAGCGGTGATCAGCGCATCGGTGGCGGGTACCGGCTGCAGCTGCGGACCGTCGACCACGGTGACGGTACATCCGTGCACCTGCTCCATCCAGACCACTCGCGGCGCGGGCAGCCCGATACCGATAGCCAGCCGCTCCCGGTTGGCAGCCACCGCCTCGGGACGATCCCCGACATGCCCGCCCACGTTGAATGAGGCATACGGCGGCAGTGATACCCCGCCGTGCCGAGTGGTCACCACCCGGCGGATGCGGACGGTGTTCACCGCTTCATGAACGGCGGAACATCCACCTCGTCATCGTCGTCGAAGTCGTCGGTTACCGGTACCGGTCGGCTCGGCTTCCGGACGCCTGCGGCAGGCTGCCAGGTGGCTGAGCTCGGCGGTGTGTGACGAGCCGGCGGCGCGATCGGAAAAGATCCAGCTACGGTGGATTCCGCCGCAGTGGCGGGGAACGCGGGTGTCGACGAAGGCCGGCTTGCCTGTCCGACCTGACCGGCCTGCCCGCTGGCCACCGTCCGCGCCACCACTGGTGTCGGGTCCAGCTTCTTGTGTGACGGCACACCGGAGTCGAAACCAGCGGCTATCACCGTGACACGGACCTCGTCACCCAACGAGTCGTCGATCACCGTGCCGAAGATGATGTTGGCTTCGGGATGTGCGGCCTCCTGCACCAGCGAAGCGGCCTCGTGGATCTCGAACAGGCCCAGATCCGAGCCGCCGGCGATGGACAGCAGAACACCATGTGCCCCCTCCATCGACGCTTCCAGTAACGGTGAGTTGATGGCCTTTCCGGCAGCTTGCACAGATCTCCCCTCCCCTCGAGCCGATCCGATACCCATCAGCGCGCTACCCGCGCCAGACATGACACTCTTCACGTCGGCGAAGTCCAGATTGATCAGACCGGGAGTAGTGATGAGGTCGGTGATGCCCTGGACACCGGACAGCAGCACCTCGTCTGCGGAGCGGAATGCGTCCATCAGGCTCACGTTGGCGTCGCCGAGCTGTAGCAACCGATCGTTGGGGATCACGATCAGGGTGTCGCACTCGTTTCGCAGCTCGGCGATGCCGTCCTCGGCCTGACCGCCCCGCCGCTTGCCCTCGAAGGTGAACGGCCTGGTGACCACGCCGATGGTCAGCGCGCCCAGCTTGCGGGCGATGTTGGCCACCACCGGGGCGCCCCCAGTCCCCGTCCCACCACCCTCACCGGCGGTGACGAACACCATGTCGGCGCCTTTGAGGACCTCTTCGATCTCCTCTCGGTGGTCCTCGGCGGCCTTGCGGCCGACCTCCGGGTTGGCCCCCGCGCCAAGCCCGCGGGTGAGCTCCGCCCGATATCGAGCTTGACGTCGGCGTCCGACATCAGCAGCGCCTGGGCATCGGTGTTCACCGCAATGAACTCGACGCCGTTGAGACCGACCTCGATCATGCGGTTGACCGCGTTCACGCCGCCACCGCCGATTCCGGCGACCTTGATCACGGCGAGATAGTTGTGCGGGGGCGTCATACGCCTGCGCTTTCGTTGTCCACCACAGTGCGGCCTTCCTCATCGCTGCCAGCACCCCGCCGACGTCCGGACATTCCTGCTCCCCTCGGCGTGGCAAAACTCTCAACCTCACCTGAAGGATTAGAGTTGTGTCAGTTCTGCCTACTAGACGACGGTAGGCACCGCCACTGACCGGGTCCAGCAGGCACGCCGGGCGGGGCGGCGATCCGGCGCCGCGAGTGTATGCGGCAGCGGTATGTCACGACGACAGGGTCAGCGTTGCCGGCAGCCCGGTGGAGGTGGTCGCCCAGCCCAGTACCACACAGTGCTCACCTGCCAGCACCTTGACGCAGATCTGCCCGATGGCCAACCCGCTAACTCTCATCAGCGCCCTCATACTCCCTACTCGACGATTGAAGAACCGGTAGTACTATCCCTGCTTACCCGTTGATATGCATTAAGGTACTGTGGCGGGGTGAGTACGACACGCGTGACGATCACGATGGATGACGGCGTCTACCAGGACGCCCTCGCCGCGGCCGCCGAGCACAAGGTGAGCGTGTCAGCATGGATTTCCCGGTGTACCCGGCTGGAGACGATGCGCGACGCGCTGAGGCGCCACCAGCAGTGGTGCGCAGCCGAGGGCCTGGCCGGGCCCGCCTACGAGCAGCAGCGTGCACACCTGGCGGCCGAGGCGGCCACCGAGCTCGACCTGCTGGGCCAGGCCCGCGGCCGGGCTGCCACCGATGCCGCGTAGGCCCCCACGATTCGGTGATGTCTGGACCATCAAGGGCGGGGCGATGGGGCCCGAGCCGTGGCTGATCGTCTCCAGCGATCTGTACCTGGAACTGAGCGAGGACAACATGCTGGCCGTCCCGATCCGGGACACCAGCAGACCCGGTTCCCGGGTGGTCACCGAGCCGATCCCCGACGTGGGCCAGGCGGTGCTGGATCGGATCACCGCGCTACCCCGCACCTGGCTCATCGGTGACGACCCGGTCACCGAACTACACCCCGACCGGCACACCGAAGTCGGCCGGCGCATCTGCAACCTGATCGGCCCCTGAACCCGACCCCGTGACGCGCTACACTGCGATCTGTTCGATCCGGCACTGCTGCGGGAGCTGGGCGCCTGGGGCGCCGCGCCACGACCGTTCGGAAGTAGGCCCGTTTATTAATCGTGGTGTGGGACGGGCACTACGCTCATCCCCCGGCCCGTGGTGCCGGGGGATGAGGTGAGCTGCGGAAGCGTGGACTGACGCTTGCTGTGGCATGTACTAGCGACGCGGCGAACCAGCGCAACCCGACTTGTTCGTGCCCGCTCACGTGCAGACCACGATGAATATTCCAAGGCTCTCACCAGCGGAAAAGTTCGGTCTGGCTGCTATGGCGGATTTGGGATTACCTTGGCTGCACTCCTAGTTAGCGCGTGACTGTTCGGCACCCCAGTTGCGGACGCTACTGCACCCCGACGAACTCGGCCAGCTCGCGAAGTCCGCGGCGGTTTCGACGGTCGCGGCGCAGCATCTGCCGCAGCATGTCGTGGACGCGGTGGGTGAACATCAGCTGCTCGGGCGCAGCCGCCCTGGCGGCGGTCAGCGCGCCGAGTGCGTCGTCATCGTGCCTGCGCAGATAGTGCGACCAGGCGACGGTGATCAGGTGGGAGGCACGACGCTCAGCCAGCTCAGGAGGCAGTGCGGTGTCGTCAACATGCGCGGCCTGGCGGAGGGCATCGATGGGATCACCCATCTCGGTGGCCAGCCATACCCGGTGAATGGCCACATTGGCGGGCCCGAATGCGAGCCAGAAATCATTGCGGTCGCCGGTGAGCTGCGCGGCCCGGTCGCACTCCCGGAGGTAGTCGCGCACCGCCACGTGGTCACCGACACTGGCCGCACCTACCGCACCCTTGAGCATCAAGGCTCCATACATCGACGCGTACTGCGGGGACTGAACCAGCTGGGGTCGCAGCGCGCTGGCAGTCACGACCGGCACATCAATGGACTCCTGGAGATGCCCGTCGTGTCGTAGTACCACCGCCAGTCGCCAGGCGGCCCCGGCGATCAGCAGGTGGTCCTCGCTGCGCTCGGCAGCGGTCATGTCGCGTTCCGCGGCGATCCACGGCAGGTCTTTCTCACCGATCCGGTCCAGCATCCCGGAGGTGACTCGCCAGACCAACGAGAGCTGCCCGAACGCGCGGTGTTGCAGTTCGCCGGTGCTGGTGTTGGCAGCCTGCCAGGCGTCGGCGATGAGATCCGGCAGCAACGAACCGAGCCGTGACCAGCGCTCGGTCTGCGAGCAGACGAACGCCTCGTTGATCCGCACCGCCAACTCGGCGGACCCGACGGGTGGCCGGTCGGGCACACCGAGCACGCGTGCCGACCCGTTATAGCGGAACATCGCGGCCTTGATCGCGGCAACGCAGTCCGGCGCGGTACCGATCACCGCACCGCGCAACTCCCGGCGCCGGGCGGTGAACGCGGCAGGCAGCAGCTTGACCGGCTCGATGCCCAGTGCATCGGCGACAGCGACGATGGTGGACAGCCGGTCCAGCTCCCTGGCGCCCCGCTCGAACTGGGCAAGCCACTCGACACTGCGCCCCACCAGCCCGGCCAGCACTTCCTGGGTGATGCCCTTGCGCCGCCGGTAGAACGCCACCCGCTGACCGACGGTCGCCTCCTCGATCAACCGCACGTCGCCGAGTCTAAGAAACGCCAGGGCCCCAAGGTTTCCTGGGGGCTGCCGATCCACGTCGTGCGTAGAGTCGGCCCCATGATCAATACTTTGACCGCCGCGCGGGCGCTGACGATGCCGCGGTCGCGGTGTTCGGCGGTGAGCCGCGATGGGTGGGAGCACTCCTGACGAGACGTTCCGCGCGACGATGCGGAGTCGCACCCCGGACGGTGAGCCGCACACAGTGATCGTCACGCGGCAGGGCCTGGGCAACGCCGGCCGGGTGTGGCTGACCTTCAACGGGGCGATCAAGACCACCGTCGTGATGACCGACCCGGAGACGGTACAGCTGTGCGAACTACTCACCACAGCGACGACAACCCGACACGGAGAGACAGGGGCGGCTTGACAGCTACCGTCCACTACCGGCGCCGGCGGCGTGTACCGCGGCGTGTACCTCGGGCAGCGGCTGCGGTTCGTCGCCGGCCGGTACCGGAACGATCCGCCTGAACACTTGTTGCCGCCGTTCGTCGTGCGCACGTGGCGCCGCTGCCGGTGACCACATGGCGGTGGTCGAAGAACGGCGTCGTCGTCACCGTGACGGCTTCATCGCCATCGTGTCGCCACCTCTTCGTTCTGGGTAGGTCCCAAGGAGCCGGAGCCGAGACCTGGCCTGCCATCGTCACCTTGATGGCCTCATCGTCATCGTCGCCGCTGACCGTGCACCGTGTACTGACCATCCAGTGGGCAGAGCAGCGCTGCCGCTCCTCCGGTACGGGTCCCGCACCAACTCACCGACTGGGCTCGGCCTGCAACTCACCCGCTCCGCCACCGCCTCCGTGCTGATCCGCCTCGATCCCTCATCACGCACCGTCACCAGATCTGGACACGCACCCGCGACGCCTTGGCCACCGTCCCCCACCACGGCGTCGTCCTCACCCACGACACCACACGATCACGGCGGCTACTCGCGGCTCAGGCGATGGTGGGCAAGGTGGGACTGGAGACGTCGTAGATCTTGCCGGGTTGGGTGAGTAGCGGGCCGAGCACCGCTGCCTTGCGGTCGCCCTCCTCCACCCCACCCCAGTGAACCTCGCGCTTGTCGTCCAGTCGCAGCTCCACGTCGGCTGGAGACGTCGCAGCTACCGAGCGCACCTGGACCCGCAGCCACTCGGGTAGCGCGGTCAGCACCGTCAACGCGGCCACCGTCGCGGCGTCCCGAGGTCCGAGCCGGTTCACCCGCAGCTCCGGCAGGCCAGGCGGCCCGGCGGGCAGCGCCGCGTAGTCGGTTCCGGTGGCGTCCACCAAGTGCGCACCGGTGCCGCGGCGCACGACCACGACCGGGATGCGTTCGGTGACCTCGATGCGTACCGTGCCGTCCAAGCCGCACCGCACCTGAACGGTCGCCACCCGCGGCACCGTAGCCACCCGCGTCTCGATCGCGTGGGTGTCCAGCCGCAGCATCGATGTGCCCAACGGCACGGCCGCCACCGCCCGCACCTCCTCGGCAGGAAGCTCCCTGATACCCACCACCTGCACGGACCGGGCGTCGAACAGTGAACTACTCAGCAGCACCCAGGCCAGGGCACCCACCAGGGTCACCATCGTCACCCCGGCGACCAGCCAAGGCCACCAGGTTCGAAGCCACCCTGCTCGGGCCGAACTGGACGGTTGCGCCGCAGGAGGGGGCACGGCCGTGCGCTGTTGTGCGGGGGTTGTGGCGGCGCGCGGCGCCGGGCGGGTCCGGGACGCCAGCCGTGCGGCGCCCCTACTGCGGCTCGCGGCGCGGCGCTCCCGTAAGTCCGCCAGGGGCCGGGGGGTATCGCGCCGGGACCGGCGTCGCCGACCCGAGGCGCCCGGGCCACCGGATCTCACCACTGTCCTGCCGCCCGGGCGACGGAGTCTGCCCTCTCACGCTCGGCGACGGAGCCTGCCACGTGAGCGCAACGGCGCTCCAGCTCGGCGATCAGCTCCGGTCCGAGCACCGTCACGTCCCCGGCCCCCATCGTGACCACCACGTCACCGGGCCGGACCAGCTCGGCCAGTCGCGTAGGGACGTCGGCCCAGTGGGGCTCGTAGTGCACGCGGTGCGCCGGCAATGGCACGGCTTGCGCAATCAGGACCCCGGTGACGCCGGGTAACGGCTCCTCTCGGGCACTGTAGACGTCCAGCACCAGCACCACATCCGCCAGCGCCAGCGCGATACCGAACTCGGCGGCGAAGTCCCGGGTACGGGAGTACAGGTGCGGTTGGAACGCCACCAGCAGCCGCCCCTCCCCCAGCACCTGGCGTGCGCCGCGCAGCGCGGCGGCCACCTTCGTCGGGTGGTGGGCGTAATCGTCGTAGACCCGCACGCCACCCACGCTGCCCTTGAACTCGAACCGGCGGCGGACTCCACCGAACCCGGCCAGCCCCGCCAGCAGATCGGGCAACGACGCGCCCAGCTCCACACCGGCCAGGAGAGCTGCGAGGGCATTACTCGCCATGTGTTCCCCGGGCACCGCGACCTCGAGCTGCACCCGGTGCTCCATCTCATCCGGCCCGATCAGCGCCACCGTGGCGACGCCCCGGCCGCCGTTGGGCGCATACGCCAGCAGGCGGGCGTCGACCGCCGCGGTGGCGAGCCTGCCGTAGCGGCGCACCCGCACTCCACCGGCAGCGGCCCGATCAGCCAGCGATGCCGCGCCCGGGTCATCAGCATTGACGATCAACACCCCACCCGGGGTCAGCCGGGCCACGAAGGCGTCGAAGCTGGCGGTGTAGGCCTCGACAGTGCCGTGGTGGTCCAGGTGGTCGGCCTCGACATTCGTGACCACGGCAAGGTCTGGGGAGTAGGCCAAGAAGGTGCCGTCACTCTCGTCGGCCTCGGCCACGAAGATATCGCCGCTGCCGTGGTGGGCACCGGACCCGGAGCTGACGAGATCACCACCGATGAGGAATGACGGGTCGGCACCACAGTGCTGCAACGCAACGGTGAGCATCGATGTGGTGGAGGTTTTGCCTGCCGTGCCGGTGATACAGGCAATCCGGTAACCGGTCATCAACGCGGCCAACGCCGCGGAGCGGTGGATCACGGGAATGCCCCGCCGGGCGCCCTCGACGAGTTCCGGGTTGTGCGGATCGATCTGATGCACGGCCTTGGTGCTGATGATCGCAGTGGCATCGGCGCCGAGCTGGTCGAGGTTGGCCGCGGCGTGCCCGACTGCGACCTTGGCACCCAACGCTCGCAGGGCGAGCAACGCCGCCGAATCCTTGGCGTCCGAACCGGACACTGCGCCACCGCGGGCCAGCACGATCCGGGCCACCCCGCTCATCCCGGCACCGCCGATCCCGATCAAGTGAGTGCGGGCAAGCTGCGGCGGCAACACAGGACGAAAGCAAGTCGGCACCGAGTCGCCTGAAGGGGTGGTTCCAGCCGTCACCGCGCGACCTCCAAGACGATCCTGGCCAGCACCTCGTCGGCGTCAGGGTGGCCGGCCACCCGCGCAGCGGCACTCATCTCCGCGAGCCGGCGAGGGTCGGTGAGTACCTTCACGACCTGGTCGATCACTGTGGCCGGCGTCAGCTCTGCGTCAGCCACCAGCAGCGCACCACCGGCCTGCACCACCGGGCGGGCGTTGAGCGCCTGCTCGCCGTTACCGTGCGGCAGCGGCACATACAGCGCCGGAAGGCCCACCGCGGACAGCTCAGCGACGGTCATCGCCCCGGCCCGACAGATCGCGAGATCGGCGGCGGCCAGCGCCAGATCCATCCGCTCCAGGTAGGGCACTGCGACGTAGGGTGGTGCACCGGGTACCGCCGCCACGTGAACGCAGTTGCGTCGCCCGTGCGCGTGCAGCACCCCGATCCCGGCGGCGGCGAGCTGGGCCGCAGCGCCCGACACCGCGGTGTTCAGCGAGCGCGCGCCCTGCGAACCGCCGGTCACCAGCAGGGTCGGCGCCGCCACATCCAGGCCGAAGTGCTCCCGGGCCCTGACCCGCAGCGCGACCCGGTCCAACGACGAGATCGCCTGTCGCAACGGGATCCCGATGACCTCGGCTCGGGGCAGTCCGCTGCCGGGCACGGCGGCGAACACCCGGGTGGCCAAGCGTGCCCCGACTTTATTGGCCAGCCCCGCCCGGGCATTGGCCTCATGCACGACGATCGGCACCCGACCCCGGGCCGCGAGGTAGGCCGGCAGCGCGACGTAGCCGCCGAACCCGACCACGACATCCGCGTCGACCGCGTCGAGTACCTCCCGGACCCGGCGCACTGCGGCGCGGACCCGCCACGGCAGCCGCAGCAGCTCCGCGCTGGGCTTTCGCGGCAGCGGCACCGCGGGAATGAGCTCCAGCGGGTAGCCACGCTGCGGAATCAGGGTGGTCTCCAGTCCGCGCTGGGTACCCAGCGCGGTGATCCGGGTTTCAGGTACCGCGCGGCGCACCGCGTCGGCCAGCGCCAGCGCTGGTTCGACATGCCCCGCGGTGCCGCCCCCGGCGACCACGACGGACACCGCCTTCTTTCTCACCGTGCAATCCACCTCAGGTCATCGTCGTGGCCGCGATGCGGGTGTATAGGGCACCGGGGGACGCAACCGCAGCAACCGGGAGATCACTCCATGGCATCCGGAACGGCTGAGCTCGTAGCGCAGTGCGGACACCGCCTGTGGTTCGTGCCGAGCGAAGTTCGCCAACAGCCCGAAGGCCAGCATCGTCAGCGCGATGGAGGTCCCCCCCGACGAGATCAACGGTAGCGGGATCCCGGTGACCGGCAACAAGCCGACCACATACCCGATGTTGATCGCGGCCTGACCGACCAACCAGGTCGTGACAGTGGCGGACACCAGCTTGATCCACGGGTCGGTGTTGCGCGCAGCGATCCGGATTCCCACGTAGGCCACCGTGCTGAACAGCAGCAGCACCACCAGGCAGCCCAGAAAGCCCAACTCCTCACCGATGATCGCAAAGATGAAGTCGTTGTGCGCGTTGGGCAGATAATCCCACTTGGCGCTGCCCTGTCCCAGGCCTACCCCCCACCAGCCGCCGTCTGCCAGCGAGAACATCGCCTGACGAGCCTGGTAGGCAGCACCCTGCGGGTCGCTTCCCGGGTGCAGGAAGGACACGATCCGGGCCGATCGGTAGCCGGCGATGCCGGCCATCGCAACGGCCCCGGCAACCGCGGCGATCACGATCGCACCGAACAGCTCACCTGGCGCACCACCGAACCACAGCAGTGCCAGTAACACGATGGCCAGCGTGATCGTGGTGCCCAGATCGGGCTGCAACATCACCAGGGCGAAGATCGCGATCGCCATCGGGACCAGCGGTACCAACAGGTGTCGCCACTGGCGCAGCAACGCTCGTTTGGTGATCAACACATGCGCCCCCCACAACGCCAGCGCGAGTTTCGTGGGCTCGGAGGGTTGCAGGGACAACGGGCCAAGCCGCAACCATTTCTGCGCGCCGTTGATCTCGGCACCCAGTGGGCTGAGCACCATGATCAGCAGCAGCACGCACACCAGCAGGAACAGCCCACTGGTGCCGCGCAGCATCCGCACCGGCATCCGCAGCCCCAGCGAGAACAACACCAGCCCGAGCCCGCAGTACGCCAGTTGCTGGACGAATACCGCATAAGATGAGCCGGCCTTGGTGTAGGACTCCACATTGGATGCCGAGAGCACCATCACCAGGCCGAACAGGGTCAACAAACCGAAAACGCCGAGCACGAGATGCAACGAGGTGAGCGGTCGGGCCAACCAGGCGGTGAGCCAGTCACGGCCGGTCGCCAGCCGGCCCGCTGCCGTACTCGGCCGGGTGGAGCTACTCACCGGGTGCCGCCGAGCAAGGTGACGGCGATGGCGAACGCCCGGCCACGATGTGCGTAGTCGGTGAACATATCCATCGAAGCCGCAGCCGGGGCGAGGAGCACGACGTCACCCGGTTCGGCCAGCTCAGCTGCTGCTGCCACCACCTCACTCATGGCGCCATGGTCTCCCGAATCCACCATCCGAACCGGGAGATCGGGTGCGTGTCGCGCCAATGCGGCGGCAATCACCGCGCGGTCGGCACCAAGCAGCACAGCACCGACCAACCGATCCCGGGTGGCGCGGACCAGCTCGTCCACGTCGACGCCCTTGAGCAGGCCTCCGGCCACCCACACCACCCGATGCCGAGCCAGCAGAGCGGCCTGCGCCGCATGCGGGTTGGTGGCCTTGGAATCGTCGATGTAGCACACCCCTGCGTGCTCGCCGACCAGCGCGCCACGATGCCCACCAGGGGTGAAGGCGCGCAATCCCTGGGCCACGGCAGGCGGCGCAACCCCGATGCAACGAGCCAACGCCGCGGCGGCCAACGCATTGGCGACGTTGTGCCGTCCGGGCGGACGGACGTCGGCGAGGCCGGCCAGCACTGTGCCGCCAACCCGCCCCGCGGGGTCGCCGAAAGCTCGGTCCACCAACTGCTCGCCTACCACGCCCAGTTGACCGGCTCTCGGCTCACCGGTAGTGAACTCGACCCCACTGCGGCCGGCAGCCAGCCGCGTCGACCACTCATCGTCGGCATTGACCACCGCCGTGGTGGTCTCGGCGTACACGCTGCCCTTGGCCGCGGCATACCCTTCCAAGCCGCCGTGCCAGTCCAGGTGGTCGGCGGAGACGTTGAGCACCACGGCGGCCCGTGGGTTCAGCTCACGAGACCAGTGCAGCTGGAACGATGACAACTCAACGGCCAGCACCCGATGGCCGACACGTACTGCGTCCAGCACCGGGAGCCCGACGTTGCCGCAGGCCACCGCGTCCACGCCGGCAGCGCGCAGGATCGATTCGAGCATCCCCACCGTGGTGGTCTTGCCGTTGGTGCCGGTGACGACCAGCCACTCGGCTGGTCGCCGGCCGGGACCGGGTCGAGCCCCCGAACGAGAACAGTCGATCCAGCGGGCCAGCGTCACGTCCCCGATCACCGGAACACCGGCGCGTTGCGCGGCCACCATCAGCGGCGCGTCCGGACGAAAACCCGGGCTGGTCACCACCAGGTCGGTGCCCGGCGGCGGGGCATCCAGCCCGGCGCCCAGCGCAATCACGCCACCAGCACACCACCGGGCGCCGGCAAGCGCCTGCAGCTGGGTCGGCGACGAGTCGGTGACGATGACCTCAGCGCCCAACTCAGCCAGCATCCGGGCAGCCGAGACTCCGGTGACCCGAGCCCCGGCGACCAGCACCCGGGCGCCGTTGAGGTCCCCGGCGAGATAACTGGCGCCGCTGATCGGTGCACGCATCCACGTCACCCCCCGGCCGCAGTCAACCACTCGCTGTAGAACACTCCGGCGCCCAGCGCACAGCAGATGGCCGCGAGTAGCCAGAACCGGATGATGACGGTGGTCTCGGGCCATCCCGCGAGCTCGAAATGGTGGTGAAACGGAGCCATTCGGAACGGCCGGCGCTGGGTGGTTCGAAACACCACTACCTGGATCACCACCGACAGCGCCTCGACCACGAACAACCCACCGATCACCACGAGAAGCAGCTCGGTCCGGGTGACCACGGACAGTCCTGCCAGCAGCCCGCCGATAGCCAACGACCCGGTGTCGCCCATGAAGATCTTCGCCGGCGGGGCGTTCCACCACAGAAATCCGATGCACCCACCGACCGCCGCGGCGGCCACCACGGCCACGTCGAGCGGGTCGCGCACGGTATAGCAACCCGGAACCGCCTGGATGGTGCAGTCCTGGGTGTACTGCCAGAACGAGACGATCACATAGGTCACCAGCACCATCGCCGCCGCCCCCGCCGCTAGACCGTCCAAACCATCAGCCAGGTTCACCGCGTTCGACCAGGCGGATACCAACAGGTAGCTGAAGACGACGAAACCGACGACCCCGAAAGACATCACGGCGACATCCCGCACGAAAGACAGGTGCGTCGAGGCCGGAGAGATGCCGTCACCGTCCCGGAAACCCATCGCCAGGATGCCGAACATCACCGCGGCGACCAGCTGCCCGACCAGCTTGGCGGTCTTGTTGAGGCCGAGGTTGCGCTGGCGGCGGACCTTGATCAGGTCATCCAGGAAGCCGACCACTCCCAGCACGGTGGTGAGCAGCAGCACCAGCAGGGCCGACGCGGTGATGCCGTGCCGGGTGACGGTGAGGTGCGCGACCAGATAACCGCTCCACATCGCCAGCAGGATGGCCACTCCCCCCATGGTGGGCGTGCCCCGCTTGCTCTGGTGGGTCTGCGGTCCCTCCTGCCGGATCTCCTGCCCGAAACCCTGCCGAGTGAACAGCCGGATGAGATAGGGGGTGAACAAGATGGAGGCCAGCAGGGCCACCCCGGAGGCGACCAGAATGGTACTCACCCGCGGCTTCCCTCCCCCGGGCCGATCTGTTCCGGATCAGGTGCGCCGAGCAGGCCATCAGCGATCTGTTCCAGCCCGACCGCCCGAGACGCCTTGATCAGCACCACATCTCCGGGGGAGAAGCTCGCCGCGCAGGTACTCGAGCGCGGCGGGCACATCGGGCACCAATACCGGTGCCGACCCGGCGGCAGCGCAGTACATCGGTCGAGCCTGCTCGCCCACCACAACAAGCCGGTCGACGCCGAGGTTCACGGCGAGCTCACCGATCTGTCGGTGTGCTCGCGCGGTGGCCTGGCCAAGCTCGGCCAGCGGGCCGAGCACCGCCCAGCTGCGCCGGTCGGTGCCGGCCATCGCGACCAGAGCCCGCAACGCCGCAGCGACCGACTCCGGGTTGGCGTTGTAGGCGTCATTGACCACGGTCACCCCATCGGGGCGGTCGATGACCTCCATCCGCCAGCGAGACGCCGGTCGGTAACCCCCGAGCACCGCGGCGATACCTACCGGGTCGGCACCCAACTCCAGAGCCACCGCAGCCGCGGCGAGCGCGTTGGACACGTGATGCCCGCCGGGGACACTCAGCTGAACCGGGGCTTCCCCGGCTGTCGTGACCAGACGGAACGAAGGGCAGCCGCGATCATCCAGGACGATGTCGACGGCGCGTACCTGGGCGAGTTTCGTCTGCCCGAAACGCACCACCCGGGCCACGGTGCGCCGGTCCATCGCGGCAACTGCGGCATCGTCGGCGTTGAGCACCGCGACCCCGGCGGCCGGCAGTGCCTCGACCAGTTCGCCCTTGGCTGCGGCGATCACGTCCCGGGAACCGAACTCACCAAGGTGCGCCGAGCCGACATTGAGCACCACCCCAATCGACGGCGGGGCGACCCGGCACAGCGCGGCGATCTGGCCGCGGCTCCGCGCGGAGAAGCTCCAGGACCAGGTGCCGGGTGGCTCGGTCGGCACGGAGCGCGGTCCAGGGGTGGCCGATCTCGTTGTTGAACGACCCCGGCGGCGCGACGGTGGGGCCCAGCGGGGTCAGCAGCGCCGTCACCATGTCCTTCGTCGACGTCTTGCCCGACGAGCCGGTCAAGCCGACCACCCGCAGGCCGGTCCGGCTCAGCGTGTGCACCACGGTCCGCGCCAGCGCGGACAGTGCGGCCAGCACCGCCGCACCTGCGCCATCGGTGTCGTTGACCAGCGCGTACGACGTGGAACGCGACCCCACCACGCAGCGGGGGGCGAGTATCGAGGCAACGTTGACGGGCCGCCCGGCGAGTACTGCGACGGCGCCTGCGGCCGCCGCGTCGGCGGCGAAGTCGTGCCCGTCGACCCGCTCGCCGGGCACTGCGACGAACAACCCACCCGGCCCGACGCGGCGGGAGTCGAACTCGACACCGCCAGTGACCACCTCGGTGCCCGTGCAGCCGTGCAAGACGCCACCTACCGCGCTCGCCACCTCGGCCAGGGTCAGCGCAATCACCCGCTCGCCCCATCGAGCAGCTCGGCGAGCACGTCCGCGTCCACGAAGGGGTGCTTGACGCCGCGCACCTCCTGCGCGGTCTCGTGACCCTTGCCCGCGACGACCACCGCATCCCCCGGGCGGGCCTGGGCGACCGCGTGCGCGATCGCGGCCACCCGGTCGGCGATCTCGACTACCTCGGCGGGTCCGACCGCGGCTCCGCTGAGCATCGCAGCCCGGATGGCCGCCGGATCCTCACTGCGCGGATTGTCATCGGTGATCACCAGCAGGTCGGCCCGGCAAGCCGCTTCGGCACCCATCAGCGGGCGTTTGGCCGTGTCCCGATCCCCGCCGCAGCCCAGTACCACCAGCAGGCGTCCGGGAACCTGAGCCCGTACCGTGTCGAGCAGTGCGGCCACCGCGGCGGGCTTGTGCGCGTAGTCGACCAGCGCCAAGAAACCCTGGCCGCGGTTCACTCGCTGCATCCGGCCGGGCACTTCGGCAGAGGCGATGCCCCGGAGCATGAGCTGGGGGTCCGCGCCCGCGGCGTGGCCGATGGCCAAGGCGAGCAGCGCGTTCGTCACGTTGAACGCGCCGGGCAACCGCACCAGTAACCGCTGGTTGAACCCGTCTGGGCCCAGAGCTTGGAACGTCTGGCTGCCGGATGGATAGGCGGCGACGTCTGCAGCATGCCAGGTTGCCTCGCCGTCCAGGGAGACCGTCGTCGTCTCGCCGGTGACCAACCGCTGTCCCCAGGCATCGTCGATGCACACCACCTCGGCGCCGGCTCGCCCATCGAACAGCATCGCCTTGGCCGCAAAATAGTCCTCGAGATCAGTATGGAAGTCCAGGTGATCCTGGGACAGATTGGTGAACGCGCCGACCGCGAAGGTGGTACCGGTTACCCGACCCAACGCCAGTGCGTGGCTGGAGACCTCGATGGGAACGTGGGTGACGCCGCGTTCGGCCATCAGCGCCAGTAGCGCCTGCAGGTCTGGCGCCTCCGGAGTGGTGAAGGTGCTGGGCAGCAGCGCCTCACCGATCCGCATCTGCACGGTGCCCAGCAGGCCGGTTGCTGCGCCGGCCGCGCGCAACCCCGCCTCCAGGAGGTACGCGGTGGTGGTCTTGCCTGCGGTACCGGTGATCCCGAGCACCGCCAGCCGAGCGGAAGGGTCGCCGTAGGTGTGCGCGGACAAGGTGCCCAACACCGACCGGGGGTCCGGGTGCACCAGGACCGGGACCGGGCTACCGGTCAACAGGGGGGCCTGCGCACCGGCGGGGTCGGTGAGCACCGCGACCGCGCCGGCACTCAACGCTGTGCCCGCGAACTCGGCACCATGCGGACGACCCGGGGTCTGGCTGGCTAGCGCCGCGAACAGATCGCCGGGACGCACGTGTTGGGCGCGCAACGCGATGCCCGTCACCAGGATGGGATCGGTGACCTGAGGCAGGGCCCGATCCAGGGGTCCCGACACGGCCGCGCCAGCCAACACGGCGAGTGCGGTCACCGGGATCGGCGCGGTGTGCAACGGTCGTAGCGGCGTCTCGACCAACGAGGGAGTCACAGGAGCAGTCACGGTCCGGGGTCGGGTGCGGGTCTGCTGAAGCCCAGCGGGCACGAAGGCTACCGGCGCTGCATTCAGTGATCGGTAGCGGACCCGGCATCGGTGCCCATCGCCGGCGGGGCTTCAAGACCAGGAGTCAAGGCAGGGTCAGCCTGGCCGACGGGCTAGGTCCGGGAGACAGCGGGATTTGATAGCGCCCTGCCAGGTAGGAGGCGATGTCGTGGAACAACGGCGCAGCGCTGCCGACAGCCGGGTCATCGAGCATGATCCCGACCACGAAACGCGGGGCATCGGCAGGCAGGATCCCAGCGAAGGTGATCCAGTAACTCGAGTTGCTGTAGCAGCCGCAGCCGGGATTGACCTGCTGCGCGGTGCCGGTCTTGCCCGAGATCTGGTAACCGTCCAGTGCCGCCTCCGGCCCGGTGCCGCGCTGTCCTGGATCGTTCTGCATCACCGCGCGCAGCATGTTCCGCACGGTGTGAGCGGTCTGTGGGCTGACCACCCGTACTCCGTCGGGCCGGGAGGTCTCCGTCCGGGTGTCGTCCGGCGCGATCTCGGCGCTGACGATGCGCGGTGGAATGCGCAGGCCATCGTTGGCGATCGCCTGGTACATGCCAGCCATCTGTAACACGGTCATCGACAGCCCCTGACCGATGGGCAGGTTGGCGAATGTGCTGCCCGACCATCGGTCCCGGGGCGGAACCAGGCCCGCGCTCTCGCCTGGCAACCCCACGTTGGTGCGCTGGCCCAGACCCATTCGCGTGAGCATGTCCACAAAACGGTCCTCGCCGACACGCTGCGCGGTGAGCAACGTGCCGACATTGGACGAGCGGGCCAGCACGCCGGTGAACGTGAGGTTCAACGTGCCGTGTGGCCACGCGTCCCGGACCGTCCGGTCCGCGACCCGCAGTTCGCCGGGTACTTGCAGTGGGGTGTCCGGTGTGACGACGCCGCTTTCAATGGCGGCGGCGGCGGTAACGACCTTATTCACCGAACCTGGTTCGAAGGGCGCCGAGACCGCCGGGTTGCCCAACAATTCAGGGGTCGCGGCCGCGAGGTTGTTCGGATCGAAGGTAATGTCGTTGGCCATCGCGTAGACCTCGGCGGTGTGCGCGTCGAGCACCACGGCACTGGCCCCTTTGGCGCGGTATTTCCGCGCGTAGTCTCCGAGCATCTGCGCAACGGTGAACTGCAGGTCGGAGTCCAGGGTGAGTTCCAGCCCCGAGCCCGGTACCGGCGACCGCTCGGCGCGCTCGCTGCCTGGGATGATCGCGTCCGAGCCTTCAGCAGTGTCCACCACCCGGCGACCATCCCGGCCGGCCAGCAGCGTATCGGCATAGTTCTCCAGTCCGACCAGTCCCCGCACTTTGCGCTCGTCAGCCCGCCAGTTCGCCACCCCCAAGACATTGGCTGCAAGCTCACCGCCGGGGTATTGCCGGATCTCCCGGTGCTCCGCGCTGATCTCCGGGAAATCCTGCTGGATCACCCTGGCCTGGGCCGGCGTCACCAACGGTGCGAGCAGCACTGTGGTGCGGTCGCTACGCAGTTGGCTCAGGACCTCCTGCTCGGACGCCGGCGGGCCGAGCACCTGAGCCACCCGGCGAGCCATCGCCTGTTTGTGGAGGTCCGGGTCGGCCCGGATCGCGCGCTGCTCGGCAATGATCCGTTTCGGCTGCGCGTAGAGAGCCTGGGCCGCAACGCTGAACGCCAGCGGCGTGCCATTGCGATCGGTAATCGTGCCACGCTGCGCAGGCAGCGTCTGGACGGTGGTGCGCTGGTTCGCGGCTCGCGCCGAGAGTTCCGCTGCCTGCAGGCCCTGCACCGCGACCAGTTTGAGACCAGCCGCCACCAGCGCGAGGACCAGTACCACGCGCCCCAGCCGCAGCCGGTGGCGCAGACTGCTGCTCGACGAACTTGTCGACGAGCCCCATCCGCGACGGGACCGAGGCACTCTGATCGCTGCGCCCATCAGGTGCGGCCCGACGATGGGAAGGGCACCAGCAGCGCGGGCACCGCAGCCGGTGGGGCGGGGTTCACTGCCGGTGGGGCGGGATTCACTGCCGGTGGGGCGGGTGCCACGGCCCGCCGAGGTCGGCCGATCAGGACGACTGCGCCGTCCGGACGAACGACCAGCCGGGCCGGGTCCCCGGCCGGCACCATACCCAGTTCGCGGGCTCGGCGAGCCAGCTCGGGGGCAGTCTCCAGGGTGGCCACCTCGCGACCGAGGCTCTCCGAACGCTCAGTCAGGTTCCTGGCCACCTTGCGGGCACTGCGCAGGTGGTAGGAGTCAGCGGTGGCGGCCGTGGACAACCACAGCGTGGCGACCAGGGCCGTGCCCAGCATCGTCATCACCAGCACAACGAATGGCGTCCGGCCGGCGTCGGCGGTCGTCGGGCTACCGTGGCGGGCCCCGGTGCGCTGGGCACGCCGAGCGTATGCGCGGGCGACGGCCGGGGAGCGCCCCCGCTGAGATCCGGTCTCCCAGCGGCGGCCGGCTGCGGCTGTCCTGCCATGTCTCGGGGTGGTGGTGTGAAGGGGAGCCGTCATGAGACCGACTCCGGCCGGTCCGATCCGCCCTGATCGGATCCACACTGGCCAGACCTCCGTGGCGGAGCAGGCGCGATGCGCTGCGCGGCCCGCAACCGCGCCGACGCTGCCCGCGGATTGGCCTCGGTCTCATCCGGGTCAGCTCGCTCGGCGCCACGGGTCAACCCGCGCAGCTCAGGCCCATGGTCTGGCAGCTCAACCGGCAGGCCGACCGGGGTCCGGGAAGTGGTCAGCTGGACCAGTGCCTGCTTGACGATCCGGTCCTCCAGCGAGTGGTAGGACATCGCCACCAGGCGACCGCCGACCGCCAGCGCAGCCAGCGCGGCAGGTATCGCCGAGCGCAGCGCTGCCAGTTCGCCGTTGACCTCGATCCGCAAGGCCTGGAAGGTCCGCTTGGCGGGATGTCCACCGTGCCTGCGGGTGGCCGCCGGGACACTCTGATAGATGATCTCGACAAGCTGAGAAGTCATGTCGAACCGGCGCCGGGCCCGCTGCGCCACGATCGCAGCGGCGATCCGGCCGGCGAAGCGCTCCTCGCCGTAATCCCGCAGTACCCGGGCGAGTTCAGCCTGCGAGTAGCCGTTGAGCACGTCGGCCGCGGTAGGCCCGGTACTGGAATCCATCCGCATGTCCAGCACGGCGTCGCGGGCGTAGGAGAAGCCGCGCTCGACGGCGTCAAGCTGTAATGAGGACACCCCCAGGTCGAACAGCACACCGTCGAGACTCGGGATGGCGAGGCGCCCCAGCACGTCGGGCAACTCGTCGTAGCCGGCATGCACCAGGTGAGTTCGCCCGGAGTACGCCTGCAGTCGGTCGCCAGCCACGGCTAGCGCCTGACGGTCGCGGTCCAAGCCGACCACAGTGAGCGCAGGGTGAGCGTCGAGCAGCGCGGCCGCGTGCCCACCGAGACCCACCGTGGCGTCGAGCACCACGGCCGGCCGGCCCGTCAGGGCGGGCGCGAGCAGCTCGAAGGCAACGGTGTAACAGAACGGGAGCATGCTGGGGCTGGGGGACAGGGTCATGATGCGGGTGATCGGCCACCTGCAGGCTCCCTCCGCTCACACCAACCTCCGTCGCAATGCAGCCGGGATCGCCGGTGCTGTCTCGGGACACTTCCCGGTGCCGCCAGGTCTCCGCCCGGTGCCAGTTCCTGGCGCCAGGGAAGGTGCGTCAGGGCTGGAGCTGGTCCGTGTTGTGCGCATCGCCGTCGGTGCTGTTGAGCCCAGGCGATGCGCCTCCGGACGGAGGCCTCGCGGTACCGGGTCACATCACGCCGGGTAGCACCTCCTCTTGTGCCTGCGCGTAGGACTCCTCGTGCTCCTCCAGATAGCGCTGCCAAGCCGAGCTATCCCAGATTTCCAAACGGTTGATCGCCCCGATCACCGCGCAGTCCTTGCTCAACCCGGCGTAGCGCCGCAGCTCGGCCGCAATCGAGATACGACCCTGCCCGTCCGGACGTTGCTCATCGGTGCCGGCGAACAGGTAACGCTGGTAGGCCCGCACCGCCTCGTTGGTGAACGGTGCCTGCGCCACCTTGTGGGCCATCTGCTCGAACTCAGCACGCGGGAACACATAGAGGCAGTGGTCCTGTCCCTTGGTGACCATCAACCCCCCTGCGAGCGCGTCGCGGAACTTCGCCGGCAACGTCAACCGACCCTTGTCGTCGAGCCGGGGTGTGTGCGTGCCCAGGAACACGGCCACCCACCTCCCCAGCCCGGCGGATCCGCTATGAAGCACCCCTGCGCTCCACTGCCAACCACAGTACCCCACTTTCCGCCACTGTCAACGCGCAGCCACCCTTCGCGTCGCCTGCAGCGCGTGATCGGACCAGCTCAGCACCGGTTCCGGAAGGTGGGGAGGTGACCACGCGCGCGAGCTTTCCAGCAGCTCAAAATGCGTTTGGCAAAGCTCGAACACGCGCCCACCTGCCCCATGCCCCTTCTCTGAGCACACCGGTGGGGCGAAGTGGGGATCAGTACCCTGACCCGAGGACACGGCATGCATGTGCACGTTTCACGGCCTTCACGCTCCCTCAGATGGGTAGAGCAGCGGTCGCCGAGGCGGGCAGGAGATCGCGCGAGCCCGCAAGATGCGCACGAGACCTACACTCGGGGGCGAACCCGCAGCGCGGTCAGGGTCAAGCCACGAAGCTCAGCGTGACCGGTTCACCGCCCGGATCGCAGAGGGCTACTAGGATGGCCAGCCGCGACTTCGTGGTGCCCGACGATGTGCAGACGTGGGCACCAGCCGGCGTGTCACGCCGGCTGGTGCCCACCGCACAAACGCAGATCGACCGGCTACCGCCGAAGAATCTGGTGCGGGCAGGCCGATCAGTGGTCTTCGAACCGGCGACGGAACCGCTGTTCCATCCGTTGGGCCAGGGTGCTGCGACCTTGCCCGTTGGCCGGATGGTCCGACGATGTCCCGCGCCCGCCATCACTCGCGTTACGCCGAGAGAAGATCGCGACGACGGCACCGGCGAACATCACCAAGAAACCGAGAACACTGATGACCGGGATCCCGACCGGGCGGACAGGAAGCATGACACCGGCGACGAGCAACAACAAGCCCAGCACGAAAAGCGCGATTCCCTGGAATCGGCGCCGGTGGTACAGGCCGCGCATCCGGGCACCCCGGACGTTCGAGGCGAACTTGGGGTCCTCTGCGTAGAGGGCGCGCTCTATCTGGTCGAGCAGACGCTGCTCGTGCTCGGAGAGTGGCATCGCTCCTCCTCCGGCACTCCGGTAGTCGATACGGTGTCCGACCCTGACGGTAGTACCTGTAGCCACCGGACAGCCACCGTGGGCTCCTACCGTCGAGGATACGAGCCCGCGGCGGTACGGACTAGCCGAACTGGTTACCCGATTCAGGGGAGAACTGCGCTTTTTCGCGACCGGACCGCCCTGGAGTGTCCAGCAAGGTAGCCGGCTGCACCGCGGCCCAGCCGAACCGGGACCGCGCTGCGTCCGCCGCGCGTTCGGCATCCGACCAGTTCGCATTGGTCATGTGCCCTCCCGGGATCCCCCCGACGAGGATCCGCTGAGACCGTCCAGGGTGAGCTGCTCGGCCACCGCGCCCCCCACCAGTTGTTCTACGCGCACCCCCAGCAACCGGACCGCTACCTCGCGGGGGAGGTTACCGTCCAGCAGTTCGCCGGCCACTGCGAACACCTCGTGCGCGGAGTCAGTCGGCGCGGCCAGGGTCCGGGACCGGGTGATCGTGGTGAAATCGGGATAGCGGACCTTGAGCGCGATGGTCCGCCCGCGCAGGCCACGGCGACGCAGCGCAGCCGTGGCGCGTTCGACCAGCCGGAGCAGCTCGCGCCGTAACGCCGACCGGTCCACCACATCGTGGGCGAAAGTCTCCTCCGCCCCCACGGACTTCTCCACCACGTCAGGCACCACCCGCCGCTCGTCCCGGCCGTTGGCGAGCTCGTGCAGATGCCGGGCGCACGACACACCGACGGCGCGCCGCAAGGCAGCCGGCGGAGTGCTCGCCACGTCGGCCACGGTGGCACACCCCAACCGACGCAGCTGCTGCGCGGTGCGTCGGCCCACTCCCCACAACGCGGACAGCGGTAACGGATGCAGGAACTCGAGCACCCCGTCCGCGGGCACCACGAGCAACCCATCCGGCTTGGACAGTCCGGAGGCGAGCTTGGCGAGGAACTTGCTCGGAGCCACCCCCACTGAGCAGGTCAGCCGGTGTGCGTCGTAGACCTGCCCGCGAATCCATTCCCCAATCCCGGCCGGGCCCATCCCCAACCTGCGCAACGCCCCGCCGACGTCGAGAAAGGCCTCGTCCAGGCTCAGCGGCTCAACCAGCGGGGTGATCTCGCGAAACAGCGCCATCATCCCGTGAGAGGCCTCCGAATAGCGCTCGAACCGGGGCGGCACGAACTCCGCCTGCGGACACAGCCGTCGGGCCTGCACCACCGGCATCGCCGAGCGGACCCCGAACACCCGGGCCTGGTAACTCGCCGAGAGCACGACACCGCGGCCACCGGCCGGGTTGCTGCCGCCCGCCACCACCACGGGCCGCCCGGCCAGCTCAGGGCGTTCGCGAACCTCGACTGAGGCATAGAAGGCGTCCATGTCGACATGCAGCACGGAACAACCGTGATCGGCGGCATAGCCGGCCTCCCCGCGCCGCGGGAGCCCCGCGTGGGAAGGGTTAAGGCGGGAGAGGTCAGCACGGGGTAAGTCAGCACTGCGCCCCATGAACACCCCCGTGACAACTACCGATTATTCGAACTCACGTTCTATACTGCCCATGGTAGCCGCTCACTACCGGACGCCGGGCCAGCGCGTGCAAGCGGCTGGCGATGTCGCGTAGGGGTACCCTTCCGGCCACGGACAGCTCCAACTCAGCAAGCTGGTCGGCTGCCCCGGGATACACCTCGAGTACGCCGCCGGGCACCAGGTCGGCGACCACCCCATCCCCCTGCACCAGCTCAACGCCAAGCCCACCGGCCTCCAGCAGCGCGACCAGGCCACCGGTATCGAAGCGGCGCAGCACGGGGTCCGCACTGCAGACCCGGCCATCCGGATCGTCAAGTAACCGGCGGGCCTCAGCCAGCCGTCCGGCCAGCGCGCGGACCAGCACTGCGGCGTACCGGTTGGACACCAGGACCGATACTGCGCCACCCGGTGCCGTGGCTTCGGCCAGCGCCCAGACCACCCCGGCGGGATCCTCGACCACCTCCAGTACCCCGTGCCCGAGTACGAGATCGGCACTACCTGCCGGGACGACGTCGGCCAAGGAGTCAGCGTCGCCCTGCACCGGGCTCACCAATTGCTGGACCCCGGCATCGGCGGCCCGCCGGTGCAGCGTCGCCAAGGCGTTGGGACTCGGTTCCACGACCGTCACCAGGCAGCCGGATCGAGCCAATGGCACGGCCCACCCGCCGCTGCCACCGCCCACATCCAGTACCCGGGGGGCCGCGCCCAGCCGCCGACGTGCCGCGGCGACCTCGGCCTCCAGTGCCCTGTGCACCGCTGAGGCTCGCATGCGGAGCACTGTAGAGGGCTCAACCACAAGAAGCCCCGGCAATACCGGGGGAACATCGGGCCAACCCGAGCACCATAAGCTGCACCGGTGCGAACCGTGGCGGTGCTCAGCCTCAAGGGCGGGGTGGGCAAGACATCCGTCGTGCTCGGGTTGGCCGGAGCTGCCCTGCAGCGCAAGATCCGGACCTTGGTCGTGGACCTGGACCCGCAGGGTAATTGCACCACCACCCTGGACCCCAGCGCGACGAAGTTCACGTTGGCCGACGTCCTGGCCGATCCGAGACGCTCGGTGGTCAGAGATGCGATCGCGACCAGTGCGTGGGGTGGGGGCCTGAATGTGCTGGTCGGCGCGGAGGAGACCGAGGTGCACGACCGGCCCGATCCAGACCGTGCTCAGTTGAAGCGGTTGGATCAAGCGCTGTCCAAGCTGAACACGATGGTCGACGATCCGCCGTACCGGTTGGTGCTCCTGGACTGCCCGCCCTCGCTGGGCCAGCTGACCCGCTCAGCGCTGGTGGCCGCCGACCGGGCGCTGCTGGTCACCGAACCGACCATCTACGCGGTGGCCGGCGTACAGCGCGCCTTCGAGGCCGTGCAGCACGAGCGCGAGCACAACCCCGACCTACAACCTCTGGGTGTGGTGGTCAATCGGGTCCGGGTGCGCTCCGGCGAGCACAACTACCGGATCAACGAACTCCGGGAGATCTTCGGGCCACTGGTGCTACCCACTGTGCTACCTGATCGTTCGGCCGTGCAAGACGCTCAGGGCGCCGGTCTACCGATCCAACGCTGGGGCACCCTTGGAGCGCGGGAACTCGCGGTGGCTTTCGACGTGCTGTTGGCTCGGATGCTGCGCACCAGCCAGTTGCGGCGTCGCATCCCGACCAGCGTGGCCCTGGAATGAGACCATGAGGCCTCACCGGGGACCCGGGTCAACCCTGTCCGGGTTGTGGCTGGCTGCGCGGAGGACGGGACTGCTGTGACGAGGCGGGCTGTGCCGCCGGCTCACCGGCGGTGACCTCACCCGCGATCGGCGCCCCGCTGATCGACGCTCGGATCTGCTCCAACCGGGAACGACCCGCCATGTCCAATGTGGATTGCTGCACCTCCAGCATCCGCCCCTGCACGGAGTTCTGGGCCAGCTCGGCAGACCCGAGGGCGTTGGCGTAGCGACGCTCGATCTTGTCCCGGACCTCGTCGAGCGACGGTGTGTTGCCCGGCGCAGCCAGCTCGGTCATCGATCGCAGCGAAGCGGAAACCTGCTCCTGCATCTTCGCCTGCTCCAGCTGAGAGAGCAGTTTGGACCGCTCCGCGATCTTTTGCTGCAGCACCATCGCATTGCGCTCGACGGCCTGCTTTGCCTGGCCGGCAGCCTGCAGGGACTGGTCATGCAGCGTCTTGAGATCCTCCACGGACTGCTCCGCGGTCACCAGCTGGGTCGCAAAGGACTCCGCAGCCTGCTCGTACTGCACAGCCTTGTCCTGATCACCCTGGCGCCGTGCCTCGTCGGCGAGCACCAACGCCTGCCGGGCCGAGGACTGGTACTTCTCGATCTCACCGAGCTGCCGGTTGAGCTTCACCTCCAGCTGGCGCTGGTTGCCGATGACGGCGGCGGCTTGCTGGGAAAGCGCCTGGTGCTGGCGTTGCGCCTCCTCGATGGCCTGCTGGATCTGTATCTTGGGATCGGCATGCTCATCGATCTTGGACGAGAACGCCGCCATGAGGTACTTCCAGGCCTTCACAAACGGGTTGGCCATCTCTTCCGCTGCCTCTCCTCGTGACCAATCGGGTCGAGCTTCACCCACCCGACCAGCGCCCCACCCGACCAGCGGCGCCGCGTGCTGACTCCATGGTGTCAGGTGTGCGGCAGCGCTTCCACCGACCCCAGGGAGAACCGGGGTTACCCCTGATTCGGCCCTCACATCCCTACATCAGGCCGCAACCAGCTCAGCGGCGAGCGTGTCGGGCACCTCAGGCAGGTAAACCGGACCGAGGTCGTTGGCCACCCGCCGCAACAGCTCATCCAGAGGCAGGTCGAGTGCGTCACAGATCGATGCGAGGAGCTCGCTGGATGGCTCCTTACGGCCCCGCTCGACTTCGGAGAGATAGCCCAGGCTCACCCGCGCGACCCGGGACACCTCGCGCAGGGTGCGGCACTGCGAGGTCCGTGTCCGGCGTAACCGCTCGCCGATGGCCTCCCGCAGCAACGTCATCGCGTTCCCTCCTGGGTATCGACCGAACCCACGCAAACCAGCTTGCGTGCTTTCTACCGTACTCACCGACCGGGCGACCGGGCGTCCGCCGTGGGCGAACGATGCCGCTGGCGCAGACCCGGTCACGGCAGCGCGACGGTTCGGCGACCGGAGGCGCGTAACCGCAACGCACGCACCACATAGTCGACGCCCGTAGCAACGGTCAATGCCACCGCGATGCCCATCGCCGTCCAGCGCACCGGATGGAGCGCCAGCGGCACCGGCAGGACGTACAACACTATCGCGACGGCCTGCGCCAACGCCTTCGCTTTACCGCCACGACTGGCCGGGATCACTCCGTAGCGCAGTACCCACAAACGCAACGCAGTGACACCCAGCTCGCGCACGCCGATCAGGATGGTGATCCACCAGGGTAGCTCGCCCAGCAGGCTCAGGCCCAGCAGAGCGGACCCGATGAGTGTCTTGTCAGCGATCGGATCGGCGATCGTGCCGAAGTCGGTAACCTGCCCGCGCCGCCGCGCCAGGTCACCATCGAACCGGTCGGTGAGCGAGGCGACGGCGAATATCACTGCTGCGGTGACCCGCCACGCCGGATCGGCACCACCCCGGGCGAACAAGGCGACCACGAATACCGGCACCAGCACCATCCGTGACATGGTCAGCACGTTGGCCGGATTCCACAGCGGCGCCCGGTGTACCGGCTGCGACGGGCTCACGGTGCGCCGCCCGTCGGACCGATCAGCTGCAGCGGTTCGACGACCAGATCGACACCCTGGGCGGCGACCACTCGGCAGCGCACCACGTCGCCGAGTGCGACTGAGTCCGCTCCCAAGCCGATCAGCAGGCACTCACCGTCCACCTCGGGGGCCTGGTGCTCGGCACGCCCGACAATCTCCGCAGCTTCGCCGGACCCAGCGTCGGCCGCCGTCTCGGCAACGGCCTCTACCAGCACGTCCACGGTTTCGCCGACCCTCTCCTCGGCACGCTGCGCAGTCAGCTGCTCGACCAGCCCGCTAATCCGTGCGACACGCTCGGCGATGGTGTCCTCGTCATGCTGCCCGGGCAAGCCGGCGGCCTCGGTGCCGTCCTCGTCGGAATAGCCGAACACTCCCACCGCGTCCAGCCGCGCCTCGGTGAGGAAACGCTCCAGCTCCGCGACGTCGGCCTCGGTCTCTCCCGGGAACCCGACGATCACGTTGCTGCGTACTCCCGCCATGGGAGCATGGCGCCGGATCTGATCGAGGAGGGCCAAGAAGGATTCGCGCGAGCCGAACCGGCGCATCCGGCGCAGCACCGCCTCGCTGGCGTGCTGGAAGGACAGGTCGAAATAGCGGGCCAACCCCGGGGTGTCGGCGATCGTGGTCACCAAAGAAGGGCGGGTCTCGGCCGGCTGCAGGTAGGAAACCCGGGTGCGCAGGAGGCCGGGAATGACCGCCAACCGGCGCAGCAGCTCCTCCAGAGCCCCCGGGCGGCCCCAATCCTTGCCGTAGGACGTGGAGTTCTCGCTGACCAGTACCAGCTCCCGCACCCCCGACTCGACCAGCCACGCCGCCTCGGCCAGCAGCTCGTCGACCGGGCGGGAGACGAAGGCCCCGCGGAAGGTGGGGATGGCACAGAACGCGCAGCGCCGATCGCAACCCGACGCGATCTTCAACGGGGCCACCGGAGAGTCATCCAGCCGGCGGCGCACCGGGCGGGCGGGCGCAAACGGGGGACCCCAGCCGTGCCCAGGTAGCGCAGGACCAGCCGCAAGTGCTGCCGGCCTGGACACCGGGGTGATCGGTAAGAGGGTGCGGCGGTCTACCGGTTGGTGCGCGGGCACCGTCCGGCCACCCAGTACGTCGCGCAGCCGGCCGCCAAGTCCAGGGTAGGCGTCGAAACCCAGGACCGCGTCGGCCTCCGGCAAGCTGCGCGCCAGTTCTGTGCCATAGCGCTCGGCAAGGCAACCCACCGCAACGACCTTGGCTCCGGTGTCTGCAGCAGCCAGCAGGGTGTCGATGGAGTCCTTCTTGGCAGAAGCGACGAAGCCACAGGTGTTGACCACCACCACGTCCGCCGCGCCACCATCGGGGCCGACCAGCTCCCAGCCGTCATCGGTCAGCCGGCCGGCCAGCTCCTCGGAGTCGACCTCATTGCGGGCGCAGCCCAACGTGACCAGGGCAACACGCGGGGACTTCGACGGGGCGGGCACGGGCTCAGCGTAACGGGCCAGCCGCCATGATCAAGAATACCAGCTTCTGGACCCCCCTGGACGGCTCCACCGACACCGATAGGTTCTCTTGCGTGCCTGCTCCGCTCACCGTACGCCGGGCAAGGGTCGGAGACGTCCGCAGAATCAAGGATCTGGTGGACCATTACGTCGGCGCGGTGCTCCTGGCCAAACAGCTCGTGACCCTCTACGAGGACGTCCAGGAGTTCTGGGTGGCTGACCGGGCGGGTTCGATACTCGGCTGCGGTGCGCTGCACGTGCTCTGGGAGGATCTGGCCGAGATCCGCACCCTGGCCGTGCACCCGGACGCCCGGAGTCAGGGGGTAGGGCACGCGTTGGTCGCGCAGTTGGTCGAGCAAGGTCGGGCACTGGGACTGCGCCGCCTGTTCGTGCTGACCTTCGAGGAGCACTTCTTCTCCCGGCACGGATTCCAGACCATCGAGGGAACACCGGTGACTGCGGAGGTCTACGAGGAGATGCGCCGCTCACACGACGAGGGCGTCGCGGAGTTTCTCGACCTGCCCTACGTCAAGCCCAACACCCTAGGCAACACTCGTATGCTCCTCGAGCTGTGAGCGATGGTGGCCGGCTCAGTCCTCCTCCCCCTCGCCACCACCCGGATCTCCGCCCCGAAGCGTATAAAGCAACCCGTCGAGCTCCTCGGGTTTGGCCAGGACATCGCGTGCCTTGGACCCCTCCGAGGGGCCCACCACGCCTCGGCTCTCCAGCAGGTCCATCAGCCGGCCCGCTTTGGCGAAACCCACTCGCAGCTTGCGCTGCAGCATCGATGTCGAGCCGAACTGCGACGTCACCACGAGCTCGGCAGCCTGGAGCAAGACATCGAGATCGTCGCCGATGTCCGGGTCGACCTCCTTGTGTTCACCCGGCTTGGCCGCAGTGACCCCATCGGTGTAATCCGGGGTGGCCTGCTCCTTGGCGTAGGCAACGACCGCGGCGATCTCGGCGTCCCCGACGTAGGCGCCCTGGATGCGCACCGGCTTGGACGCGCCCATCGGCAGGTAGAGCCCGTCACCCATGCCGATCAGCTTCTCGGCGCCGGGCTGGTCCAGGATCACCCGACTGTCGGTCAGCGACGAGGTGGCGAAGGCCAGCCGAGACGGCACGTTGGTCTTGATCAGTCCGGTGACCACGTCGACGCTGGGACGCTGGGTGGCCAGCACAAGATGGATCCCGGCGGCTCGGGCCTTCTGGGTGATGCGCACGACGGCGTCCTCGACGTCGCGCGGGGCGGTCATCATCAGGTCCGCCAGCTCGTCGACGATGGCCATGATGTAGGGGTAGGGGCGGTACTCCCGCTGCGATCCCGGCGGCGCGACGATCTCGCCGCTGCGCACGTTGCGGTTGAAGTCGTCGATATGGCGCACCCGGGCGGCCTGCATGTCCTGGTAGCGCTGCTCCATCTCCTCCACCAGCCAGGCCAGCGCCGCGGCCGCCTTCTTCGGCTGGGTGATGATGGGTGTGATCAGGTGCGGGATGCCCTCGTAGGGGGTGAGCTCCACCATTTTCGGGTCGATCAGGATCATCCTGACCTCGTCGGGAGTGGCCCGGGCGAGCAACGAGACGAGCATCGAGTTCACGAAGCTCGATTTGCCCGAGCCGGTGGAGCCGGCCACCAGCAGATGCGGCATCTTGGTCAGGTTCGCGGTGACGAAGCGGCCCTCGATGTCCTTGCCCAGACCGATCACCATGGGGTGCTGGTCGCGACTTGAGGTCGGCGAGCGCAGCACATCACCCAGCCGCACCATCTCCCGGTCGCTGTTGGGCACCTCGATTCCCACCGCGGACTTGCCCGGAATCGGGGCCAGCAACCGCACATTGTCGGTGGCCACCGCATAGGCGATGTTGCGAGTCAGCTGGGTGATCTTCTCCACCTTGACCCCAGGGCCCACCTCCACCTCGTATCGAGTGACGGTCGGGCCGCGGGCGAAGCCGGTGACCTGGGCGTCGACCGAGAACTGGTCGAGCACCCCGGTGATGGCCTCGATCATCGCGTCATTGGCCTTGCTACGCGCCTTGGGCGGGTCACCCTTGAGCAACAGATCGGGTGGAGGCAGCTGGTAGTCGCCTTCAACCATCCGGGGCGTCGATGTGCCCGAGCCGGGCTTGTTTTCGACCGTCCCCTGAACTGGCGCGACGGGCTTGGACCGCGGCGCTGGTGAGGCCGGTGACGCCGCAGTCGCGTCCTCCTCGGCGCGTTCCGCGTTCTGAGTGGCCTGCCTACGTCGTGCGGGTCGACGTAGCCGGACGGCGGCCGGATTGCCGCTAGTCACCGATGCCTCAGCAGCAGAATCGATACCGGGCTCCTGATCCGGCATCGCTCCACACAACTGGCGGATCCGCTCAGGCACGGCTCGGATCGGAGTCCCCGTCAGTACCAGCAGCCCGTAACCGGCCAGCAGCGCCAGCAGCGGCGCCGCCAACCAGACTGTGAAACCCCCGACCAACGGGTCAGCGACCAGGAACCCCATCACGCCGGCAGCCCGAGACCGACCCATACCATCCGCAGGCGCGCCTGCCGCGAGATGCCACAAACCCAGCGTGCCCAACGCCAACAGCAGCGTGCCAACGGTGCGGCGGGGTCGGGCCGCTGGGTCCGCCTCGGTGCGCATCAGCGTCACCCCGACTCCCGCGAACACCACCGGTAACCCTACCGAGGCGGCGCCGAGCAGGGCACGCAACGTGCGCTGAAGGCCGGCACCGACCGGGCCCCCGGCGGTCCACCACACCGCAGCGGCGACGACCAGGGCGAGCCCGACCAAGCCGAGGGCGAGGCCGTCCCGGCGGTGCGCTGGCTCAAGCTCCCGAGTGCGTCCCAGTGCCCTCACAAGCCGACCAGCGCCGTGAGCCAGCAGGGACCACACGCCGAATAGCCCCCGGCTCACGATGCGGCTCGACGCTCCTCGGGATACGGTGCGCGACACCGGCCGCCGGGGGTTCGACCGCGACCGCGGCTTGGGCCCCGAGCTCCGGGACCGCGCTGTCGTGGTCCTCGTGGAACTCCGCCCTGCCATATCCGACACGCTAGCCCATCCGTCCCTTCCTTCCCTGCAACAACACCGCAGCGGACTCACCGGGTACAGGTGTCAGTGTGGCGACCAGCTTCTCAGCCGACGGGCAGCACTGTCGGCACGATCATCGGCCGGCGCCGGTAGGTGTCGGAGACCCATCGCCCCACCACGCGCCGCACTGCCTGGGCGATCCGGTGCGGGTCGGTGATCCCCTCCGCTTCGGTGCGGGCCAGTTCCATCTCGACCAGGGGCACCACGCCATCGAGCGCCTTGGGGTCGTCGGAGAACCCCCGACCCGAGATCGTCGGCGGAGCCACCGCCCGTCCGGTCGCCGACACGATCACCACGGTGATCGCGATGAAACCACCCTCACCGAGGATGAGCCGGTCGGACAGGGTGGAGTCGCCCACGTCACCCACCGACAGACCGTCCACATAGACCTGCCCTACCTCCACCCGGCCGGTGATCTCCGCCCGGCCGTCCACCAGGTCCACGACCACGCCATCCTCGGCTATCACCACCCGCTCCTCGGGTACCCCGGTGCGGACCGCGAGGGCGGCGTTGGCCCGCAGGTGCCGCCACTCGCCGTGCACCGGCATGACATTGGACGGGCGAATCGCGTTGTAGAGGAACAGCAGCTCACCGGCCGGCGCATGCCCGGATACATGAACTTTTGCGACGCCCTGGTGCACCACTGCGGCACCCAACCGGGTAAGCCCGTTGACCACCCGGAACACCGAAGTCTCATTGCCCGGGATGAGCGAACTGGCCAGCACGACGGTGTCTCCGGAGCGGATCCGGATCTGCCGGTGATCGCCGCGAGCCATCCGGGACAGCGCTGACAGCGGTTCGCCCTGCGAACCGGTGGAAACGAACAGCACCCGGCGCTCAGGCATCGCCATCGCCTCGTCGAGCTCCACCAGGAGGCCCGGTGGAACCCGGAGCAGCCCGAGATCGGCCGCGACGCCCATGTTGCGCACCATCGACCTGCCCACCAACGCCACCTTGCGTGCGTGTGCTGCGGCGACGTCCAGTACCTGCTGTACCCGGTGCACATGGCTGGCGAAGCAGGCCACGATGACCCGCTGGGTAGCTTTGCCGATCACCGAGTCGAGCACCGGGCCGATGTCACGCTCCGGGGTGACGAAACCGGGCACCTCGGCGTTGGTGGAGTCGATCAGAAGCAGGTCCACCCCCTCGTCGCCGAGCCGGGAGAACCCGGCGAGATCGGTCAGCCGGCCGTCGAGTGGCAACTGGTCGAGCTTGATGTCGCCGGTGTGCAGTACCAGCCCGGCCGAGGTGCGAATGGCCACCGCCAGCGCGTCGGGAATGGAGTGGTTCACCGCGAAGAACTCGCAGTCGAACGGCCCACAGCGGTGTCGACCACCCTCCGTGACCTGCACCAGCTGCGGTTTCTGGCGGTGCTCGCGGCACTTCTCCCGAACCAGGGCGAGGGTGAACTCCGAGCCCACCACCGGCAGGTCGGGACGTAACTTCAGCAGAAAGGGCACCGCCCCGATGTGGTCCTCGTGCCCGTGGGTGAGCACCAGCGCCTCAATGTCGTCCAGCCGGTGCTCGATCGCCCGGAAATCGGGCAGGATAAGATCAACCCCGGGTGCGTCGTCCTCGGGGAACAACACCCCGCAGTCCACCACGAGCAGCCGGGTGGCGTGCTCGAAGACGGTCATGTTGCGCCCGATCTCCCCGATGCCGCCGAGAGCGACCGCGCGAAGGCCACCATCAGGCAGTGGCGGTGGCGCCGTGGTGGGCACACCCGGCACGGGCAGCAGAGTGCCGGTGGGGACAGCGCTCATGAACGGATCCCGGCCTCGCCCAGCGCTGCGGCGATTGCGGCGACTTGGTCTGGATCGGCGGCGACCTGGGGTAGCCGCGGGTCACCGACGTCGATCCCGGTCAGCCGCAGCGCTGCCTTGCCGAACGTCACCCCGCCTGCTCTGCAGAAGGCACGGATCAAGCCGAGGGTGGAGGCGTGCACCTCTCGTGCGGTGCTCACCTCACCCGCATCGAATGCGGTGATCATGGTCCGCAGCCGATCGGGTACGACATTGCCGATGACACTGGCGAACCCCACCGCACCCACCGACAGCCAGGGCAGGTTGAGTGCGTCGTCCCCGCAGTAGTAGGCCAGGTCGGTACCGGCGATCATTTCCGCGCCTTCGTCCAGGTCTCCCTTGGCATCCTTGACGGCGACGATCCGGGGATGCTCAGCTAGCCGGTAGAGGGTCTGCTTCGCGATCGGCACCACCGACCGCGGCGGGATGTCATAGAGCATCACCGGCAGATCGGTGGCGTCGGCGACCGCCGTGAAGTGCGCGACCAGCCCGGTCTGTGGCGGGCGGGAGTAGTACGGGGTCACCACCAGCAGGCCGTGTGCCCCGGCTCGCGCCGCTTGCCGGGCCAGCTCGACACTGTGCGCGGTGTCGTAGGTTCCGGCTCCAGCCACCACAGCAGCCCGGTCCCCGACCGCCTGCACCACCGCTCTTACCAGCTCCACCTTCTCGGCGTCCGTGGTGGTCGGCGACTCACCGGTGGTGCCGTTAACCACCAACCCGTCACAACCCAGCTCCACCAGGTGATGAGCAAGCTTTCCAGCGGTATCCACATCCAGCTCACCATCCGCGGCGAACGGGGTCACCATGGCGGTGAGCACCCGGCCAAAGGGCCGCCCGGACGCAGACGTCGGCGCAATACTCATGTGAGGACGCTACCGCTGCCCGCCAGAACACTCGTGGGGACTCCTCAACGGCACTAGAATCCCCGCGGGCTGTCCTGAAGACGCTGGGCATCGAACTCGTCACCCTCGAGGGTGACCAGAGCTTCGGCGCGGCCATAGGCGTGCAGCGCCAGTTCCTCGGGCTCACCGACCACCGTGACACTGCTACGGCCACGCCGGGCGACGCGCTGCGTGCCGTCCGGACGGCGCAGCACCACACCGACCGGTGACTGCCTATAGCACAGCCGGGCAAGCCGGGACAGTACCTGCCAGAGCGTTTCGGCGCGGTCCGGATCGGGTGTCCGCCGTTCCCACCCTCGGCGGACCCGCCGCACGTCCTCATGATGGACGAAGAACTCGATCCCGTTGATCTTCCCACCAACCGGTCCCAGGCGCATCAGCGACCACCAAGGCGGCCCACCGCGGACCTGGTCAACAAGCTCGGGCCAGGGCATTTCGGCGGTCCTGCGCTGCACCCGAGCGGTAAGTCGAGCCAGCGGTGGCAGCAGGATACCCGCAGCGGCGATCGGTCGGCCCTCCCGGACCACCAGATGCGCCGCCAAGTCGCGGGTCGTCCACCCCTCGCAGAGCGTCGGGGCGTCCGGGCCCAGCCGATCCATCAGATTGCACAACTCGTGCCGCTCGGTGGCCGCGAGAGTCTTCTCCCCCACGTATCCCCTCACCCTTCTCGGTCAGACCCAGCCGAAATGAGCTCGAGCTGTGCAAGACTACTCGGCGGCAACGGCCCGAACCCTCCATGGCGGGACGCTACTCAACCCTCTGACACAAACGGGCTGGAGGCGATCTCGGTACCGTCGGGCAGGACTCCGATCTCGAAGTCGTTGAAGACGTTGGGTGCTGTCTTATGCAACTGGCGCAGGCACTCCACGGCCAGCGCCCGGATCTCCACGTCCGCGTGCTCGGTGGCCCGCATCGCAATGAAGTGCCGCCAGGCCCGGTAATTGCCGGTGACCACAATGCGGGTCTCGGTGGCATTGGGGAGCACCGAGCGAGCCGCCTGGCGAGCCTGCTTACGGCGCAACGTGGCGTTCGGCTCGTCCGCGAAACGCTTCTCCAAACCCGCCAGCAGGTCGCTGTAGGCCTGCTGGCCAGCGCTGGCGGCGGCGTGGAACAGCTCATGCAGCTCAGGGTCGTCGGCGATGACGTCCGGTTCGACCATGGCGGCGGTCCGCTCGGGAACGTAACGCTGAGACAGCTGTGAATAGGAGAAGTGCCGGTGCCGGATCAGCTCGTGGGTTAACGATCGAGACACGCCCGTCAGGTAGAAGCTGACCGTGCCATGCTCGAGCACCGACAGGTGACCGACCTCGAGGATATGCCTCAGGTAACCGGCATTCGTTGCGGTCGACGGGTTGGGTTTACGCCAGGATTGGTAGCACGCGCGGCCGGCGAACTCTGCGAGTGCCTGCCCGCCGTCGGCGTCGGTGGACCACGGTACATCGGCGGGCACGATGAACTCTGTCTTCGCGACAAGCTGGACTCGCAACGGCACGGTGCTGACGCCGGCCTCACTTACTGCGACGTCGCTCACTGCGGACTCCGCTCCGTCGGGTTGGCTCACGGCGCACCAACCCTCTCACAGGGGCCCGGCCCCGAGCGTCCGGAGTCTACTGCGACGCCAACGACGTCTTGACTGACATCAAATCTGACGTCAGGATGGCGTCATGGATCTCATGCCGTACATCAGCCAGCTGCGCGAAGACCTCACGACCGCGGCGTCTGCGGGTGATGAGCAGACCCGGCACACCGCAGCCGTGCTGGGGATCGCACTGGAACCCGCGGCTCGTCTGGCGATCATGAATGCGCTGTCCGACCTCGCCGCGGAGGTCACTGCGGCACTGGACGACCGGATAGTGGAGGTGCGCCTCGACGGTCGTGATGTGCGGGTCGCGGTGAGCCCGCCATCCGAAACATCACCGCCCTCCACCGAGCCCGGCGCAGCCCCCTTCGGCGACGCTAGTGGCGACATCAGGCGGATGACACTCAGGCTGATCGACCAGGTCAAGACCCAGGCCGAGCGCGCCGCCGCCGAGCAGGGCGTCTCGCTGAACGCCTGGATCTCGCAAGCCGTTGCGGGCGCGCTGCGCGGCGAGCCATGGAATGAGCCCCGGTGGGGCCAGGGCGACCGCCGCAGCCGCAGTCGAGTCCAGGGTTGGGTGCAGGGCTGAACAACCCAGGGCTGAGTCAGCCTTCCAGGGCTGAACTACCTCGTTGAGGAGGAATCGTGGAGCACGGCATCACCGACGCATCGGTGGTTCGGCAGCAGAATTTCGAGTGCGAAGGGCCCATCGACGTCTGGGTGGAACTGGACTGCGGGCGGCTGGACATCACGCTGGAGGACGCCGCAACCGACCCTCACAGCGTCACCGTGCAGATACACCCCGACTCTTCCCACCAGCCGTCGTGGAGCGTCGGGATCGGCGGCCTGCTGAGCTGGCTCGGCGAGCAGACCGGGGCGACTCCGCTGAGCGAGCTGGCCGCCGAGGCGGTGCGCCGCACCGTGATCGACTTCATCGGGCAGCGGCTCACGGTACGCACTCCACGGGAGTTCCCGCTGCGTACCGTGCCGTTACGGATCAAGGTGAGCGCGCCGTCGAACTCATCGATCACCGCTCGCAGCGGCGCCGCGGACATCGACGTCACCGGAGTGGTCGCCGGGCTCGACACCACCACCGGCTCCGGCCAGGTCCGGGCGCCACAGTGTAGTGGAACAGCTGAGGTCCGCACCGGCTCAGGCGACGTACGGTTGGGAACGGTACTGGGCCGGCTGCAGGTGCGAACCGGCTCGGGCGAGGTCGACGTGATCAGCCTCGAGGGCTCTGACAGCGGCGCCACCGTGCAGACCGGTTCAGGTGATGTCCGGCTTGGTGCCGTCAAGCACGACGTCAGCGCGCGCACCGGCAGCGGTGACCTCACTGTGATCGACGCGTACGCGGGCGGCCTCGAGCTCACCACCGGGTCGGGGCAGCTGCGGGTAGGCGTCCACCCCGGCGTAGTCGCCGAGCTGGACGTCAGTTCCGGCTCCGGGTGCGCACGCAGCGATCTGCCGGTTGGCGGATCGCCTGGCGTGGGCGACGTCGCGCTGCGGGTGCGGGCCCGCACCGGATCGGGCGATGCACTAGTCACCGCAGCACCGTCCTGACCGGCTTGGAGCCGCCACTGCGACCCGTCACGGCGCCCAGGGCCGCGGCCAGATCTCCACGCTGACCGGGTGCAATTCCGTCCAGCTCCAGCCATTCAGCCATCTCCCGCAGCGCTGTGCCGAGTTCAGCGACCACTCGCGGGACGTCGTCGAACCCCGGTTCGGCGAAGGCACCCGGCACCCGAAGCAGACCGGCGGCACGGTCGGCCTTGAGATCGACTCGGGCGACCAGCTGCCCCTCCAGCAGAAACGGGAGTACATAATAACCGTGGCTGCGCCGGTGTTCCGGAACGTAGATCTCGATCCGGTAGCGGAAACCGAACAAACGCTCGGTGCGCGCCCGGTCCCAGATCAGCGGATCGAACGGGCACAACAAAGCTGCACCGGTGATCCGCCGCGGCATCCGGGCGTCGCAGTGCCGGTAGGCCGGGACCGGCCAGCCCCGGACCATCACCACTTCCAGTACCCCGGCTTCCACAAGCTCGGCGACCGCCTGCCTGCTGCGCTCCGGTCGTAACCGGTAGTAGTCGCGCAGGTCAGGCTCGGTGGCCACACCCAGTGCGGCGCTCGCCCGGGCGATCAGCTCGCGGGCGCCCTCGTCGGCGTCGATCCGGCGGGTGAGCACCTCGGCCGGCAGCACCCGTTCGGGAAGGTCATAGAGCCGCTCGAAGCCGCGCCGCATGCCGGTGGTGAGCTCACCCATGCCGAAAAGCCACTCGCAGATCTGTTTGGTGTCGGTACGGTCCCACCACGATCCCGGCGCCGCGCGGGCCCCCTTACCCAACTCCTGCTCCAGGGTGCTAGCACCAACCGGGCCACGCTCTTTGACCACATCCAGAACGGCCGAGACCATCTCTGGCGCTCGGGCCGCCAGATCCCCGTACCGTTGCCACCAACCCGGCCCCTTGGCTCCCGAACGCAGCAACGGCCAGTCATGCACCGGAACCAAGCTCGCCTCGTGCGCCCAGTACTCCACCAGCAGACGAGGACGGCGCACCGAGTGCGCCCAGGCCGCGCTGTCGAGCAGTTCCTTCGGGTAACAGCCCAGCCTGCTGAACACCGGCAGGTAGTGCGCCCGGGCCAGCACGGTGACCGAGTCCAGCTGCAACAACCGGATCCGACCCAACACCCGCAGCAGGTGGCGCCGGGTCACCGACCCAGCGGGGCGCGGGTCGGCGAAGCCCTGCGCGGCCAGCGCGGTGCGCCGCGCCTGATCCGGTCCGATGATCTCCACGGTGAGCGATACTGCCATCCGGTACCGACAGTTTCCGCGCTACCGCCCTGACGTGGGGGCTATCGGGGTCAGCAGATTCCGATAGCCCCCACAATGCCGCCATGTCGGGTGCCGCATACCGTGAAGGGCTATGGCACTGGCCCGGGTGCGCGCAGCGACCGTTGCGGATGCTCCGATACTGGCCGCGCTCCATCGCGCGACCTGGCAGGCCGCCTACTCCGAGCTGTTACCGCCCGGTGCCCTTGACGGGCTGGACGCACCGCACATGCAGCAGGCCTGGACCGACGCTGTCAAAGGTGGGGCAACGGTGCTGATCGCCACCGAGGGTGACGATCCGGTCGGGTTCGTGGTGGCTGGTTCGGCACCCGACGACGACGTGGCCGCCCCCGATGGCACGCTGCCGCCCGACACGGCCCACACCGTCCTGGTGAGCACCCTACTGGTGGAACCGAGGTGGGGGCGCCGAGGCCACGGGGGGCGCTTACTCGCCACGGTCGCCGCTGTGTTGCACGGTGCCGGTGCCACCCGGGGAATCGTCTGGATCCCTGCCGAGGACCCGGTCTCACTGGGCTTCTACCGGCGCGTTGGCTGGAATCCCGACGGCACCGTGCGCACCCTCGACGCCGCTGGCCGTCCGCTGTGCGAACTCCGTCTCACCGGCTCCCTCCACCTCGCGCTCACCTGACCCCGGCTGACATGCCGATCGAGAGAGGTGGGTGAGGCGGAGCTACAGGTCCAGGAGGGGTTCTAGGCCTACTGTGAGGCCGGAACGGTCGAGCACACACCGGACAGCGAGCAAGACGCCGGGCATGAACGACGAACGGTCGAGTGTGTCGTGTCGGATCGTCAACGTCTCACCCTCGGTGCCAAGCAACACCTCCTGGTGGGCGACGAGCCCGGTCAACCGCACCGAATGCACCCGAACCCCGTCGACGTCGGCGCCCCGTGCCCCGCCCAGGACCCGGGTGGTGGCATCCGGGGGCGGGGCCATGCCAGCCTGCGCGCGGGCAGCCGCGATGAGTGCCGCGGTGCGGGCTGCGGTGCCCGACGGTGCGTCGGCCTTACGCGGGTGGTGCAATTCCACGATCTCCACCGATTCGTAGAATCGGGCGGCCATCGCAGCGAAACGCATGGACAGGATGGCCCCGATGGCGAAGTTAGGGGCGATCAGCACCCCGAGATCGGGCTTGGGCGCAAGCCATTCGCGGACCTGAGCCAGCCGCGCCTCGGTAAAGCCCGTGGTGCCCACGACGGCGTGGATGCCCTGGTCAACGCAGAAGCGCACGTTGTCCATCACCACGTCGGGATGAGTGAAGTCGACGACCACCTCGGCGCCCGCGTCGGCGACGTTGAACATCCAGTCACCCGCGTCGACCATCGCGACGAGTTCCATATCCACAGCGGTATCCACCGCCTTGCACACCTCAGTGCCCACCCGCCCGCGAGCTCCGAGCACCCCGACCCGGATCGGGTTTTCTTCCGAGCGATCCTGAGCGGGGGGCACAGATTCAGCGGGGGTCATGCGATCAACTCTGCAATCTCGTCGGGCAGATCCTGCGCACGAGCGTAAGGGCCCACCACGGCGGCGGTGACCGATCGGCGCAGCAGCTCCCCGGCCAGCTCAGTGACCTGCTCGGCGGTCACCGCGTCGATCTGTTCCAACTCGTGTTCGACGGTGCGGTGCTCGCCGTGATTGAGCTCCGCCATGCCGATCCGGGTCATCCAGGACGGTGCATCCTCCAGACCCAACACCAGGCCGCCACGCAGCTGCCCCTTGCCGCGAGCCAGCTCCGCATCGGACAGGCCACCACGCGCCAGGTCAGCCAGCACGTCACCGATCACCGCCGCCACCTCACCCAGCCGGCCTGGTGAGCAGCCGGCGTAGATCGACAGGCTGCCGAGGTCGGCATAGGAGTCCACCATGGAGTACACCGCATAGGCCAGCCCGCGCTGCTCACGGACCTGTTGGAACAGCCGGGAGCTGATTCCGCCGCCCAGCGCGGCGTTGAGCACGCCGAGCACGTAGCGCCGGTCGTCGTGCCAGTCCATGGCGGGCACGCCCAGCATGAGGTGGGCTTGTTCGGACGAGTCAGGGCATAGGGCCAGGGCGCGCCGGTCGGTAACCTCGGCCCGGCCCCGGCGCGGATGCACGGGTTGCGCGCAACCAGCCAGGTGGTGTCCGAAACTGTGCGACACCGCGGCCAGCACCGCACTGTGGGTGACGTTGCCGGTCGCCGTCAGCACCATCCGCTCCGGCGTATAGCACCGTCGGTAGAATCGGTGCAGCGCCTCGCGGCTCATCCCGGTGACAGAGTCCTCGGTCCCCAGCACCGGGCGACCCAGTGGATGCGAGCCGAACAACGCGGCGCAGAACTCGTCGTGGAGCAGGTCCTCAGGGTCATCGTCGCGCATCGCGATCTCCTCGAGCACGACCCCGCGCTCCAGCTCCACGTCGGACGGATCGAGCAGGGCGTCACCCAGCACGTCGCACACCAGATCGACGGCGAGCTCCAGATCGTCGTCAAGCACCTGCGCGTGATAACAGGTGTGCTCCCTGGTGGTGAACGCGTTGAGTTCACCACCCACGGCGTCGATCTCTTCGGCGATAGCCGCCGCGGAGCGCCGCACGGTGCCCTTGAACAGCAGGTGTTCCAGGTAGTGCGCCGCGCCTGCGACTGCGGTGGGCTCGTCACGCGAGCCCACCGCTACCCACATGCCCACCGCGGCCGAACGTGAGCCAAGCAACTGCTGGGTCACCACCCGCAAACCGGAGGGCAATACACTGCGCTGAAACGTTTCACCGTAGGGATGCGGCTGTGGGGTCACGTGCTGGCCGGGACCTCGGTCATGTCCATCGTGGGGTCGGTATCGGGGGCAACGACGGTGTCGTCTTCACGGACCGGCACCAGGCTGATCTTGCCGCGGTTGTCGATGTCGGCCACCTCGACACGCAGCTTGTCTCCGACCTTCACCACATCTTCGACCTTGCCGATGCGCTTACCGTTGCCCAGTTTGGAGATGTGCACCAGACCATCCTTGCCGGGTACCAGCGAGACGAAGGCACCGAAGGCCGCTGTCTTCACCACGGTGCCGAGGAAGCGCTCCCCGACCTTAGGCAACTGCGGGTTGGCGATAGCGTTGATCCGGTCGATGGCGGCCTCGGCGGACGGGCCGTCGCTGGCACCGACGTAGATCGTGCCGTCATCCTCGATGGAGATGTCCGCGCCGGTGTCATCGGTGATCGAATTGATCATCTTGCCCTTCGGGCCGATCACCTCGCCGATCTTGTCGACCGGGATCTTGATCGCAGTGACCCGCGGGGCGTACGGGCTCATCTCGTCCGGCCCGTCGATGGCCTGCGCCATCACCTCGAGGATGGTCAGCCGGGCATCCCGGGCCTGGGACAGGGCACCCGCCAGGACGTCTGACGGGATGCCGGCCAGCTTGGTGTCCAGCTGCAATGCCGTCACGAATGCGCTGGTTCCAGCGACCTTGAAATCCATGTCGCCGAAGGCATCCTCGGCACCCAGGATGTCGGTGAGCGCCACGAAGATGTCCTCACCATCGACCTCCCCCGACACCAGACCCATCGCGATACCAGCTACTGGCGCTCTGAGCGGAACCCCCGCATTGAGCATGGACATCGTGGAAGCGCAGACCGAGCCCATCGAGGTGGAGCCGTTGGAACCCAACGCCTCGGAGACCTGGCGAATCGCGTAGGGAAACTCCTCGCGGCTGGGCAGCACCGGGATCAGCGCCCGCTCAGCCAGCGCACCGTGACCGATCTCGCGCCGCTTGGGTGAGCCCACCCGGCCGGTCTCACCGGTGGAGAACGGGGGGAAGTTGTAGTGATGCAGGTAGCGCTTGGTGGTCTCGGGACCCAGCGAGTCGATCTGCTGCTCCATGCGCAGCATGTTCAGGGTGGTGACGCCGAGGATCTGGGTTTCGCCGCGTTCGAACAGTGCCGAACCGTGCGCCCTCGGAATCATCTCGACCTCAGCCGAGAGCGGCCGGATATCGGTGACACCGCGGCTGTCGATGCGCACCTTGTCGCGCAGGATGCGCTGACGTACCTCGGACTTGGTTACGGCCCGGAACGCGGCGCCGATCTCCTTGCCCCTGCCCTCGAAGCGCTCATCCAGCCGCTCTAGAGCGCTGGCCTTGAGTTCATCGAGCCGGCTCTCCCGCTCCTGCTTGCTCGCGATGGCCAAGACCTGGGCCAGCTCGTCGGCCACCACCTCGCGGACGGCATCCACGACGTCGGGCTGATAGGCCGGGAAGGTGGGGAACTCCAGCTCCGGACTGCCGGCGGCCGCGGCCAGCTCCTGCTGCGCCTGGCACAGGAGGCGGATGAAGGGCTTGGCGGCTTCCAGGCCGGCGGCCACCACCTCCTCGGTCGGGGCCTGGGCACCGCCGGCAATCAGCTCGATGGTGGCCTCAGTGGCCTCGGCCTCAACCATCATGATCGCCACATCGCTCGTGGGTCCGTCGCCGACCACCCGACCGGCGACGACCATGTCGAAAACCGCCCGCCCGATCTGGTCGTGAGTCGGGAAGGCGACCCACTGGCTGACTCCGCCCTCACTCACCAGGGCTACCCGAGTCGCACCGATCGGACCGGAGAACGGCAGGCTGGACAGCTGAGTGGACGCCGACGCGGCATTGATCGCGAGCACGTCATAGGGGTCGGCCGGATTAAGGCTGAGCACGGTGACGACGACCTGGACCTCATTGCGCAGGCCGTCGACGAAGCAGGGCCGCAGCGGGCGGTCGATCAGCCGGCAGGTGAGGATCGCGTCAGTCGACGGGCGGCCTTCACGGCGGAAAAAGGAGCCGGGAATGCGCCCGGCCGCATACATCCGCTCTTCGACGTCGACAGTCAACGGGAAGAAGTCGAACTGGTCTTTGGGCTGCTTGGATGCCGTGGTGGCGGACAGCAGCATCGTCTCGTCATCGAGATGGGCGACCACAGATCCAGCGGCCTGCCGGGCCAGTCGGCCGGTCTCGAACCGCACGGTACGGGTACCGAAAACACCGTTGTCCAGTGTGGCGATAGTCTCATGCACCTGGGTGGAGGCGCCTGTCGTGGGGTCAGTCAATTCATCTCCTCCTCGCACCACGGCCACCGCTGGCACCATCGGCGGGGGAACGAGGACCAACAGGCCGGTCTTCGATCGAAGCCCCCGGAGCAGGTGACCTGCTCTCGGGAGCCACTACCGAGGACCGGCGGACGACGGTCCCGGCGACGGTGACGTGGCGGCTCGTGCGGCGATGTGTGGTTGTGTATCGGTGCTGGCTCGGGGTCAGCGGCGCAGGCCGAGGCGCTCGATCAGGGATCGGTAGCGCGCGATGTCGACCTTGGCGAGGTAGTTCAACAGATTGCGGCGGCGGCCGACCATGAGCAGCAGGCCGCGCCGGGAGTGATGGTCGTGCTTGTGCTGCTTGAGGTGCTCGGTAAGATCCATGATCCGCTTGGTCAGCAGGGCAACTTGCGCCTCAGGGGAACCGGTGTCCCCCCCACGCAGCCCATACTCGGCCAGGATCTCAGTCTTCTGTGCAGTGGACAGCGCCACGAGTTGATCTCTCCTGTCATCTCGTACCGTGCGAGCCGCGGGATCACGCGACAGCTATTGCCTGAGCCGACCACCACGGACCGCAGCCGAACCCCTGGTGAGGCTACCAGCTCAGGCATCGATGTCTGGCACCGCCCTGGATCACCCCGAGTCATGCCCGGTATCGCTGCTGGACCGACTCGACCTGCCGGTCGATCCGTGATCAATCCCCGGCTCGACCGCAGACTTGATTTCCTGATCGGAGCCGGCGGCGCGTCGAAGCAATCCGGCGAGCAACGGGAATCCCTCCCGTAGCAGGCGGGCCGCAGCAGCCAGCTCGGCCGGACCGGCCAACGCGCGCAGTGCCGGCACGAGCACCTCCGCACCGTGCTCCTCGACCGGCAGGGTTTCCCGACTGCCGGTGGGCCGGCTGACGGTCGGTCGGGAGTCACGGACCTGCTCCAGCGCGGCCCGCATCGCGGCTGGGTCACCGGAGGCGACCTCAGGGGTGAGCACCCGGCGCTCCAGCATCACCATTCGGGCTAAGACCGCGGGGTTGCCGATCTTCGCTCGGCGCCCGCTCATCAGCTGGCTGAGCATCGGCGCGCTCAACCCGAGGACCTCAGCCAGCTGCGCCTGGGAGACATCGAAGGCGACCACGAGTCGCCGCACCCGATCACCGAGCGGCTCCCCGTACCATTCCCGCTGCAGGGCGACGTTGCGCGCGACGATGAGCTGGTCGTCCACATGCACCCCTTCCCTGCCTCGTACTGGCATCCTGCCAGGACCCGGACTCGGGGGCAGCAAGCGGCGATTACTCACCTGGTCCGGTCGAGCACTGTGCGGGTGCGGGCCACGTCGTCATCGATCTGGGCGACGAGCTGTTCGGGTGTGCCGAATCGGCACATGCCACGCAGCCGCTCGACGAAGTCCAGTGCGACCCGCTCGCCGTAGAAGTCTTCGTCCAGATCCAGCACGAATGCCTCCACTCGGCGCTCCCGCCCGGAGAACGTCGGGTTCGTGCCGATCGAGACTGCGGCCGCCAGCTCCCGACGACGGTGCACGAAGCGGCAGGCATACACCCCGTCGGCGGGGATCGCGGCGTATCGCGGGCTTGACAGGTTCGCCGTGGGGTAGCCCAAGCTGCGGCCACGCTGGTCGCCGCGAACCACAATCCCCTCCACCCGGTGCGAACGACCCAGGGCGGTGCTGGCGGCCGCCACATCACCGGCATCGATACAGGAGCGGATGTAGGTGGAGGAGAAGGTCAACTCGCCCTGGGAGAGTAACCCGACTCCCTCGGCCGTGAATCCGAACCGTCGGCCCAACTCCCGCAGCAGCTCGATGTTCCCGGCCGCCTTATGCCCGAAGGTGAAGTTGTCACCCACCACCACCTCTGCTGCGTGCAGGCGCTCGACGAGCACCGCGTGCACGAACTCGTCGGCCGGCATCCGGGATAGCTCGACGGTGAACGGCAGCACGAGGAAGACCTCGACCCCGAGCTGTTCGACCAGCTCAGCGCGGCGGCGAAGAGTGGTGAGCTGCGCAGGATGGCTGCCGGGGCGGACTACCTCCGAGGGGTGCGGGTCAAAGGTCATCAGCACGCTCGGAACACCTATCTCGCGAGCGCGTCGCACTGCGTGACCGACCAGTTGAACGTGACCGCGGTGCATCCCGTCGAACACACCGATAGTGACCACGCTACGGCCCCACCCATTGGGGATGGCCTCTATCCCACGCCAGCGCTGCACGGGCACCGAGGTTAACTCAAACCGCCGCGCCGAGCTCAGTCCCCCGCAGGACGCAACACCAAGATCGGGCAGGCCTGACCATCGCGCTCGGCCAGCAGTGCGATGGCGTGACCGTCGGAGTCGATTGCGGCGTGCGTTCCGACCAGCCCGACCGCTGGTAACGGCCCACCATGGGCGAGTATTCGGACCTGCTGGGGGTCCACGGCGCGGTGCGGGAACGCGGTCGCCACCACCTCGTCGAGCGCTGCGCACAGACCCGGTTCGCCCGCGAGGTCGTCGAGGGTGCGAGCGATGTCCAGACCGAAGGGGCCTACCCGGGTGCGGCGTAGGGCGGTGAGGTGTCCCCCGACCCCCAGCGCAGCGCCGAGGTCCCTGGCCAGTGCCCGGATGTAGGTGCCGCCGCTGCACTCCACCTCGACGTCGAGGTCGGTCACGGCCTCACCGCGACGCAGCGCGAGAAGCTCGAACCGGGACACGATCACCGGACGCGGCGTCAAGAGCACCTGCTCACCTGCGCGAGCCAGCGCGTAGGCCCGCTTACCACCGATCTTGAGCGCGCTCACCGTGCTGGGGATCTGCTCGATGGCGCCACGCAGACCCGCGATGACTGCCCGGATCTCCTGCTCGTCCACGGCGGATGCGTCGAGACTGTACGTGGACGCGCCCTCAGCGTCGTCGGTGCTGGTGGCCATTCCGAGCCGCATTGTGCCCCGATAGACCTTAGGTTCCAGTGGGAGATACCCGAGCAGCTTAGTGGCGCGCTGCACGCCGCAGACGAGCACTCCGGTGGCCATCGGATCCAGGGTGCCTGCGTGTCCGATCCGGCGGGTGTGCAGCAACCGGCGCAGCCGGGAGATGACATCGTGCGAAGTCATCCCGGCGGGCTTGTCCACCACTACCAGACCGCCCAGGGCCAGCCCGGAGTTCACCTGACCGTGGAACGCATCCGCCGGCCGCGGGTCCGCTGGGCTCATGTGCCCGCTGGGTCGAGCAGTGCCAACCCGAGGCAGGTGCGAGCGACGAAGCCGTGCAATGCGTCAGTGATCGACGCCCTCACCCGGGTGCCGCCAAGGTGTCGGTGACGTCCAGCCCGGGTAACGATTCGGAGGTAGCCGCCAGCTGGGTCGTGAGTGGCATTGAGTGCCATAACACTGTTACCCACTCACGAATCCTGGTCGCGGGGTGGGCGGTACGGATCAGGCTCACCGGCGGGTGATGCACCCGCAGCGATGCGGGCCACCTCGGCATCGGCGTCGTGGGCCTGAGCCAGCAGCTCATCGATCCGACGCACCCCGTCGGGGATGTTGTCGCAACGGAAGGTCAGGGTTGGGGTGAACCGGACACCTGTTCCGCGGCCGACCAGAGAACGCAACACTCCGGTTGCGCTAGCCAGCGCAGCAGCGGCCCCGGCGGTATCCGGCGGCGTGTCGACGGTCTGTCCGAGCACTGTGTAGTAGACCGTCGCATCCCGAAGATCCCCGGTGACCTTGGCATCGGTAATCGTCACCATCGTCAGCCGAGGATCTTTGACCTCGTGCTCCAGTCCGGACGCGACGATCTGGGCGATCCGTTTGGCGAGCCGGCGGGCCCGTGGGGGGTCAGCCATCGCGGCGTTCTCCTCTCGCGCTAGTCGTCGTCTGGACCCAGTATCCGGTGCCGGGTGGACAGCAGCTCCAGCTCGGGTCGTCCTGCCACCAGCCGCTCGCACGCGTCGAGCACATCGCGCACATGGCCACCGTCAGCTGCAACGGCGGCCACCCCGATCAGCGACCGACGATGCAGCTCCGCGTGCCCGGCCTCGGCCGCTGCGACGTCGAAGCGCCGTCGAAGTTCCGCGATCACAGGCCGGACCAGCGAGCGCTTCTGCTTCAGGGAATGGACGTCGCCGAACAGGACGTCCAACTCCAACGCGCCGACGTACACCGCTCACCACCGGGGTTGACAGCTCGTGAAGACCACCGGTCCTGGGGTTGGTGGTCCTTGTAGGACCACCAACCCCAGGATGGTCAGGTGCGTGGCTTCTCGCGCATCTCGTAGGTCTCGATCTCGTCACCGACCCGGAGATCATGGTACGAGGAGAGCGTGAGGCCGCACTCGAAGCCCTCCCGGACCGAGGACGCGTCATCCTTGAACCGGCGCAGTGACGACACCGTGAAGTCCTCGCGGACGACCACGTTCTCCCGAAGCAACCGGGCCTTGGCGTTGCGTCGAATCTCCCCTGCGGTGACCATGCAGCCGGCGATGGTGCCGACCTTGGAGGACCGGAACACCTCGCGGACCTCAGCACGGCCCAGCGAAACCTCCTCGTACTCAGGCTTGAGCATGCCCTTGAGAGCCTGCTCGATCTCGTCGATCGCCTGGTAGATCACCGAGTAGTAGCGGATCTCCACACCCTCGCGGTTGGCCAGTGCAGTGGCCTTGCCGTCGGCCCGAACGTTGAAGCCGAGCACGACGGTGTTGTCCGCGATGGCGAGGTTGATATCGCTCTCGGTGATGCCACCGACGCCACGGCTGATCACCCGCAGCTCTACCTCGTCACCCACGTCGATCTTCAGCAGGGCATCCTCCAGCGCTTCCACGGTGCCGGAGTTATCACCCTTGAGGATCAGATTGAGCTGGCTGGTCTCCTTGAGCGCCGCGTCCAGATCCTCCAGGCTTACCCGGCGGCGCCGGGTGGCGAGCTCGGCGTTGCGCTCCCTGGTGCGTCTGCGGTCGGCGATCTGCCGAGCGATGCGGTCCTCCTCGACGACGAGGAAGTTGTCACCGGCACCCGGCACCGAGGTGAAGCCGTGGACCTGCACAGGTCGGGACGGCAACGCCTCGATGACGTCATCGCCGTGCTCATCGACCATCCTGCGGACCCGGCCGTAGGCATCACCGGCGACCACTGAATCGCCGACCCGCAGCGTGCCCCGCTGCACCAGCACGGTGGCCACCGGCCCGCGTCCGCGGTCCAAATGCGCCTCGATCGCCACCCCCTGGGCCTCCATTTCCGGGTTGGCCCGCAGGTCCAACGAGGCATCCGCGGCAAGCAGGATCGCCTCGAGCAGCGAGTCTATGTTGGTGCCCTCCTTCGCAGAGATGTCGACGAACATGGTGTCGCCGCCATACTCCTCGGGCACCAGCCCGTACTCGGTGAGTTGGCCGCGAATCCGGGTCGGATCCGCATTCTCCTTATCGATCTTGTTCACGGCGACCACGACCGGCACGGCGGCCGCCTTCGCGTGATTGATCGCCTCCACCGTCTGGGGCATGACGCCGTCGTCGGCGGCCACCACCAGCACTGCGATATCAGTCGACTTGGCACCGCGGGCACGCATGGCGGTGAACGCCTCGTGGCCCGGGGTGTCGATGAAGGTGACCAGCCGCTCCACGCCTTCCAGTTCCGTAGCGACCTGGTAAGCGCCGATGTGCTGGGTGATCCCGCCGGCCTCACCACCCATCACGTTGGCTTTGCGGATGGAGTCCAGCAGGCGGGTCTTGCCGTGGTCGACGTGACCCATGACGGTCACCACCGGCGGCCGGAATGCGAGGTCACCCTCATCGCCGGAGTCCTCGCCATAGGACAGGTCGAACGACTCCAGCAGTTCGCGATCCTCGTCCTCCGGGCTGACGACCTGGATCTTGTAGTTCATCTCCTGGCCCAGCAGCTCCAGCACGTCGTCGGAGACCGACTGGGTTGCCGTCACCATCTCGCCCAAGTGGAACAACGCCTGCACCAGCGCGGCCGGGTTGGCGTCGATCTTCTCGGCGAAGTCGGTCAGCGAAGAGCCACGACGCAGCCGAACGGTCTCACCGCTGCCGCGCGGCAACCGGACGCCACCCACCGACGGCGCCTGCATGTTGTCGAACTCCTGCCGCTTCTGCCGCTTGGACTTGCGGCCCCTGCGTGCAGGGCCACCAGGCCGGCCAAAGGCACCGGCCGCACCGCCACCACGGCCACGACCGCCGCCCCCACCACCACCGGGACGCGCCGGTCCTCCGCGGAAGCCGCCACCAGCCGGCGCACCACCGCCACCGCCACCTCCGGGGCCACCAGCACCCCCCCCGCCGCCACCGCGGAACCCACCAACGCCACCACCACCGCGAGAGCCGCCCGGACCGCCCCGCCCACCGCCGGGACCGCCGGAACCGCCGCGACCACCATCACCGGCTCCGGGCCGTCCTGGGCGACTCGGCCCGGTCCCCGGGCTGGGCGGGCGCGGCGGCATCATCCCGGGATTCGGTCGCGATCCGCCACCGCCGGGTGGTCCGCTGCGACCGGAGGTCGGGCGGTTACCCCCCCCGCCCGGACGGGGAGGCATGTTGCTCGGCCCGGCTGGACTTGCCGACGGACCGGGTCGGGACCCTGACGAACCACGCGGCGGCGCCGAACTACTCACACCGAAGGGATTGTTTCCTACTCGCGGTGAGCGCGGACCCGGCTTCGGCAACCGCGGGCGGGGGCCACCAGGAGCAGGAGGAGGAACGCTGCCATCGTCAGGCCGTGTGCCCTGCTCGGCCGGCGGACGTTGCGGAGCCACCCGATGCTCTGCCGCAGGGCGGAAGGGGGGCGCCGGGGTGTTCGTCGGGCCGGGACGGTGACCGACGGAAGGAGGCTCGGAAGCGGCCGGGCGCTGCGGAGGCACCCGGTGCTCTACTGGTGTCGCAGGCGGCGGAACCCTCGGAGCAGAGACTCCAGGACGATTCACCCCTGGACCAGACGCCCCTGGACGAGGTCCCGGAGTGGCACTGCCAGGCATGGACTCCAGCCGGCGGGCTGGCGAAGGCGCGGGGCCTGGCTTGGCAGCACTACCGGCTGCGGGGTGAATCTCACTGGAGCCACCCGTGCTCACGCGGCCACCGGTCGATGCACCGTTGGAGTGGGCCTGCTTGCCGCCAGCAGAGGGAAACGAGTCGCGAAGTTTGCGGGCGACCGGTGCCTCCACCGTCGAGGAAGCAGACTTGACATACTCACCGAGGTCGGCGAGTTTCTTGAGAACGTCTTTACTGGTGACACCGAGCTCTTTCGCGAGCTCGTGCACGCGGGCCTTGCCTGCCACTGCTCTCCTCACTGATGGAGCCGGCGGCAATCCCGCTCGACCCCGTTACTAGTGCATATCCATCGCTGTCAGAGCTTCACGACTGCGGGTACATTTCGGAATCGACCTGCTCTCTGCGTTGACCGCGCAACCGGGACGGTCCCGGACGTCGGTATGGCCCCGGCGAACCGAGGACCCCTAGCGTGTCCGAATGGCTACGTGAGAAAGGTATGCACCGCAACGGTGTCGAGCGCTTCCGCGGAGCGCAGCGCCCGCGGAAAAGCCCGGCGCCGCTCGGCAAGACGCAGACACCCGAGGTCGGGATGCACCCAGGCACCCCGACCGGGCTGCCGACGTCGCGGGTCCGGGACCAAGGCCCCATCCACCGCCACCACACGCAGCAATCCGGTAGCCGCCGCCCTGGTCCGGCAACCCACGCACGTCCGGACTGGCTCGGCGGGCCGCACTCGGCGGCAGCGCCGGACCTCGTCCGGGCAGGCGTAGACCGTCCCCCGACGGCGGGCCTTCATAATTCTAGCGCGTCGGCGCAGCAGGCGGAGAACCGGCATTGGTCACCGGCACCTCGGCGCGCAGGGCGCGACCCGATGGCGACGCCACCGGGTCGGCGTCGCTCCGAATGTCGATCTTCCATCCCGTCAGCCGGGCGGCCAGCCTGGCGTTCTGCCCCTCCTTACCAATCGCCAGCGACAGTTGGAAGTCGGGGACGATGACCCTGGCCGTCTTGGCTCGGGCGTCGATCACCTGCACCGAGACGACCTTCGCCGGGGACAGCGCATTGCCGACGAACGTGGCAGGATCCTCTGCATAGTCGATGATGTCGATCTTTTCGCCACCCAGCTCGCTCATCACATTGCGGACCCGTTGACCCATCGGTCCGATGCAGGCTCCCTTGGCGTTGATTCCCGCGATGGTCGTCCGGACGGCGATCTTCGACCGATGCCCCGCCTCCCTGGCCACCGCGGGGATCTCCACACTTCCGTCGGCGATTTCCGGGACCTCCAGGGCGAACAGCCGGCGGACCAGGTTGGGATGCGTGCGAGACAAGGTGATCTGCGGTCCGCGCAGTCCCCGGGATACACCCACCACGTAGCACTTGATCCGCTCACCGTGCCGGTAGGTCTCCCTCGGCGCCTGCTCCACGGGCGGGATCACGCCCTCGGTCTCGCCGATCTGGACCACCACGACACCACGCGCGTTGGCCCTGGCGTCGCGTTGCACGACTCCGGCGACGATCTCACCTTCTTTGGCCGAGAACTCGCCGAAAGTGCGCTCGTGCTCGGCATCGCGCAGTCGCTGCAGAATGACCTGGCGCGCCGTGGTGGCCGCGATGCGTCCGAACCCCTCAGGCGTGTCGTCCCACTCCTGAACGACCTTGCCGTCGGCGTCGAGCTCCTGTGCCAGTACCCGGACCAGGCCTGTCTTGCGGTCGACGTCGATGCGCACGTTCGGCTGGTGGCCGTCGGTGTGTCTGTACGCCGTGAGCAGCGCAGTCTCAATGGCCTCGAGCACAGTGTCGAAGGAGATGTCCTTGTCCCGTTCAATGGCGCGCAGCGCGGCGATATCGACGTTCACCGTTCCTCCAAGTCCTGCGGTCCCGGCCCGTCGAGCGCGATGAGCTCGGCCGCCGGCGGCTGGCGAAATTCCACTTCCACCACCGCGCGGCGCAGCTCTGCGTAGCGCACCCGGCGAAGAGCTCCCGATGCCAGCAGCGTGACACCGTCGTCGTCGCAGTCGCCGATTCGACCGACCAGCTCCCCACCGGCTGTCAGCGCGATCCGGACCAACCGCAGCCGGTTGCGCCGCCAGTGCCGTGGCGCAGTCAGCGGCCGGTCCACTCCGGGCGACGTCACCTCGAGGGTGAAGGGCCCGCAGATCAGCTCGTCACGCTGGTCCAGTGCCAGCGACACCGCGCGACTCACCGTGGCGATGTCGTCCAGCCCGACGCCGGCGTCGGAATCGACGATCGCCCGGATCAGCCAGCGCTGGCCGACTCGCGTCTCCTCCAGGCTCTCGAGCTCGAACCCGGTCCCGGCCACCGCGTCGCGCACCACCGACTCGACTGTTGAGCCAGGACTCGCGGGCTGCGCAGTCACCGTGGCCTCCTGACGGGAATTGACTGTCTCTCGATGTCACTGTGTATCGATGTCGGCGATGCAAGCGAAGCCCCAGCGCAGCGCGGCGCGCGTTGGGATCACCCAGGGTATCGCGTCGCGGAGCCAGCTCGCGCCGAGTGGATCACGATGCTGGACCCGCAGCCAACCGGGGGCCTGGCAAGATGGCCCACCGTGTCCAGATCCCGTCCCAGCCGTCGCCGCGTGCTGGCCACCGGGGCCGCCTCGGCTAGTCTCCTCCTCGCCGGCCCGTGGGTGCCGACCGGGTGCACGTCACCAGCGCGGGCCCCTGATGGGCCCGATCCGCTGGAGTCACCAGCCCGGCAGGCGGAGGCTGATGTGGCACTGGCGCAAGCGGTGGCCCGGATGGCCGACCACGCCGGCTCGGCGTTGGCCGCAACGGCCAGGGCGCTTGCCGTGGACCGGATGGCACATGCTAGGACGCTGCGAGCCGAACTGCGCCGGGTCCAGCCGGCACCGGTTCCCGGTAGTGCCGCCGGGTCGGCCGCGCCCCCGCCGGTTGCCGGCCCACCCGCCACAGTCGACCTGGCCGTCGCTCGATCGGCCCTGACCCAGGCCCTACGGGTGGCACACGACGAGGCGGCCGGCCTGGTCCCCACGTTGCCCGGCTACCGCGCCGCATTGTTGGCGTCGGTGGCAGCCTGCTGCGCAACCCACGCAGCACTCCTCACATGAGCCCATACCCCGCTGACCGCCCACACGCCGACATGGAGACATATCGGGGCTACCGGCTACCGACCGAGCCCGATAAGGCTCCATATGGGGCTCGGAGTCAGGTTCCGGTGGGCGCACTGCAGGGCGCGTTGGCGGCCGAGCACGCGGCAATCTGGGTTTACGGTGTAGCAGAGGCCTTCATGCCGGATAAGTTGGCCGGCAAGCTCGACGAGGCGGCGACCGCGCATCAGGCTCGGCGCGACGCCACTGAGCGGGTCCTGATCGATGCGAACGTGCCACCAGTACCACCCCAACCGGGTTACCTCACCCCGGAACCAGTCACCGATACCGCTTCGGCCCTACGGCTGGCGATCACCGCGGAGACCGACGCCGCTGCGGCGTGGCGCTCGGTGGTCGAGCGCAGCCCCGCTGACCCGGAACTGCGAGTGGCCGCGCTCGACGCGCTGACCGGAGCGGCCGTACGGGCCACCCGCTGGCGGGCGATCGCGGGCATAACCCCACAGACCGTGCCGTTCCCCGGGGCGCCCTGAGGAAGAACACGGTTACCGTACGGCTGTGCACACCGAGCGACTTCGCATCCAGACCGGTTCGCGGGAACAGGTGTACGACATCACCGAGGATTGCCGCGTCTTCCTCAGCCGGGTCAACGCGGGTGACGGTCTGTTGCACGTCTGGGTGCCGCACGCGACCGCCAGCCTCGCGGTGATCGAGACCGGGTCTGGCAGCGATACCGACCTGCTCGCCCTGCTGCGCACGCTACTGCCCGCAGACGATCGGTGGCGCCATCGGCACGGCTCCCCCGGGCACGGCAGGGATCACCTGTTGCCCGCGCTACTGCCGCCCTACGCCAGCGTCCCGGTGCTCGACGGGCAACTCGCACTGGGCACCTGGCAGTCGATCTGCCTGGTGGACACCAACCGGGACAATCCCGTTCGCACAGTCCAGCTGAGCTTCCTGAGCGGCTGATACCTACTTGCTGCACAGCTCCTGTAAGTGTGCCACCACGCCGTCCACCGGCACCTCGGTGCGCTCCCCGGTGGCCCGATCCTTGACTTCCACGACACCCAACATCAGGCCGCGCCCCACCACGAGGATGGTCGGCACGCCGAGCAGCTCGGCGTCGGCGAACTTCACACCAGGGGTGGCCGGGCGGTCATCGAGGATCACCCGCACTCCCGACGCATCCAGCTCAGCACCCAGCCGCTCGCCGGTGGCACGGATCGTATCGTCTTTACCCGCGATCACGACGTGCACGTCGGCTGGGGCTACCTCGCGCGGCCAGATCAGCCCGCGGGCGTCGTGGCTCTGCTCGGCGACCGCGCCGACCAGCCGGGAAATCCCGATGCCGTAACTACCCATGGTGGTCCGGATCGGCTTGCCATCAGGTCCCAGCGCGTCCAATGCGAAAGCGTCGGTGTACTTGCGACCGAGCTGGAAGATGTGCCCGATCTCGATACCGCGGGCGGCGACCAGGGTGCCGACCCCATCTGGTGAGGGGTCACCGGCGCGCACCTCAGCGGCCTCGACAGTGCCATCGGGGGTGAAGTCCCGCCCACACACCAGGCCGACGACGTGGTGGTCGGGACGGTCGGCGCCGGTGGCCCACGCGGTCCCCCGGACTACCCGGGGATCAACGAGGTAGCGCACCCCGTTCGCGCTGAGTACGCCTGGCCCGATATAGCCCTTGACCAGGAACGGGCGTGCGACGAAGTCCACGTCGTCGAGCAATGTGACCTCGGCCGGGGCCAACGAGGCTTCCAAGCGTTTCATGTCGACCTCCCGATCGCCGGGAAGCCCGACGCCGAGCAGTTCCCAGCGTTGCGCGCCGGGTTGCCGGGTCTTGACCATGACATTCTTCAGGGTGTCCGCGGCGCTGAAGGTGCGGCCCAGACCTGCGACGTTGAGGTGCTCAACCAGTGTGTCGATGGTGGGAGTGCCCGGGGTGTGCAGGATCCGAGCCTGCAGCAGGCCGTCGGTGGGCAGCTCCGGTGGCACCGGGGTGGTCACCGCCTCCACGTTGGCCGCGTATCCAGACTCGGTGCTGCGAACGAAGGTGTCCTCGCCGGCCTCAGATTCGGCGAGGAACTCCTCGCTGGCCGAGCCGCCCATCGCGCCGGACATCGCCGCCACGATCACGTAGCGCAACCTGAGCCGGTCGAAGATCTTGATATAGGCCTCGCGGTGCGCCCGGTAGGATCGCGCCAATCCGTCCTCGGAGAGGTCGAAGGAGTACGAGTCCTTCATCAGGAACTCCCGGCTGCGCAGGATCCCGGCGCGGGGGCGCTCCTCGTCCCGGTACTTGGTCTGCACCTGGTAGAGGATCACCGGGTAGTCCTTGTAGGAGCTGAACTCGCCCTTGACGGTGAGCGCGAACAGCTCCTCATGGGTGGGACCCAGCAGGTAGTCGGCACCCTTGCGGTCGCGCAACCGGAACAAGTTCGCGCCGTACTCGGTCCACCGGCCGGTAACCTGGTAGGGCTCTCGCGGCAGCAACGCCGGGAACTGGATCTCCTGGGCGCCGATCGCGTCCATCTCCTGGCGCACCACGGTCTCGATGTTGCGCAGCACCCGCAGACCCAGCGGCAGCCACGAGTAGATCCCCGGGGCGACGCGGCGGACGTACCCGGCGCGCACCAGCAGTTTGTGGCTGGGCACCTCGGCGTCCGCCGGGTCCTCACGCAGCGTGCGAAGGAACAGCGTCGACAACCTGGTGATCATGCTTCGGAGACTCCTCGGACGGCGGACTCGCAAGGATCGCAGCGTAACCGCAGCCCGGCTCGTCGGTCCTCCCGGTCACCGTCTGCCGATGACCGCCGCTGATCCAGCCGCAGTCATCGGTTCCAGGCCCACTCCGCAGGGCGCTAGCGATCGGTAGACAAACATCCACACTGTCACGACCCGAGCGAAAGATGAGTATTAGGCGCTTTAGCCTCCTCTGCCAGAGCGGGAATCTCCACCACCGTCACGCCAGCATTGGAGAGTAATTCATGACCCTGGCAGTCCGCGACGAAGAGACTAGGCTCTCGCCAGGCCATGACAACCCGAGGGATTCCTGCCTCAAGAATAAGTTGGGTACAGGTACGCGGCCGCGACTTCCGTTGCGAGCAAGGTTCCAACGTGCTGTAGATCGTGGCCGTCTTCAAGCGTGGATCATCTGCCGATAGTTTCGCAAGTGCCGACTCTTCAGCGTGAACATGGCTGCCAGTTTCCCGGGAGTATCCCCGACTGATTTCTTCCCCGTTCTGGCTGACGATTACAGCACCGACAGAAAAAGCGTCAGAACTTCGCGGGCACTGGTGGGCCAGTTCTATCCCTATCCTCATCCACGCATAATCCACAGGGGTCGGCCCAGTCATCTCATCCCCTTCTCTCCAACCATGCCCCGCGAACTCACCACTCGGAAACGTTCCGTTCATGTCATGGAAATCCGCCTCCACTCCACGTCACTGTTACCTATGCGAGCCACCGCTTCTCGTGCCAGCGAGTATGGCATGATCCCGTCGGTAGCCGCAAGGCAGACAGGAGGTGACATTCCGAAACGACCGAACCGCCGAACTGAACACTCCCGCTGGATTCTCCATATCTCCTGTCAACTGACTTCTGTCGGCCACAATGACACGATTGCATCATGATGATCACACGTGTGACCATCCGAGTGGCCGCTTCTTGGGATTCTACCCAGCACGCTACCCGCGGTAATCCCAACACTCCACTGCAAGAGCGTCCGTCGCTTCGGTCTTGGCGCGTACTGTATCAGCTGGTCATAGCCGGCGATCAGCGCACCGTTCGCGCCGACGATTCGATCCGTATTTCCCAGAAATAAACATCTGGTAACCGCGAGCCTGCTTCTGCATGCCCCGACCCTTCGCACCGCACCCCCTTCACAGGTCACCAAGCTCGACCACAGGCCCGATGACCACGATGGCGGGCGGGCGGATCCCCGCAGTGCCGATAGCTGCGGCGACGTCGGCCAAGGTGGCGCGCACCGCGCGTTGCCCACGCAGGGTGCCGTTGGCGATCACCGCGACCGGGGTGTCCGGTGGTCGGCCGTGGGTGACCAAGGCGTCGGCGAACACGCCGATCCGCTCGACCGCCATGAGCAGCACCAGGGTGCCGCGCAGCCGCCCGAGCGCCGACCAGTCCACCAGGGAGGTCGGATCGTCCGGCGTCACGTGGCCGGACACGACGACGAACTCGTGGGTCACGCCACGGTGCGTCACCGGGATTCCCGCTGCGGCGGGGACCGAGATCGCGCTGGTGATGCCGGGGACCACGGTCACCGGCACCCCGGCGGCGGTGCAGGCGAGCACCTCCTCGAAGCCGCGCCCGAAGACGAAGGGGTCACCGCCCTTGAGCCGCACCACGAACCGGCCTGCCTCGGCATGGTCGATCAGCTGCGCATTGATCTGCTCCTGGGCCATCGCGCGGCCGTAGGGGACCTTCGCGGCGTCGATCACCGTGACGTGCGGGCCGAGTTCGTCGAGCAGCTCCCGAGGCGCGAGCCGGTCGGCCAGCACCACGTCGGCTCGGGCCAGCAAGCGCCGTCCCCGCACGGTGATCAGGTCGGGGTCGCCGGGTCCCGCGCCGACCAGCGCCACCCCGGGAGTCGTGACGCGGTCCTCGACGTCCGGGGCGTCGTCCACCAACCCGGTGCGTAGGGCGTCGACCAACGCGTCCCGGACAGCGGCGGAGCGACGCGGGCGGCGTCCGGCGAGCACGCCGAGGAGCAGACCTTCGTGTTCCCCGGTGGCCGCGGTGACGGCGCTGCCACCGGTCGCATCGTCGGCTCGCACGCAGAACACCCGCCGCCGCTGCGCCTCGGCAGCCACCGCGGCGTTGACTGTGGGATCGGAACTGCAGGCCAGGGCATACCAGGCGCTCTCAAGGTCACCGTCGACGTAGCCCCGGACATCCCATCGTAACTCTCCCGCGGTGGCCATCGCCTCGACGGCTGGGGTCGCTTCCGGTGCAACGAGCAGTACGTCGGCCCCGATCGCGATCAGCCGCGGCAGCCGCCGCTGCGCGACCGTGCCCGCGCCGACCACGACGACCCGACGCCCGGTCAGATCCAGCCCCACCAGGTATGGCTTCATGAGACCGGCTTCCAGTACAACAGCGCATTCACTGCCGCCGCAGCGACCGCGGTGCCGCCTTTGGCACTGCGGTTGGACAGGGCAGGCAAACCCGAAGCCCGCAGCGCTGCCTTGGCCTGCGCGGCGTCGACGAATCCCACCGGCAACCCGATCACCAGCGCGGGACGTAGCACGCCGTCGGCAGCGAGGCGGATCAGTTCGCGCAGCGCCGTCGGCGCGTTGCCCACCGCCCACACCGCGCCCTGCGGGTGCTCGGCGGCCGCCGCCCGGATCCCCGCCGCGGAGCGGGTCAGTCCCGGCACCGGTGCCGACGCCAGGTCAAGCGCGACCACACAGTGCCGCGAGGTGATTCCGGCGGCGAGCATCCGAACATCCACCACCAAGGCTGCCCCGGCTGCTAACGCTCGCCGGCCCGCGAGTAGCGCGTCCTCGTCGCAGACCAGGTCGGTGGCGTAGTCGAGGTCCGCGCTGGCGTGGATCACCCGCTCGGTCACCGCGCGGGCACCCGGCGCCAACCCCGCTGTGTCCACCTGGGACCGCATGATCCGATACGACTCGACCTCGATCGGGTGCTGGGCCCGTGTCACGCCGCCTCCTTTCTGCGCTCGGCACGCCGTACAGCTTGCCGCCACAATGGTGCGGCGTCGAAAGTGGTAGGCGGACAGTGGTGTGCCGAAACGGAGACCGCCGATGAGCGTCGAAGATCGCGATAACGAGCTGGCCACCCAGTATGTGCTCGCCCGGCGGCTACGCCCGGACCTCGTAGGAGATGATCTTGCCCGACTGATCGTGTCGAGACTCAGCAAGGATCAGTTACTGCACTTTGCGGGCAACGCGCTTGCCTGGGCGCCACACCCGACCGATCGTCGGGAATTGGCACTGCGCTACGTGCTGAATTTCGTGCTCGCCATGGAGAGCGACCCCAACGATCAGTGACTCGTCTCCCCGGGAGCGTACGGATCGCGGCACACTAGACCGTATGGACGAACACTGCCGGAGCGATCGATATCACGCAGCGTGGCGGCCGTTTCCGCTCGTCGTGGTCGGCGCCGTCCTGGTACCGATGCTTGTTGGATGTGCGTACCGAGAGCTCAGCATGGCCACCCTGGCCACCGCTCACGAAAGCTCTCAGGCCGCGGATCTACTGTCCGGCAGCGGTACGCTCACGACACCGAACTCCACCTCACGGGCCATCACTTACAACCCCGCCCTGGCACCGATCGGTGCGGCGATGACGGCTGTCCTCATCCCCTGGTCGGACGAGTCCTCCAGGGCGGAGTTCACGGTCTTCGGGCTGCTGCCCAATCGGGACTACGCCGTGTACGCGCACACCAAAGTGTGTGGTGCCACCCCCGATGCGGCCGGACCGCGCTTTCAGAATCGCATCGATCCTGCCGCGACACCCCAAGCGCCGTCGAGCAACCCCGAGTACGCGAACCCGAACAACGAGATCCGGCTGGACGTACGCACTGACGCCACGGGAACCGGCACGTCGCACACCATCGTGCCCTTCATCGTCACCAGCCGGATACCTCGCTCGATCGTGGTGTACAAACCGATGCAGACCTCAACGGGTCCCGGCCGGGCGGGTGAGGCGGGCGCCCGGATCGCCTGCCTCACGCTGTCCAGGCGGTGACCACCAGCGCGTTACCCTAGCTTCTGGCAGGAGGACCGGTCACCCGGCAACACCGGAGATGGGATGGCCTGATGCGACCGGCCACCGGATTGATGAGCACTGGGTCGATGAGCACTGGGTCGATGAGCACTGGGCTGATCTCGTTCGTGGGCGCCGGGCCTGGCGCGCCGGACCTGCTCACCTTTCGAGGCGCGCACCGGCTGGCGGGCGCCGACGTGGTGGTCTGGGCGTCGTCGCTGGTGCCTGACGCGGTGCTGGAGCATTGCCGCGCCGGTGTCGAGTTGCACGACTCAGCCGGCATGACGCTGGAAGACGTGCTCGCGGTTTACGAGGAGCACCCGGACGCCGCGATCGTGCGGCTGCACTCCGGAGACGTCTCGCTGTATTCCGCGCTGACCGAGCAGATCACCTGGTGCACGAGCCATCACCGGGCCTTCGACATCGTACCCGGTGTCGGCTCACTCGCCGCCGCCGCGGCCGCCGCCGGCGTGGAACTCACCGTGCCGGGGGTGGCGCAAAGCGCCGTGCTCACCCGGCTCGGCAGGGGTAGGACCGCGGCGTCGATGCCAGCCGGAGAGAGTGTCGCCGGCTTCGCCGGCCATGGCACCACGATGGCCATCTACCTGTCCGCCGCCCGACCGGCCGCGCTGCGCGAGGAACTGCTGGCCGGATACCCACCGCATACTCCGGTGATCGTCGTCGCCAAAGCCAGCTGGCCGGACGAGACGGTGATCACCACCACGGTGGACGGCCTCGCCGATACGCTGGCCACCTCTGGGATCCGCACCGCCGCACTGGTGCTGGTGGGGCCAGCACTGTCCGGCGCGGGCGACCGCAGCCGGCTCTATGATCCCGCCTACTCACACGGCTGCCGCCGCCGATCAGTGCCGGGAAGCACCACCGGGCGGCCTATCCCCACCGCCAAGCGCAGGTTGCCGTGACGGGTCAGGGCTGGGGTCGGCGCACCGGGACGCGACGACCTGATCGGATACCCTCGCGAGCAACGACCGGCCACGGCGACGCTTCCACGGGAGGTGGGATGGCCTGATGCGACCGGCCACGGGGATGATCTCGCTCGCCAGCGCCGAGCTGGTCCTGCCCGCGCAGGCGGCATCGTGACCGGCCGGCTCACGGTCGTCGGGCTGGGGCCGGGCGACCCCGCGCACCGGACCCGCGCCGCTGAGGACGCCGTCCGCAACGCCGACGTCGTCATCGGATACAGCGCCTACCTGGCGGTGTGCGCCGACCTCGCCGGCCCACACCAGATGCTGGTGCCGGGCACGATGGGCGCCGAGGAGCAGCGTGCCGTGAACGCCGTGCACACCGCAGCCGGCGGCGCCCGGGTCGCCCTGGTCTCCTCCGGCGATGCCGGGATCTACGGCATGGCCTCACTGGCGTTGACCACGGCCGCCGCGCTGCCAGCACCGCGTCGCCCCGCGGTGCTGGTAGTACCCGGCATCACGGCGGCGGCAGCGGCCGCAGCACTGCTCGGTGCGCCGCTGGCCCGAGACTTCGCCTGCGTCAGCCTCTCCGACCTGCTCGCCCCATGGGAGGCGGTGGCGGCGCGGCTGCGCGCGGTGGCGGCCGCTGATCTGGTACTAGCCCTGTACAACCCCCGCTCGGCGGGGCGGCCGTGGCAGCTCGGCCGGGCCCGCGACATACTCGCCGAGTCCCGACCTGGCCATACCCCGGTCGGGCTGGTCACCGACGCCGGCCGGGACGGCGAGCGAGTGCAGCTCACCACCCTGGCCGAGCTGGACCCGAGCCGGGCGGGTATGCGCACCGTCGTCGTAGTCGGCTCCTCGCAGACCACCAGAATCGGCGACTGGCTGGTCACCGCGCGCTCACTGGCGATCACGTGACCGTGCACCTGGTGGGTGCCGGGCCCGGTGACCCGCAGCTGCTCACCCGGCGGGGCGCCGCGCTGCTGGCACAGGCCGTCCACGTCGTCTACGACCGCCCTTCGATGTCCGACATCCTGACACTCGCCCCGACCGCCACCCGGCACTGTGTCGGCAAGCAAGGCGCCACCCCAGCTCGGCCACAACACGAGATCAGCGCGCTGCTCATCGAGCTCGGCCGGACCGGGGCATGCGTGGTGCGGCTCAAGGCCGGTGACCCGTTCGTGGTGTCCCGCGGGGGCGAGGAAGCGGTGGCGCTGGCTCGTGCCGGGGTGGACGTCGACGTGGTACCCGGGGTGTCCGCCGCGGTGGCCGCGCCGGCGGCGGCCGGAATCCCGGTGATGGTCCGGCAGCTGTCCCGCACGCTCACCGTGATCGCCGGCAACGACGACGTCGACGAGGTGGACTGGGACGCGGTGGCCCGCCTGGGGGGAACCGTGGTGTTGCTCACCGGGCGGGCGGCGCTGCTTCGGGTGCTCACCGCGTTGCGAGAGGGCGGGTTGCCCGACGACACCCCGGTCGCCGCGATCAGCGCCGCCACCCGCCCGCACCAGCGCGCCGTCCGCGGCACCCTGGCACAGCCGCCGTCCGCGCGGCTGCCCGCACCGCTGACCGTGGTGATCGGCGAGGTGGCGCGGCTGAACGTCACCGCGGGCGAGGTGAGCAGTGCGCATCCCTGACCGCTGTGATTCCCCCCTGATCGGTATCGACGGCGCAGGCGTGCCGTCATGAGTGCCACGCACCAACCGTTGCCGGTATCTGCCGACACCCCGGTGCACCGGATGGCCCCCCAATGCAAAGTGGCTGCCACCGCGCTGTTCGTGCTTGCTGTCGCGAGTACCCCGGCCGGTGCCTACCAGCCCTATCTGTGGTATCTGCTGCTGATCGGCGCGGTCGCCGCACTAGCTCAGCTGCCGCCACTGGCCCTGGCCCGCCGGCTGCTGGTGGAGGTGCCGTTTGTGCTGTTCGTGCTGGCGCTGCCGGTTCTCGGCGGCCCGCCGCAACTGACCGTGCTCGGGGTCGGCCTGTCGGTGCCTGGGCTGCACGCCGCGGCGACGATCACGCTCAAGGCGGCGTTCGGGCTGCTCGCCACCGGGGTCCTGACGGCGACCACACCACTGCCGGAGATCATCACCGGGTTGGAGCGGCTGCGGGTGCCGCGGGTGTTCACCACAGTCGCGGCGTTCATGGTGCGCTACCTCGACGTGCTGGCGACCGAGCTGGCCAGGATGCGTACCGCGACGGCCTGCCGGGGCGGGAACCCGCGCTGGCTGTGGCAGGTCCGCGACGTGACGACCGGGCTGGGTGCGCTGGTCGTCCGCTCCTTCGAGCGCGGCGAGCGGGTGTACCTCGCGATGGCCTCCCGTGGCTACACCGGTGCCCTGCCGACCGCGCTGACCGGAGCGGCGGCGTCCCGGCTGGCGTGGGTCGGCGCGCTGGCTGTGCCGGTGCTGGCTGCGATCGGGACAGTGCTGGCATGACGTGCGCGATGCTGGTGGTCGGGCACGGCAGCCGGGACGCCGACGGCGTGGACGAGTTCTGGGCATTGGCCGCCGCGATCCGCGCCACCGCAGGTGATCTGCCGACCGGGTTCGGTTTCATCGAGCTGGCGTCGCCGACCGTCGATGAGGCCATCGATGACCTGGTCGCCCGCGGCACCACCGAGATCGTCAGCGTGCCGCTGGTGCTGCTGGCCGCCGGGCACCTGAAGAACGACGGTCCGGCGGCGCTGGCTCGGGCCCGGGCCAGGCACCCGGGGGTGCACTTCTGCCTGGCCCGCGACCTGGGCATCGAGCCGCTCGTCCTGGAGGTCACCACCGACCGGATCCGGGACGCGGCCGGTGACGCCGACCCGGAGAAACTGGGGGTGGCGCTGATCGGGCGAGGATCCAGCGACCCGGACGCCTGCGCGGACCTGTGGAAGGTCAGCCGGTTGCTCGCCGATGGGCGCGGGCTGGGTACTGTCGAGCCTGGGTTCGTCTCCGTCGCCACCCCATCGGTCTCCGAGGCACTGGAGCGGCTGCGCTTACTCGGCACCGGGACCGCTGTGGTGGCCCCGTTCTTCCTGTTCCCCGGGGTGCTGCTGAACCGGATCTACACCGAGGCTGCGACTTGGGCGCAGGCCCATCCCGAGGTCGAGGTCCGCGGTGCCGCCCACCTGGGACCCGACCCGCGGCTAGCGCGACTGGTGCTGGAGCGCTACCGGGAGGCACGGGCCGGCGACGCGCGGATGAACTGCGACCTGTGCGCCTACCGGGTGCAGCTACCCGGGTATGAGTCCAAGGTGGGCACGCCGATCTCGTTGACCCCGCACGGGGGTGGTCCCGCCGTTGGTTCGCGGCGGGCCCGGCGCGCCACTCGCGCGCCCACCCCGGCACCGCAGATCCGTCGCGGTCGCTTCACCGTCTCTCCATCAGCTGACGGTATCGCCGCAATCGAGGTGCGGGATCTCGATTTCGTCTATCCGGATGGTCGGGAGGCGTTGTCCGGGGTCTCGATGCGGGTTGAACCCGGTGAGCGGGTCGCTCTGCTCGGCCCGAACGGCGCCGGCAAAACGTCGCTGGTGCTGCAGCTCAACGGGGTGCTCACGCCTTCGGCTGGGTCGGTGCTCATCGGCGGTATACAGGTCGGGCGACGCACGCTGATGGAGATCCGCCGACGGGTCGGAGTGGTCTTCCAGGATCCCGATGATCAACTGTTTTCCCCCACCGTAGGACGCGACGTGGCGTTCGGGCCGGCCCATCTGGGGTTGTCCGGCGCTGCCTTGAAGGCCCGGGTCACCGAGGCGCTGTCCTACGTCAGCCTGGTCGATGCCGCCGACCGCCCACCGCACCGGCTGTCCCTGGGTGAGCGGCGGCGCGCCGCGGTGGCCACCGTGCTGGCCATGCATCCTCAGGTGTTGGTCCTCGACGAACCCACCGCCAACCTCGACCCGGCGGCACGGCGGGAGTTCGCCGATCTGATCAAGCGGCTGGGGATGACGACGCTGCTGGTCACCCACGATCTGCCCTACGCTCTGGAGCTGTGCCCGCGCGCGCTGGTGATCGACCACGGGCAGATCGTCGCCGACGGACCCACCCGGCAGTTGCTCGCCGACACCGGATTCATGAGCGCGCACCGGCTGGAGCTCCCCGCCGGCTTCAGCCCGCTGGGCGCCTGACATCCCCGAATCGGCTAACTCGGGTGGATGCACATCCCATCACCGACGGACATCTCCAGGTCAGGTGGATCACCTCTCATCCCGCAGGGTGATCGCGTCGGTCGGGCAGACCTCCACGCACTCGCCACAGGAAGTGCAGCGCGCCGCGATGACCGTCGGGCGCTGGGGCGCGGGGCGCAGCGCGTGCTCCGGGCAGGTGCGCAGGCACGCCCCGCAGGCGGTGCATGCCGAGCTGATCGACAGTGGACTCGACGGGGGACGCGGTCGTGGGGCCAGCGCGGCGACCGCGACGGTGACGTGCTCGCCGCGCAGCTTGGGCACGATCAGCGATCCCCCGCCGAGGTCGCGGGCCGCGAGCAGCGCGGCGGCCTCGGCGACGCTGCGGGTACCGACGTGGCCACGAACCCCTTCGCTGGGATGTGGCACGTCCACCACGTCGAGCTCAGCCGCCGGGTAGCAGCGCAGCGGCGCACCGTGTTCCCCGATCACGGCAAGCAGCCCCGGCTCGTCACGGCGGCGGTCGATGGTGCCGAACGCGATGATCTCATTGAGGTCGACCACGGCCGACCGAAGCGCCGACCACACCGCCGCCGCGCGCACCCCGCGGGACGACCCGAGGCCGACGGTCACGCTCACCGTCGCTGCCCCCACAGCAGTAGCACCGGGTTGGTCGCGGCCAGCCGCACCGAGCCGTCGGGCAACTCCGCGAACCGGGACGCCGACAGCTGGACCCCGTCGACCTGGTGGCCCGCCTCCCGCAGTGCCGCGCGGCACGGCGCAAGGCGGTCCAGCGCGGCCAGCGCGGTCACGACGCGGGCCGCCGCCTTCGCCGCGGCCCGCACCACCTCCGGCCCTCCCCCGCCGACGAACACCGCGTCTGGTTCGGGCAGCCCTCCCAGCGCGGCCGGCGCCTCCCCCTCGATCACCCGGACGTCCACCTGGTGGGCGTTCGCGTTGGCCACCAACCGGGCGCACTGCGCGGGATCCCGCTCGACGGCGACCACGGCGGCCCCGAGCCGCGCGCATTCCACCCCGACCGAGCCCGAGCCGGCTCCCAGATCCCACACCAACCGACCCGGCCCGGGGGCCAACCGCGCCAAGGCCAGCGCCCTGACCTCCGACTTGGTGATCATCCCGCCGCGGTGCGAGAACTGGGCTTCGTCCAGCGCCCAGCCGGTCGCAGGCGGCACCGGTTCGCCGCCGGCGATCCAGCCCCGAGCGGGCACCGCGTCTCGATCGGCGAGGCACAGCACCACATGCGGATCGCGGACCGGCCCGCCAACGAAGCATCGCACCCGTTCGCCCGGACCACCGAGGTCCTCAGCGACCAGCACTGCGCGGTGCCAACCAGCCAACCCGGCAGCGATCTCGACGGCCCCAGCGCCGGGCGCCGTGAACACGGCGACCGCGGGATGAGCACGGCAGACGTTGAGCGCAGTGCGCAGGGACCTACCGTGGGCCGACACCACGGCGACGTCATCCCAGGACCGGCCCAGCAACGCGAACGCCCGGGCCACACTGGACCGCGCCGGCAGCACCACAGGTCGCAGACCGCGCTTGCGCAGCGCCCGCACGATGCCGAAGAACCCCGGATCGCCGCTGGCCAGCACCACCGCGGGCGACGTGTCCGCCAGCCCGTCGAGCTCTGCGGGACCGAGCACGGCGGCAGCTGCGGGCACCGGCACGGCGGCGAGCTGGTGCGGCGAGCCGACCACGATCTGCGCACCCGCCAGCGCTTCGGCCGCGCCGGGTGGCAGCGCAACACCATCCAGACCGACCACCGTGAGGCTCATCGCACCGCTTTCATTCAACCCAGTCCGGCTCAGTGGCGGCGACCACCTGCTGCCCGGAGAAGTCGACCATCGCCGCTTTCGCGTCCAGCGGGCACCCCACCTCGGCGCTGAACCGGCGCAGGGTGTCGGCCACCCTGGTGCAGACGTCGTCCCCGCAGGCTCGCAGCAACCCACTGGCCTCCCAGATCTCATACGCACGCCGGGCGGTCGGGGCGTCGCGGATCTCCGCGATGGCGTCCGGGTCGCCCCCGTGCGCGGCGGTGATCCCCGCGAGCAGGCCGGTATCCACCTTGGACCGGGTGTAGTGGGTCATCAGGATCCCGGAAGCCAGCTTGGTCAGTTTGCCGATCATGCCGACGAACACCACCTCGGTCAGGCGGTGCTCCACAGCGCGGCGCAGCGCCGCTCCGGTGAAGTCACCGACCTCCACGAACGCCACCGGCGGCAGGCGTGGCAGTAGCCGCATCGCGGCCCGCTCGGTGCGCCCGCCGGTAGCCAATACCAGCGTCGACACATCCTGGGCAGCCATCACCGCCACCGCCTGCTCGACCGAAGCCCGCCAGGAGGCGGTCGAGAACGGGCGGACGATCCCGGTGGTGCCCAGGATGGAGATCCCACCTTCGATGCCCAGCCGGCGATTGGTGGTCTTACGGGCCATCCGCGCACCGCCGGGCACGCTGATCGTCACGTCGACACCTCGCCCACCCGATGCCTCAACGACCGCATCAGTGATCATCTGCCGGGGCACCGGGTTGATCGCCGGCTGCCCCACCGGCAACCCCAGCCCCGCACGGGTGACCACTCCCACTCCTTCTCCAGCGTGCAGCACGACCTCGCCGTCACCACGCCAGGCCACGGTCGCCGTCAGGTGCGCACCATGCGTGACGTCAGGATCGTCACCTGCGTCCTTGACCACCACCGCGGTGGCGGTGCACCCGTCATGACGCAGCGAGTAGACGGGGAAGGTGTGCCGATCGCCAGAAGGAAACAGGATGGTCACCGTGGACGATTCAGTGCCACTCAGCGCTGTCACCGCAGCCTTGGCCGCGGCCGCCGAGCAGGCACCGGTGCTGAACCCGGTACGCAGCGCATGCGGCCGCATCGTCGCCGTTCGCGGCAGGTCCGGTTCCCGCAGCGGTGGGCCACTGGTCACAACTGGGCTCCCCGGCCGTGGCGCGCCGGCAGGACCACCACCGTCGACAGGTAGGCCGCCGCGTCGGTCTGTGCGAGCGGAGTGATCCGCTGGTCGGGGGTGCCGAGGTGCTCCGCGCACCAGGCGCGGTCCAGCGCACCGGCGGCGGCGATCCGCTCGCGCAGCTGCGCCAACCGACGGCCACCCTTGTAGGCGACCACCGTGTTGTTCCGCCGTGAAGCGAGCACGTCGTCCAGTGCGCCGAGGTCGCGCGACAGCGAGAGCAGGGTGAGCGATTCGGTCCCTTCAGCCAGGGTCACCCCCGCTGCACTGGCGGCGGCCTGCATCGCGGTGATGCCCGGGATGGTGCGGATCCGGACCATCGGGAGCAGTTCGCGCACGGTCTCAGCCAAGTAGCCGAAGGTGGAGTACACCGACGGGTCACCGAGGGTGGCGAAGGCCGCGCTGCCGCCATACTCGCGCAGGTACGACACCACCCGTGCGGCGGCCGCATCCCAACAGCCGTGGCGATGCCGCTGCGAACCGGCGACGTCGTCGTTGAGCGCGAACACCAGCCGCTCCAGCCGGTCGTGGGTCAGATGTGCCCGCACCACAGCCTCGGCCCGTCCCACCACCTCGGGAGCCATCACCGGCACGAACACCCGCTCAGCGCCGGACAGTTCGCGCACCGCGGCAACGGTCAACAGATCCGGGTCCCCCGGACCCACCCCGATCCCGACCAGCTCCACTCTGAGGACCCACCCTTCACGCAGCTCGCCACGAAGCGTCCCACCGCTGCTGGATGCGCAACAGGGTGAGTATGCAGGAATGACGCATGCACGCCGCCCTGAACGAATCCCTCGGGTTGGGCACCTGCCCAGGCCCACGCGGGTTGACCCGCGCGAGGCGTGACGGTGGTGCGGTGGAACTCGTGACCGCTGACCCGCTGACCCGCCGGGTGCAGCACCGATCCGCGCAACGCCACCGCGTCTCGGTAGCCCAGCACCAGGCGCCCGGTCATGGTCGTCTCGGCGTCGAGTACCCCGCACATCGGCGCGCCGTCCACCGAGCGGCACAGGTACAGCAACCCACCGCACTCGGCGTGCACCGGGGCCCCGCGACGAGCCAGGGTGGCGACCTCAGCGCGCAGCGCCGTGTTGGCCGACAGCATCTCGGCGTGGCATTCCGGGAACCCGCCGGGCAGCACCAGGCCAGCCGTACCCGGCGGCAGCGACTCGTCGCGTAGCGGGTCGAAGGGCGCGACCTCGGCCCCGGCCGCGGCAAGCAGCTCGACATACTCGGGATAGCCGAAGGTGAACGCCGGCCCAGCGGCCACCGCGACCACGGGCTCCCCTCCTACCACCGCGACGACCTCAGCAACCGGTTCCCACCGGGCCACCGCCGCCGCTGACGCGGCGAGCGCTATCACCGCGCCCAGGTCGACCTGAGCCGCCACCGCGTCGGCCCAGCGAGCTACCACGCCCGCCGCGGCGGCATGCTCGGCGGCGGTGACCAGACCCAGGTGCCGTGACGGCACCGCCAGCGCGTCATCTCGACGCAGCGCACCGAGCACCGGCAGGCCGACCTCGACGCAGGCCTGCCGGCAGATCTGCTCGTGACGCGCTGAGCCGACCCGGTTGAGCACGACCCCGGCGATCCGGATCCCTGGGTCGTAGGACCGGAACCCATGCAGCAGGGCGGCGAGGCTGCGACCCTGGCCGCGCACATCGACGACCAGCAGCACCGGGGCCCCCAGAAGGGTCGCGACGTGGGCTGTCGAGCCGTGGCCTGCTGTCCCGGTACGGCCGTCGAACAGACCCATCACGCCCTCTACGACCGCGAGCTGCGTCCCAGCCGCGCCGTATGCGACCAGTGGCGCGATGCGCTGCTCGCCGATCAGCACCGGATCGAGGTTGCGGCCGGGTCGCCCGGTGGCCAGCGCGTGGTAGCCCGGATCGATGTAATCCGGACCGACCTTGAACCCGGCCACCGTGATACCCCGCCGCCGCAGCGCGGCCATCAACCCGGTGGCCACGGTGGTCTTGCCAGCGCCCGAGGCGGGCGCGGCCACAACCACTCGTGAGTGGGAAACAGTGTCATGACACTGTTTCCCACTCACGATCTCACCACTCAATGCCCCGCTGGCCCTTCTGCCCGGCGTCCATCGGGTGTTTGACCTTGGTCATCTCGACTACCAGGTCGGCCGCGTCGACCAGGGCCGGCGGCACGTTGCGACCGGTGATCACGACGTGCTGCCGGCCGGGCCGGTCGGCCAGCGTGACCAGCACCTCGTCGGTGTCCACCCAACCCCAGTGCAGCGGGTAGCTGAACTCGTCGAGGATGTACAGGTCGTGGACCTGCCCGGCCAGCCGGCGGGCGATCTCCACCCAGCCCTGTGCCGCAGCGGCGGCGTGGTCGTCGGCGCTGCCCTGCTTGCGTGCCCAGGACCAGCCCTCGCCCATCTTGTGCCACTCGACCGGCCCACCCTGGCCAGTCCGCTGGTGCACCTCATGCAATGCCCGGAACGCGGACTCCTCCCCCACTTTCCACTTCGCCGACTTGACGAATTGGAACACCCCGATCGACCAGCCCGCGCTCCACCCTCGCAACGCCAAGCCGAAGGCGGCCGTGGACTTCCCCTTCATCGCTCCGGTGTGAACGATCAGCAGCGGCCGGTTGCGCCGCTGCCGGGTGGACAGCCCGTCGTCGGGCACCCTGACCGGTACGCCTTGCGGCACGATGACCTCCTCACGCTGGACCTTTCCCTGGCTAAGCAGCTCCCCTGGCCGCACGGACCACCCCGGCCACCGCATCGGCGGACAGCTCCTCCAACCGCACGCACCCGCCGCCCATCGCGGTAGCGAGCCGCGCGGACAGACCCAGCCGGACCGGCCCGGACTCGCAGTCCACCACGATCGACGCCACACCGTCGCGACGCAGCAGGCCGGCCGCGGCCAGCGCGGCGTCCATCCCACCGTGGGTGGCCCGGCCGTCGGTGAGCACCACCAGCAACGCCCGGCGGGTGGGATCGCGCAACCGCTCGGCGGCCAGCACCCGAGCCGAACGCAGCAAACCCGCGGCCAGCGGGGTGCGGCCTCCGGTGCGCAACGCGCGCAACCGGGCGGCGGCGGCCTCCACCGCCGACGTCGGTGGCAACACCACCTGTGCCTCAGCTCCCCGGAAACTGACCAGGCCTACCTTGTCGCGGCGCTGGTAGGCGTCCAACAGCAGCGACAGCACTGCCCCGCTCACCGCGGACATCCGGGCCCGGGCTGCCATCGAGCCGGACGCGTCGACGGCGAAGAGCACCAAGTTGGACTCCCGCCCCTCGCGCACCGCCCGCCGAACGTCGGCGCGGTGCACCACCAGTCCCGGGCCCTGGCGTCCGCGCTCGCGCTGATGAGGGGCGGCGGCGGCCAGTGTGCCCAGCAGGTGCAGCCTGCTGCCATCGGCGATCGACGCCCGGATCGCCCGCCCGATACTGGTCGTGGCCCTGGACCGTCGCCCAGGTACCCCGACCCCGATCCCGGGCAACGCCAGCAACCGAGCCCGAAACGGCGACGCCGGTGCGGCGGAGCTATCAGCCTGGCATGGAGACGTATCGGGGCAATCAGCCGTTGAATTGCCCCGATACGTCTCCATGTCAGGACCGGCACCGCCGCTTCCGGGGTCGTCGGGGGGGGTGGTCGGGGGGTGGTTGCCCGCGGCGCGCAGCGCGTCTTCTAGCTGCTCGGCGTCCACGCCGGGCTGGTCGAACGGATCTCGGCGGCGGCGGTGGGGCAACGCCAGCGCCGCCGCTACCCGGACGTCGTCCTCCTCTACCGCAACGCCACCCCGCCAGGCCGCATGCGCCAAAGCGGTGCGGGCCAGCACGAGATCGGCGCGCATCCCGTCCACCTCGAATGTGGCACACACCGCAGCGATCCGGCGCAGCTCGCCATCTGGAAGCGCCACCGCAGGCAATGCGCATCGGGCCACCATGATCCGCTCGGCGAGAGCGACGTCCTGGGCTCGCCAGTCCACCGCGAAACCGGCCGGGTCCGCCTCGTAGCGCAGCCGGCGGCGCACCACCTCGGCCCGCGTCTCGACATCACGGGAGGCCGCCACCTCGACGGTGAGCCCGAAGCGGTCCAGCAGCTGCGGGCGCAGCTCACCCTCCTCCGGGTTCATCGTGCCCACGAGCAGGAACGAGGCGGCATGCGAGACCGACACACCATCGCGCTCCACGTGCGCGCGGCCCATCGCGGCGGCGTCGAGGAGCACGTCGACGAGATGGTCCGGCAGCAGGTTGACCTCGTCGACGTACAGCACGCCGCGGTGTGCCGCAGCAAGCAGTCCCGGCTGGTAGGCTGAGACTCCCTCGGTGAGCGCACGCTGCAGGTCCAGCGAACCCATCAGGCGGTCTTCGGTGGCGCCGACTGGCAGCTCGACCAGCCGGGCAGGGCGGAGGAGTTGTCCGGCTACAGCGGCGTGCGGGCCGTCCGGGCAGGTCGGATCCGGAGCCGCCGGGTCGCAACCGAACCGGCATCCCGGTACCGCGGTCACGGCGGGTAGCAGCGCGGCCAGCGCGCGGACCACGGTGGATTTCGCGGTGCCCTTCTCGCCGCGGACCAGCACGCCACCGATCCCTGGATGCACCGCGTTCAGCAACAACGCCAGCCGGAGATCCTCGTGCCCGACGATCGCGGAGAACGGGTAGCGGGCAGCACTCACGGTCAACGGATCCGTGCCGATGCGCCGCGTTGCATCGGCACATGCGGGATGCCGCCTTCGGTGAACTCCGCTCCGCCGATCACGAAGCCGAAAGCGCCGAAGAGCTCGACGCAGTCACGCTGCGCGTCGAGCACGCAGGGGGCATCCCCCACCTCAGCCAGCGCCGCCTCGAGCAGCCGCCGCACCCCACCTCGGCACCGGGCCTGCCGGGCGGCACAAACCCGGCTGATCCGGAACTGACCATCAGTGGGCTCGAGTAACCGCAGGGTGGCCTGCGGTTGTTCGATGACACGCTCAGGCGCTAGCCAGTAGTGCCGGGTCATCCGGTCCAGGTCATGACCATCAAGCTCCTGATACGGGCAAGCCTGCTCAACCACGAACACCTCGACCCGCAGACGCAGCAGGGCGTAAATCATGGCAGTCGACAAGTCTGCGGCTAACCTGCGATGTAACACGGTGTGGTCCACCGCTCCTGCCTACCAGAAGGTCTGACATCGTGGCGGGGTGGCGCAGCATCGGCCCTGGCGGCTCACCCTGAGGTGGCACCTGATCTGGCTCCTCACGGGTGCCTTGCTAGCGGCCTGTGGCATGCTTTTCCAGCAGGCCTCCACCGGGCAGCGCACTCCCGCATCAGCCTCGCGGGCCTCGCTCGGACCCCCTGCCAGCCAGCCGGTGATCACTTCTGCGGTGCCCCGCCCGGTGCTTGCCTGGGTGGTGGGAGCCATGCCCCTGCCACGGCGTCCGGACGGGTTCGGCGTGGTGCGGTCCACCCCTCCAGCGCTGATGAACCGGCGGCTGTCCACCGTGGATCGGTTGCCCCCGCCCACGTCGGTGTCGTTCCAGTCGACCATCAGCCCGGTGTCTCCGCAGGTACTGGCCCGCAGCAGCTGGAAACCGAGCTGTCCGGTGAAGCCCGACCAGCTGCGCTACCTCACCATGTCCTTCCGCGGCTTCGACGCCCACGCACATACCGGCGAGATGCTGGTGAATGCTGATGTCGCGCAAACCGTGGTGGGGGTCTTCAAGCGGTTGTTCGCGGCCGGTTTTCCTCTCGAGGAGATGAGGATCACCCCGGAAGCCGAGCTGAAACTGCCTCCGACCGGGGACGGCAACAACACCGAGGCCTTCCTCTGCCGCCAGACCCGTGGGCAGACCCAGTGGTCGGCGCAGGCCTATGGGTTGGCCATCGACCTCAACCCGTTCAACAACCCTTACGTCAAGGGTGACCTGGTGGTCCCTGAGTTGGCCTCGGCCTACCTCAACCGGGACTGGGTGCGGCCGGGCATGGCCCTGGACGGCGGGCCGGCGGTGGTCGCGTTCGAGGCGGCGGGGTGGAAATGGGGTGGCCGGTGGACGGAGCCGGTCGGTTTCATGCGCTTCAGCGCCAACGGGCGCTGACGGCGCGTCAGCCCTCCAGGTCCCCTTCGAGGGCTAGGTACACTGTTCGCAGCGCGTCGAGGTCGGCCGGATCAGGCTGGGCCCACAGCCCTCGGTCAGCGGCCTCAAGCAGCCGTTCAGTCATCCCCCGCAGCGCCCACGGGTTGGACTTGCGCAGGAACTGCTGCACGCCGGGATCGAAGATGTAGGAGTCGGCGAGCTGGTGATACATCCAGTCCTCGACCACGCCCGCGGTGGCGTCGAAGCCGAACAGGTAGTCGACGGTGGCCGCCAGTTCGAAGGCACCTTTGTAGCCGTGCCGTTGCATGGCAGCGATCCACCGGGGGTTGACCACCCGGGAGCGGAACACCCGGCGGGTCTCCTCGGCCAGCGACCGGGTCTTGACGGCGTGTGGCACCGCGGAGTCACCGACGTAGGCCTCCGGGTTGCTGCCGGTCAACGAGCGCACCATCGCGACCATCCCGCCGTGGTACTGGAAGTAGTCGTCGGAGTCGGCGATGTCGTGCTCGCGGGTGTCGACGTTCTTGGCGGCCACCGTGATGCGCCGGAAGGCGTGCTCCATGTCGTCCCGCGCCGCGGTGCCGTCGAGCCCCCGCCCGTAGGCGTAGCCACCCCAGGTGGCGTAGACCTCGGCGAGGTCGGCGTCGGTGCGCCACTGCCGGCTGTCGATCAGCGGTAGCAGCCCGGCTCCGTACGCGCCGGGCTTGGATCCGAAGATCCTGGTTCGGGCCCGCCGGTCGTCGCGGTGCGTCGCGAGATCAGCCCGGTAGTGCGCGGCGACGTAGTTGTCCTCGGCCGGCTCGTCCAGCCGCGTGACGGTCTCGATCGCATCGTCGATCAGTGCGATCACGTGGGGAAAGGCGTCTCGGAAGAAGCCGGAGATGCGCAGGACGACGTCGATTCGGGGCCGGCGCAGCTCGGCGAGCTCGACCACCTCGAGGCCGGTGACCCGGCGGGATGCATCGTCCCAGGTCGGGCGGACACCCAGGAGCGCCAGCACTTCGGCGATGTCGTCGCCCTGCGTGCGCATGGCGCTGGTGCCCCAGACGGTGAGACCCACCGAGGCGGGCCAGCGGCCGGTGTCAGCGCGGTGCCGGGCGAGCAGCGAGTCAGCCAGCGCGGCGCCGACCTCGAAGGCATTGCGGGAGGGGATGGCTTTGGGGTCCACGGAGTAGAAGTTGCGTCCGGTGGGAAGCACCGAGACCAGGCCGCGGGTCGGCGAACCGGACGGTCCGGGTTCGACGAACCGGCCGTCCAGGGCACGCAGCACGTTGGTGATCTCGGCGGGAGTGCCGGCCAACCGGGGCACCAACTCGGTGCAGCCGAACCGCAGCACGGCCTCCACGCGTTCACTGTCACCGGCGGTGTCGCCGAACACATCACCGAGGCATTCGACCACCGCATCGTGGGCGAGGTCGGCCGACCAAGCAGGCCGGCCCAAACCCGGCTCCGCGAGGAAACGCAGTAGCCTGGCCGCTATCGCCTCCAGCCGATCGATGACGTCACTGGCCCGGATCGCAGGCTTGCCGTCCACGAGCGCTGGGGACGGATCGGGGTCGCCGGTCTCCCAGAACAACATGGCCGGCGCCGTGACGAACGCGCCCGGCGCGCCGAGCAGCACCTGCTCATCGAGCCCGATCCACTCGGCGATCGCCGCGCGCAGCCCCGGAAGCGGGTCCCCCGAGCCGAACACCTGGCGGGCGCGCAGCACCGCGAGCACGTCGTTGATCAACTCCTCCCCGGTGGGGACCCGGCCCAGCACGTGCAGCCCGTCGCGGATCTGCACGTCCTTGATCTCGCACAGGTACCCGTCGAGGTGCAGCACGAAGTCGTCGAAGTCGTCGTCGCCGGGAGGAGCGTCGGCGCCCAGATCATGGTGCAGCTGCGCGCTCTGGATCAACGTCCAGATCTGCCCGCGCAGCGTGGGCAGCTTGTCCGGGTCCAACGCCGCCACCGTGGCGTACTCGTCGAGCAACTGCTCGAGCCGGGCCAGATCGCCGTAGGTGTCGGCCCGGGCCATCGGGGGGATCAGGTGATCGACGATCGTGGCGTGCGCCCTGCGCTTGGCCTGGGTGCCCTCACCAGGGTCGTTGACGATGAACGGGTACACCAGCGGCAGGTTGCCGAGCACCGCGTCCGGGGCGTCTGGCGCGGCCAGCCCCAGCCCCTTGCCGGGCAGCCATTCCAGGTTGCCGTGCTTGCCCAGGTGCACCACGGCGTGCGCACCGAAGGAGTGCTCCAGCCAGCGGTAAGCGGCCAGGTACTGGTGCGAGGGTGCCAGCTCGGGGTCGTGGTAGATCGCCACCGGGTTCTCGCCGAACCCGCGTGGCGGTTGGATGAGCAACACCACATTGCCGAACCGCAGCGAGCTGACGTAGATCGCGTTCCCGGACACGTAGAGCTGACCCGGGGGCTCACCCCAGGACGCCCCGACGGACCCGCGCAACGGTGCGGGCAGTTGCGCGAACCACTGGGCATAGTCCGCAGTGGGCACCTGGATGGCCGCGCCCATCATCTGCTCCTCGGTGACCCACTCCACGTCGTACCCACCGGCGGCGATCAGCCGGTGGATCAGCGCGTCACCCTCCAGAGCATCGACGTCCAGACCGCCGAGGTCGTAACCCGCCCCGGCGAGCGCACGCAGCAGGACCACAGCCGAGGCGGGGGTGTCCAGCCCCACGGCGTTACCGATCCGGGAATGCTTGGTCGGGTAGGCCGACAGCACGATCGCCAACCGCTTCCCCGCTGCAGGCACATGGCGCAGCCGGGCCAGCGCGACAGCGGTGCCCGCCACCCGGGCGGCCCGCTCGGGGTCGGCCACATACCCGGGGATCCCGTCGGGGCCCGGCTCCTTGAAGGAGAACGGCACCGACACCAGCCGCCCGTCGAACTCCGGGATGGCCACCTGCATAGCGGCGTCCATCGGCGACAACGCCGCGTCACTGACCTGCCAGTTCGCCCGGGACGCCGTCAGGCACAAACCCTGAACCACGGGGACGTCCAACGCGGCCAGCGCACCCGCGTCCCAGGACCCCTCCTCGGCCCCAGCGCTGCCGCCCGCGGCGAGCACCGTGGTCACCACCGCGTCGCAACGACCCAGCAGCGCGCGCAGCCCCTGCGCTTGCTCGCTGCCCAACCCGCGCAGCGAGCCGCAGAACACCGGTAGCGCGTTAGCGCCGGCAGTACGGAGCGCATCGGCCAGGACGTCGATGAAACCGGTGTTTCCCGCCAGCGCATGGGCTCGGTAGAACACGATGCCGACGGTCGGGCGTCCCGGGACCAGTTCGCGCGCGTCGTGCACGCCGTATTCCGGGGTAGGAGCCGGCGGCTCGAAGCCCTCCCCGGTGAGCAGCAACGTGTCGGACAGGAACCGGGCCAGCTGGTCGAAGTTGCCCGGTCCGCCGGCGACCAGGTAGCGCAGCGCCTCCGCCGCGACTCCCGCCGGAACCGTGGAGGCCGCCATCAGCTCCGCGTCCGGTGTCATCTCACCCCCCAGACACACCGTCGGCAGGCCGGCACGTAGCAGCGCTTCGAGCCCGGGCTCCCAAGCCCGCCGCCCGCCGAGCAACCGCAGCACCACCACGTCCACGCCGTCGAGCAGGGCGGGCAGCTCCGTGGGCTCGGTCCGGGCCGGGTTGGCGAGCCGGTAGTCGGCACCGCACGCCCGAGCGGCGAGCAGGTCGGTGTCAGCGGTGGACAGTAGCAAGATCCGCACGGTACCGAGCCTACGGTCCATGACGTTGGTCAGGTTGCGGGTGCGGCAGTTGCGCGGCCCCGGGTAGCTGGGGTGACCAGCGTCAGCATGGGCGCGCGGGCGTCACCTGCACCTCGGAAGGCCGCGCCAGTGAGCCCCACTCGACGTTGCCGGAACCGTCCTGGACCCAGGACCGCGCAGTCACAGCACTGAACCTGTGAGTCAGGCGGCCATGATCGGCACATCGTAGGCGGCGAATGCCCGGTCAGCGGTGACGATCGTGAGCCCCTCGCACCTCGCCTGGGCAATGAGTAGCCGGTCGAACGGATCCCGATGGTGTGGCGGCAGTTCCCGCACGGCCAGCACGTGCTCGCCGAGCACCGGCAGTTCGGAGAAGGACTGCAGTGCCAGGTGCTCACGCAGGTCCGCGTCCACTGTGAGCTTGCCGATCGACTGCTTGATCGCGAGCTCCCACAACGAAGCCACCGAGACGTCGACGGAGTTCACCGGGTCTGTGATCGCGGTGACGGCCTCCGCAGGCAACCGCTCCGGGCTGTGCAATGACCAGAGCACTACCTGGCTGTCGAGCAGCAGCCTCACCGCCGGTCAGCCTCCTCGGGGAAGATCGGCCCATTCTCCATGAGATCGATCAGTTCCTGATCCGGTTCGTCGAAGTCCGGCGCCATCCAGATCTTCCCTCTCAGCGAACCTAGTTGCCGCGGTACCGCAGTGCGCTGCAACGGCACCAGCCGTGCGACCGGCTTGCCGTGGCGGGCGATGACGATCTCGTCTCCGGCCTCCACCTGCGCCAGCAGCTTGGAGAACTGAGCCTTGGCCTCGTAGACGTTCACCTGCTTCGTCACGATCGAAGCCTCGCATCCCTACGAGTCGACAGTCATGGAACGCGAGCATACATCGCTAGGTCAAGTCTGGTCAGACCAGCCCGAGAGTGTTCACGCGAGGGGCGGGATGCGCTGCTCATGATCGTCGACACCCGGCGCGACGAAGGGCAGCCCGGGCGGGGGGCCATGCTCGATCAGCTCGACCAGCGCATCGGTGTCCAGGTGGGCGCAGACTAAATCCCCGAGCAGGTCCAGCTGGGCGGCTCGCACTGCGGCGAAGCTGGTGTCGGGGGCCGGTCGGAAACCGAGCCGACCAGCCAGGCAGGCCACTCGACGCAGCACAGCGCGACGGAAGGCGTCGTTCTCGAGCGATCCGTGCCAGTGGGTGCCCAGCACGTGGCCGCGATCGGAGCCCTCGCCATCGGAACCAGCCCCAGCACCCGACACCAGCGGAGGATCGCCGCGGTGCACCACCCGGCCGTGGTGGATCTCGTAGCCGGTGATCGGCTCACCGAGCGCGGTGCCGGTCCGGCGGCCGAGGTGTTTACGCTGGTCGAAGACCACGTCCAGGTCGAGCAGTCCCAGACCGGCAACCTCCCCGGCACCCGACTCGACGTCATCCACGATGCGACGGGCCAGCATCTGGTAGCCGCCGCAGATACCCAACACCGGGCGTCCGGCGCCGGCGTGTTCCACCACCGCGGCGGCCAGCCCAGTCCGGCGCAGCCAGGACAGGTCCGCGGCAGTGGACTTGGAGCCGGGCAACACCACCAGGTCGGCATCAGCCAACCGGGAGGGCTCGGTGACATAACGCACGGCCACCCCGGGCTCGCAGGCCAAGGCGTCGACGTCGGTGCCATTGGAGATCCGCGGCAGCCGCACCGCGGCCACCCGCAGCCACTGGGTGCCGCACGGCGGAGCAGGCCGCCCGACCACGCCGTCTGCCACATAAGCCAGCGAGTCCTCGGCGTCGAGCCACAAGCCGTCGTGAAACGGCAGCACGCCGTAGCTGCGCCGGCCGGTCAGCTCCTGGAGCTGCCTCAGGCCGGGGGCGAGCAGGTCCGGATCGCCGCGGAACTTATTGATCACAAAACCGGCCACCAGCGCCTGATCGGCGGGTGACAGCAAGGCCAGCGTGCCGTACAGATGCGCAAACACTCCCCCGCGGTCGATGTCCCCGACCACCAGCACCGGCAGCTCAGCCGCTCGGGCCAACCCCATGTTCGTGATGTCGGTGGACCGCAGATTGATCTCGGTGGGCGAGCCGGCGCCCTCACAGATCACCACCTCGTACTCAGCCCTGAGCGCGCTCAACGCGCCGAGAACGACGTTGAGCAACTCGGGTTTACGACACCGGTAAGACGCCGCAGACACCGTGCCATCAACCTGCCCGAGCACCACAACCTGGGCACTCCGGTCGCTGCCCGGTTTGAGCAACACTGGGTTGAGCCGCACCCCGGGCTCGATGCCACACGCCGTGGCCTGCATCGCCTGGGCCCGGCCGATCTCGCCACCGTCGGGGGTCACGACCGAGTTGTTGGACATGTTCTGCGCCTTGAACGGCGCCACCGACACCCCGCGACTTGCCAGCCACCGGCAGATCCCGGCCACCAGCACGCTCTTACCCGCATCCGAGGTGGTACCGGCGACCAGCAAGGCTCCGCGCATGATTACGGCAGGGTCAAGATCTCCGCCCCATCTGCGGTGACGACCAGGGTGTGCTCGAACTGCGCGGTGCGCTGCTTGTCCTTGGTGGTCACCGTCCACCCGTCGCGCCACACGTCGTAGTCGATCGAGCCCAGGGTGATCATCGGCTCGATGGTGAAGGTCATGCCCTCCTCCAGGACGGTGTCCACGGCGGGCTCGTCGTAGTGCAGCACGACCAGCTTGCCGTGGAAGGAGTGGCCGATGCCGTGACCGGTGAAGTCGCGGACCACGCCGTAGCCGAAGCGCTTGGCGTAGGCCTCGATGACCCGGCCGACCACGTTGAGCTGCCGGCCCGCCCGCACCGACCGGATCCCGCGCATCATCGCCTCGTGGGTGCGCTCGACCAGCAGCCGATCCTCCTCGGAGACGTCACCGGCGAGGAAGGTGGCGTTGGTATCGCCGTGCACGCCACCGATGAAGGCGGTGACGTCGATGTTGACGATGTCACCGTCCTCGATCACGGTCGAGTCCGGGATGCCGTGGCAGATCACCTCGTTCAGCGAGGTGCAGCACGATTTGGGAAAACCCTTGTAACCCAGCGTCGAGGGATACGCGCCGTGGTCGAGCAGGAACTCGTGCACCACCCGGTCGACGTCGTCGGTCGTGAGGCCGGGAGCCACGGCCCGACCACCCTCGGCGAGTGCCTGCGCGGCGATCCTTCCCGCCACCCGCATCGCCTCGATCACCTCGGGCGGTTGGGTCCATGGTTCAGCGCACGGGGTGGGCGCGGCTTTCCCGACGTACTCCGGCCGCCGGATCTCCGGGGGAACCGGACGCATCGATGTCAGCCGACCGGGACGCAATGGGGTTCTCACGGGCATGGCTCCCACTCTATGCCGGTCACACTGGTCCACCGGTCGCAGTAGGCCGGTCAGACGGGGCCAAGCGCGGCGAGGAAGCGCCCGGAGACATCCAGGGCCGGGCCGGATGAGCCGGCGCCCACGATGAGAGTCGCGAATGCGAGGTCACCGCGGAACCCGACAAACCAGCCGTGCGCCTCTGCAGGACTGTCCTCCGCGGTTCCGGTCTTGCCGTACAGCTGCCCCTGCCCCGCCAAGGTTTTCGCGGTGCCCTGGGTCACCACTTCCCGCATCATCGTCCGCACCGCATCGGCGACCTCACGAGGCATCGGTGCCACCGGTCCGGGCGCCATGTGGGTCTGCATTCCCCTGATCAGAACCGGGGTGGGTAGCCGCCCGCCAGCCGCGATCGTCGCAGCCACCAGCGCCATACCGAACGGGCTGGCGAGCACCCGTCCCTGCCCGAACCCGTTCTCCGCGCGCCGCACCATCGACTCCGAGGGGGGGACCTGACCGGTGACGGTGGTGATACCGGGGATGTCGTAGTCCATCCCGATGCCCATCTGGCCCGCTGCATCGGTCAGCGCACCGGCTCCCAGCCGAGCCGCCAGCGTGGCGAAGGTGGTGTTACAGGAACGAGCGAACGCGGTGTGCAGCGGCACTGTGCCCAGGTCGAAGAGGTGGTCGTTGGGGACAACCCGCTCCCCGATGGTGGTGGTCGCCGGGCAGGCCACCGACGAGTCCACTGTTACCTGCTTGGCCTGCAGCGCCGCCGCCGCCGTGACGATCTTGAAAGCGGAGCCCGGCGGGTAGCGCCCCACCAGCGCCAGCGCGCCCTGCTCGTCGGCCGCTCTATTCTGCGCGACCCCGAGGATTTCCCCGGTGGAGGGCTGGATCGCCACGATCACCGCCGGGTTGGACACCGCCTCGACAGCGTGTTCTCCGGCGGCCTGCACGGCGCGGTCGACCGTGGTGGTCAGGGTCGGCACCGACCGTGGCTGCTGGGCGGCAAGGGTGTCGACCTCCTTGCCCATTGCGGTCACCGTATCGATGCGCCACCCGGCGGCGTTGTCGAGCTGTGCCTCGACGGCTTTGCGGATGCCGGGCACCAGTTGAGAGGCGAAGTCCCGGTCCGGTCCGAGGAGTCGCTGCTGGGTGGGGAAGCTCACGCCGGGTAGCGTGTAGATCCGATCCCGCACCGATTGGTAATCCTGCTCGCGAAGCACCGCCACCGCGCTGGGCTGCCCCGCCGGGGCAGCGTTGGCTCCAGCGATGATCGACTGCCGGGTGATTGTGGGGTCGAACTGCCCCAGGGTGGCTGCCAGCTGAGCAGCCACTCCGGGCAGGTCCGAGACCTTGCTGCGGTCCAGCGCGACGGTGACCACGGTCTGTGTGGTGAGTAACGGCGTTGCAGCCCGGTCGACCACGGCGGCCGGTTCAGCCGGCACCTCGCGCAGCGTCACCCGCTGCTGTGCGCCCAGCCGCGGGTGCAGCACTGCTGGACTCCACCGCACCGACCAGCCCTCGGCGGTGTCCGCGGGGATCAACTCAAAAGAGCCCGGGTAACGCCACTGCCGACCTCTACCCAGATCCCAGACGGCGGAGAAAAACGCTGAAGCGATCTTGTCACCGGAATGGATCTCACCCAGGGTGAGCTGCACGTGCTGCGGCTTCAGGTCGTCGCGGATCTGCCCGATCAGCTCAGTGGCGGCCACTGGGTCGTCGGTGAGCCGCCCGGCGCCGGCACTGTCACCCCGGCCCACCGCGTCCAGAAACGCAGCCGCCACGTCACGCGGGCCCCCGAACAAGCTGCACCCCGGGAGCAGGGCCGCCATGAGGACCCCCATCAGGGTGGCTACCAGGAGACGTCGTCGGCGCACGGGCGCGAGTATGCCCCTTGACGGCTCAGAACAGCACCGTGGCGAAGCAGCCCACCTGGGTGAAACCGACTCGGCGGTACGCCGCGCGGGCAGGCAGGTTGTAGGCGTTGACGTAGAGGCTGGCGACTCGGCCCATCCGCTGTAGCCGGACGACCACGGCCGCGGTCGCCCCCGCTGCCAGACCTTGGCCGCGCCGATCCGGGTGTACCCACACACCCTGGATCTGACCCACCGCGGACGACATAGCTCCGACCTCCGCCTTGAACACGACCTCGCCGGCTTCGAAGCGGGCGAACGCCCTACCCGCTGCGATCAACTCCGCGACCCGGGCCCGGTAACCGGCGCCCCCGTCGAGCAGCCGAGGATCGACCCCCACCTCCTCGGTGAACATCGCCACCGCTGCCGGGAGGTAACGGTCCAGCTCATCGGGACGTACCGGGCGCACCAGGGGGTCGACTGGCACCAGCGGCTGCTCGGAGAGCACCATGAGAGGCTGATTCGAACGCTCCTCGCGGGCCGGTCCCCAGCTTTCGCACAGCTGCGACCACAACCCGAGCACCTGATCGGCCGGTCCTACCATCGATGAACAGGATCTGGCCTGTCGAGCCGCCCGGTCCGCGAAGGCCCGGATCGCTGAACGACTCCCACACAGCGGGACGAGGTTGGCGCCCGAGAAGCACAGCCCGTCCAGCCCACCGTGGGGCACCCGGTCCGGGCTCGCGGGATAACCCCAGAGTTCCCCGCCGAGCCGCCATGGATCCAGCCCGCCGTTCTCGATCCGGGCGGCCACCATGCAGGACATCACCGGGTCAGTGGCCAGCGCCACCCGGACGCGACGGACATCGCGATCATCCAGCAGGCGCGCGCCCGCGTGCTTGAGCACACCACCTAGCGTGCCAGAACAGCGGGTAAGCGCTACTTCAAGGGCCCTTCGTCAGAAGAACTCTCCGCCAAGCGGAAGGCCTCCTCGATGAGGGTCTCGACGATCTGCGCCTCGGGCACCGTCTTGATCACCTTTCCGCGGACGAAAATCTGGCCCTTGCCGTTGCCCGATGCCACCCCGAGGTCAGCCTCGCGAGCCTCGCCGGGCCCGTTGACAACACAGCCCATCACCGCAACCCGCAACGGTACGTCCATGCCTTGCAGTCCCGCGGTCACCTCGTCGGCGAGCTTGTAGACATCGACCTGGGCTCGCCCGCAGGACGGACAGGACACGATCTCCAGACCGCGGGCCCGCAGGTTCAGCGACTCCAGGATCTGCAGCCCGACCTTGACCTCCTCGACCGGCGGTGCTGACAGCGAGACCCGGATGGTGTCTCCGATGCCCTGGCTGAGTAGCGCCCCGAACGCGGTGGCCGACTTGATCGTGCCCTGAAACACCGGGCCCGCCTCAGTGACTCCGAGATGCAACGGGTAGTCGCACTGTGCCGCGAGCTGCTGGTAGGCGCGCACCATGATCACCGGGTCGTGGTGTTTCACCGAGAGCTTGATGTCGTGGAAGTCGTGCTCAGCGAACAGACTCGCCTCCCACAGCGCGGACTCAACCAGTGCCTCCGGGGTCGCCTTGCCGTATTTGGCCAGGATCTTGGGGTCCAGTGAGCCGGCATTGACCCCGATCCTGATCGGGGTGCCGGTGTCCTTCGCCGCCTTGGCGATCTCGGCCACCCGGTCGTCGAACTTCTTGATATTGCCTGGATTGACCCGCACGGCGGCGCAACCGGCATCGATGGCGGCGAAGACGTACTTGGGCTGGAAATGGATATCGGCGATCACCGGGATCCGTGACTTGCGCGCGATGGCCCGCAACGCCTCGGCGTCGTCGGCGCTGGGGACGGCCACCCGCACGATGTCGCAGCCCGCCGCGGTGAGCTCGGCGATCTGCTGCAGGGTAGCGTCGATATCAGCGGTGAGCGTGGTGGTCATCGACTGCACGGACACCGGGTGCTCGCTGCCCACGCCCGCCGTGCCGACCTGTAGTTGACGGGTCTTGCGGCGTTCGGCGAGCACCGGCGGCGGCATGACCGGCATGCCAATCATCATAAGGGCCTCGTCACAGCATCACGGGAATCACAGAATTCAGCGTGGCAGGCGAATCGGATTGATGATGTCGGCGGTGATGGTCAGCACGCTCACCCCGATGACTACGAGCACAACAGCGTAGGTAAGCGGCATCAGGCGGGTGTAATCCACCGGTGGACCGTTGGGGCGACCGAAGGCTCGACGAACTGCGTTGCGGACGCCTTCGTAAAGGTTCACGGCGATATGCCCACCGTCTAGCGGAAGCAGTGGTAGCAGGTTGAACACGCCGACGAAAAGGTTCAGCGCAGCGAGCAGGAACAGGAAGAACCACCACACGCCGAAACCCACCGCATCGCCGCCGAGCACGCTGGCCCCGACCACGCTGACCGGGGAGTCCGGTCGGTTCTCCCCGGCGATCCGATCGAACAGCGATGGAATTCGCTGCGGGAACTGCAGGAGCCCCTGCCAGGTGTTGACGAACATGGTACCGGTGAAGCTGACGGTCTGACCCACCGCATCCACCGGGCCATAGTGCGTCACAGCGTCTAGGCGTTGCGGCGACACGCCGATCGCGCCGACCAGCTTGTCACCCTGGCCACCGAGCGCCGAGATCGGGACGCGCACGACGTCGATCAGCACGGTGTGCTGCTGCCCGGCCCGCTCAAACCGGAACTCGGTCGGGCCGGAGTGATTCTGGATGGCCGTGCCCAGCTCATCGAAGTCATGCACTGGGGTCCCCGCCACAGCCAGCAGCCGGTCACCTGGCCGCAGACCGGCAGCCCTGGCCGGCGCCGGGGAGCCCGGCTGGCACGACGCGTCGGCCCGCACGGCGATGCACTGGCTGACCGCGGACACCACCGCGGGGCTCGGCGCTCGATGGAGGTTCGGTAGACCAGTCGAGACGGCCATCACGTAGATCAGCACGATGCCCACCGCGAAGTGGGTGAGCGAGCCAGCGGACAGCACCACTACCCGCTGCCAGGTGGGAAAACGGAAGAATGCCCGGTTGCGATCCTCCGGGTCTGACAGCTCCTCCAACGCGGTCATCCCAGCGATATCGCAGAAACCGCCGGCCGGGATCATCTTGAGGCCGTACTCGGTCTCTCCCCTGCGGAAGGAGAACAGGGTGGGGCCGAAGCCGATGAAGTAACGGCGCACCTTCATCCCGAAGGCCTTCGCGCTGTACATGTGGCCGGCCTCGTGCAATGCGATGGAGATCGCAATACCCACCGCAAACAGCACTACACCCAGCACGAATGTCACGCTTCGCTCCTCCCGGTCTGGGCGAGTCGGCCGCCCAGCAGCTCCGTGGCCCTGCTCCGGGCCCAGTCCTCGGCGGCCAGCACGTCGTCCACCGTAGTCGGGTCGGCCCGCCATCCCTGCGCCTCGCCCAGGACGGCCGCCACCGCGTCGATGATCCTACGGAAGGAGATGCGGCACGCGAGGAAGGCAGCCACTGCCTCCTCGTTGGCCGCGTTGAACACCGCAGGGACGCAGCCACCGGCGGCACCCGCCGCCCTGGCCAGCTCGACAGCCGGGAACGTCTCGACGTCCACCGGCTCGAAGGTCCAGGTCGCCGGGCTGCCGAAGTCGCAGGGCGGGCTAGCGTCGGCGACCCGGTCCGGCCAGCCCAGCGCCAGCGCGATCGGCAGTCGCATATCCGGCGGGCTGGCCTGGGCGATCGTTGAGCCGTCAGTGAAAGTGACCATCGAATGAATCACCGACTGCGGGTGCACCACCACATCGATGTGGTCGTAGGGCACACCGAACAGCAAGTGCGTCTCGATCAGCTCCAGGCCCTTGTTCATCAGGGTGGCCGAGTTCACCGTCACGACCGGCCCCATCCGCCAGGTCGGGTGCGCCAGAGCCTGCTGGGCGGTGACCCCGTCCAGCTCCTCACGGCGGCGCCCACGGAACGGTCCCCCGGAAGCGGTGAGGACCAGGCGGGCAACCTCGCCGGTAGTGCCGGCGCGCAGGCACTGGGCGAGTGCGGAGTGCTCCGAGTCCACCGGCACGATCTGGCCGGGTGCGGCGGCGTTGGTGACCAGGGTGCCGCCGGCCACCAGAGACTCCTTGTTGGCCAGGGCCAGCATGGCGCCGCTGCGCAGAGCGGCCATCGTCGGCGCCAGGCCCCGGGAACCGGTCACACCGTTGAGAATCACGTCTGCGGGCTGGGTTGCGACCAACTCGGCCACTGCGTCGGGACCGGCCAGGATTCGTGGCATCCGGCACTCGCCCCGGTCGTACCCGCGCCGCTGCGCCTGCGCGAACAGCGCCAGCTGCAGGTCTTGCACAGCCTGGGGGCGGGCGACCGCGACCGCAAGGGCGCCGGTCTGCAGCACCTGGGCCGCCAGAGCCTGCGGATCAGCCCCACCGGCGGCCAGCCCGACCACGCGGAAACGCTGCGGGTTGCGGTGTATCACGTCCAGCGCCTGGACGCCGATCGACCCGGTACTGCCCAGCAGCAGTACCGATCGTGACCGATGCGACACGTCCATCCAGGTCATTGTCCCCGACAGTGGTGTCATGATGCTGCACGGGAGCCCGAACCGGAGCACAGTGGACCTCGCAGGTACGAGAAAGGAGCGGGGGAATGGGTTTTCTCGGATGGATCGTGTTGGGTCTGATCGCGGGCGCCATCGCCAAGTTGATCATGCCGGGTGATGATCCTGGTGGAATCATCGTCACCATGTTGTTGGGCATCGTCGGGGCCGTAATAGGAGGGTTTCTCGGCAGCCGCTTTTTCGGGATAGGGCTCGGATCGTTCTGGAACCTCCGGACCTGGATCGTCGCGATCATCGGATCGCTCATCCTGCTGGGGATCTACCGGCTCGTGGCCGGGCGTAGAACAGCCGAGCGTTACTGAGTCGACGGGCTGGCGGGACCGACGCGGGGTCCCGCCAGCCCGGCAACGGTATGCGAGAATGTTGTCGTGGCCGCGACCGACCAGCACTCAACCCACGGTACGGACCCGTTCGACCTGGAGCCGGACAGGGAGCCGTCGGCCGACTGGGGCTGGCACGGCACCTTCCCCGTGGCCGGTCCTTTCGCGGGGTGGGTCACCGCTCTCGCACTGTTCGCGATGCTCATCGGCAACCACCGCAGCCACGTCGAGGACTTCTTCCTGGTCGGCATCGGCACGCTGCTCGTGGTGATGCTGATCTCCAGCCACCTGAAGACCCGCAAAACCAGGCGGCTCTCACAGATGTGAGCAGCTCCCCTGCCCGCGAGCGGGAGGCCGAATCACCAGCCCGGTACGTCACACGCTCGTCAGGACGTCTGCGAGGTGGAAGCCGACGGGGCGTTGAAGCTGCTCGTAGGTGCAGGAGCACGGCTCACGGTCGTCACGCCAGCGAACGAACTGCGTGGTGTGGCGGAACCGCACACCTTCCAGGTAATCGTAGCGGACCTCGACGACACGCTCAGGGCGCAGCGGGATGAACGAGAAGTCCCTGCCGGCGTTCCAGCGGCTGGTCTCGGATTTACGCGGAGTTCGCTCTCCTTCCTCCTGCCGTGCCCAAGCCCACGGATGGTCATCGAACGTGCTGACCAGTGGCTGCAACTCGGTGAACAGCTCTCGGCGCCGAGCCATCGGGAACGCCCCGACAACGCCCACCGCCACGAGGATGCCCCGATCGTCGTAGAGCCCAAGCAGCAGCGAGCCGATGGCGTCGGGTCTGGACTTGTGCATCCGGTAGCCCGCGACGACGCAGTCGGCGGTCCGCTCGTGCTTGATCTTGGTCATGACCCGCTTGGCGGGCTGGTAGCACAGGTCGAGCCGCTTTGCGATGAGCCCGTCCAGCCCGGCACCTTCGAACTGATCGAACCACCGGCGGGCGACGTTGAGGTCCTGTGTTGCCGGCGTGACATGCACCGGTGCTTCGCCGCCGGCAAGCGCGTCCATCAATGCTGCGCGTCGCTCGACCAGCGGCTGCTGGGTCAGGTCGTCTTCGCCGAGGGCGAGTATGTCGAACGCGACGAAGCTGGCCGGGGTCTGTCCGGACAGCAGCGTGACCCGGCTGGCGGCGGGGTGGATGCGCTGCTGCAGCGCTTCGAAGTCGAGGGTGTTGTGTTCCTGATCGGCGATCACAATCTCGCCATCGATCACCGCGCGGGACGGGAAGTTCGCCAGGACCGCAGCGACGACCTCGGGGAAGTAGCGGGTCATCGGTCGCTCGTTGCGGCTGCCGATCTCCACCTCGTCACCGTCGCGGAAGACGATGGACCTGAAGCCGTCCCACTTCGGCTCATAGTGCTGGCCGGCCGGAATCGTCGCGGCGAGCCTGGCCAACATCGGCGCGACAGGTGGCATGACGGGGAGCCGCACGGGTCAGTGTCCTTTCCCGGCCTGCTCCCCGCTGCCGGTAGCGGATCCGGCGCCACGGCGGTGCGGGTGAGACGCCGCGAGTTGGCCGCAGGCGGCGGCGATCTCGCGGCCACGGGTATCCCGGACTGTGCAGGCCACTCCGGTGGCGCGGACCCGCGCCACGAACTCTTCCTGCGCGGGCAGCGGGCTGGCGTCCCATTCGCTGCCCGGCGTGGGGTTCAAGGGGATGAGGTTCACGTGCACCAGTGCGCCTAGCCGTTCGCGCAGTAACCTGCCGAGCAGGTCGGCCCGCCACGGGTGGTCGTTGACGTCTCGGATCAGCGCATACTCGATGGACACCCGACGCCCGGTGGTATCCGCGTAATGCCGCGAGGCGTCGAGCACCTCGGCTACCTTCCACCGGCGGTTCACCGGGACGAGGGTGTCCCTCAACTCGTCGTCCGGGGTATGCAGCGACACCGCGAGGGTGACCTGTAGCCCTTCGGCGGCCAGCCGTCGGATCGCCGGGGCCAGACCCACCGTGGACACCGTCACCGACCGTTGGGACAGGCCCAACCCGTCCGGAGCCGGATTGGTGATCCGGCGGACGGCGGCGACCACCCGCTGGTAGTTGGCCAGCGGTTCGCCCATACCCATGAACACGACGTTGGACAACCGGCCGGGCCCGCCGGCCAGCTCACCGTCGCGCATCGCGGCCGCAGCCGCGCGTACCTGGTCGACGATCTCCGCGGTGGACAGGTTTCGGGTCAGCCCACCCTGCCCGGTGGCGCAGAACGGGCAGGCCATTCCGCAGCCGGCCTGGCTGGAGATACACACCGTGGCACGGTCCGGGTATCGCATCAGCACGCTTTCGGTGAGAGCCCCGTCCACCGCACGCCACAGCGTCTTACGGGTGGTGCCGCTGTCGCAACCGATGTGCCGCACCGGGGTGGCCAGTTCAGGCAGCAGCGCCGCAACGAGCCGGTCCCGGTGTGCCGCGGGTAGGTCGGTCATCGCGGCCGGATCGGTGCTCAGCCGCGTGAAGTAGTGCCGGGCCAGCTGATCGGCACGAAACGCCGGCTCGCCCAGCTCGACCACCACTACACGACGCTGGTCGCAGTCGAGGTCGGCGAGATGGCGCGGCGGCATGCCTCGACGCGGAGCCTCGAACACCAGGGGCAGCGCAGTCATGTCAACCTCCAGTGGCCCACGGTGGGCTCGCGGCGCAGGTGCAGGCGGTAGCGGACCGGGATGGTCAGCCCTCGGGTCTGGGCGATCGCCCGCGCTGCCACCTCGGGAGCGAATTCGATGCGCAGCGCATCCTCCAGGTCCCCGCGATCTCGGAAGCGCCAGACGGTGTCCACCCGGCGGCAGTCGAAACCTTGAACGGCGAAGAAGGCCTCGACCGCGGCCGGCCGGTAGCGAGGCGCCGCCGCGCACAACCATTGCCCGTAAGGGGCGTGGGTGCCGTCCAGGTCGATGATGACCAGAGTCCCGCCGGGTCGCAGCACTCGCCGCACCTCGGCCAAGCCGGGTTCGCAGCCCGGGCCGAAGAAGTAGGCGATGCGGGCATGCACCAGATCGGCGCTGGAGTCGGGCAGCGGCAGTCGCTGGGCGCAACCGGCGAGCACCCCGACGTTGGCCAGCTCGCGAACCCGTCGCCGGGCGCGGATCACCAACGGGGGGTGCGGCTCCACGCCGACCACACTGGCGGCCCGCATGGCGAATCGAGGCAGGTGAAACCCATCCCCGCAGCCGACGTCGACGATGTCAGCGGCACGCCAGTCGACCCGGTCGGCCAACGCTGCCCACAACGCCCCGTCGGCATCGATCGCCTCGTTTTCCCGCTCGTAAACCTCTGGCCAGTTCCAGATGTTGGGGCTGGCCAGCACGCCCTGGTCGGTCACCAGCCCATTGTGCCCGCGTGCCACCAGTCGGAATCAGCCGGAATCGGATAGTGTCGCCGGGTGATCGAGAACACATCGTTCATCCCGGGGTTGGTCTGCTGGATAGACGTGTCGAGCACCGATCCGGCTGGCAGTCGTGACTTCTATGCCGGACTGTTCGGCTGGACCTACGAGATCGCCCCGGACCCAGACGGCGGTAAGTACACCACCGCGCTGTGCGCCGGCCTGCCGGTGGCCGGCCTGGCGGGTGTCCCGGTACAGGCAGGCCAATCAGTGGCCTGGACGCTGTATCTCGCCAGCGCCAACATCATGCACACGTCCGAGGTGTTCACCCAGTGGGGCGGCCAGCTGCTCTACGGGCCTGCGGACATCCCCGAGAAGGGCAAGCTCCTCATCGGGGCGGACCCGACCGGCGGCGTGATCGGCTTCTGGGAGCCTGAGCCGCCGCGGGTGCTCCACACCGCTGACCCAGGGTCTCTGATCTGGGCCGAGTTGAACACCTGGGACGGCGAGCGGGCCGACGAGTTCTTTGCGAATCTGTTCGGCTACCGCCAGGAGCAGATCGGTGACGGCCGCGATGTGGACTACACCACCTGGTCACGTGGTGGGCGGACAATGCTGGGCAGACTACAGATGAACAAGGATTGGGCGGCCCCCGAGACCCCTGCGCACTGGATGCTTCATTTCGCGGTGGACCCGCAGACCGGCACCGATGCCACCGTCAGTCGGGTCCTCGAAGCTCGGCGGCCGGGTGGACATCTTTCCCTACGACACCGAGCTAGGCAGAATCGCGCGAGTCGCCGACCCTTTCGGGGCCAGCTTCGCGCTGATCGACCCGACCGAGCAGATTGTACCCCCGCCGACCAGCATCGCCGATGAGGCTGGATATTTGTAAGATCGGCCCATTGGTGTGGTAGGAGGTTTGCGGGTTCAACCGCCGATCGGGACGAGCAGGCTCAACAACACCCAGGATACGACCGCCGACGGCAGCAGTGAATCGATCCGGTCCATCAACCCACCGTGGCCGGGCAATAAGGTACCCATGTCTTTGACGCCGAGATCCCGCTTGATAAGTGATTCGACCAGATCTCCTCCCGTAGCGGTGAGCACGATCGCCGCCCCGAACAGCACCCCATACCACAGTTGGCCACCCAGCAGGTAAGTCACCGACAGGCCACCCGCAGAAATCCCGGCCACCAGCGATCCGGTGAAGCCCTCCCAGGATTTCTTCGGGCTGATCGAGGGCGCCATCAGGTGGCGCCCGCCCAGCACACCCGTTGCATAACCCCCGACGTCTGAAGCCACTCCAGCCAGCATCAGGCACAGCGCCCGTGCCGCCCCGTCGACCGGAACCACCAGCAGCGTCGCGAAGGCGGCGAATCCGGGCACGTAGGCCACACTGAAAATCGACGCAGTGACGTCCCGAACGTACCCTGTCGCACCTCTAGGGAATCGCCACAGCAAACAGCACAACACAGTTATCACGAATGCGATGAGAAGTCCGTCCCGCCCGAACGGCCAGGGCAGCCACACCATCGCTTGGCCACCAACGAGCACCGGCGGAAGCGCTACCCGGATACCGGCCCGGCGCAATGCCGCGGCCAGCTCCCAGCTGGATACCGCTACCGCAGTAGCCACGATCCCGATGAACAGCTGGCGCACAGTGAACAGCGCAACCAGGACCGCGGCACCCATCAGCAGACCGACGCCGATCGCAGCCCACAGGTTCCGACCCGCCCACCGGGCATGGGACCGCAGCACTGGGTGCCCAACGGGAGTGGGGTGCTCGGGTAGCCCGCTGACAGACACTCAGACCTCAAGCAGTTCGGATTCCTTGTGCTTGACGAGCTCGTCGATCTGTCCCACGTACCGGTGAGTGATGACCTCGAGTTCCTTCTCTGCCCGTGTCACGTCGTCCTCACCGGCCGCACCCTCGCGACCGATACGGGTGAGCTGTTCCTTAGCCCTACGACGGATGTTACGGACGGCCACCTTGGCGTCTTCACCCTTGGTGTGTGCGACCTTGACCAGATCCCGGCGGCGTTCCTGGGACAGCTGGGGGATCAGCACCCGGATGATCAGGCCGTCGTTGGTGGGATTGACACCGAGGTCGGAGTCCCGGATCGCCTTCTCCATCATCTTGAGCTGGCTGGGATCATAAGGCTTGATCACGGCCATCCGAGCCTCGGGCACCGTCACACTGGCCAGTTGGATCAGTGGGGTGGCAGCGCCGTAATAGTCCACGACGATCTTGGAGAACATCGTCGGGCTGGCACGACCGGTACGCACCGTGGCGAGGTCCTCCTTGGCCACGGACACTGCCTTGTCCATCTTCTCCTCGGCGTCGAAGAGGGTGTCGTCGATCACGGCTGCTCCTTGTTCACTAGCCTTATGCCCGTTATGCCCCAGAGCTGACCAGGGTTCCCATCGGCTCACCGCGTACCGCACGAGCGATATTCCCCTCGGTGAGCAGATTGAACACGATGATCGGCAGCTTGTTGTCCATGCATAAGCTGAACGCGGTCGCATCCGCCACTTTGAGTCCCCGCTCCAGCACCTCACGGTGGGTGATATGGGTGAACATCGTGGCCGACGGATCGGTCTTGGGGTCGGCGGTGTACACCCCATCGACTGCCTTGCCCATGAGCAGGACCTCGCAACCGATCTCCAGCGCCCGTTGGGCTCCAGTGGTATCGGTGGAGAAGTAGGGCATTCCCACGCCAGCCCCGAAGATCACCACTCGGCCCTTCTCGAGGTGCCGGATGGCCTTGCGTGGGATGTAGGGCTCGGCCACCTGGCCCATCGTGATGGCAGTCTGCACGCGGGTGTCGATCTTATGTTCACGTTCCAGGAAGTCCTGCAGGGCCAGACAGTTCATCACGGTGCCGAGCATTCCCATGTAATCGGCACGAGAGCGTTCCATCCCGCCCTGCTGGAGCTCTTCGCCACGGAAGAAGTTCCCCCCGCCGATCACCACAGCCATCTGCACCCCACCAGCCACCACCTCGGCAATCTGCCGCGCGACCGCCGTCACCACCTCGGGGTCCACCCCGACCCCGCCGCCGCCGAACATCTCCCCGCCGAGCTTGAGAAGCACTCTGCGGTATCCGGGACCCACCAGCCGGTCGGCGTCCATGCTGCGTCAGGCCTGGCCGACCTCGAAGCGGGCGAACCGTCGCACAGTTACCCCGGCCTCGTTCACAACAGCCTTGACGGTCTTCTTGGAGTCCTGAACGAAGGACTGTTCCAGCAGCACGGTGTCCTTGAAGAAGCCGTTGAGCCGACCCTCGACGATCTTCGGCAGGGCCTGCTCGGGCTTTCCCTCCTCACGAGCGGTCTCCTCGGCGATGCGCCGTTCGTCGGCCAGCACGTCGGTGGGCACTTCGTCTCGGGTGACGTAACGCGGCTTCATGGCGGCCACCTGCATCGCCACAGCCCGTGCCACCTCGACGGAATCACCGTCATACTCGACCAGAACACCTACTGCAGGAGGCAGGTCGGAAGCCCGGCGGTGCAGGTAGGTGGCCACCTCACCGTCGAAGGACACCGCCCGGCGCAGCTGCAGTTTCTCGCCGATCTTGGCCGATACGGCCTGCACTGCATCTTCGATCGTGCCGCCGTCGAGCATCGCCTGGGCAAGCTCGCCAGCGTCCGCGGGCCGGGTCCGAGTCGCCTCGGTAACGATCTTGCTAGCAAGTTCCTGGAAGTCGGCACCCTTGGCCACGAAGTCGGTCTCGCAGTTGAGCTCGATCATCACCCCGCCTTCGGCGGCAACCACCCCGTTGGCCGTAGTACGCTCGGCCCTCTTGCCGACGTCTTTCGCGCCTTTGATGCGCAACAGTTCGACCGCTCGGTCGAAGTCTCCGTCGGATTCTTCCAAGGCTTTCTTGCAGTCCATCATCCCAGAACCTGTCAGGTCCCGGATTCGCTTGACATCGGCGGCGGAATAATTCGCCATCGTGGCTTTACCGTCCTGGAGTCGTTGTCGGATCGGGGTCGTGCAACCGTACCCTTAGGTTTGTGGCACGCCGTTGGTGATGACCATCGTTTCGGCCTGGCGCGATTCGGGTTCCCGGGCTGCGGTGCCGTCGGAAACTGCGGTGCTACCGGAAGCAGTGCGGCCAGAAACAGGATCACTCGAGACCATCAGCTCCTGCTCCCATTCAGCCAGCGGCTGGTCGACCCCGACCACGGGCTTGTCCGAACCGTCGGCCCCAGCGGAGCGTCCGCCCCGTGACATCAACCCGTCGGCAGTCGCATCGGCCACCACACGGGTGAGCAGTGCCGCAGAGCGGATGGCGTCGTCGTTGCCCGGGATGGGGTAGTCGACCTCGTCGGGGTCGCAGTTGGTGTCCAGGATGGCCACCACCGGGATACCCAGCTTGCGGGCCTCACCGACGGCGATCTGCTCTTTCTTGGTATCGACTATCCACACCGCGCTGGGAACGCGCTGCATGTCCCGGATGCCACCCAGGGTCTTCTCAAGCTTGTCCTTCTCTCGGGTGCGCATCAGGATCTCTTTTTTGGTCAGCCCGGAAAAACCGCCGGTCTGCTCCATGGACTCGAGTTCCTTGAGACGCTGCAAACGCTTGTGCACGGTAGTGAAATTCGTGAGCATGCCACCCAACCAGCGATGGTTCACGAACGGCATGCCGACCCGCTGCGCATGATGCGAGATCGCTTCCTGAGCTTGCTTCTTCGTGCCGATGAACAGAATCGAACCACCGTGGGCCACGGTCTGCTTGATGAACTCGTAGGCCCGATCGATGTAGGTCAATGTCTGCTGCAGATCGATGATGTAGATGCCGTTGCGCTCGGTGAAGATGTAGCGCTTCATCTTTGGATTCCAGCGGCGGGTCTGGTGCCCGAAGTGCACGCCGGAGTCGAGCAGCTGCTTCATGGTGACGACGGCCATAGCCGGTGCACACCTCAATGTGTCGGGCGCGTCAGCTTGCGCCGGCGCGCTCATGCGGTTGTCGCAGCGGGCCGGGGTGGACCGCCGCCCTGGCGCCAGGCCGACGGCCGGACTTCGTGCGATCACGACCGCAGCGAAGACCGCCGGACGCCGAGGCCCCGGAGGGCGCAACGCTGGCGCGCGAAGTCGACCCGCATGCGAGTCGCTTCTGTAGTGTACGACGCGCCCGCGCCTAACCCCAGCCGAGGTGGTCCAGCGGTCCGCAGCTGTCCACATCGCCCCGCCTTGTCCCCAACGGTGGACGTCGCTGCTGGGCCGTCGGGCTCGGCGCGGGGACGCTGTCGGCGTGTCTCGGATCCTGATCTGCACCCTGCTCACGGCGATGTTTTTCGGGGGGCCGGCAGCGCTGACCAGAGTGGCCACCCACACCGATCATATGATCTCGACCGGTCATGCGATCCCGACCGACCTAGCGCCCCAGGCCGAGCCCGACGGTGCCGGCGACGAGTCCGGACCGCGGTTCAAGTTCAGCTGGCCGCTGCTCGGCTCCCCCACCGTGGTTCGGGCTTTCCACCCGCCGGCGTTCCGGTACGGACCGGGCCATCGCGGTGTCGACCTGGCCGCGGTGGCCGGCGCTGCGGTGCTCGCCGCTGGTGCCGGCACGGTGGTGTTCGCCGGCACAGTAGCCGGTCATGGCGTGGTGTCGGTGGACCATCCAGGTGGGTTGCGCACGACCTACGAACCGGTGACACCAACCGTCACCGCCGGTGACCGGGTGTCCAGGAGCGAGCGGATCGGCACGGTGCAGCCCGGCCACCCGGGCTGCACCGTCACCGTGTGCCTGCACTGGGGCGTCCTGCGTGGCCCGGAGCAGGACAGGGAGTACCTGGACCCGCTGCGACTGGTCGCTGCAACGCGGGTGCGCCTGCTGCCGATCGACGGCCCGCCGGATCGTCAGTGATGCCGGCCCCCTGACATGCCCCGACTGAAATGTCCGGCGTAGCGACACCCGGACGCGGCGGCGCCCGGATCCTGGGATGCCCGGATCGTCAGCCGGCGGAGCCTTCCAGCATCTTGCTCCGGAGCCGGAGCACCGCCCTGGTGTGCAGCTGACATACCCGGGACTCCGTGACACCGAGCACTCGCCCGATCTCGGCGAGAGTGAGGTTTTCGAAGTAGTAGAGCGAGACCACCACTCGATCTCGGTCGGTGAGCTGCGAGACTGCTTCAGCGAGCAGGCGCCTGCTTTCAACGGAATCGAGGAATGCGCCCGGTTCCTCCACGGTGTCATCGGGCAGCGTCTCGGCGATCGATGTGCCGCCACGGCCCACCTCGATGAGTTCGTCCAGGGCGATCACGCTGGTCAATTGTAGTTGGGCATAGAGTTCCCGCAGGTCGACAACGGTGATACCGAGCTCGTCCGCCACCTCGGCATCGGTGGCAGAACGCTGCAACCGACTCTCCAGACGCTCCAGCGCACGCTCCACTTCGCGGGCCCGGCTGCGCACCGAACGGGGCACCCAATCCTGAGCGCGCAGCTCGTCGAGGATCGCTCCCCGGATCCGCTGCATCGCATAGGTCTCGAACTTCAAACCGCGCTCGGGTTCGAACCGATCGATGGCGTCCCACAAACCGAACACCCCAGACTGCACCAGATCCGCGATGTCGACATGGGCGGGCAGCCCGGTCCCGACCCGACCGGCCACGTACTTCACCAAGGGCGCGTAGTGCAGAACCAATCGATCGCGCAGGGCCGCATCGCGATGCTGCCCAAACGCCTGCCACAGCGCGACGATGCCGGCCTCCACCCCCTCGACCCTGGCCGCGCCAGCCGCACCGCAAGCCCCGGAACCGCCAGGGGAGACGGCAGTCAGGACACGGCCACGACCCCCGGCGTACTCAGGAACGGGGGTGGCTCCGGTCATGGATCGCTTTCAGCCTCTCGACAGTGACATGCGTGTAGAGCTGCGTGGTGGCGAGCGTAGCGTGACCGAGTAACTCCTGAACGGTACGCAGATCAGCGCCCCCCTCCAGCAGATGCGTCGCGGCGCTGTGCCGCAGGCCGTGCGGACCCATGTCCGGCGCGCCCGCCACCGCACCGACCACGTCGTGCACAACGCTGCGAATGATCCGCTGATCGACCCGTCCACCACGCGCCCCGAGGAACAGCGCCGCTGCTGAATGGGCTTGCACCAGCGCCGGACGGCCCTGGTCGAGCCAACGGAGCAGAGCACGTTCAGCGGGCAACCCATAGGGAACTGCCCGTTCCTTGGCGCCCTTGCCGAGTACCCGCACCAGGCGCCGCTGTTCATCAATGTCACTAAGATCAAGTCCACAGAGTTCGGCCACCCGTATCCCGGTCGCGTACAACAGCTCCACCACTGCGTGATCACGCAGTGCAATCGGATTCGCCTCGGTGGCACCGCGTTGCGCGGCATCGAGTGCCGCGGCTGCCTGTGCCGGGTGCAGCACCGCGGGCAGGGCTCGCTGCGACCTCGGTGCGACCAGCCGAGGGCCCGGGTCGGTGCCCAGCACACCATCCCGGGTTGCCCAGGCGGTGAAGGCACGGGCTGCCGCAGCTCGCCGCGCCAGCGTGCTGCGCCGGTGTCCGTCACGGTGCTGCGCACCCAACCAGCCGCGCAGCAGTGGGAGGTCCAGCGCCGCCAGGTCCTCGCAGCCGCAATCCACCAGGTACTGCAGCAGGGTGGTGATGTCGCCGCGGTAAGCCCGAACGGTGTGCGGTGACAGCCCGCGCACGGAGCGTAGATGGGCCGCGAAACGCTCCCGATACGCCGCCAGGCCGTCCGGTAGCGAGTCGGATGCCGACCGGCCCTCGCTCATCGGCAGGACGCTGCGCTCCCGGCGGCGCTCCGTCAAGCACCGCCACGCCTCCAACCATCGCGAGTCCCCCACCATCGAGAGAGTCCCCACCATCGAGGACAGTCATGGAACACCGTCGGGCAGTGCCCGATGCCAACCGCTCGCCCCGCACCCCACCAGCCCCTGCAGCTCCAGCAACGGCAGTGCGGCACGCACCCGGTGTAGCGGCACTCCGGAGTCGCGCACCAGTTGCTCGGGATGTCGCGGAGCTCGGGCGGGCAGCGCCTCGTACACTGCCAGCAGCTCCGGGCTCAGCCCATCGGTACGCCGACGGGGGGACGTCAGCGGTGGCGCGAGATCCGCTCCGATCCGCCCCACGGCCTCCACCACCTCCGGCGTCCGAGTGACCAACACCGCCTGCTCCTCGCGTACCAGCAGGTGGCAGCCGACGGACAAGGCCGACGTGACTGGACCCGGCACCGCCATCACCACCCGGCCCAGCGCCGCTGCGGCTGTGGCTGTGCGCCGGGCGCCACTGCGCACTCCTGCCTCGACCACGACGGTGCCGGCTGCCAATGCGGCGATCAGCCGGTTACGGACCAGGAAACGGTGGCGCGCGGGCCACCGACCGGGGGGATACTCGCTGACCACCGCACCATGCTGAGCGATCCGGTCCAGTAACCCCTGATGGCCCGCGGGGTAGGCCCGGTCCAGTCCACAGGCCTGCACCGCAACGGTGTGTCCCTCGGCGGCCAGCGCACCCCGATGCGCGGCACCATCGATGCCGAATGCGGCACCGGAGACCACCGCAAAACCGTCGTCGGCAAGTTCGTAGCCGAACTCGGCAGCGACGTGCTCCCCGTATCCGGTCGCGGCCCTAGCCCCCACCACTGCCACCGCCCGCTCGCAGAGCTCATCGAGACGGCCAGCTCCACGCACCCAGAGCGCCACCGGGGCGCACCACCGTTCATCGGCCTGAGCTGTCGGCGTCGCGAAGCAGGTGAACGCCTCGGTGGGCCACTCGGCGTCCTCAGGAACCACCAGCCGGCCCCCGAGCGCAGCGATCGTGGAGAGATCGGCCTCGGCCCGGTCGTCGGCTCGGCGGGCACCGGTTTCCGCGGCTACCCGGTGGGATACCTGCCCCGCGGCCACCAGACGGGCTGTCCGCACCGGACCGAACTCGGTGATCAACTCTGACAGACCGGGGGCGGGGGGCTCGATGACCCGGTTGAGGTAGGCCCGCGCTCTGCGCAGCTCCCGCTCACCCGGCGTCACGCCGCCCTCCGATCCCGTAGCCCCATCGCGGCAGACACGTCCTCTTGCAGTGGGCGGTCCCGCCCAGCCAAGTCGGCCAACGTCCAGGCCAACCGCAATGTGCGGTCCGCTCCCCTGGCGGTCACCATGCCCCGATGCAGCGCTGCCGCGATCGGCTCTGTCACCGCCCGCGGTAGCCGAAACCGCCGCCGTAATAGGGGACCGGGCACCTCGGCATTCGTGCTCCAACCCGTGCCCGCCCACCGCGCACTGGCGGAGGCGCGGGCCCTCAGCACCCGTTCACGCACCACTGCGGTACTTTCCGGCTCTGCGTCAGCCTGATCCATGTCCTTGACCGGCCGCATCGCGACCCGCAGGTCCACCCGGTCCAGCAACGGCCCGGACAGTCGGCCCAAGTAACGCCTGCGGGCCGACGGAGCGCAGGTGCAGTCCCGCTCGTCGGGTGGGGCGCAGGGGCACGGATTGGCCGCGAGCACAAGCAGGCATCGCGCCGGGTACCGCACCACCCCATCTCTGCGGGCCAACCGGACCTCGCCATCCTCCAGTGGTGTGCGCAACGCCTCCAGCGACCGCGGCCCGAACTCAGCGACTTCGTCGAGGAACAGCACCCCCCGGTGCGCTCGGCTCACCGCACCAGGCTTGGCCAGCCCCGAGCCACCCCCGACCAGCGCAGCCACTGAGCTGGTGTGATGCGGCGCGACGAACGGAGGCGCAGTGATCAGTGGCGTCTCCGGGGTCAGCAGGCCGGCCACCGAGTGCACCGCGGTCACCTCGAGTGCCTCCTGATCAGTGAGCGCCGGCAGCAGCCCCACCATCCGCTGGGCCAACATGGTCTTTCCGGTCCCCGGTGGTCCGGTCAACAACAGGTGGTGTCCGCCTGCAGCAGCGACCTCCACTGCCCACCGGGCGTCGCCTTGTTCCAGCACGTCATCGAGATCGGGAACGGTCGCCAGCGGTGCCAGGCGCAGCGGACCCGGCCGCGCCAGCCCGATTGCGGGGTTTCGCACCCAGTCGAGCACCTCTTTCAGGCAGGTCGCACCGTGCACCCGCACCCCGTCGACCAGCGAAGCCTCGGCAAGCGAAGCGGTCGGTACCACTACCTGGCCGATACCCACCCGGCGGGCCGCGAGCACCGCAGGCAGCACCCCGCGTACCGGGCGCAGCCGGCCATCCAGAGCAAGCTCCCCGATCAACACCAGCCCACGCAGCCGCTCGGCCGGGACCCGGCGGTCTGCGGCCAGTAATGCGCAGGCCAGCGCGAGGTCAAACCTCAGGGTAAGACATTATTGGGCGATCAAACCGGCTATGCCAGCCAACAGGGCACCACGCCCCGCAACCAGGACCACCAGCAAGAGGCAACACCGCTTGATCGAGCCCGAACCGGTCGCGACCACCGCCGCGACCATGGGGGCAGCGCGAGCAGCCACTGTGGTGCGCGGCGTTACGGGCAGGTCGGCTGGAACTCCAGGTTCGGTCCGACGTGGCGGATCCACTCGTCCTGGGTGAACCCCCGTCCGGCCCGCTCGCACGCCAACTTGGTCACGTGGTCACGGATGTCGGCGTACGCGGACAGGTCCCATAGCCGCACCTTGCCCAGGTAGTCGCCGCTGGCCAGCAACCGCCCGTCCCGGCTCAACGCCAACTGTTGCACCTGTCTCTCGTGGCCGGTGAGCGGGGCGCCGATCCGGTGCGGTCGCCGCCGGTCGGAGATGTCCCAGACGGAGATCGTGCCGTCCGCACCACCGACAGCGAGTGTGTTGCCGTCGGCGCTCAGGGCCAACGACAGGACGCTCGTCCCCGCGCCCAGCGGCGAGCCCAGCTGCTGCGGCTGCGACGCCGTCGACACGTCCCACAGCAGCACGTCCGTGCCACCGGTCACCAGCAACGTGCCGTCGGGTCCGAACAGCATCTCGCCCGCCTGATGCTTGATCGGATGCTCCAGCAGCCGGACGTTGGTCGGGTCGGTGATGTCGCGGATGGCGACCTCGCCCTCATCGAAGCCGCGAACGCTGGCAATGGCCGCGCCGTCCGCTCGGAAAGCGATCACCGGCTGGGAGTCCATGCGCCCCTTCAGTGCCTCGGCCGTCCTCAGGGGGTGGTCTGGATCGGCGACGTTCCAGCGGATCAGCGTGACGTTGCGGCTCGCGGTCCACAGCGAGCCGCCGTCGGGGGAGAACTGGAGCGCGACCACGTCGTTCTCCAGCCCCAGAAGAGCAGGCCCCACGCGGCGCGGGTGTACGGGGTCGCGCACGTCCCACAACAGAACCTCTTCGGTCTTGTCGTTGTCGAAGATCTCACCGCTGCTACCCGTGGCCAGGAACGCGCCGTCGGAGCGGAACGCGAACGCGGAGACCGGTCCCTTCGGGGACGGCAGTGTGGCGGGCCCACCGGGGTTCGCCGGGTTGGTCAGGTCCCACAGGCGGGCCTCGCCAGATCTCGACGCGGTCGCCAGGGTGCGCCCATCGGGACCGAACGCCAGGTCGGTGACTTCCTTGTCGTAGTCCAGTCGCGGGAGGTTCCAGGCTACCGGCTGCACCGGAGTGCCCCCGTGCCACAGCACGAGGTTGTTGTCCGCGCTCCCGGTGACCATCGCGCCGTCGCCACGATAGGCCACGGTGTGCACCTCGTTGGTGTGGTCGGTGAGCGGGTCGCCGATCCGCCGGGGCGCCTCGGGAACGGTGATGTCCCAGGTGATCGCGGTGTCGTCCAGACCGACCGTGGTCATCTTCGTCCCGTCCGGGCTGACCGCCACGTCCCGCACCCCGGCGGTGTGCGCGGTGAGCGGTCTGCCCAACTGCACCGCCCTGGCGGGATCGGTGACGTCCCACAGCAGGATGTCACCGGGGTTACCGGCCTGCTCGCCTTGGCGCACCGTGGCCAGAACGGCCTTGCCGGGACAAACGCCACGGCGGTGAACGGGTGGTTCCCCGCACGCCACTGGCTCTTGAAGCGCGGGAACCGTGGGTTGGTCACATCGTAAAGCCACAGCACGCTTCCCTCGTCCGCGCGGTCCAGGACCAGCGCCATCACGCGGCCGTCTGGGCTGTAGGCCACGTCGCTGTAGGCGTCCAGGTGTTTACCGAAGGGCTGGACGATCTGCGTCGGCTGGTTGGGCCGCGTCACGTCCCACAGCCGCACCGCTCCCCCGTGGGTGCTGATCAGCACCGTGCCGTCCGGGCTGAAGGCGATGCCCATCGAGTCGGTGATCCGCTCCCGCTTCTTGTACTCGCCGATGGTCGCGAGTTTGCGCGGGTGCTCCGGATCGTCCACGTTCCACAGGATCAGCTCGTTGCGGCTGGCGGTGGCCAGGGTGTGGCCGTCAGGAGCGAAGGCGGTGCCCTGCACCCAGGTCGTGTGATCGGTGATCGGTCGCCCCAGGGCACGCGGGTGCGCCAGGTCGGACACGTCCCACAGCCGGAGTGTGTGGTCGTCGCCGTCACCGCTGGCCAGCAGGCGCTGGTCCGGGCTGAACGCGGCGGAGAAGATCGAGCTGGTGTGGCCGCGCAGGGTCGCGGCGTAGCTGTTCATGGTGAGGGTGCGGGCAAGGCTCGCGGCGGACTCGCCGCTGGGGGCGAGCCGGTGTGCCGCCAGCGCCAGTCGCAACGCCTGCTGCGGGTCGGCGGCGCGCACGGCTTCGGCCCGGGCAAGCAGTTCCCTCACGTGGCCGCGTCGCGTTCGCCCTGCGCCGTCGAGGCCTGCACTACGGCCACCACCCCGGCGACCACCGCCACCGCCAGCAGAGCGCTCAGCACGGCGAACGCCCTCGTGCGCCGGAACCGTTCCAAACGCCGGGCCCGCTGGATGCGGAATTCGGTCGCGGCCAGGAACTCCCGTCCGGTCAGGTCCAGCTGGACCGGTGAGCCGCCGAGTGCCCTGGTCGTCTCGGCGTGGCGCTCATCGTCCCACAGGTAGCCGTCGGCGCGTTCGGCGCCGACCCACTCGACCGCCGCCTGCTCGACCGCGCGGGCGGGCGCAGCGCTTTGCCGTGTTCTTCGATGGCGCTCGCCAGCGGCGGCCACGCGGTCAGCAGCGCCTCGTGCGCGAACTGCACCAGCCGTTCCGCAGTGAGCAGCCGGTGGTCCACGAACACCGCGACCGCCCCGCGCATCGGCGTGGACAGGGTCTCCGGGTCCACCGGGCGCCGGGCCCATCGATCGGTTTTGTCCATGCTCACCAGGCGGACCAGTCCGGCCAGCACGGCGTCCCGACCCAGGCCGCTACTGCCGGTGGCCGCAGCGAGTGCATCGTCGGCTTGGTCTGCGAGCACCGCGTGCAAGCCGCCTAAGTTATCGTCTTGCTGCCCAAGGCGTCGTACGCGGCCACGGTGATCGTGTCGCCCCGGGACCGTCCTTCGGCTAGCAGTTGGAGGGTGAACGCGAGCAACGGCAACGCGTCGCCGCTCTCGGTGTCGGCCATCAGCCGGTCCGACAGCTCCGGTTCCAGACGCAGTCCCGCGATTCGCGCCGGTTCCTCGATGGCCGCCCTGAGCATGTCCTTGGCCAGCGGGCCGAGCAGGTAGGTCTCGATCGGGCCGCTCAGGAGGGCGCCGAGGTCGTCCAGGTATTCCGACCGTACAGTGGCCTGCGTCACCCCGACCGGCCCGGGTGTCGCGAGCAATTCGGCGAACCGGTCCCGCCGCTTGACGTCGACCGCAGGGCCGAACAGCTCTTCCGCTTGGTCCACGGCCAGCAGCACGTGCTTGCCGCCGTGGGCGATCAGCAGTTCGTCGGCCAGCGCGCGCAATCCACGTGGCGCCTGGAGCCTGCGCTCCACCTCCTCCAGCGCCCAGCCGAGTGACAACCGTTGCGCGGTGCGGGTGAGCGCGGTCGCCAGCGCGTAGACCGGGTCGTCGTCGGGCGACCACGGATTCACCACCAGCCATGCGGGATCGGCCGCCATCAACGGCAGCAACCCTGGCCAGCACGAGCGACGACTTCCCACAGCCCGACGGACCCACGACCGCCGTCAACCCGCGTGCAGCATGCATCCTGTGCGGACAGCTCGCGCACCTCACGCGACCGCCCGAAGAACAGTTTGCCGCGGTCGGCGGTAAACGGCTCCAGCCGGGGAAGGGGTTCTCCCCGTCCCGCCACTCCCCCCGGCCGTTCGAGTCCAGCAACCGCAACCGGATGAGCACCTGCTCGCGGGCGATCGCTGGATCAGCGCTGGTGCGCTGCTGGTCCTCGATCAGTCGGTGCGTCAGAACTTTTCGGAGCGCGCAACGGGATCAGCAGGCACCCGCGGGAGTCGGCAATGGCGACCTCGGCCGTGCACCACGTCGAGTCAAGGTAAGCGTCCGTCACCACGCACACGACCGCGTCAACCCGGTTCAGCTCCCGGTAGAGCCGCTGCTTCCACGCGTCACCGACAGCGATGCCGTCATGATTGTCGCGGGCGAAGAACACATCGTGACCCGCCCGGACCAACCAGTCGTGCACGTCGTGCACCAAGACCAGATTCTCGGTGGCATAGCTGAGAAAGACTCGCGCCACAAACCCCCCTCACCACGCCGTGTCACAGCTCTCAATCGCGATTGACCGAGCAACCGTTACGACGTCATGCGCTCATTTTCTGCCTGACAGCCACGAAAAATTCCCAGGGGGTCGACACCGACCAGATGCTGGTTCACCGCGTGCCGCGGACCCGACGGCGTCGCCCAGATCGGGGGCTGAGCCGGGTCTGTGTACCTCGGCGATGCTACAGCATCTCAGTTAACGCTTAGCCCCCGCGTTTGAGCACCGCCACCTCCCAGCCGAATAGATCACTTACTGGGGCCGCGAACGCCGGAGAGTTGATCGAGTTGCTAACCACGTAACCGGCGACTGCCCCAGCGATGCCCGGCGCCAGTAGCCATCCCGCTACCGACAACCCCCAAGCCAGCATGGATACCTGGTCTTCGCGGGCGAAGTGCAGCGCGTCGACGAGCACGCGATTTGTGCGCACCCGCCCGGCGCGTTGCCCACCGCCGGTGGCGCGACTGATCGAGGATCGGCGTCATGACTGCTTCAGACCCAACACGCGCGCGCGATGGGTCCCCCGGCGACACGGTGAGGTCGGGTCGGCGCCCGAATGAGGGCATGGTGACCGGGGACGAGCGGGTTCGGCTCGCAGAGAATTTCGGCGCCCGACTCGCCACCGAGCGGCGCCGGGTCGGGCTTACTCAGGACGCGCTCGCCGCGCGGGCCGGGTACTCCAGCGCACATGTCGCGCGGCTGGAGCGCGGCGAACGGCGCCCCAACTCGACTCCACCACCTGGCGGTTGGCCAAGGCGATCACCGAGACCTGGCGGGGCAACGTGGCCGCGATGGTGGAGCTGGACGTGAGATTGATGGTGGCCGCCGTCGGCGAGTCACTTCGATGCTGTATCGAACCCGACCCCGACTGCGCTGGCAGCGGCTGGTCCAGCAGGCACTGGAACTGGAGCGTGCCCACCAGAAAGACCGCGAGGAGTTCGCCGGGCTCACCGAAGAGGAGCTAGTCGCAGCGATGGTCACCGCACAGTTCGACGCAGAGCGGCATGCGCCTCGGTGAGCGTTTTGGGATCGGCGGCTGGAGGTACGTGAACGGATGGCAGCCGCATTCACCGCCACATCACGCCTGCTCTGCCCAGCGGGGGACTGCTCGGCGTGCTGGGGGTGCACGAGGTTGTGTTCGACGACGCCGAGAAAAGCGGCACCTGTCGTGTCCCCGAGGGTGCCAGCGTCCATCACACACCAGCTGTTTCGCGCTCCGCAATGTTGCGCACCGCCATCGCCGACCAGGACGCGCCCGCCGGGGTCGCAGCCCCTCGGCGTCGAGCGTGGCAGCGATGGCCCGGTAGGACTCGCCCGCCTGGCGCAGCTCCACGATGCGCGCCACGACTGCCTGCTCATCGGCGCGGGGCGTTGCGTCCCGGTCGCGACCTTTGCCCGCACCGGTGTAGCCGTACGGGTAGGAACCAGTGACCTTGCGGCCGGTGCTCGCCTTCGCGGCGCGGCCGTCGCGAAGGCGTTTGACGACCATGCGCCGGTCGAGTTCGGCGAACACGCCGACCACTTGGCGCAGCGCGGTGCGCATTGGGTCGTCGGGGTCGTCGCGCAGCACCTCGCCGGTGTCTGCGGTGAACACCCGGCCCCCGGCCTGCCAGGCGATGGCCAGCGCCGCCTCCTGGACGGTCAAGGCGCGGGCGAGCCTGAGCTAGAGCCGGGCGACGATGAGCCCCGGAGCTGGCGGTGGGTGGTGGAGCGCCAACAGTGCCGCCGACAGGCCGGGCCGGTCTGCGGCGTCGGTCGCGCCGGAGACGCCAGCATCGGTCTGGACGTCGACGATGCGGTGCTCGTGTCTGCGCGCCCAGGCTCGGATGGCACGTTCCTGGACGTCGAGGCCGAACCCGTCGAGCTGGGAGTCGGAGCTGGACACGGAGGTAGGCGATCAGGCGCATGAAAGTAGCCTAGTCACCTTGACCTGCGGTGTAAACGAATCTACGGATTAATTTACTAACATTTTCGCGCTCCGATGGTATGAACATGTCCTCACCGAGCGACGGCGGTAGTCCCAGTACCGCCTCCAGTGCTGTTATCCTGTCCTCCAGTCGGTGCCGGAACGCCGGACCGACTGGCAACTCGCCGGATCGAGCCGCCGCCAACAGTTCGACGAGCTGGCCGTGCAGTACCCGGGCCTGCTCCCGCTCGAGTCCCCACACGGTGCATCGTCTCGCACCCCGCACTGTCGTCCTTGACCTCGCGCTGGGCGACGAGTCAGTCCGAGCCGCCGCCCGCTGGCCGAGATGCGGGCCTGGTCCGCCTCGCAACTGTGGACGATCTCCGGCCGAGGGAGCGGCGACCCCCAACCCAAGGATTCTCGGACCGTGGTAGCGGTTGTCCGTGGATAGCACCAATTATCCGCGGCTTTCGCAACCGCAAACGCTCGTCGTCTGTGGTCGTATTGTGTTGTCTGGATGTATTTAGTAACCGAAAAGTATACAAACAAAAAGTATACAAACAATCAGGGTGAACGGGCGGACCCGGGTATCCCGTCACGTCGGTGAGCGCGCCTTGGACTCCCTGCGCCTGGTCTACTAAGCAGTACCTTTGAGAGCCCCGTACACGCTGCGCCGTCCGGACGCGGCTGCGGGCCCGCGGCGGGCATCGGCCGCTCCTCTCTGGTCCGGCCCAAGGTGCGGCGCCTGCGTGACGGCAGGACTCGACAAGATCGTAGGCTGGGCCGGCGCCCCTGCCGAGGGTCTACGCCGACGAGGGCAGAATCATCGAACTGTCGAGGAGAAGCTTCGACCGACAAACGCAGAGGCACGTCTTGCCGTCGAGCAGTCTCTCTACTGGGTCTTCACGATATAATGATGATCATTTAAATGGCTACGGAGAGACACACGTGAGCGACCAGCCGGAATACCTGGACCTCGCTTCGCAGAGCCCAACCGACGACCGTCTCGTCGTGCTGCGAGCCACCTTCCCTGAAGTTTTCCGAGAGGGGGAGGATGGACTTCGACGCGCTTCGTAGCTCGCTCGGCGACTGGGTCGACTCGGGGCCGGAGCGCTTCGGCCTCACCTGGCCGGGCAAGGCCGCGTGCACGCGGGTAATCCAGGCACCGTCGATCGGGACTCTGTCCCGATGCCAGAGGAGTCCGTCGATTATGACACTACCCAGAACGTTATTATCGAGGGTGAGAACCTGGAAGTTCTCAAACTCCTCCAGAAGGCGTACTACGGCAAGGTGAAGCTCATCTACATCGACCCGCCTTACAACACCGGCAAGGAGTTCATTTACCCCGACAATTTCCGGGAGGGGCTCACCGACTACCTGCGCTACTCCGGCCAGATTGACTGGGAAGGTCTGGAGCTCTGAGCTAATGCCGAGACCGACGGCCGCTACCACTGAAAATGGCTCTCGATGATGTACCCGAGGCTGTTTCAAGCGAGAAACCTGCTTCGGGAGGACGGTGTCATCTTCGTCTCGATTGACGACCACGAGGTCCATAACCTCCGAGCGATAATGAACGAGATTTTTGGCGAAGAGAACGCCCTCGCGACCTTCGTGTGGAAGCGAAAGGCGGGTGGGGGAGATGACAGTGGCCACGTGGCAGCTGAACACGACTATATCATCTGCTTTGCCCGCGACGAGACGCTCTGCCATCTGAACTCGATCCTTCACGAGAGCCCGGCTATGGCCGCTAAGTACAACCGTGAAGAGGGCGGACGGCGGTACTACCTGGAGCGGCTGCGGGGGACGAGCCTGACCTATAGCTCGTCGATGGACTTCCCGATTAAGTGTCCCGATGGTTCGTTCCTCTAGGGACCACAACCGGATCTCTCGCGTCCGAGCACGGCGTGGAGGTGGAGCCCAGCGACCATCGCCGCTCGAAAGGATGAGCTGATCTTTCTCCGTGATCCGAAGTCAGCAGACAGCCTGACCCACACGCGGACCGGGGAATTGCTCGATGGAGTGACCCCACGAAGCCTGCTAGTCGAGAAGGAGCATGGTCGAAATCGCGACGGAACTCAGGAACTCTCCGAACTCATTGGTCCGAGGATGTTCACTAATCCGAAGCCAACTCGATTGATGCGGCACCTACTATCAATCGGGCTCACTGGACCTGACGACCTGGTACTCGACTTCTTCGCCGGGTCGGGCTTGACCGGGACAGGCTCTGTTGGAACACAACCGACAAACCGGGCTGTCGTGCAGGTACGTCATGGTCCAACTGCCCGAGCGCTCAGGCCCAATCGATGGGCAGTTTGACAGTCTGGCTGATATCACCCGTCATCGAATGCGCCAAGTCAAACTCAGACTTGCGGTGACTCCACAGACTCTCGACAGCTCCCCAATGGATCTCGGCTTTCGAGCGTATCGCCTGTCGTCGTCCAACTTCTCGATCTGGGAAGCCGAGGCTTCCAGCAGCAGAGACGTCCAACAGCAGCTGGAGCTTGCCGTTGAGCATGTGATTGAGGGAGCGAGCGAGTCTTCGATCCTCACAGAGCTATTACTCAAGGCCGGATATCAACGAACTCGCCTGTCGAGATCTGGTGAGCTTCGCCGGAATTCAGGGCTACTCGATAGCTGATAGCGCGCGCTCCTCGTGTGTCTATCGAATGCCCTCACCATCGAAGCATTCGAGGTGATGGTCGTTCTTGAACCCGCCATGATCCTCGCGCTCTATTTCGGGTTCGACGGCAGCGACGAACTCAAGGTGAACGCGCTCCAGACGGTGCGGGCTCACAATCAACGCGCGGGGAGCGATATCGCGCTCCGCGTGGTGTGAGGGATCCTGTGAGCGAGCTGAAGCTAAAATTCGACGCAACGCTTGAGTACCAGCGCGAGGCTATCGACAGTGTCGTCGGGCTGTTCACCGGTCTCCCCGTCGTCGACGCCCAGTTCTCCCTGGCCTCACAATCGGCGTCGCAGCTCTCCTTCACCCCAGGCTGGCGTTTGATATCCTGATGGTGGACGACCCGTCCACGTTCGGTGATCTGGTCCTGGCCAACCTGCGCTCGATTCAAAAGCGCAACGGGATCCCAATAAGCACCGAGCTCGCCGGGATGAACTTCTCCGTGGAGATGGAGACCGGCACCGGAAAAGACCTACGTCTACCTTCGCACGATCTTCGAACTGCGCAAGACCTACGGCTTCACGAAATTCGTCATCGTCGTGCCCAACATCGCTATCCGCGAGGGAGTCCTAGCAAGCATCACGCTGCTCCGGGATCATCTCACGGGCATGTACCTCGAACCATACGACGCGTCTGCGTATGACTCGAAATACCTCGGTCGAGTCCGCCAGTTCGCGACGGCGAACACGATCCAACTGCTGGTAATGAACATTCAGGCGTTCCAGAAGGACGTCGAGGAGGCCACCGACCTGCCGAAGGCCAACATCATCAACCGGGTGCAGGATCGGATGTCCGGTCGCCGACCTATCGAGTTTATACAGCGCCACCCCACCGGTGGTGATCATCGACGAGCCACAGAATATGGAATCGGCCACAGCGTTGGCAGCGATCGAGAGGCTTGACCCGCTTGAACGCTGCGCTACTCGGCCACGCACAAGAACCCGTATAACCTGGTCTATCGGCTCGGACCGATCGAGGCATACGACCTGAACCTTGTAAAGAGAATCGAGGTCGCCAGCGTCGTCGGGGACGACAACTTCAACGCCGCGTTCGCTCCATTGCTCCAGGTCGATGCACGAGAAGGCACGGGCGCAGGTCCAGATCAACCACGGGGTTGGCACCGCAGCCAAGCAGAAGAAGGTTTGGGTCAAGCGAGGCGTCGACCTGTCAGTGGCGTCCGGCGGTCGGCAGGAGTACGCGAACGGCTACATCGTCGACGACATCTCGTTCCGTCCGGGCGCCGAGGCCATTGAGTTCACCAATGGCGAGGACGTCACCTTCGGCCAAGCCCCAGCTCTCGTTCGACGAGGACGTGCGGCGAGCCCAGGTCATCGAGACCGTCCGACAACACCTCGACAAGGAACGCAGCCTAGCTCCGCGAGGGGTAAAGGTTCTCTCATTGTTCTTCATCGACAAAGTGGCCAACTACCGCGCCACCGATGACGACGGCAATCCCGCGCTCGGTCCGATCGGGGCTGTGGTTCGAGGAGGCCTACACCGAACTGGCGGCCCAACCCCGGTACGCGGCACTGAACCTCCCCCCGGTCCACCAGGTGCACGATGGGTACTTCAGCGTCGACAACAAGGGCACATACAAGGATACCCGCGGCGCAGGCGAAGCGGACAGCCCAACCTACGACCTGATCATGCGTGACAAGGAACGGCTCCTCTCTGCTGAAGAGCCCCTGCGCCTTATCTTCAGCCACTCGGCGTTGCGGGAAGGTTGGGACAACCCAAACGTGTTCCAAATTTGTACGCTGAATGACTCCAAGTCGACGGACCGCAAGCGGCAGGAGATCGGTCGTGGGCTTCGCCTGCCCGTGAATCAGGGCAGGTAGCCGGATCGACGACCCGCAGATCAATCGCCTCACCATCATTGCCAACGAAGCTTACGACCAGTTCGCCCGGACACTCCAAGCTGAGTACGAGGAGGACACCGGTCAGCGCTTTCGGTATCGTCCCCAAGGATGCGTTCGCAAAGCTCGCGCTGCCATCAACGCCGGGCGGACCGCCTCGCGCTGTGATCGGGCAAGAGATCTCCGGTGACGTTTGGGAGCACCTCCAGGTGGAAGGGTTACCTCGACGCGAGAGGGGCCGTCCTCTCGAAATTCAATCCCGGGGCCGAGAACTTCGAACTCGTCGTCCCGACCGGCTTTGAGCACCTTCAAGCGCAGATCACCGATGTCATCTCAAAGTACGTGTTCACCAACCGGGTCATCAACGACAAGACACGACAGAAAATCCGCTTCCGCAAACAAGTCACCCTCGATCCGGACTTTAAGGCGTTGTGGGACAAGATCAGCCAGCGAACCAAATACCGCGTCTCGCTCTCAACTAACGATCTCGTCATCGCGGCAGCGGGGGCTATCGCGGCAGCCAAGCCAATCGAGCCGGCCAAGGTCCGGGTGCGGACCGTAGAGATCGAGCACAGCGCAGCAGGGCTCGGCGCGAACAAGGTCGTCGACCAGCGCGACTACGACACTACTCGGCCCGCTTTGGTGCCCGACATCCTCGCCGATCTCCAGAACGAGACCGACCTCACACGCTCCACACTCGTGCAGATCATGATCAAGTCTGGACGCCTCGCCGATCTCAGCATCAATCCGCAGGCGTTCATCGCGCTTGTTATTAGCAAGATCAACTCTGCCATGCACACCCAGATGGTCAACGGTCTCACCTACGCGCCCATCCCTGGGCTCAGTTGGGAGATGCGCCGCCTTGAGCCCAGCCTTGGGGAGGATGTTAAGCGCTACGCTGCGAGGCTCTACCGCGTCCAGAATGAAGGCAAGACCCCGTTTGACCACGTTGAGATTGAATCAGAGGTTGAGCGGCGCTTCGCCCAAGGCCTCGATGACAACAGGAGAGTCAAGTTCTTCATAAAGCTCCCAGCGTGGTTCACTGTGGACACACCGCTCGGCCCGTACAATCCCGACTGGGCGATCGTCGTCGAGAACGCTCACTGCGTATACCTGGTTCGTGAGACGAAGGGCACGCTCGACGCTGATCAGCGCCGCCATGAGGAAAACGTGAAGGTCGAATGCGCTCGGCTGCATTTCGGCGCGATCGGCGTTGATTATGCAGTGGCGACAAGCGTCACCGAGATGATCAGCGAGCTGTCTCACGTAGGGCGGGGCTGACGAGCTGGGCGACCGAAGTCGGTGACCCACGCTGGCTGGGACCGGCCGGCCGCCGGGAGCGGGCTGCACGGGGGGGATGGGGCTCAACCGGCGGCCGGCCGGAGCTTATCGAGGAGGATGCCGATCGTGGCGTGGTGCTCGCCGACCAGGTGCTCGATGCCCTCGGAGTGCGCCGTGGGTCGGCTGGTCGCAAGTGCCGTGGTGGTCGCAGAGCCGGCATCACCAAGCCACGGTGTCCACGGACGCCATCGCGTCAATGCTGATCACCTCGGTTGCGGGCAGGCAGAGAGTCACGGTCATGGTGTTGTTCCTTGCCTGAGCGTCGGGTAACCTCGGTGCGCAGGGTGGCCATCAGGGCGGCCGTGCGCAGCTGCGGTGTGGGCAGCAAACCCAGGATGGACAGGGCGGGGTTGACCGTTGTGGTTGCCCAGTGCATGCCACACGCCGTGCACATCGCCGCGTCGACTGTCAGTGCGGTGGCGGTGATCCGCTGCACGCCGTGGGTGGCGCCACAGCCGGGGCAGGTGTCGGCTTCAGTGGTGTCCAGCGACACGACCCAGCCGAACCCATTGTTCCGGAGCCTGACACAGTGCAGGTGTAGTTCGAGGTAGACGTGCTCGTCGTCCGCCGGATCGAGGAGCCGGCTCTCGCACTGCACCTCCTCGTCCTCCAGCGCGTGGGACCTTGCTGGTGAACACGGATTCCCTCGTCGGTCACATAGCAGTGCTGCGGGTGACACCACGCCGGATGCTTGACCTCAGCGGTGCTCACCGCGCCGCCACCAGGATCGCCTCAGCCACCTCGACGGCCTCCCCCTGGGTGAGGATGGTCGCGGTCACGGGGGTGGCGTCCAGGGTGATATGACCCGACGCACCACCTTGCCGTCCACGAGATCGGTGTCCCGCCACAGGATGATCGTGCGGGAGCGGCCCTCGGGGTCTTGACCGGTGATCACGAATCGATGGGATGGTCTTCAAGGGGTTCATCGGGTGCCTCCGACGCGGTCGCTGCGGGGCTCATAGTGGTCGCGCGACTCTGTCCGGGCCAGGATCAACTCGACCAGGGCGAGGGTGTCGGCCTTGCCCAGCTTCACCCCGGCGGAGGCGCCCAGGCCATGAAACGACCATGAGCCGTCGGCTTCGTTGACCACCAGCAGCGTGCAGCGCTGATCGTTGTCGGTGCGGCGGCCTAACACCACCAACCGACCACGCCCGCAGGGCCGGTGCTGCTCTGTCTCAGGTACGTCGACCACGATGACGACCGTGAACGATCAGCAGAGGCGGGAGTCCAGCAAAACGGACGCCACCCGGGCCAACTACACCGGCAGACCCGCCCGGAACGCGATCCTCCGCAGCTCATGCCCGGCAGGGGAGTCCCGGCGCGACCGTGTGAGCAACACGGCGATCACCTCGCGGGCGATCGGATCCCGGTACACGTTGCGCGACGAGATCTTCTCCGCCCGCAGCAGCGCCCCCACCGCGTCGTCGCGGCGTCCCCGGATCCGGGTCAGCGCCCGACCATAGTTCACCCAGTACCTGGCTGGCGTCCCCGGAGGGGATGCGACGCTGGGTGAGGCCCTCCGCGATGCGGCCGCACGCTCGAAATCGCCGGTCTCCAACGCTATGGCGGCCCGCCACCGTCCCGTTTCCTGGGGACCGAACCCCATCCAGTAGGCGTTGCCCTGCCCGGTGCGCTCGGCGAGCTCGGCGGCATGATCGAACGGGTCACCGACGTCACCGGGCCGGCCGGCGGCCGCAGCCAGAAACGACCGGCACAGCGCGAGCATGCCCGCAACCTGCATCGACTCCGGACTGTTCGTCGGCACGGTCACCGAGTCCAGCTCGGCCTGCGCGAGACCGAACTCGCCCGCGGAGAGCATCACGTGCAGCCCACCCCAGGTAGCGAGACCCAGCGCGGCCGGGGTGTCACGATGCTGGGCCGCCTGATGAACCAACAGCGCAGCCTGCTCCCGCAGATCCAGCAGCGCACCCGCGACCCGCAGCCACCCGAGGGTGGCTGACGTATGCAGCAGCACCGCCAGCTCAAGCAGCTCGGCGACGTCCGCCCGGCAGCGATACTGGTGTGCAAATCCCGGGTCAGGCCCGGTAACGCCGCGCCGACCTCTCCGTCCGGCCGGCAGCTGAAGTGAGCGGCCAGCGTCGCCGCAACCCTGGCCCGCAGCGCGTCCAGCGGAACAAGCTGCCCCCCTGGCCGAACGCGGCCAACCGCCATCAGCGCGCCGCGCACCGCCTCCACCGCCGAGTCGGTCTCCCCGTTGGCTGGTGCCGGCACCGGCAGCCTTATGAGCTCGGACGGGGCAATCTGGAGCGCGTTGGCCAGGGCCACGACGTCGGAGACGCTGTCGAGCGCGATCTCCCCGCGCTCAATCTGCGACAGCTTCGACTTGCCCATCCCGGCCAGGCCGGCGACCACCCGCAGTGACTTCTTCCGGGCATCGCGGATCAGTCGCAAACGGGCGCCGATCGTGCGGGAATCCCAATGTCCACCAGGCCTGGCCCTTCTCGGCAGGCAGGGACGTGCCCCCGGCAGCGTGGAAGAGTGGGGGTGTTCCGCTGTCACGGTAGCGCGGACGCCTGCACGCGCCCACCTGCACGGGCCAGCGGCGGCCGACGTACCCGGCGCCGACGCGCTGCGCGACTGGCTCGGCCGACTGAGGCAAAGCGGAACCCAGACCGGCACGCGCCGTGCTGCGCGAGCGAGGCGCCGAGCACGCCGTACGCGAGCTGACCGAATACCTGCGGCAGCTGACCGTCGGGCCGGAGAAACGAAACGGCGCCTGGTTAGCACCAGGAGCGCCGCATCGCGCTGGTGCCTACGCCGGGTTGTGTCGACTCGGCGTAGGAACCATCCGCCACCAAGGATTTCACCAGCGGCGCAGGCGGGGTGGCAGGCCCGGGTTGGGGCGGCCTCGCTCGGTGGGTCGGGCTGAGTACGACTTGGACGCACGGTCCCACTGCTGTTGGCGGCCCTCTGTTACAGAGTTGCCGGGAGGTTTTCGCGCGGGTCAGCGCTGGGTGGCGGGCCGATCCTGTTACGGAGTATTACGATCATGGGGCCGACTCTGAAATGGCCGTTTCCGCTGGTCAGGGCGGGTAAATCCCTCTTTTGCTACAAAGTTACAGAGTTTGGAGGAAAAGTATGTACTAGGTGTCAGGGCCACCCGTCCGAAAAGCTGCTACCCTTTCTCTCTATGAGAGAAGTTGCACCGGCCAACTCTGTAACACCGTAACAAGCCCAGTTGTAGATCACTGCGAGCCGCTGGCCAGCGGGAATGGGGTCGCTGTCTGTTACGGAGTTGGCACCCCCACTCTGTAACAGACAGCGTGGGACGAGCGGGCTCAGGCGCCGTGGTCGGCAAAGTCCTCGCTGAGCCGTTGCGCTTCGCCTTGTACGCCGCCTTGGCCGCTTTGATCCGCTCGTGGTGGGCGTCGCTCCATGCCAATCCGACCTGGACTCGCCTACTGCCGGGCTCGCCGATGTCTGGCCCTCCTCCCGGGGCATGCGCTCGACCTTTGAGGGGCGCCTCATCGCCGCGAGGGCCTCGCCGAACTTCCACTTGGTTTTGGGTCCTCCGCTGCCCGGCGCACCAGGCGACAAACTCTTTCCACGACCCGTCACCCCGATCCACTCCAGCTTGTTGTCGCTGGGCACGGTCTCGTCGGCTTTCCAGCGCTCGGAGAGGGTTATCGCCTGGAACATCACTTCGGCTTTGTCGATGCACTCCTGGGGCAGGTCGGTGAAAATTTCGCGGCGCTCGATGGCGTCCCGGTAGCCGTCTAGCGCCCAGTTGAGGATGCCCGAGTGTTCGACCTTGAGCTTCTGAGGCAGATCCTCGTCGCGCTCGGCCTTGGGGATCGTGTTCTAAACCAGATCGCGATGATCCGCTCCCGCAGGGCGGGGTCGGCCCCCTCGACCTCAGGGTTCTTGTTGGCGGCCAGCACCGGTGTGAAGGCGGGGGGCCGGTCGTCGATGCTCTTGGCTTTGCCGTAGGTGTCGCGGGCTTGCTGACGATCGCCTCCGCAGAAGCGCTTCATGAGGTGAGCCGACAGCGGGACGCCACCGTCGTTGGACTCCGAGCAGTACTCCACCGGCGGCGCACGATGTGGAAAAGGCTGGCATTGTGGTCAGAGCCCCGGCGGCGCGGGCGCATGTCGACGAGCTTGAACGAGCCGCAGTAGGCCACCGCGGGCTCGGCTGGGTTGTCGAGCATCGCGGCGATGGTCTCGGCCAGCGTGGTCTTGCCCGCTCGCGTCCTTCCCGATGAACACGGGGAACTTGTGGCGACTGTTGTTGCCCAGCAGGGCGATCCCGGCGATAGCCCGCACGAGCCGGCGCACCTTCGGGTCGGGTAGCCACCTCTCTAGGGCGGCCAAGAACAGCGGAGCCACGGCGTCGGGGTCGTAGTGAACGACGGCCTGCTGGGTGATCCGGTCCTCTCGGCGGAACGTGTCGTCGAAGGTGTGGCTGCCGTCGAGCTCCAGACGCAGCGTTCCATTGCCGACGTTGAGCAGCCAGGCGTCGGCGTCCCATTCCCCGGGGCGGATGGACAGTCGGGGGTGCGAGCTGGCGCTGGTGACGCACGCTTTGAGCGCCTTGTCCATGCGGGAGGACTGCGCCCACTTGACGTCGGCCTTGGCCGCTGCCAAGGCCGCTGCTGCGGCCACCTTCGCCGGGTCGTCGTCGCCCCGATTCACCACAGCGTCGTAGCGCTGTTGGGCTGGACGCAGCCGCAGAAGGGCCTCGGTGAGCATGTAGTCGGTCAGCCGCTCGGCGAGGTGACGCATCTGCGCGCCGGTGTCGTGCTCCCAGCGTTGCCCGGTCCAGGTGTAGGTGCGTTTTTCGTCGGGCACCCACGCGACGTCGTCTCCCCACACGGCGATGAATCGCCGGCCGTTACCGACGTCGTCGTTGGTGTAGGAGTCGTCACCGAATAGTTGCGGCAGCGGCCCTTCCCGTTTGGCTTCCAGCCGCAGAGGGCGTCCGGGCACCGTGGCGCGCGCGGGCGCGGCGGGCCGGGGGGTGGTGGCACCGTTGGCCCGAGTTGCGGGCATGTCCTGGCCGCCCGGGGGTTGATCACCGCTGTAGCCCGCGCGGTTGCGGCCGGGGCGGTCTGCGCCGTGCCACTCTCCCGACGCACCGTGGCGCGGGCGGCGATGGTGTCGTAACGGTCGGCGCCAACGAGGTCACGCACCTCATCGAGAGTGACACCCAGGCCCTCGCCTCTGGTTTCGAGGAGTTCGGTGATTTCCTCGTCGGTGAAGACGATGCCGCAGCGGCAGCCCCGGTCCTCCTCGGGCGTGGGGGCGGCGAGGATGAGTCCGATCCCCCGTGCGTTGTGGATCATGCGCTGAACTTCGGCTTGCGCCTTGCGGACGGTGTCCCCCGGCGCGCGCTGGGTGGCGATATAGGCGTTGCCCAGCCGTTCCAGCGCGGTGGGAACGCCGGTGTGCCCGTTGTGCCCGGCCCGCAGCAGCCGTAGGACGCCGCTCAGGGTGGCCGCGTAGCGGTTGCCGCTGCCCGCACCTAGAGTGTCGATCCCCTTGGCGAGGGCGTTGGTGACGGCCTTGCACATTTGCGCCGGATCGTCGGGGTCTACTGGTAGTGCGTCGAGGAACGCCCGCACCTCGGGGTCGCTGGCGGGCCGCCCGTTCTGCTGGCCCCGGTGGTCGGTGAGTTCGGCGACCAGCTCATGCGGCATGATCGTCGCCTCCTCCGGCCGGAACATGCCGTCGATGGGCTGACCGGCGCATTCCCCCCTCCGCGGGGCAGCGTTGCGGTAGGCCCGAACCGTGGTGCCGCCGCTGTCTTGGTTGATGCTGGGCGGTGCGACCGCATACCGGTGAAACCATTGGACGAGCTCGACGTCGGGCTTGCGTTCGCGGACGAGCATCGTGCCGGCGAGGGCCAAGTAGGCGTATTTGCCAGAGACGCCCTCACCGCGTGAGGAGAGCTTGCACGTGGGCGGGAATTGCGCACCAGCAGCGGTCACGATCTCGGCAACGGTCTTGGCGCCGATCTTGATCTTGTCACCTTTGACGTAGTCGTCGACGTCGAGGAACACCAAATCGTAGGCGATCCCGTCAACGATAACGTTGCGCTCAGCTCGCACAGCGATGTTGCCCCGCGCCCCCGAGTAGCCCCGGCCCCGCCCAGTGCGGCCCTTGCGCAGGGTGGACGAGGCGAGCAGGTGCAGCTCGCTGGCGTCGCAGTCGACGCCGTTATATCCAGTTAGGCTGCGCTTGAGCGGCAGCTCGTCCTTACCAAGTGGCGGGGACTTCTCACCCTCAGGCAGCCACAGCACGCCGGACCAGCCGAGTTTTCGCAGCGCGCCATAATTGTCAGCGAAAATCCCGCGGGGGGTGTCGTTGGGGATGTCGAGGTCCGCATCCAGCGGGATCCCGTCGTCGTAGTCGTCGTCCACCAGAGCGGCGCTCATCTGGCGCCCCCGCGCGCTCCGGCCAGTTGGTCATGCAGGGCGTCGAGGACGCGTTCGCCGGAGCCGTAGGCCGCGCCCCAGCTGCACTGTTCGGCGGGTATTGGGATGTTTCGGGCATCCGCGTAGAACGGGATAGCTCCGAGAGGCTCGGAGCTTCTACCAGTCGTATAGCTGTGCTTCAATTAACTCGGTCCCAACCCACGGGCCGTTGGTTGAACCGGCCTCCGCCCGTGGTGGTAGAGCGCGCCCCGTCGAAGTCCAAGCCGGCGGGGGTTTGCGCGCTTACGGGCGGGTAGCGGAGGCTGTTTCCGGGCACAGCAGTGAGGCGAGCGCTGCTCGTTGCTCGCCGGTCAGTGGTGGCGCGGCGTCGACTACTTCGCGAATGTGAGCGGCGAGGCGTTCGGCGACGAAGTCACGCCGTGCGTCGACGGTGTCGGGATGGCCGGGACCGAACCGGGCAGTGCGGGAAGCCAAGGTGGCGCGGGCACGGGCCAGGTGGGGATTTGTCGCGGTGACGGGGGGCACGAGTTGCCTCCGGGCAGCCTGGTGCGTCACCACTCCGGGGCCTCCAGGGGCCCGTCGGGTGCTACCCGGCCGCTATGTCCGACCGCACAACAGGGGCCATCCTATGTCTAACGGAGGAAGGCACCTGGCCCGACACGCGATGATGCTGCCTGATCCGAAAATCAAGCCCAGAACGGGCCACCCACCAGGGTGATCGAGGACTAAATCGTGAAGACGTCGGGACGCAACACGCCGCGCTCAGTTGCAGGGCAGATAGGAGAGGTCGACGCGCTCCTCGCCACGCTCCACTAGGGCATCAAGACCCCGGTAAAACCGTTCACCCTGGAAGTGGTAGCGCCGATGGCACCGCTGACACACGACTTCGGTGCCGTGCCGCGTGTGCCGCACACCGCCGCGGTGGCGGCTATCTAACTTGCCGTCGCGCTTAATCAGCTTGCTGTCTGGGGCGACACCCATGTTTAGCAGCTCGCTCAGGTTTCCGTCGTGCGCTGCCTTGGAGGAGGCCCAGTACTCCGACCAGTGTCCACCCGGTCCACCGGCGCGCGCCATCAGTTCGATCATGCACTCGCGGTGTTGTCCCCGATCGGTGCAGATTAGGGGCATCGTGGCGTCGGGATCGTGGTTCATGACGCGCCTTTCCATTCAATCTTGACGCTTGCAGGTTCGAAGTAGTACCCGCCCGGGCGACGACCGCGTGGTGCCGGTAGCAAGGTGACGGTCATCAACACGTCAATCACAGCCTTCCGCCTGCTCACGGATGCCGCGTTCCACGCGGCCTGAACGTCGGCGGCGTCGGCGAACCCCGCCAACGGTGAGCCGGCCGCGGCGGTGGCCAGCGCGCCCTCGACCTCAGCAAGGCGCGCACGGATTCGCGCGGTGCCCTCGGCAAGCTGGGTTGCGGTGACCGCACCGTCGGCGAACAGCGCGGCCAGCTCCTCCATGCGCACCCGCAGTGCGGCGGCTTCAGTACCCAGCGCTGCGATGTCGACACCGGAGTCCGTGTGCAGCAGCAGCCGCGCGTCGGGCCGGCTCAATCGCTCCAACACGACACCGGTGATCAACTTGTCGACGGGCTCAGCGACACGTCCCAGGTGTGCCCCGGCCTTGCACCTGTAGACCGGCCGCCCCGCGTGGCTGTGACCACCGACGGTGGTGGCGGTGCGCACGGTCGTCCCATCGCGGCAGTACCCGCAAAGAAACAATCCGCTCCCCAGATACACCCGATCAGCGCTACGAGGGCGCCGCCGTCCCGGTTCCGACAGCAATAGCCGAACAGCGCGCCAAGTGTCTTCCGGAACGATTTCCGGCCACTGCGCCTTGGCCAGCTGCTCGCCCTCGTGCTCGATGACCGCCGCGTTGCGTGCCCGGATCAGTAAATGGTGCACGGCTATCGAGGTCCACTGCTTGCCCGTGGATGTGGTGATGCCTCGGCTGTTCCAGTCACGGGCCACCGACCCGAGCGGCTCACCGTGCAGCACCCGCTGTGATGCGTCGAGCACCGCGGCAGCCTCAGCGGGCCGGACGGTCACACCATCGGCCTCATAGCCAAACGGGCGGCGCCCACCCCGGTACTTCCCGGCGCGCCCGGCTTGCAGTTTGGCGCCGCGTTGGCGTTCGATCATATGTTCGACCTCATATCGGGCCACTGCGCCGAGCTGGCGGGCCATTAATCGTCCGGATGGGGTGGCTAGGTCCAGGGGACCGGCTCTGGCGCAATGGGTTGGCACACCACGTGCATCGCATATTGCGATGTATTCCTCCAGCTCTACGGGGCGGCGATGCAACCGATCGGTGTGCCACGCCAGCACCGCATCAACTCGCCCGGTCTTCAGGTCGGCGAGCAGCGCCTCGTAGCCTGGGCGGGGCTTACCGGAATACGCCGAAAGATCATTATCGGTGTGGACTGTGGTGACGGTCCAACCGAGCCGTGCGGCCAGCTCGCGGCAGTCAGCCTCTTGGCGTTCCACGCCAAGCCCAGCACCAGCTTTATCGCGCGAGATGCGGCAGTAGACGGCGGCAGCACGGTGCACGCGCCAACTATAACTGTCCCTACTTGACATATGCTAGGTCGTAGCTGCTTCCACCCTTGGGCAGGGTGGCCGGAGACAACGCGAGGGTCATCCGGCGAGGTGGCCACCGCTCACCCGAGTTGAGCACCGCTGCCCGCACCCGGTCCCGCGCCTCGGACAAAGCGGTATCGGGCAGCCCGACCATCTGCAGCCCCGGCAAGCCCGGACCGATATGCGCCTCGATCTCCACCAACATCCCGTCGACCCCGTGCAGCGCCACCGCCCAGGCGCTGGCCAGCGACATCAGAACGCACCCTGGAGATGTTCCACCGTGACCGGCCCATCTTGCGGACACAGCACCGCCAGCACGTCGAAGCGGATCTCGCACCAGCCAACCCGGTGCACCCGCAGCCACGCCGACGCAACCCGCCTGATCCGCGCTGCCTTCGCCGGGGTCACGCCCTCGGAGGGTTCCCCGTAGCCGGTCCACGACCGGGTCTTGACTTCGCAGACAACCAACCGCTCACCATCGGTTGCAACCAGATCGACCTCGCCCTCCCGGCAACGCCAGTTGCGCGAGAGCACCACGAGTCCGGTGCCAGCCAGGTATTGCGCCGCCAGGTCCTCGCCACGCTTGCCCAACTCGTCGCTACGGCGGTCCGCCGCCTGCGCCATCGTCTCCATCTCGGCCTCCCATCCATCCACGATTTCAGCCATGAGGCTGCCGGGCCGGGGCGACATGGGCGATGCAGCGCTGGCAGATCTGTGGACAACAGGGCGGGTGTGGATAAGTTGGGTGCGCCGAGCGGGCGGTGTGTGCGTGCTGTCAGAGCTGTGTGCTAGCAATTGGTCTGCGGACTGCGAGCAACGACGACCACCGAGAGATTCACCGTTTCCGGGGCCGCGATGCGGCCCGGATTTGCTCGATCCTGAGCAAGCTGAAGGTCTCTTCGCAGCTTGAGGCTGTTGCGCTGGCGCGACAGCACCACGGATACGCGGTATCAAGGCAGATGAACGACGGCTCTGTTCAGTCGACCTACCTCGCCGTCGAGACGCGCTACCTAAGGAGATTCAGGGCCATGACCGAGACACTGGCGCAGGCGCCGTTCAGCATCACCGACGGTCCGCAGCGCCGCGCCAGGTACGCGGAGCTCGCCGCGACCGCGCCGGTGCACCGCATCGCGCTGCCCACTGGGCAGCCGGCTTGGCTGATCACCGGTTACGACGAGGTGCGCAGCGCTCTGCATGACCCACGACTGGTCAAGAGCGAGGCGGCGCTGGCGATGCTATCCGGGGACCGGCTGTCGCTCGATGCGCTCGCGACGATGGGTAGCCACATGCTCAACCGCAATCCACCTGATCACACCCGGCTACGCCGGCTGGTCACCGCCGCTTTCACCCGCCGCCGTATCGAGCAACTCGCGCCGCGAATCCAGGAGATCACCAACGACTTGCTCAACACGATAGGCAACGAGGCGAAGACCGACCTGATCGACTCGTTTGCGCTCCCCCTGCCGGTCACCGTGATCTGCGAGCTGATCGGCGTGCCGACCGATCAACGCATGGAGTTTCACGACTGGTCTAACACGATATTGGCTGGCGCATTGGGCGCCCCGGACGCGTACCACTCAGCTACGAATGCGATGGTGCGATACCTGCAAAAACTGGTCGAGATCAAGCGCACCACCCCTGCCGATGACCTGATCTCGGCACTGGTGGCGGTCCGCGACGGCGGGGACCGGCTGTCCCAGGAGGAGCTCACCTCGATGGTCTTCCTGATCCTCATCGCCGGCCACGAAACCACGGTCAATTTGATCGGCAATGGGGTGGTCGCACTGCTCACCCACCCTGAGCAGCTGACGCTGCTGCGTGCACAACCCGACCGGCTACCGGCGGCGGTCGAGGAACTGCTGCGCTTCGACGGTCCCCTGCAGGTGGCGACCTCCCGCTTTACCGCTGAGCCGGTGGACATCGGCGGCGTCACCATTCCCTGTGGCGAGATTGTGATCGCCGGTCTGCTCGCTGCCAACCGCGACCCAGGGTGCCACGCCCAACCCGACGTGCTGGACATCACCCGCAGTGACAATCCGCATCTGGCCTTCGGCCACGGCATCCACCACTGCCTCGGAGCACCACTGGCCCGGCTGGAAGGTCGGATCGCACTAGGCACCCTGCTAGCCCGCTTTCCCCGGCTGGGGCTCGCAGTGCCTGCCGAGCAGCTGACCTGGCGGCCTGGTGTGCTCATCAACGGCTTGGACGCGCTCCCCGTGATCCTGCACTGACGAGCTGCTCCCATCCACCGACCGCGGTCAGCTACCGAACGGCCCACCTTCGGGCAATCTCAGGTCTGGTTTATCGACCTCTTCGATGTTGACATCCTTGAACGTGAGCACTCGGACGTTCTTGACAAAGCGAGCCGGCCGGTACATGTCCCACACCCAGGCATCGGACATCCGCACCTCGAAGTACACCTCGCCGTCGGCATTGCGAGCCTGTACATCCACCGCGTTGGCCAGATAGAAGCGCCGCTCGGTCTCCACGACATAAGCAAACTGACCGACGACGTCGCGGTACTCCTTGTAGAGCGACAGCTCCATCTCGGTCTCGTACTTCTCGAGATCCTCGGCGCTCATCGACGGCCCATCAGTCGCTTCATCGGGTACTGGCTCCTCCTGCTCGTGCCGTTGGCATGGTCCACGATCTCCCTATTCTGGACCACCACTGGCCCCCACCACCGACCCCGCTATCGGCAATGGTCCCGCCCGTGCCGTCCTGCGCGGTGGTGCGGCCAGGCTGTGTAGACGCCCCGCCAGGGCGACGTTGACGTAGCTGAACCGGTGTTCGGCGCATGGGCCATGAGCCACCAGCGCTGCGTTGTGCTCCGCCGTGCAGTAGCCCTTGTGCTCGCTGAAGCCGTACCACGGCACCTGCTCGTGCAAGTGTCCCATGATGCGGTCACGGGTCACCTTGGCCAGCACCGAGGCCGCCGCCACGCAGGCCGCAGCCCGATCCCCGCCGATCACCGCCATGTTCGGGGCGGTCAAGCCGGGCACTCGGAACCCGTCGGTGAGCACGTAACCTGGGTGTACCGCGAGGCTGGCGACGGCGCGACGCATGCCCTCCAGATTGGCCACATGCACGCCCAACTCATCGATCTCGTCAGGTGGGATCACCACCACGCTCCGAGCCACCGACCTCATAGTGATCAGGTCATGGTAATGCTCCCGACGCGCCGCGCTGAGCAGCTTGGAATCCGTGAGCCCCTCCAGCGCCACCGAGTCGGCAGGCCGCAGGACGCACGCTGCCACCACCAGCGGCCCGGCGCAGGCCCCTCGACCGGCCTCGTCCACCCCAGCGACCGGGCCCAAGCCCTTGCGGTGCAGAGCAGCCTGCAGAGACCACGTGCCGCCGTCTCGGCGCACCACTGCCCTCGGCGGCCGCGGCAGAGCCCGGTGGATGCTGCGTGCGATAGCCGGCACGGTCGTCAGCCACGCCTCCGAGTGACCACCCGCTCCCGCAACACCCGACCGCCTTGCAGTACCGGCCAGCTCAGAACCAGGCCAGCGCCTAACGGAAGGCCAGCCGGCCAAGGAGACCTGGCAGGCATGGGCGCACCGAGCGCCTTGGCAGACTGCGGATCAGGGTCGGAGATGCCTTGCCACCGCGACAGCGGGAGCACGATGATGCGGGCCTTGCCGATGACGTTGCTCAGCGGTACCGTGCCCGAACGCTGGTCTGCGACGTGGCGCCGCGAGTCCGCACTGTTGTTCCGGTTGTCACCCATCATCCAGAGGTTTCCTGGGGGCACCGTGACTGGGCCGAACTCCTCCTGGGGCTCATGTCCGATGAAGGCGGCATAGGGCTCGGTCAGCGTGGTGCCGTCGACCATGACCCGGTTCTGCTTATCGCAACATTGCACGGTCTGACCACCCACTGCGACGACCCGCTTGACGAAGTCTCGCTCGTCCGGCGGGGCGAGGCCGATCAGCGAGCCGGCCTGCTGGAACCCGCGGACGAACACATTGCTCGACAACTGACTGACGAACTCACTGCCCCAGGAGTCGGTTCCGCGGAAAACCACCACGTCGCCCGGTCGTGGATCACGGAACCGGAAGGTCAGCTTGTCGACCAGCACCCGATCGTTGGTACAGCCCGTGCAGCCGTGCAGGGTGGGCTCCATCGACGCCGAGGGGATCACATACACCCGAGCCAAAAAGGTCTGGATCAAAAAGGTGAGCGCTAACGCCGTGAGCACCAGGATCGGCAGCTCGCGCCAGAACGAACCCTGCTTCCGCTTGGACAGACGATGCCGGTGCACACGACGGCCACGGGGATCCCCGGGATCGTCGCCACGGGCGGGTTCGGTGAAGCGAGCCAGGTTGGCCACGTCCCCAGGCTATCGACAGACGGCCGGTGCGTGGGATCAGGACGCAGACGGGGCCGCCCGCTTCTCCTTGATCTTGGCAGCTTTACCCCGGAGGTCACGAAGGTAGTACAGCTTGGCACGCCGCACATCACCGCGAGTGACGACCTCGATAGTGGCGATGTTCGGGGTGTGCACCGGGAAGGTGCGCTCCACACCTACGCCGAAAGACACCTTACGTACGGTGAAGGTCTCCCGAACTCCCCCGCCCTGACGGCGGATGACCGCACCTTGGAACACCTGCACCCGCTGTCGCGAACCCTCGATGACACGGACATGCACCTTGAGCGTGTCACCGGGCCGGAAGTCAGGGATGTCGGACCGCAGCGACTTCGCGTCCAGGGCGTCCAGGGTGTTCATCGGGAATCCGTCCTCATCATCGGGTGCTGTGCACAGTCTGCGGCGCCCTCGGGGGCGCGAACAGCGGTGTTGGTGGTGGCGGGGCCCTCCGCCATGGGGCAGTCCCTGCCTTGCTCCGCTGCAGCAACCGGACCAGTGTGCCAGAGGCAACCGACTACGACGAAACCGGGCAGTAGCTATTCGGGCGGCGTGGTGAGTCTCTCGAGCAGCGCGCGGTCCGCGCCATCCAACGCTCCCGGTGGCAGTGCAGCCAACAGGTCGGGACGCCGCGCCGCGGTGCGCTCCACCGCGCGGTCCCGACGCCAGCGGGCAATCGCGGCGTGATTGCCCGAACGGAGTACGGCAGGGACCTCCCGGCCCCGCCACACCTCGGGGCGGGTATAGCAGGGCCCCTCCAGGAGACCCTCGGAGAACGAGTCCTGCGTCGCCGAGGCGGGGTTGCCCAGCACACCGGGCAGCAACCGGACGATCGCCTCGACCATCACCAGCACCGCCACCTCACCCCCGACGAGCACGTAGTCACCGATCGAGATCTCGTCGACGATCACCCGGTCGGCCGCATCGTCCACCACCCGCTGGTCGATGCCCTCGTAACGGCCGCAGGCGAAAACGAGACGCGGTTGCACAGCCATCTCGGTAGCCGACTGCTGGGTGAATGGGCGTCCGGCGGGGCTGGGCACCACCAACCGTGGCGGCGGCTCTCCGGTGAGTACCTCGTCCAGCGCCGCGCCCCAGACATCGGGGCGCATCACCATGCCGGGTCCACCGCCGTAGGGTGAGTCGTCCACCGACCGGTGCACATCGTGGGTCCAATCACGCAGGTCATGCACCGTGAAGGCGATCAGATTCCGCTCGATGGCCCGGCCGAGCAGCCCCTCCCTGGCCGGGGCCAGATACTCAGGAAAAATAGTCACAACCTGAATCAACACAGCGCAAGGCCTCAGTCGAGCAGCCCGACGGGTGGGTCGAGCACCACTCGGCCACCAGCCAGGTCCACTTCGGGCACGATCGCTCGCACGAAGGGCACCAGCGCCTCGCCGTGCTCGGTCTCCAACACCAGCAGGTCACTGGCCGGGGCGTGGATTACCTCACGCACTGTGCCCAGCGTCGCACCATCGGGCCCCACGGCGGCCAGACCCTCGAGCTGATGGTCGTAAAACTCGTCGGGATCGTCCAAGTCGGGCAACTCGGTGACCTCTACGGTCAACACCAGACCACGTAGTTGCGCTGCCGCATCTCGATCGGCCACCCCGGCAAATCGGACGAGCAGGGCGCCGCTGTGTGGACGAGCGGCGTCCACCGTGAGCGTTCGCCCAGCGCCGACGCCGAACTGCGTGCCTGCGGTGAACCGCTGCTCGGGGCAATCGGTGCGCACCTGCACCATGACCTCCCCACGGAGGCCGTGCGGCCTGCCGACCCGGCCGACCACCCTCTTGGTTTCCACGCCCGTAGCGTCCCCGCGTTCAGCATCAGTTCCTGGCCGCACGGTCAACCGACACCAGCCATCGATGTCAGCGGTCGGTGTCGACGACATCAACACGAACCCCGCGCCCACCGAGACCACTCATCACTGTTCGCAAAGCCGTAGCAGTGCGCCCACCCCGGCCGATGACCTTGCCCAGATCATCGGGGTGGACGTGCACTTCGAGGGTACGACCCCGCCGCGTGGTCACCAGCTGAACGCGCACATCGTCGGGGTTGTCGACGATGCCCCGCACGAGATGCTCGAGCGCGTCCGCCAGCATGCTCACACCTGGCCGTCCGCGACCGTTGCCGTGTCCTCCCGGTCGTCAGCTCCGGCTCGAGCCGTTTCTGGGGCCGTGGCCGCAGCCTTCTCCGGAGCCTTTTCTGAGGTCTTTTCCGGGGTCTTTGCTGGGGCCGGATGCGAGGCGCTGACCGGACCGGTATCGGCCTGGCGACCGGCCCTCTTTCGTGGCGTGGTGGCCTCGGTGGTCGGCACCTCTCCGGCCTGCGCCAGCGCCCGGTTGAAAAGCTCCGCCTTATCCGGCTTGAGCTCGGCACGCCTGAGCGTGCCCTCCGCACCCGGCTGACCGGTGAACCGCTGCCAGTCACCAGTGACCTGGAGGATGTGCTGGACCGGATCGGTGGGTTGGGCCCCGACTCCGAGCCAATACTGCACCCGCTCGGAGTCGACCTCGATGAGACTGGGCTCTTCCTTGGGGTGGTACTTGCCGATCGTCTCGATCGCCTTGCCATTACGGCGGGTGCGAGCGTCGGCGACGACGATCCGGTAGTACGGCTGGCGAATCCTGCCAAGCCGCATAAGCTTGATCTTGACAGCCACGGGTCGGGCTACTCCTGTCAACGCGCGAGTGTTCACGGTGAGCGCGCACGGTCCATGGTGGGTACATGGACCGACGGTGCTCGCAAGGTCAGTGGTCACAGCGCGATGAGAGGACCCGCCGCGACAACAGTGACCTATTGTGCCAGACCGTCCCGCGCCCTGTACGAGGTCACCCGGACATGGCACCCTGAGTGATCAGCAGGAGCCCGATCGCGGGCAGGAAGTTGTTCGCTTGGTGAGCGACGATGCTGGCCAGCAGGTTGTCACTGAACATCCGCGCCAGCGCGATCGGCAACGAGATCACCACCAGCAGAGGCGTGCGCAGCAGCTCCAGGTGGGCGAAGGAGAACAGCACCGTGGTCAGCCCGAAAATCACCCAGCGGTTCCACCGCCAGTATTCCATCGCTCGCCACAGCACACCGCGATAGAGCACCTCCTCGCACAGCGGCGCGACCAGCCACACCGCGAAGAACAGCGTGAGCGCCAACCCGAGCGGCAGCCGCTGACCGTCGAAAACATCCCCCACAGCTGAGTTCGCCTGACTCTTGCCTACCCATCGGGCCCAGAGCGCCGCAGCCGGCACAGTGACGACCAGACCGACGACGCCCAGCGCCAGTCCGAGGCCGACATCGCGCAGTCGCCACCGCACCGACAGTTGACTGCGCAGCCGTTCCAGCAAACTCCCCTGACCGAGGAACAGGGCCCCGGTAGCCGCAACCACCGCAGCCGCCACCGTAGGCGCCACGAGCGCAGCGACCAACATACCGCCGGGTAGTCGCATACCCGTCGTCCCCTCGTGCCGGGAGGCCAGCGCGAAGGGCACCAGAACCAGCACAGACACCGCCAGGAAGGTCAGCTCCGCGACGACGAAGCAGGCGAGCATGAGCCAGCCACGGCGAGTGTCCCGAACGTCGGTGTTCACAGCGCCAGTGCTCACAACGCCGGTCCGCGCAGTGCCCGGCCGCGCAACAGCAACAACGCCGGGTCTCGCAGCGTGTCCGGGTCCAGCCGTGGATCATTTCGAGTGACCAGCAGATCCGCCGGTGCACCGGGCACCAGACCGGGGGCGCTCAGCCAGTCGCGAGCGGCCCAGCTGGCCGCCGCCAGGGCCTGCTCACCGGTGAGCCCGACGGTGCGCAGCGCGGCGATCTCGTCCACCAGACGGCCGTGCCGGATACCACCACCGGCGTCGCTTCCGGCGTAGATCGGGATCCCGGCCTCGGCAGCGGCACCAATGGTGTCCCGGAACCCGGCATGCAGTTCGCGCATGCGCGCGGCGTAACGCGGGTACTTGTCAGCGCGCTCGGCGATCGCCGGGAACGTCTCGACGTTGATCAAAGTGGGCACCAGCGCGGTCCCGTGCGCAACCATCTCGTCGATCGTGCCGGTGGACAGGCCGGTGCCGTGCTCGATGCAGTCGATCCCGGCGGCGATCAGCCCTGGCAACGCGTCGGCGCCGAAGACGTGGGCGGTGACCCTGGCCCCGGCGGCGTGCGCCGCCGCGATCGCCTCGACCAGCACGCCATCGGGCCACAGCGGGGCGAGATCTCCACATTCGCGATCGATCCAGTCTCCGACCAGCTTGACCCAGCCGTCCCCGGCCGTTGCCTGCTCGGCTACGGCCTGGGGGAGCAGCGCAGGTTCATCCAGCTCCACACCGATGGTCGGGATGTACCGCTTGGGGCGGGCCAGGTGACGACCGGCCCGGATGATCCGCGGCAGGTCGTCGCGGGCCTGCAGCGGACGGGTGTCGATCGGGACTCCACAGTCCCGGATGAGCAGCGTGCCGGCGTCCCGGTCAGTGGTGGCCTGCTCAGCAGCTTCAGCCAGGCTCGCCGGGCCCTGTGCGCCGATACCGATGTGACAGTGCGCGTCGACCAGACCGGGCAGCAGGTAACCGCCATCGCAGACAGTGACTGCACCAGGTACGGGCTCGGGCCAGATCACCCCGTCGGCGACCCACAACTCACCCGGTTCCCCTGCGGGGAGCAACACCCCACGCAAGTGCATGACCGGGGTGGACACCGTCATTTCTCAGGGAACTTCAGTTTCGACGGGTCGAAACCGGGCGGCAGGTGATCCAGGCCGGACAGACCGGATAGATCAGGCATTCCCCCAGGCAACCCGCCTGGCAGCCCTCCCGGCAACACACTGCGGGTCTTCGGCGGCGTCGGGCCCCGTCCCTTGACCTTTTTGCCCTTGCGGCCCTTTCGGCTGCGGCGTCCGGGGCCGGCGCCGGGGAAGCCGAACCGGCCGGCCATCTGTTGCATCATCTTGCGAGCCTCGAAGAACCGCTCGACGAGCTGGTTCACCTCGCTGACCGCCACTCCGGACCCGCGGGCGATGCGCTGGCGCCGGGAGGCATTGATGATCTTCGGATCGGCCCGCTCGGCGGGCGTCATCCCGCAGATGATGGCCTGCAACCTGTCCAGCTGCCGGTCATCGACCTGGGCTAGCTGCTCTTTCATTCCAGCCGCGCCCGGCAGCATCCCGAGCAGATTGGCGATCGGACCCATCTTGCGGATCGCCTTCATCTGCTCGAGGAAATCCTCCAGAGTCAGTTCACCACTGCCGATCTTGGCAGCGGCCTGCTCGGCCTGCTCGGTGTCGAAAACCTGTTCGGCCTGCTCGATCAGAGTGAGCAGATCTCCCATGCCCAGGATCCGGCTGGCCATCCGATCCGGGTGGAAGACATCGAAATCCTCCAGCTTCTCCCCGTTGGACGCGAACAGGATCGGCGCACCGGTGACCTGACGCACCGACAGGGCCGCGCCACCGCGGGCGTCGCCGTCGAGCTTGGTGAGCACGACACCGGTGAAGCCGACACCGTCACGGAACGCCTCGGAGGTGGCCACCGCGTCCTGGCCGATCATGGCGTCGATGACGAACAGCGTCTCGGTGGGCTGCACCGCATCGCGGATGGCGGCGGCCTGACGCATCAAGTCGGCATCGATGCCGAGCCGTCCTGCGGTGTCCACCACGACGATGTCGTGCTGGCGGGCCCGCGCCTCGGCCACTCCCCGACGCGACACATCGACCGGGTCACCGACACCGTTTCCGGGCTCGGGGGCATACACCGACACCCCCGCCTGGTTGCCCACTATCTGCAGCTGGGTGACCGCATTGGGTCGCTGTAGGTCCGCGGCGACGAGCAACGGGGTGTGGCCCTGGTTGCGCAGCCAGCGGGCCAGCTTGCCGGCCAGCGTCGTCTTTCCGGAACCCTGCAGACCGGCCAACATGATGACGGTCGGGGGTACCTTGGCCAGTTCGAGACGCCGGGTCGCCCCACCCAGGATGCCGATGAGCTCCTCATTGACGATCTTGATGACCTGCTGGGCAGGATTCAGTGCCGCAGAGACCTCGGCACCCTTGGCGCGCTCTTTGACCTGCCCGATGAACTGGCGGACCACCGGCAACGCGACGTCGGCCTCGAGCAGCGCGATACGGATCTCGCGGGCGGTGGCGTCGATGTCAGCGTCGGACAGCCGGCCCTTGCCGCGCAGGCCGGCCAACGCTGACGTGAGCCGGTCGGAGAGGGTGTCGAACACGCCGGTCGCACTCCCTTCGGGGTCCGGCGGGGTGATGGCCCCGGGGTCTGGCTGCTTCAGCGCCAGAGTAGCCGCGCCGCCGTGGGCACGAGAGCCTGGATCGTCGGCAACCCGGGCCCCACCCCGGGTTGCCGACGATCCAGCGAAGGCCCTTGCGGTCGAAGCGGCACACCTGCTGCCCGATTCTCCGGCCCGGGCGGCAGCCCTGCGTCCGCCCGACCACCGCCGAGCCACCCGACAAGCGTGCCGACGGTGGACACTGCCCGGGAGCGTGAATACCCGCAAACGCGACTAGGTAGGACTACTCGATCCGAGGCAACCCCAGCTCCGGCACACAGCCACCTACTACGGATGCAGCTCGAATCTGACTGTGGGTTGATCTGCCTGCCGGGGCCGGCTTACCGGTCCGGGCCGCGCCCCCGGTCGAGGCGCGTGAGATCCATCGGATCCACCGGTCTCCTTCGCCGGCTCCGGGGGGAGTGAGCCGTCCGACGGCTGCGCAGACTCACCCGCCCCAGCAGGCTCACCCGCCCCAGCAGACTGGCCTGCCCGAGCAGCCTCACCCGCCCCAGCAGACTGGCCAGCCCGAGCAGCCTCGGCAGAGAGGACGTCCTCGGCTGCCGTGGGCTGATCGACCACACCGAGCGCGTCGGTCAGCAGGCGGTGCACCTGGGAGAGCTGACTGGTGACCTCGGACCGCAGCTGTCTGGCCACGGTGACCTGCCGGGTGACCTTGACCACCCGGTTGTTCAGCCGCTCGCCCGCGATCTGCATCAGCAGGTTCAGTGCAGCGATGCTGCGGGTCTGGTAATCGCGGATCCAGGTCTCCGTCTCGGCCTGGCGGCTGGCGATGTCCTGCTCGGACTGCTGCTCGGCCCGCTGGCGCCGGGATGCGGATTCGGCCTCCGCGGTGTGACGCCTGCGCTGAGAATCCGCTTCCAGGCGCTGGCACTGCTGCCTGGTCTCGGTCAACAGATGATCGGCCTCGGCGCGGGCGCTCGCACGCAGCGAGGTGGTTTCCTGCTCGGCTGTGGTCGCAAGCTCGGCGGCCTCGTCCTCGGCCATCTGCAGCATGCGCTGGATCCGTGCGGTCGCGGCGGTCAGCGGGGAACGCTGCAGCCGATCGACCTCGGTGGCCGCTTCCGCGGCTTCCCGACGCAGATGGCTGACCTGCCGGGTCGCCTCGGACGCTTCCCGGCGGAGCTTCTCGACTTGTGCGCTGATGTCGGCGGCCCGCTGCAGCGCAGCGTCACGTTCGGCTCCGAGGGTCGCAACACGAGCTCTGAGGGCGTTGACGTGGTCGATGACCTGCTGACGGTCGAAGCCGCGCAACACGACCTCGAACGGCGGGGGTATGGGGACGGCCTCGTCCCGGGCTCCGTGCATGCGGTCGGATGGTAGCCCGGTGCTCACCGGACCGCACTGAGCACTGCTCGCTCGAGCTGCTCCCGTACCGCGGGCGACAGTACGCTGGGATCACCGGGGAGGCTGTGACCAGCGGCGCGGGTCAAGCAAAACGAATCGACGACCGAGCGGCCCAGCGTGACGACCCGAGCCCAGCGGACGGCGACCGCATTGCTCTCCAACGCCCCAGCAACGCGATGGAGCAACCCGATCCGGTCGGTCGTGCGCAGTTCGAGGACCACCGCTCCGGTCGCTTCGTCGTCGAACCACAACACCTTGGTCTCGTGGTCGGGGCACGCCGTCTCGGATGCCGGGATCTCGCCATAATCGCGCTCCTTGGCCGCCAACGCGTCCGCCAGGTGCAACGAGCCGTCCAGCGCCCGCATCAGATCCTGGCGCAGCAACGCGACGTCCGGCGGGCGACCGAAGCGCGGCGAGGCGATGAAGCTGTCCACCGCCGCGGAGCCTCCAGGGAGCTCGACAACTCGGATGTCCGCGGAGTGGACCTGCAGCGAATGCAGCGCAAGCACCCCGGTGGCCAGGGCGAGCACCGCAGGCCGGCCAGGGGCCACGACCATGATGATGTTGGTCGCACCCAGTCCTGCAGCGGAGGTCGCCGCCACGTGCAGCAAGCCGCTCTCGATGGCCCGCTCAGCCAGCGCGCGGTGCTCGTCGGTCAGCGGCTCCGGTGCCGGCACAGGCACTCCGGCCAACACCGCGCGACAGCGCTCGGCGAGGCTGGAGATCAGGCCGGCGCGCCATTCGGTCCAGACGCCGGGGCCGGTGGCCAGACTGTCGGCCTCGGTCAGTGCGACGAGCAACTCCAGCAGGATCGGATCTCCATCGAGGGTGTCGACCACCCGCTGCGCGGTGGTGGGATCCTCGAGATCTCGGCGGGTCGCGGTATGCGGTAGCAGCAGGTGGTGGCGCACCATAGCGCGGAGCGTCTCGACATCGGAGGGCCACAGCCCGAGCCGGTGCCCGACCTGCTCGGCGAGCGCAGCGCCGACGACGCTGTGGTCGCAGCCACGTCCCTTGCCCAGGTCATGCAGTAACGCGCCGAGCAGCAGCAGGTCCGGGCGGCCGACCGTGGTGGTCAACCGAGCCGCCTGCGCCACGGTCTCCACCAGATGCCGGTCCACGGTCCAGACGTGCGTCCGATCCCGGGGTGGTAGGTCACGCACCGCACCCCATTCGGGGAACAACCGCCCCCACAACCCGGTACGGTCCATCGCCTCAATCACGTCCACCGCCTGCCGTCCTGCGCCCAACAGCAACAGCAGCTCGTCCAGCGCTGGTCGCGGCCATGGTCGGCGTAGTTCCGGCGCGCTGTCGGCCAGCGCACTCAGGGTGCCGGTGGCGATCGGCATACCGGTTCGCGCCGCCGTCGCCGCGACCCGCAGCGCAAGCGCCGGATCCCGCGCCGGGTTGGCGTCGCGAGCCAGCGCTACCTGGCCGCCATGCTCGACCACTCCCTCGTCCAAGGGGCGGCGCACCGCTCCCCGACCGAGGCTGCGCAGGCCGGTCAGCCGGACGCGCCCGCGGGGGGGCAATGCGGCCCGCGCGGTGCGTAACCCGACATCCACCGCGTAGGCAACGGTCCTCGCCGCTCCGGAGAGGCGCCTGGCCAGATCGAACCGGTCGCCGAGGACCAGCGCCGCGGCCACCTCGTCGGCCTCCTGCGCGCGAAGCACGTCACGGCCTCGGCCGGCGAACCGGTGGAGCTCGGTGCGCACGTCCAGCAGCAGGTCGCGCGCCGCGCGCACGTCCGGCCCAGCCCGGTCCAGGAGCTGACCTGCGGACAACGCATCGAGCAGCTGCACGTCTCGCAATCCACCGTGGCCGTTCTTGAGGTCCGGTTCTACGCGATGCGCAATGTCACCACTGCACTCCCAGCGCTGCTGCGTCGATTCGATGAGCTCGTCGAGCCGACCGCGGACACCGCTGCGCCAAGCCCGCCGCACGGCGGTGTCCATCGTGGTGAACAGCGCCTCGTCCCCGGCGATCAGGCGGGCGTCCAGCAACCCCAGTGCGGCGCGCAGGTCGGTGGCCGCGACCTGCACAGCCTGCCCGACTGTTCGCACACTGTGGTCGAGCTCGATGCGGGCGTCCCACAGTGGGTACCACAGCAAGTTTGCGAGCTCGGTCACGTCACGCTTGCCGTTGTGCAAGAGCACCAGGTCGAGGTCGGAGTACGGCACGACCTCGCGACGGCCCAGTGCACCGACGGCGACCAGCGCGCTACCGGAGCCGACGCCCACCGCCGCACAACGGGAGGTGAGCCACAGCTCGTAGAGGTCCGCCAACGCGGCCCGCAGCGCTTCGGCGGTCAACTGGCGCGACCGGGGATTGCCGCCGAAAAGCGCGGCCCGTGCCCTGACGAGGTCCGCTGCCGGGGTGTCCGAGCCTCCAGCGGGAGGGAGGGTCCCTGGCCGCTTCATCGCCCCCACCCTTTCCCTGCCGGCAAAGCTTCGACCTGAGAGTTCGCGAGACCTGTAACGCTGAAAACACTGGCGCGTTACAAGAAGGTTTCGAGCAGATCACAGAGCATCCAGGCCGCGCTCCCCGGTTCGTACCCGGACCACGGTCTCCACCGGGATGACCCATACCTTCCCGTCGCCGATCTTCCCCGTCCGGGCCGCCTCGACCAGCGCATCAATGGTCTTGTCGACCTGGGCTTCATCCACCAAGACCTCGACCCGGATCTTGGGCACGAACTCCACGGTGTACTCCGCACCCCGGTACACCTCGGTATGCCCCTTCTGCCGGCCGAAGCCCTGCACCTCGCTGACCGTCATCCCGAGTACCCCGATCCGCTCCAGGGCGCCCTTGACGTCCTCCAGCGTGAACGGCTTGATGATCGCGGTCACCAGTTTCATCGCCATTCACCCTTCCTGACCGGCCGAGGCCGGGACCTTGCTTGTCGGGGACGCCTGGGCAAGCTGACTGTTCGACGAACCGCTCCCGGTGAAAATCGTGCTGAACTCGTAACCGGCCTCAGCGTGCTCGGTCTCGTCCACACCGGTCCGCTCGGCGTCGCTGTCCACTCGCAGACCGATGGTGTATTTCAGCACCAGCGCGATGATCAAGGACATGACGAACGAGAAGATCAGCACGGCGGATGCGGCAATGGTTTGTTTCCACAGCTGGTCAAGACCTCCGCCGTAGAACAGGCCATTGACCTTGGCGGGTGCCGCAGCGGTGGCCAGGAAGCCAACTGAGAGCGTGCCCGCCAGACCGCCGATGAGGTGCACGCCGACCACGTCGAGCGAGTCATCGAAACCGAGCCGGAACTTGATGGTGACCGCCAGCGCACATACTGCACCGGCGATCGCTCCTACGCCGATCGCCCCGATGGGGGATACCGCCGAGCACGATGGGGTGATAGCGACCAGACCGGCCACAACGCCAGAGGCAGCACCGAGGCTGGTGGGCCGGCCATCTCGAATGCGCTCGATGAGCAGCCAGGCCAGCATCGCCGCGCAGGTCGCCACCGTGGTGTTGATGAAAGCCGCGCCCGCGACGCCGTTCGCGGCACCAGCCGATCCGGCGTTGAATCCGAACCAACCGAACCACAGCAGCCCGGCGCCGAGCATCACCAACGGCAGGTTGTGCGGACGCATCGCCTCCCGCGGCCAGCCGCGGCGCTTTCCGAGCACCAAGCACAGCGCCAAGCCCGCGGCACCCGCGTTGATGTGTACCGCCGTCCCGCCGGCGAAGTCGATCGCTTTGAGACGGTTGGCGATCCAGCCACCGACCGGGGCGCTGACCCCGTCGAAGGAGAACACCCAGTGCGCGACCGGGAAGTACACCACCGTGGCCCATATCGCGGCGAAGGCCAGCCATGGCCCGAACCGCATCCGATCGGCTACAGCACCCGACACCAGAGCCACTGTGATAATCGCGAACATGGCCTGGAACGCGACGAACACAGTCGCCGGAATGGTCCCCACCAGCGGAATCGCGACCTTTGAGGTCCCGCTGGCGACGTAAGTTCCCCCGAACAGACCCTTCAGCCCCGCGTGGTCGAAGGGATTGCCGATCAGGCCGTGACCGGCATCATTGCCGAACGCCACCGAGTAGCCGTAGAGCACCCAGAGAACGCCGACGACCCCCATCGCGGACATGCTCATCATTATCATGTTCAGGACGCTCTTCGAACGGACCATGCCGCCATAGAAGAACGCCAGGCCCGGAGTCATCAGCAGCACCAGAGCGGAGCTTGCGAGCATCCAGGCAGTGTCACCGGTGTCTGGCACGGGTTCACTCCTTTGCGTCTAGCGCCGCACCACGATCGAGTGGCATGTGTGAAAAGAGTGAACAAGGGGTGTTTCGACTGGAGGTACTGTATGTTTCGTCCACGTTAACTGTCGGCCTCTTACTGTTACCTCCAGGTTGCGGATGCGTTCTGGCGCTGGTCCGCGAAGGGCGAGATCAGTCCAGCAACGCGTCCACGAAAGCAGCGGGCTCGAATGGCGCAAGATCGTCCACACCCTCGCCGAGGCCCACCAGCTTGACCGGAACCCCGAGCTCGCGCTGTACGTGGAAGACGATGCCGCCCTTGGCGGTGCCGTCCAGCTTGGTCAGCACGATGCCGGTGACATCGACGACCTCGCGGAACACCCTGGCCTGGGTCATCCCGTTCTGACCGGTGGTGGCGTCGAGCACCAGCAGCACCTCGTCCACCTCGGTCTGCTTGGAGACCACCCGTTTGACCTTGCCGAGCTCGTCCATCAGGCCGGTCTTGGTGTGCAGCCGACCGGCGGTATCGATCAGCACCGTGTCCACCCCGTCGGCGCTGCCCCGCTTGACCGCCTCGAATGCCACGCTGGCCGGGTCGGCGCCCTCGGCTCCTCGCACCACCTCCGCGCCGGCGCGCTCCCCCCAGGTAGCCAACTGGTCGACGGCGGCAGCACGGAAGGTGTCGGCGGCGCCGAGCAGTACTCGCCGGCCGTCGGCGACCAGCACGCGCGCCAGCTTGCCGGTAGTGGTGGTCTTGCCGGTGCCGTTCACGCCGGCGATCAGGACCACGCCAGGAACGCTCCCGCCGTCAGCGCCGGTGTGCGGCAACGCCCGCACGGCACGATCCAACTCCGGACGCAGTGCCTCGATCAGCACGTCACGCAACGCCGCACGGGCCTGCTCGGAGGTCCGCACACCGCGCGCAGCGAGTTCGGCGCGCAACCGGTCCACGATCTCGGTGGTGGTGGCCGCGCCGAGATCGGCGAGCAGCAGGGTGTCCTCCACATCGGTCCAGGAATCCTCGTCGAGATCACCCGCGCCGAGCAGGCCCAGCAGGCTCTGCCCGAACGCTGAGCGGGACCGGGACAACCGGCCGCGCAACCGCACCAGCCGACCGGCCGGAGCATCGATCGGCTCAAGCAGCGCGGCTACCGGTTCAGGGGCCACCGATTCAGAGACCATCGGTTCGCCAGCCACCGGTTCAGCGGGAGCTGGCTCGGCGACCGCTGGTTCGGGAGGAGCTGGTTTGGTCGGAATCGGAGGAGCGACACTCGCTGGCGGGACCTGATCCGCCAGCGGCGCTGGCGGGGCTGGCGCTCGCGTCGCCGGCGCTGGCGCGGTTGGCTTCGGCGCGGGCGGTTTCGGTGGCCCCTGCTCAGGGGTTTTTGGCGGTGCGGGTGCGGGTGCCTGCGGTGGGGCGTGTGGGGGTGGCGCCTGCACGGGCGGTTTCGGTGGGGCTGGGGCCGACGCTCGCGGTGGGGCTGGGGCCGGTGGACCGCCTCCACCGGAGGAGAAGTTGATGGAGCCGCCAGCTTGATAACGACGAGGCGTTGGAGGCGCTTCCACTTCCTGGTCGGGCTTTTCGGCGATGCTGATCCGCCGGCGGCGGGCCAGCAACAGGCCCACGGCCAGCGCAACCAGCAACACCACCGCGATGGCAACAGAGATCCAGATCACGCTCGACACCAGACCATCCTGGCATCCAGTCGCACAGATGAGCAGCGCTGGTCATCCGCCACGCGGTGCATACTGGTCAACAAGCCCATTGCGGACCTTTCCCCATCGGCAAGTCCCACCCAAAGTTGCATCTTCTGCCCAAAAATGAGCGAACGAGGGCGGTCAACGGCGGCGCCCCTGCTGCTGCGGTATGGGATCTGTGAGCCGTACGTGCCAGCCGGTCTCGCTATGCGTGCTGCCGGGTGCTTCTTCATAGCAGGCTTGGGAAACTTCATAGCAGGCTTGGGCAACGGACCTGGGGGGTGGCCATCGCGCTGCTCACACAAGCCACGCTGCTTCTGCCAACCATGGTGGGCGGCAAGATCCGGGGATGGGAGCACGAGCTTGATCAGCTACTCTTTCGAGGCGACGAGCGACTACGTGATCTGGGTTGCGGCCGAGGAGCCATGTTGATCGCTGCCGAGCGACTGCCTTCCGGACGGGTTGTCGGAGTGGGCCTGTGGCGTATCCAGGACCACAGCGGCAACGACATCGGCGATCACCCCTGCCAACATCGAGACCACCGGGGTCGCGGGCCGAGTGGAGCTGCACACCGCGGAGATGACCGAGCTGCCGTTTGCTGACGACAGTGTCGACGTGGTCACCAACGCGCTGGCGATCCACAACATCCCCATCCCCACTTCCGCGGCACGTTACAGAACCCTGGATGAGACACTCGGCGTTCCCTATCCTGGCGGCTGTCGGCGCATCGGCGAACCGTGGTGGCGGTTCGCTTCAGAACGGAGGGGGTTGCTCGTGAGAGTCGGGTTCCGGTGACGGTTTGGGTTCCGGTGGTGGCTGTGCCCAGATTTCCGAGTCTTCCCAGCCGGTGTCAGCCCGGATCAGCAGCGGGAATGGGAGCTGATCCCGGGCGAGATGATCGGGCAGCGGTTCAAGGATCGGGGATGGCGGCCGGTGGTATGTGTGGCCCAGGCGACTGGTCCAGATGAAATGACCGGGTTGGGATTGGTGTAGCCGCCATCCCCCTTCATGCTTAAGACGATGATCATGTCGGCACGTGGCACCGAGGTTACCGGCGGTGGTAGGTCCGCCGTGGTCGTAGTCACGGGTGTGGTCTTTGTCCGCAGTGCGGGCGGGAGCCCGGCAGCCGATCATGACGCAGGACCGGTCGCGGGCTTCCAAGTAACGGCGCAGCCCCGCGCTGGGAGCGCGCCGGAGGGCGTCACCCGCGTAGCGGTCCTCGCCTGCGGTGCCCTCTTGGAGCTGGCGGAGGAGGTCGTCCGCCACGTCGACCCAGGCACCCAGCCCGCTGCGGTGCTCTCCCAGGGCGTGCAGGGTAGCGGCGGGAATCTGCAGTTCTAGGATCGCGCGGCAGGCTGCCATCCGGGTAGGTGCGCCGGTGGGCCGGACCCGGGTGATCCCGCAGTGCAGCAGTTGCCCCTGCTCGTCGGTGATGGCGAAGCGCCACTGGGCGCCACCCAACGTGGTGGCGAGGTTGCGGGCCAGGTCGGCGTGCACGGGTCCCCAACCAGCCAACTCCCCGGGGTACTCGTCACGCCCGAGCAAGGTCGACAACCGTACCCGCAGTTCCATTCCCGCGCCCACCGAGCCGAGCCGCGCCACATGACCAGCCGCGCAGCACCCACCCTCGACGGCTCCACCGCCATCGGGCCCGTCGCTGTCATCGGGCCCGTCGCTGTCATCGGGCCCGTCACCGCCCGCGGGCCCCTCGCCGTCGTCAGACCCGTCACCACCCTCAGACTCGTCACCACCCTCGGGGGCCTCGCTGTCGTCGGGTCCGCGGCCCTCATCGCCGAGCCCATCGCCGTTCTCATGGGCGGTGCGGAGATGGGCGAGGATGGCCGCATCGTCGAGCCCGGTGTACGTGCCGTCGGTCATGCCCAGGAACAGGTCGGCGCGGATGTGGTCGATAGGGCGGGAGTCACCGGCATGCTTGGCGGCCTTGGCCAGTGCGTCGATGTGCCCGGAGGCGGCGGCGACCCGGTCGACGGGCAGGTTATATCCGGACAGGTTCGCCGAGCCGTCAGAGTTGCGGTGACCGACCACCTTACGGTCGGCGACGGCTTGTTCATAGCGGCGCCGCGCCCACTCCGGATCGATGGCAATGGCCATCTTCTTGACCTTGTCGACGAGCTGCCCCGTGGTCAACCCCGCGGCCCGGGGCAGTAGTTCCTCGCACATCGCGCGCGCCTGTTGCGGGCTCAGCTCGATGGTCCACTCCGAGAGCACCCGGGCCCGCGGCTCGTCCAACGCCCCGGCGTCCATCGCGGCATGCACCGCAGGCAACCGAGTCACAAGATCATGCGCCAACCCGAACTGCGCATCAGCGGCACGACGGGTCAGCATCAGGGCGGCCCGCACCTCATCCGCGGAAAACTCATCAGGAGCAGTCATGCGCCGCAACTCATCAGCCGCCGGGCCGACACCACACAACCCGACCTCGACCATGACGGCCATCAACTGGGCCCGGTCATGATTGAGCTGCCGATACCGGGCCTTGAGCACTTCCACACAATCGAAACCGGACAACCGAGCCAAGTCGATTCCGGACAGCACATGAGCCAGCCGGGGCCCTGGCGGGACATCCGCCAAGCCCTCGGGAACCAGCTGCCGAACCGTCACGAACAGAACGCTACAACCTCACACCGACAAAACGGGCGGTACGGACAACTCCAACCCTCCAAACCCGCACCCTGCACTCGCGAGCCGGCACACGACGAGGTTAGTGACGGTGCGGATGAATGCGTTCCCTGATCATGTGCTCGCACCAAGCTCATATCCGTCATCCGTCAAGGGTGATCTTATGACGAGTCACGTCCAACACCCCTACGCTTGAGATCAGGACCCTCACCAGGTTGGACCGTCGACCAGATGTCCTCAGTAAAGGAGTTTTCGGGATGAGCGGGATCACCGTTGACCTCGCGGCCGCCCGCGGGGCGCTTCGGGCACTCACGCCCCGCACGGTCGCACTGGTCGCCTCCATACCGAACCTCGACGTCCCGATGCCAGGATCGGAATGGACTGTAGGGGAAGCCGCGGCCCACCTGATCATCGGCGCCGTGGACTATTCCGAGCACGCCAGGGGCGTGAAGGAGTGCTATTCGATCAACCCGACCGAGAGGACCCCGACCGAGAGGACGAGGAGTCACCGTCGCAGCCTGGCAGCGATGGTGCAACAGGACGGCGACAAGCTGGATGCCGAGCTCCAGCTCGGCGTCGGTGCCTTCCTCGACGCTACCGCAGGGCGGGCCGCCGAGGACCTGCTGCCCTGGCACAGTGGGCGATCACTCTCCTGCGCCGCTATGACCTGCCTGCTGATCGGCGAACAGCTCCTCCATGGCTATGACATGGCCGGGGCGCTGAGCGTCGAATGGCCAATCGAGACCGAGCCGGCCCGGCTGGCCGTTCAGGCAGTGCTGCCTCTCCTACCCGCCTTGGTCGATGGCGAGACCGCCAAGGGAGTGAACGCCACCTACGAACTCGCCGTCGACGGCGAGCCCCGTGTGATGGCCCGGTTCCGCGACGGTATCGGGAGCATCGCCCCCTCCGAGAACGGGGCTGTGGACTGCAGCCTCTCGGGTGATCCGGTCGCCTGGCTGGTAGCCCTGTACGGCCGAGTGGCATGGGAGGAACTCTTGTGGATGGGCCGGATGAAAGTGACCGACGGCGACGCCACCCTCGGTGCCGGATTCAAGCGGCTGCTCCGCAACCCATAACCTATGGCCACGCCGCCTTCCGGCCAACGTGCTCTCGTGATCTTCGGAAGTCCGGTCAGCGGAGCTACCGTCGACTTCCTACCTGAGCTATCAGGAGATCGGTGAATTCTTCTGCGGCCTCGGCGTCGAATTGTTCGTGACGGTAACGGGCGACCAAGGAAAGTCGCTGTCCAGCGGTGGCGACGCCGATAGCGACGCTGCAGGCCGGGTCACACGGCGGGGAGAACCACAACTCCGGTGGCTCAGAGTCAGAGCCCCCGAGAGTGGGTGGCTGGGGGATGCGACCCAGGTTCGACAGCATCGCGGTGTCGACGAACCGATCACCGGTCAGATGTATCAGTCTGGGCACCGCGCGCTTGACCGTCAGCGGAGCTTTCCCGGTGACTTCGAGAAGATCGTACAAGCCATAGGCACGGTTGTTGCGTCGCATCCGATAGGTCTGCTCGGCTACCGCTGCAGTCGCGGTTGCCAGGTCCACTCGATCGTCCGGGGCGGTGGAGACCGTGACGTTCGAGGTGAGGTTGCTGACGACGTCCCACAACCGGTCAGTGGGGCGGACATTGACCGGCATCATGACCCCGACCCGTCCTGTCGGCACGTCGTGCTTGGTGTTCCAGGACTGCACGGTGATGTGCAGCGCGGCGACCAGGACATCGTTGATCGTCGTTCCGGGAGCCCGCTGGACGAGCGCAGGCGTGGTGATCTCGCCGATGTCGAGGGTGCGGAAAACGAATCCGAAACCATCACGGTCTGTGCCGCCGACGACCGCGATCCGGCTCGGCGGATCGAGCGCCTCGCGGACTCGTCGCAACCCTTCCAGCCGCCGCGCCCACCTCTCGCTCCGGGACTTGGGGGCCAGAAACGAGCCGAGATCGCGAGCCTTGGCCAGCGGCAGGGGATCCGGTGGGTCCGGCTCACCCCGATACGCCCGGGTGATGGTCTGCATCAGGCGCAGCGCACCGACCCCGTCCGCGACGATGTGACTGGCCGACAGCAGCACGAGATCCCCACCGGGACGGCGAGCCAGGACCACGCGAAACCCCGGGCTGGTGTCCAGGACGATGGGCGGGGTGTACAGCTCGGTCCGCAGCCGGTCCAACGCGGCGCGGTCAGGGCAGTCCGCCACCCGGAGTGGATCCAGATCCACCTCGTCGGCGACGTCCCACCGGTAAGAGGCCTCGCCCTGCGATGACTGTGCCAACCGAGCTCGGGCCAGCGGGTGACGCCGGCAGCAGGTCAGCACCGCCTGCCGGAGCCTGGCCTGCTCCAGGCGATGGTCGGCACCCAGTTCAACCTGGACGTTCCACGATGCGCGCGTCTCCTGCAGGAGCAGGAGAGACTCGTCCAGCATGGTTAAGGGTAGCGACACGGTCGCATCGTCTCCCTCGTTGACTGCACCTGATTCACGTTAGGCGGCGCCGGCGGAGCCAGCGGCACCGCGCAACCGCTGCGAGATCACCGTGGTGATCCCGTCGCCGCGCATGGCTACCCCGTACAGCGCGTCGGCAACCTCCATCGTCGCCTTCTGGTGCGTGATCACGATCAACTGGGACCGGTCGCGCAGCAGCTCGAACAACGCGATGAGGCGGTTAAGGTTGGTCTCGTCCAGCGCCGCCTCCACCTCGTCGAGCACGTAGAACGGCGAGGGCCGGGCCCGGAAGATCGCGACCAGCATGGCTACCGCAGTGAGCGACTTCTCCCCGCCGGACAGCAATGACAGTCGCTTGACCTTCTTGCCGGGCGGGCGGGCCTCGACCTCGATGCCGGTGGTGAGCATGTTGTCTGGTTCGGTGAGTAGCAACCGCCCTTCCCCGCCGGGAAACAGGGTTGCGAAGACGGTCTCGAACTCGCGCGCCACGTCGTGAAAGGCCTCGGTGAAGACTTCGAGGATTCTCTCGTCGACCTCGGCGACGACGGTGAGCAGGTCGCGCCGGGTGGCTTTGAGGTCCTCCAGTTGGGTGGACAGGAACTTGTAGCGCTCCTCGAGCGCAGCGAACTCCTCCAATGCCAACGGGTTCACCTTGCCGAGCAGGCCCAGATCGCGCTCAGCACTCTGAGCACGGCGGGTCTGCGAGGTCCGATCGTAGGGCGTCGGCTGCGGGGCGCTCACCTGCTCGCCGCGCTCGACGGCCACCTCATACTCGGCTACCTCGGCCGTGGGAGGCGGCACCGGCACGGCGGGCCCGTACTCGGCGATGAGGTCATCCAGGCCGATGCCGAAGTCTTCGGAGATCTTGGACTCAAGCTGCTCGATGCGCAGCCGCTGCTGCGCACGCAGCAGCTCGTCGCGATGCACCGTGTCGGTGAGCGTGTCCAGCTCACCGTCGAGCTCGCGAACCCGGGCCCGGACCTCGGCCAGGCTCTGTTCCCGCTGTGCCCGCTCGACGACCAGCGCATCGCGCTCGGCCGCGGCTCGCTGCAGCGATATCTCGATGCGGCCCGACGCGAGCTCCCCGACCCGCACGACCTCTGCGGCCACCGCCGCGCCACGCTGGCGTGCCGCGGCCGCGGTGGCAGCACGCTCCCGGGCCGCCCGCTCCGCCTGGGCGTTGCGACGCAGCCCGTCGGCGCGCCCAGCCAACGCCCGAGCACGCTCCTCAGCGGTGCGCAGCGCCAGCCGGGCCTCGACCTCCTCGCTGCGCGCCGTAGTCAGCGCCGCCACCGCTTCATCGCGCTCCGAGGTGTCCAGCTCGCAGTCGGCCGGCTCGTCCTGGGCCAGCCGCAACCGCTCCTCCAGCTCAGCCAAGCTGGTCAACGCCCCGGCCCGCCGCAGCTCCATCTCGTCACGCTGGCGGCGCAACCGGTCGGCCTCAGCGAATGCGGAACGGGCCGCCTGGCCCAGCCGGGCAAGCTGCTCAGCCACCGCGGCCAGTTGCGCGTCCGACTCATGCAGGGCGGCCAGGGTGTTGTCGACGTCCTCACCGCGATCAGACTGCTCGGCGCCGGCCCCGTCGAACTCAGCGGCCAGCTGTTCGACGCGTGTCTCCGACTCGGCCAACCGGGCCTGACCGTCATCGACAGCGGCCTGCACCTCGATGACGCTGAGGCTGCGGCCCGAACCGCCGTGCGCCCACTCGGCACCGAGCACGTCACCCTCGACAGTCACCGCGCGCGCGGTGGGCGCCGAGGCCACCAACGCCCGGGCCGAATCCAGGCTATCGACCACCGCGGTGCGTTCCAGCAGCCGGTGCAGCGCAGGACGCAGCCCGTCCGGGGCGGCTACGAGATCCACCGCCCACCGCGCCCCGGCCGGCAGCTCCGGCCAGGTTGAGCGGTCCACCGTGGCCGGTGCACCGCCGACGAGCAGACCGACGCGGCCGGCGTCCTGCTCACGCACCAGCGACAGCGCAGCGACCGCAACATCCACATCGGACACCGCCAGCGCGTCCGCCGCGGCGCCCAAGGCGGCGGCCAACGCTGCCTCCGCGCCGGGATCCACGGTGAGCAACCCGGCAACCGAACCTGCGACACCGGGCAACCCGGCAGCCAGCAGCGGCTGCGAACCATCCTTGCGGGCCAAACCGAGCGACAGTGCCTCCACCCGGGCCCGCCAGGACGCCCGCTGCTGCTCAGCCTCCCGGTGGGCCGCAGTGAGTTCTGCGGTCCGCTGCGAGGCGGTGGCATGTGCGGCCAGCGCCGCCTCGTGCCGCTCGTCGAGCCCCGCCTCGCCGGCATGCAGGGCGTCAAGCTTGTGCTGCAGCTCGTCGAACTCCCGCTGCGCCCCCTCCGCCCGCTCCCATGCCTGGGCCAGCGCGGTCGACAGTCGCTCGATCTCCTCAGCGCTGGCGCCCGACGTGGATCGCAGCGCCTCGACCTGCCCGGTGAGCCGGGCCAAGCCCTCCCGCCGATCGGCGACGGCCCGGACCGCGGCCAGGTGGGCCCGCTCGGCGTCGGCGACGGCTTGCTCCAGCTCCACGCGCCGCTCCAGGGCACCGGACAGGGTCTCCCTGGCCTCCTCCACCCTCGCCTGCAATTCAGTCTCTGCGGCCTGCGCGGCGGCGGCCTCGCGCTCCAGTTCGTCGGGGTCCCGACCGGGGCGGTGCTGCTCGCTGGGAGCAGACAGGTGCCGGGCTCGTTGCGCCGCCAACTGCACCGTGCCGCGCAGCCGCTCCGCCAGCGCCGAGAGCTGATACCAGGTGTCCTGCGCCGCAGCCAGGCGCGGCGTCGTGGCATCGAGCTGCTCCTCCAGGCCGGACTGCCCAGCGCGGGCCAGCTCCAGCGCGCTCTCCACCTCGACGCGGCGGGCCCGGGCAGCAGCCTCGTCGGCCTCGTCCCTGGCGAACGCCGCACGCAGGGTAACCAGGTCGTCGGCGTGCAGCCGCAACCTGGCGTCGCGCAGATCGGCTTGCACGGCCTGAGCCCGCCGGGCTATCTCGGCCTGCTTGCCCAGCGGTTTGAGCTGGCGGCGCAGCTCGGCGGTGAGGTCGGACAGCCGGGTCAGGTTGACCTGCATCGCCTCCAGCTTGCGCAGCGCCTTCTCCTTGCGCTTGCGGTGCTTGAGGACGCCCGCGGCTTCCTCGATGAACGCGCGGCGCTCCTCGGGCTTGGACTGCAGGATCGAGTCGAGCTTGCCCTGCCCGACGATGACGTGCATCTCCCGGCCGATCCCGGAATCGCTCAGCAGCTCCTGGACGTCCAGCAACCGGCAGGCGCTGCCGTTGATCTCGTACTCGCTGGCCCCGTCCCGGAACATCCGCCGGGTGACCGATACCTCGGTGTAGTCGATGGGCAGCGCGCCGTCGGTGTTGTCGATGGTCAGGGTGACCTCGGCGCGGCCCAACGGGGGCCGGCCGGCGGTGCCGGCGAAGATGACGTCCTCCATCTTGCCGCCGCGCAGCGCCTTGGCGCCCTGCTCACCCATCACCCACGACAGCGCGTCCACCACGTTGGACTTACCCGAGCCATTGGGGCCCACAACACAGGTGATACCGGGCTCGAAGCGCAGCGTCGTAGCCGAAGCGAAGGACTTGAAGCCCTTCAGCGTCAGGCTCTTCAAGTGCACGGTGCGCCGGACCCTCCCTGTTCCCTACTGCTGCCGCATTCCCGAGCAGGGTACCCATGCCTACGGCGAGTACTGGATGTCGGGAAACTTCGTGCCGAGCAGACTGGTGATCGCACTGGCCTTGATCATGGTCTCCTCGAACTCGGCGGCGGAGTCGGACAAAGCGATGATGGCCCCGCCGACTCCGAAGCTGACCTTGCCCGGCGTGATCACCAGTGTCCGGATGACCATGCTGAGGTCGGCGGCTCCGGTCAGCGAGAAGTAGCCGAGGGCTCCGGAGTAGATCCCGCGCGCGCCCTTTTCCACCTCGTCGATGATCCGCATGGTGCGAATCTTCGGCGTCCCGGTCATCGAACCACCCGGGAACGCCGCCCGCACGCAACCGACCGCCGAGACGTCCGCACGCAACTGCGCCCGGACGGTGCTCACCAGTTGGTGCACGGTGGCGTAGCTCTCCACGTCGAAAATCTTCGGCACATGGACCGAACCGGGCACCGCACACGATCCGAGGTCGTTGCGAACCAGATCGACGACCATCAGGTTCTCCGCGCGATCTTTCTCACTGACGGACAGATCCTCCCTGAGGGCCCGGTCCTGTTCCGCAGACAGCCCCCGCGGCCTGGTTCCCTTAATGGGCTTGGATTCGACAACCTTGTCCCCGGACACCCGGATGAAACGCTCCGGGGACGTGCTCAGCACGAACAAATCGCCAAAGCGTAACCACGCTCCGAACGGTGCCGGACTTTCCGTGCGCAGAAACAGGTATGCGTGCCACGGATCGATCGTTCCCTTTCCTATCACCATGTTCGTCAGGCACACCTGGTAGCTCTCACCGGAACTGATGGCCTCATGACACGACGCGATCAGTTCCAGGTACCGCGACCGGTCGTGCCGCAATCCCAGCTCGCCGAGCTCCATCGAGCCGCAGGGTTGCCGGTGCGGTGCACCGACCAGCGCATCCAGATGGGCCCGGGTGCTCCGGAGCCATTCCCGTGCGCTGGTCTCGTCATCGGGATCGGCCAACGCAAGTAAGTAGGTCGTGTCCGTCAGATGGTCAACGGCCAGTGCGCGGTCGGCGAAGATCATGGCTGCATCGGGGTTCTCCGAGCGGTGCACGAGCCTGCCGCCGCACTCGACCTTGAGCTCGTAACCGGTGTAGCCGACCCAGCCGAGAGCGAAGTCGAAAGGCAGTTCGGGCACGTCGACGCGCAACGAGCGCAGATCGTTATCCAGCCAGTCGAAAAACCCGGTGTGGTGCACCTCGGCCTGCCCGCGTGTGTGCACGGTCACCGTGCCCTGCCAGACATCTGCGTAGGCGACTCTGGCGAGCGGGCCACTGGCGTCACCGAGAAACGAGAACCTGCAGGCTTCGCTGCCCTGCTGGCTGCTGTCCAGCCAGAAAGCGTGTGGCGAGGAACCATACAAGTTCTCGAACACCAACTCGGTGGGCGCCGAGGTAACCTGCTGCGCGACCACCACCACCATGGCGCGAGCATTGCCATCTCTGCGCACGGTCGCGGGTGCTTGAGCGGACCTGCGTGGACTCCTCAGGCGAGCCGGGTTGCGTTCGCGCCACTCGCGCGACAGCCGGACGAAGTTGCGCAGCAGATCCATGCCGTGCTCGGTGCCGATCGACTCGGGATGGAACTGCACGCCCCAGGCCGGCCGGTCCCGGTGCCGGACCCCCATGATCACGCCGTCACCGGTCCACGCGGTGACCTTGAGTTCATCAGGAACCCGGGTGACGGCCAAGGAGTGGTACCGCACCGCGCGCAACGGTGATGGCAGGCCCGCGAACAGGTCCACGCCCTCGTGCAGAACCTCCGACTCGCGACCGTGGAACAGTTCCGGCGCGGAACCGACGGATCCGCCGCTGACCTCGCACAGTCCTTGATGTCCCAGGCACACACCGAGCAGGGGGATCGGCGCGCCGAGCACGGCATCACGGCTGAACCCGAAATCCGATACCCGGCTGGGTCGCCCGGGTCCCGGTGAGATGATGACGTTGTCGAACTCGTCAAGATCCGTGATCTGCAGGCCAGGTGCGTCATTGCGGACCACGACCGGTTCGGTGCCGTTGATCTCGGCCAGGTACTGGAAAATGTTGTAAGTGAACGAGTCGTAGTTATCGATGATCAGCGTGCGCATGGGTCCCCCTCATCGGCGGCCTCCGGGACCGGGGGCGACTAGCGTGCCAAGCACTGATGCATCCTCACCGGTGGGAGCCGGCGGCGGTGGACAACGGCGGCGGTGGACAACACAGACAGACGTTCGGATGGGCCGCGTGCTCAGCGCTCGACGAAACCGGTCACGCCGCCCCGGGCGTCGGCGAACCGCTCGGTGACCCGCTGCACCTGCCCGGGCGCGGAGCCGGAGCGCAGCGCGGCGAGCAACTTCTCGCAGGCAGCCCGGGATCCCTCGGCGACCACCTCGACCCGCCCGTCGGACAGGTTGGCCGCATGACCGGCCAGGCCCAGCTCCAGCGCCCGGCAGCGGGTCCACCAGCGAAACCCCACGCCCTGCACGCGACCATGCACCCAGGCCGTCATCCGCACCTGTGTCATACCTCCATCATGGCGGGCAGCAGGTCGATCTTTTCAACCCGCGCTACGAAGACACACTCGACGTTCGTTGAGCGCGGCGCGGGCCCCCGGCTGGTCTACGAGTCGGGTAGCGATGGTGCGGCGAGCGAGCTCCATCGGTAGCGCGGCTGAGAATTTCAGGCCGGTGAGACTGGCCTCGCTGAGCTGCACGGACACCGACCCGTCGGCGTCGATGTGACCCATTACGGCTGCGAGGTCGCCGGTGCCGATATCCGAGCGCATCCGCAGACTTCTGTCCGTGACCCGGTGATGCGAATCGGCCAGACCGTCGAGTAAAGCTCGGAGTGTGCGGTTCGCTGCTGCGCCGGCCCAGGTCCACCAGTAGAGCTCACTATCGGGCGTCCGCTCCAGAACCGTCCGATCCGCGATGACGTGGCTGCTGTGCTGATCACGCAGCTCAGCAAGGGCGGCGAGGGCGCGACGGGTCTGCGACACCCTGCCAAGGTGCGCACCAAGGAGCACGTCACGCATAGCACGGGTGAGGTCGAACGACAGGCCACCGCCGGTGCTTGACCAGCGGGCCCTACCGGGAAGACCGGTCGGTTCGACGAAACAGCGACGTCGCTTCCAATCGACGTAGGTCACCAGCCATGCGTGGCCCGCCAGCAACAACACCCGAGGCCCGTCCTGCGGGTCGGCGACCAGGAGGTCGTCACCGACCGTGCCGATCTCCTCCCGCCCAGCAAGCACCCTGAACTCGGGAGGGGCGGTGAATACCGCAGTGAGGTCGGAGAAATGACGGCGGCCGAACCGCCGTTCGGTCTCCGGTCCAATGAATGCGAGATCCCCGTCGGTCTCAAGATAACCAGCGGAAATGAGGTGCTGAAGGATCTCGGCACCGTCCTCGACGACAGGCCCAAGCCCGTTCCACCACTCCGGCCAGGTCCGCACCCCGATGGTCCGCTCCTGTAGCGCCAATGCGAGCAGTTGCTGGGCGACGATGTGCCGGGGCGAGGGCGGGGGCGACACTGGCTCGACCCAACCCTGCGACCAGCGCAGCAGCAACCCCGCGGCGTGCAGCACGTCGTCGTGCTCAAGGCAGAGGAACAGGCAGTTCCGGGAGGACCCGGGTCGTCGCCCAGTGCGCCCGAGGCGCTGCAGGAACGACGCCACGGTGCGCGGCGCGTTCAACTGGATCACTCGATCGAGATCACCCACGTCGACACCCAGCTCCAAGGTGGATGTAGCCACGATGACGCAGTCACGGGCCTCGGAGAACGCGGCCTCGGAGCGACCGCGCTCCGCCGCTGACAGCGACGAGTGCGACAGGTATGTCTCCACCCCGCGGGTTCGGAGCGCGGCACCGAGCTCCTCTGCGCGACGCCGGCTGTCGACGAACACCAAGCGCTTCTCGCCACGGTGCAGGGAGCTGATCACTGACGCGGCATTGTCAACGGTGCCGACGTGGTCGAGCGTGACCTCCGTTTCGGTCGGGACCGCAACCTCGGCCGCAACCACGCGCCGGGGCCGAACGATACCTGACCCCTGCAACCAGCACAGCAGTCCGTCGGGGTTCCCGACGGTTGCGGACAGGCCGATGCGCTGCAGCGGCCGCCCGGCTAGCCGGGTCAGCCGCTCGAGGACAAAGAGCAGGTGCCAGCCGCGGTCGTCGCCGGCGAAGGCGTGCACCTCGTCGATGACCACCGCCCGAAGGTCCGCGAAGGCCTCCCGCGGGTCGACCTTCGACGACACCAACATCGCCTCCAACGACTCAGGGGTGGTGAGCAGGATGTCCGGCCGGTCGCGCAGGATGCGACGCCGGTCGGTCTGTCCAACATCGCCGTGCCACCGCTGCGCTGCGCGCCCCAGCCACCCGGCGTAAGACGCCAAGCGCGGGTGGAGATTGTTGAGCAGCGCGCGCAGCGGGCAGATATAGAGCACGGAGGTGCCGGTCCAGCCCTCCGATGTCATCCGGGTGAGCAGCGGGAAGACGGCAGCCTCGGTCTTTCCCCCGGCGGTGGGCGCGAGGAGCAGGCAATCGTCCCCGGAGAGCACCGGCGCCGCAGCGGAGACCTGCAGCGGCCGCAACGTTGGCCAGCCGAGGGTGTTCACCAGGTGATGTTGGATCACCGGGTGCAAGAGCTCAAACATCGATCTCGACATCATCAGCGCTTCGAGCCGCTTGCCGCTCCACTTCGGTGAGTTCGGTGCCGGTGATGGTGAGCGCGTAATGCTGTCGGGGGTCGAAGTCGGGGAACTGGTCAACCCGGTCGAGAACCTCGGCCACGAGCTTGCGCAGAAAGACGCGCGGGGCGACGCCAACCCGGCCGCCGAGCCCGCCTGCGACAGCAGAAGCCAAGGTGGTCAGATAGGCGTTGTCGACGGCCGCCCGGACTCGATCCGGTGCGGCGGCTCCGTCAGCGAACAAGTCCCGCACGCGGATGCCGAGCTCTACGAGCCGGTCGTGGTCGAAGCCGAGCAGCCGGATCTGCGGTGCGCGCGGGTTGTCGAACCGCGCGTCGGTGGCGAAGTCGGTGTGTAGCCGCTGGGCGAGCGGCGGCAGTAGCTGCACGCCCTGGCGGCCGTCGAAGAACGCAGGCGTGCCAGTCACCAGCAAGTACAGCCCGGGGAAGCGCCCGCCGTCGACCTCGTCGATGAGCTGGCGCAAGGCATTCAGCGCCTTAGCGCGAGCGTCGGTGCGCACCCGCTGCAGCGTCTCCACCTCATCCAGCACCACCAAGAGCCCCGGATGGCCTGCGTCGCGCAACACAGCGAGCAGCCCCTGGAGGAAACCCAACGCAAGGAAGTGGTCGATGTCGCCCTTCACTCCGGCTGCCCGGCGAGCGGCGGCCGCGACGTGCGGCTGGCCGGCAAGCCATGCGGCCAAACCCTCCGCTGTACCGCTGTCACCGATGGCCACCGCCCGCCGGTAGCCGCGCAATCCGGCGGCGAAGCCGGGGGTGCTGCGCGCGAGGTCGCCCAACCGTCTCTCCAGCAGCACGTCGACCCGCTCCCCCAGCAGCTCAGGCCCGACGGCCCCGTGGGAGAGCACGTCCTCCTCCAGGGCGTAAAGCCACGCATCCAACAGGGGGCGGAACGCGCTGGGCGGCACTGTTGCGGTGGCGAGGCGCTCGCAGAGCCGCCGGTACACCGTTTCGAGGCGGTGCAGTGGCGTCTCAGTCTCGGAGATCTGCACCTCGGCGACGGCCATACCGCGGCCCTTCGCGCGCTCCCCGAGCCAGCGCGCGAGGAATGTCTTGCCGGAGCCATACTCCCCGCGCACGGCCTTGAATGCGGCGCCACCCGACGTGACAGCGGCGAACTCCCCCTCGAAGGTTCCGGCGACCCGGTCCAGCCCGACCGCCAGCAGGTCAAGACCGTTGGCTGGCACAGTGCCCCGCCGGAGCGCATCGAGCACCTCCCGACGGCGCCTCGGGGAGACCTCAGTGCTCATGGCTCGTCCCTGCGAGCAGGTCTCGCACATCGAACTGCTCGCGCAGCAGCACCTCGTCGAGCACTACGGTTTCCCCATCCACGTCCCACCGGAGCACCGGGTAGCCCTCCACATTGAGCAGCCGCTGAGCCTGAGCCACAGCGCCCCGCAGCCGAGACACTGGGATACCGGCGGTCGCCGCAGCAGCCGCGGGCGCAAGCCGGCGGTCCGGCGCATCGAGCAACGCGGCTAGCAGCGACTCCAGATGCTCCATGGTCATCCCGCGCCCCGCCAGCGCACGCTGCCTGGCGAAGGAGCGTGAGCGCAGCACTGCGGCCGCGAGTCTGGCGCCAGCCGACGGCTCCGCGACCGGCTCGTCGAACAGCGTGAGCGGCTGACGTACAGCAGCGGACCCGCCCGCCCGCACTGGTCCGGACCACCACGCCGGTTCTTGCGGCGCGGCCAGCACCAGATCGCTGCCCTCAGGTACGTCGCCAGGCACCAGCACGCACACCGGTACGATCACTTCAGCCGGGCTTGCGCCACCGTGATAGCCCGCCTTGAGCGGCCCGTAGCGCAGCCTTTCGTCCACCGCGAGCACGGCACGGCCGCCATGAGCCAGCACGCGCTGGCCGACCACCAGGACCTCGCCCTCGCCTGCCATACCAGCTGCACGAGACCGGTTACTGGAGATGTCGGGATAGGAGCGCTGTGTGCCCGCCCGCCGTTCGACTACGTGCCCGTGATCGGCTGTGAGGACCACCGTCCGGCCGGTACGCCCGGCCCGCTCCAATAGCGGAGCGAGATGTTTCACGGCGTCGACTCCCCACGTGGTGCCTGCGGGGTCGGAGCGGTCCAGCGCGTCGTCAATGGTGTTGAGTACGCAGGCGACCAGCCTCGTGCCTTCGACGTCGTCGATCGCCGCGCCGACATCGTCGGCGACCGCGAAACCGGGCTGCGATACGTCGAGTGGCTTCTTATGGAACAGCCGCCCAGTGAGTCCTGCGGCGCGTACCGCAGCGCTGAACCCCCGGTGCTCCTGCGGCTGCGCGCCAGTCACGAGCGTTCCGGACAGCAGCGAAGCGCGGCTGATCTCGGTGAGTGTCGGGAGCACGGCCAATGCCGCGGACCGCCGGTCCACGGCGGGCAGCAGCGCCTCAACCCACCCTTGTGCGCCGGTGCCCAGCGCGCTGGACATCACCTCGGTAGCGATCCCCATACTCATCCCGTCCATGACCAGCAACAGGACGGGCGTCTGCCGGGTGAGCGGCAGCACCACCTCACGCAGCAGGTTCTCGAGGTGCCGAACCGCCGGATCAGGGTCCTGGCTGGCGGTGTGGGCGGCGAGTACCTCGGCGAAGGTCCGGTCGTGGCTGTCCCGACGGCGTCGAGCAGCCTCCAGCACTGCACCGAGCGTCCGGCCGAGGTCGGGGTCACCGACCCCGACCTCGGCGTCGTTGATAGCCGAGTCCACCCAGGCGTCGGCGTCCCGGTGCCGACCGATCAGACCAGCCAGGGAACCGGCGCTGGCGGCAACGGGGGTCGCCAGCCAGCGGGTCAGCCGCACCGCAGCTCGAAACGCCAGCACCCGGTGGTCCAGGTCGGCGAGCCGATGCCCGGCGACGGCGTCCCACGCCGCCTCGATAGCGGCACCGTCCCCGGACTGCACCCAGGACGCGTCCACATCGTGCGGGACCGTCGCGTTGAACGCTGAACGCAGCGATGTGGCCAGCCGGACTAGCCGCTCGGTGAGCCCAGACCGGAGTAACTCAGACGCCTCGGCCAGCGGCTCTGCGCGCAGGTCGGCGAGCAAGGCGTCGGCCCGGGCAATCACCCGCTCCCCTGCACGGTGGGTCTGTGGATCCAGCAGCAGCCCGCCTGCCACGGTCACTGCGTCCCGTCCCCAACCGATCAGTTCCGGACGACCCGGTGGCACACCGCCCAGCCGGGACTCGAGGCGGATGCGCGCATCTGCACCGACGCGGTCGAGGTCACCGTCACGCAAGACGCCTTCGTCGGCGATCACGCCAGCGACGATGCCGAGCGGGACCAGGTCGGACAATCTTCCCGCGCGCAACAGCGCCAGGATGGAGCCCCCCGCGGCACCGCAACGGGTGGCAAGCCAGCTGAGCAACTCGTCGGTGAGCGTGTCCCCGCCAGCCTCCCGCAGGTCCGCGACCCGGGCAGCCGAATCCGGCTCGGTACTCCATCTGAACACAGCGACCGCATCCATCTCGGGCCCTGGCACACCTCCGCTGATCCCCAGGTGCAGGTGATGCTGCGCGACTGCGCCAAGCGCGTGGTCCCGGGTGAGGATCCCGCCGGGCGCTGGGGGCCAGCCATCGACCGGCGTGACGGCGAGCAGGCCGGCGGCGAGATCGCGCTGTGTCGAAACGGAGTCGAGGGCCGAACCAGACACCAGGCGCGCGTCGATGCCGGAGGCCGCGAACCGGGCGGCGACGGCCTGCCATGGATCGGGTGTTCGGACCCGGTGCCCGACGAGGTGGGCGAGAACCCCCGCTCCCAGGTCAGCGTCGTTCCGGTCGGTGAGGAGAACGAGCCAGCCGGCAGGGTCACGGTCGAGGAGCGCTTCGCGGACGGCCAGCGCGGAGACGCAGGGCACCACTCGGACGGGAACGTCATCGTGGGTGAAGGTGTCCGGGCCGTCCCACCGTGGCTGCGCCCGCACTCCGAGGACACCGTGCGAGTACCGCTTGCGCCGTGCCTCGTCCAGCAGCGCCCGCACCACGGGTGGTGTGGCAGTGAGCACACCGTGATTGGCCGGTGCGTGATCGCCTTGGGTCATGGCACCACCCGCCAGTTGACCTCGACGGTACTGTCCGGGTGCTCGCCGAGGAAGCGTTCCAGCTCGGCGATCACCTGCGCCGGATTCTGGCCCGCGGCCCGCCACGCCGAGCCGACCCCCGCTGAGCCAGCTCGAACCCCGCGGGTCCGGCCCGGATCGGTGCCCGGCCCTGGATCGGGGCTGAGGTCTGGCCCCGGACGCTGGCCGCCGTACCGGGCCACCCACTGGAACGCCTCGTTCTCAGCGGCCTGCAGCTCCTTCACCAAGTCGCTGGTGAACTCCTCGGCGGTCAGCGCCGAGCGCAGCTCACCCAGCAGGCGCGACGCCTCGTCGGCACCGTACCGGCTGGTGCCCTCGGCATCACGCAGCGGCGCCAGCCGATCCCACCGATAGCCGAGCAGCGCCGCGCCCACGGAAGCGGCAGTCTGCAGGGATCTCGCGACGGCCTGATCCGACGCGGGCAGCTCGACGCGGGCCACCGCCTGCACCAACCCAACCCGGTCGGCCCCGCGACGCAGCTGTTCGACCAGCGCCGCTGCGGCTCTCGCGGTGTCGAGGCGCCCGCCGGGGTCGATAGCCAGCCTCTGGTAGGCGTCGTCCAGTGTCCCGACCAGCCGGGCTGAAGATTCGGCCAGAGCCGACGCCTCCTGCCGCGTCCGGACGGTGAACTCGGCGACAGCCGCTGGCGTGAGGTGAGGGTTGCCCACCACACCGAACAGGGCGCCAGCACGACGGACCGCGGTGTCCCACTCGTCGGCGGTCGGCAATGGCTCCGGCCGCAGCTCCATCTCCGGACGCAGCGCCCCCGGCCTGGGCGCCGGGATCGGGCTGCCGTGGTGGTACCAGGCCCGCTGGCGCAGTGATGCCCAGGCGAGGACCACGAGGTCGGCGACCTCGTGGCGCAAGCCGTGTGCCGGGTACATCGCCTCCATCCAGCCCCGCAACTGATCCACCCGCACGGGATCGGTCGGGGCGACGCGAGCCCGGGACGTCGCCCGCTCGAACTCCGGGCCCCAGTGCGAGAAACGGTCGTCGCCGAACAGGAAGTGCGTCTCGGCCGCCAGTGCCGACCCGCAGCGGGTTCGCGACCCGGCGGACGGCAGTGCGGTCCCCGGACTGTAGCGGCGCGAAGCCATCGGGGTCGGCCACCGCCCGCTCGACATACGAGGCGACGGCGGCCAGGTCCCGCGCGGCTTCACGGCGTGTCCCCCGGCTCGAACACAGGATGCCCGGGGTAGGTGCGCTGAACGCCTGGTCGACGAGGTTCCCGAACGCGGCGGAGAGGTCGGTCCCCGACCGGTGCTGCGGGGTTGAATCCGCGGTCCAGGGAGATCAGCACCCGGTCGTGAGCCGGGTCCTCTGCAGAGTGCCCGGGCATCGGCCGGGCCGCGCCGTAGCACGCCTGCACGACGCGGCCAGCTGCTCCCGCAACGTTGCCGCTGTGATTCCAGGATCGCCCGCGCCTGCGACCCGGTCCACCTCGGGGAGGTGGTCGGCGTGCGAGGTCCACCGCTCACCAGGGCCGGTGAGCAGCCAGTCGAGCATCACCAGCCGGCTCAGCTCCCGCATGCCTGTCCTCGGACAGGAACCGGGGCAGCCACACCACGGTGGTCGAGGTGCGGGCTGCATCAGCAACTGGTCGAGCCGGGCGAGGTCCTCCGCGGCTGTGTGACCATGCTCGTCGAAGGGGTGGTCGACGACGAAGCGCCAGGTACCGGGCCGGGCGCGGAAGTGGTCGTCGGTCAGCCAGGACGTATCGCGGACGTTGCCGAACACGAGGTCGACTTCGCGGGCGCGAGCCGCGCCAGACCACGCGTGTGCGTGACGCACCGAGTCACGTCCGCACGGTCCTCGCTTACGCCCGAGCGCATCGCGCACCAGCTCCTTGATCAGCTCGCGGCGCCGGCCCTCGTTGTCCTCGCCCCTGGCGCGCTCCACCACCGACTCGTAGTCGACGTCGGAGAGCTGCACCCGGATCACCGGGTTGCGCTGCTCGCCGCCGATGTGGATCTCCGGGACGCTCCGCGCCCAGTCCTTGACCTTGGCGAGCACGATGCTGGCCTCGCTGCCGGGCAGCGGCGAGACCGATCGAGCCGTGGTTGAGCGAGGCCAGCCGCGACCGCGGTCAGCTCCTTGAGCGCCGGCACCTTCGGCGCGACCGCCGACAGCAGCAGCGTCTTGGCCAGCCGGTCGTCGGTATGGAAGCCGCGTGGCACCGACTCCAGCTCATCGCGGCACTGCTGGTCTGTGACGTCGTGGGCACGCAGGATCAGCGGGCGCAGCTTCTCCCGGTACAGCGCGGCGGCGGAGCGGAACAGCGCGGCAGTCTGCGGCGTCCAACGGCTCAGTGCCGGTGACGAGGTAGTCGAACGCGTCGCCTACCGGGACCACGTCGTCCACGGTGAGCGACTCGCGCCGGTCGACCAGCATCTGCTGCATGACCTTCAGCGCAGTGCGCTCGCGCTGCATGGCCCCGGCCAGGGAACGCAGCGTGGAGACCAGCGCTGGGGAGAACGGATAGGTCAGCCGGAACGCCTGCCTCGTCGGCCCCGCGGTGGCGCTCGTCGGTGTTGATTCCGTCGAGCAGCACGTCCCACACGTCGCGAGCGGCGGTCCAGCCGGTCGAACGCGTCGCTGAGCACCTGCGCGGCCTGCGTCGTCCCGAGGCCAGAGCAGCCGCCGGTGGGCCACCCAGGGCAGGTTGTCGTCGCCGAGTTCGATGGTGGAGAACCGGCCCTGCTGATGGCGGAAGGCCCGGTCCAGCGCCTCCTGCTCGGCGCCCGATCGCGCCAGCGTCGGCAAACCAGCGCCGCAGATCCATCTGCCGGGCCACGAACGAGATCAGCGGAACCGCGCGGGCGCCAGCGGAGGACTCGACGAGCTTGGTGAGCTTCTGGGACTCGCGGCGGAAGAACTCCCGGTCCTGCACGCCGAACGCGAGCCACAGCACCAGTTCGTCGAGGAACAGCACCACCGCGTCGTACCCCAGCGCCGCCGCATGGGTGGCGATCGCTTTCAGCCCGGTGTCCAAGTCGACGTAGTCGGCTTGGACGGTGTAGGCGGTGAAGAATCGTTGCGCGAGCGCCGTGACGAGTTGCTGGCGCGGAGCGGAACCGGGAGCCGCGGCGCGGGCGGCGTCGTAGGTCTCGCGGGTCCAGGTCCCGCTGCCGAGCAGTTTCGCCCACGGATCGTCCGACCGTGCTCCGTCACTGTTGAGCCTGGCGAAGAAACGCTCGTCACCGTGCATCTCGCGCTGGCTCTCCCCGTCGGCCAGGATCCGCTCGCTCTGGTGCACAGCCGGCAGCGGCGCGTCAGGATGCAGCTCCCGGATCTGGTCGACGTAGCCGCCGAGCAGCGCCTCCTCCAGGGTGTTCTTGCCGAGCACGTGGTAGGCGAGCCGAAGGACGCGCCGGTCCCTCAGGGTCGGATCGTGCTTGCCGAGGACCTCGTGCAGATCAGGGATGCCTCGCGCCCGCGCATCGTGGCCGAGCAGCGCGTGCAGCACCGCCATGAAGTGGCTCTTGCCTGAGCCGAACGAGCCGGACAGGAACGCGGCCCTGCTCTCCCCGGAGCTGATCGACTGGCTGATCAGGGTGAGCGCTCGATCGAACGCCGCCTGCAGGTCCGGGGTGACGACATACTCGCGCAACGTCTGGGCGACCCGGTCGGCCGCGACGCTCTCGGTGAGCCGCAGCACGTAGTCCTCGGCTCCGGTGCGCTCCGAGATGTCAATGACGTCCCGCAGTGGCGTGCTCACCCGAGCACCGTTCCCACCTGGGGCAGGCGGCACCGCCACGATCTCAGATCCGTGCACTGCATGGGCCGAATCGTAGTGGCGTGTGCTTCACGTATGGGGTCGAGCAGGCGCGCGGCTCAGACGTCCGCGTCACGGTGCACGATCATCCGCGATGCGGCCGTCGTTGGCCTCGAAGGCACGTACTGTCCGGCGCAACTCATCGACCCAGTCGCGCACGGCATTCGGCTTCGCGTCCCGGGTCAGCGAGACCGGGCGGCGGAGGGGCCGGGACCCGACCGTTAGGCGGGATGTCTGCTGAGCACAGCTGCCCGCGCTCTCGCCTTATGGCGAGTTCTCAGTTGGTTGATAGACCAGCCCGGACACATTCTAAAACGCCCTCGGCGGTTCGTTACAGCGCTTCTCGAAACTCCGAGCCATCACCCACATTGGGGTTGTCCCGGTCGATGGCTTCGAAGTCGTCGAGCCGCAGCTCAGCGTCGAGGTCGGGGAACACCGCGTGGATCTCCAACCGACCGCCGATAGCTTCGATGTAGCGGCGCAGCGTCGACACGTAGAGATCGGCCTGGCGCTCAAGACGAGAGACCGAGGGCTGCACCATGTGCAGGCGCTCAGCAAGAGCGACCTGGGTCATGTGGCGAGCGTGACGCAGTTCGCTCAAGCGACGAAAGTAGGCGTCGTCTTGTGCCCCAAGGGTGGCCTTGGCTGCTGCGGCCCGCTGGTCGTGGTCTGGCCGGGCTTCTAGCTCGACTTGCAGTGCTCGGTAGTTCTTGGTCATCTCACCGACCCTCCTGACGCTCGATCTCTCCTAGGTGGCGTGCATAGATGCGCTCTGCTGCTGGGATGGCTTCGAGGTACCAGCGGCTCCACTGACCTCGCTTGTCGCCTCCGAGCAGCAAAATCGCCGTACGACGAGGATCGAAGGCGAACAGCACCCGGATAGTGCCCGCCCGTAACTCCTTGAGGTTGGCAAGGTTCGAGCCGACCAACGTGTCGACAGCCGGTCTGCCGAGGCCTGGGCCTTGCTCGCTAAGTAGTCGAAGTCGTTGGTCAACAAGTTCTTGTTGACCAACATCCAGCTCCCTCCACCATGCCTCGAACTCGTCACTGACCTCGATCTCCCACATCGAGGACACAAGTTAGCATATCGGCTATATGTATTCCACGCTATAGCGATCTCGTGGCGTACCCCGTGACATCCCCGACAGACTCACCAGCGCCCACGCCGACCTAGCCGCCGCTCGAGACCACTCCTTGAGCCGATCATGATCTCGCTGCAGGCTCAGCCCGTGTGGACGCCGATCACTCAACTTCATGCTTGATATCTTCGGTGTCGCTGCCATCATCTCGCGCGCTCGCGCACCCTGCGGCCTCGGCGTGGCCTCCCGGGGTATCTGGCCACAAGCTGCTCCGCCGGAAGCGGTGACCGGCGATCTCCGCAGGGATCGGAGGATGTGGATCTGGTAATCCAGCGACAGCCTGACCATCAGCCGATCACGCGTGGTGCACACGGTGGCGATGTCGCGGTGGATGGCCGGGGTGGAGCTACCCGCGCCAGCCTGCTGACGAGCTGGAAATCGGCATGAACGAGGCCGCATCGAGTGGGGTCGCGGTCGTGTCGTAGGCGCATTGGAGCCGTACGGCATGGGTGAAGAGCCACCGCGGGTGTCGGCCGACAACACCGGCTGGTCCCGTGCGGTGTCAAGGTCGAGGGCTTCGTGCAGCCGAGCCAGCGGCTGGTGTTCGGGCAGCAGTGGAGGTTGAGCATCGAGATGGTGCAGGTCCCGCACCACGCCGGCGAGGTCTTGAGCCCTGGGGACGCCCGGCGAGGACAAATAGGGCCACAGCGTGGCGACCGTGTCAGCTTCCCGCACCGGCTGTGGGTGAGGTGTCGGGGCCAGTGCAGGTCCACCGTGGTCTGCGATCCAGGAGGTCAGCGAGACGACGCGAACAGCACGCGCTTCGTTGGTTGGTGTGGCACTGCTCAGGCGCACCACGATGGCTTCGGTGGGCAGGTGGAAGACGGCGTTCGACCGGGATGGCAGCATCCGTACCCCGAGGGGGTCGAGGCCCAGCGCACCGCAGACGGCGCCCAGTTCGTGGTGGCCAGGCAGCGCCCCACTGTCGCGACGGGTAGTCACGAGGCGGCGCAGGCGGTCCGGATGTCGTGTCGCAGCTCGGCCACGTCCGCAGTCTGGTGCACAGCGAGGCAGTCGTCGAGCAGGCGCAGCCGCTGGTAAGCGCGCCTGGACGAAGTCCGGCTGATCTCATCGAGTGCGTGGCGCCCGACGCTCACGCGGCGTCGATTTCACCGGCTCTGGCGTGGGCGCTGGCGAAGCCGACGAGGTTGACCGCGCGGGCGCAAGCGTAGTCGTTGCCATAAGCGTTGATGGCTGCCGTGAGCAGCGGCGCGGTGACCGTCTGCCAGATGTCGGACGAGGCAGCAGGGGTGCTACCCCGCTTCTGCACCCGTTCGCTGGCAGCAAGGGCTGAATCCCCTGTCGCCCCGGTAGTGGCCAGTTCGTCAAGGAGTGCGTCGAGCCCACTGGCTACTGGCGCGTCAACGTCGAACGGCACGAACACCAGACGGCCGTTGACCACGACCGGCAACATCGCACCTCGGACGAGCGACCCTGATAGTTGCGCGGTCTCGTGCTTGGGCACGTCAGCGTGCGTCGCGGCAGCGAACCGGGCTTTCGCCTCGTCAGAGGCTCGCGTGAGGGCGGTGTCCAGCACTTCTTGCATGTATGGCAGCGGAGTGATGTCCGCCTGCCGGGCCTCCCACTTGTTGACCGTTCGTACGTCAACCCCGAGGCGTGCGGCGAAGTCGCGGACGCTGAGTCGCAGCGCCTCCCGGAGCAGCTTCGCTTCACGACCGGTCCAGCGGGACACGGTAGTCATAGGCACCGCACCCTCTCGACCGAAAACATCATCATCAGCATAGTGCCGCGCAAGCCGCAGGGCTCGGGAAGGCGTCGCATCACTTCGGTTTGATCTGCCCGGACACGGCGAGACAGCTTTCTGCGAATGATGAACAGAAGCACCAATGCTGCCAAACAGGAGAACTACTGTACGCGCAGCACCTTATGATCAGATGGAATGGCTCAAGCACCGGACAGATGGGATGAAAAACGCGACTACCGGATTAAGTAGGTGGAATGAAGTAACAAATTCACCATGATTTCCATCGTCGCAGGTCACGAGCTGCAACGATGCCCTCAGATGGATTACTTATTTCAATTCGGCTACTAAGGAGAAGTCGACGACGAACCAACTGTTCTTAAAGTAGGCGCTACTGACGTTCCTGTGGGTCCCTGTTCATGATCGGTAAGGGCGCACGCCGTGCCCTGTCTAAAGAGGCTTCGCCTCGGACCGCCGAGGTGGTGGTTGGGTTGGTGGGTGACGTGGCGGCTGGGTGAGGGCATGGTGGCGGGGTTGAGCTGACCGCTGCCTGGGGGTGCGTGATGGCAACCCGTGTCGTGACCGTGAACGACATCCTGGATGGGCATGTCGGGTTGGATCTGGAGTGTTTCGATCGGATCTACCTCAACGGGTGGGTGACGACTCTGCAGGTGCCCGGCCAGGTGGTCAGTTTCCTGACCCAGCATTTGGGGTTTCCGATCCCGTCTCCGGCGATCCTGGAGCGGATCGGGTTGGGGTTTCGTAAGGCGGTCGCCGAGTTCGCTGCTGAGGGTGGCATCCCGGTGGTGCGCTTCGTCAAGGGGGATCGCAAGCTGGAGGTGATGCATCCGCACCTGGACCGGTTGGCCCGAGAGGGACGGACTGGAGTGGCGGCGATCGGGGTGGCTGCGGAGTTCCAGCGGGTGTTTACCGGCACCACCTATCACTGTGATGAGGGTGGTGGTGGGGTTCCGCGGTTTGGTTACGCCAAGGCCGACCGTCGCGTCACGGCGTACTATTTCTATCTGGTGGATGAGGTGTTCGGGTCGGCGTTCATGAAGGTGTGTGCGTATTTCCCCTACCCGATCAAAATCTGGGTCAATGGCCATGAATATGCCAAGCGCACAGCGAGGGCGGCGGGGATCGCTTTCACTGAGCTGGACAATGGGTTCGCCACCACCGACGATCCGGCTGGATTGCAGGATATCTGTGACACGCTGACCTCGGGGGTGATCCGGGTGTTCTCCCGAGCGCTGGTGGGCCCGGTTGCCGCTGCCGTTGACCGACGCCGACCGTGCCGCGGGCTATTGGTGGGACATCTCGATGCGCCAGGTTGAGGTCTCTCGCACGATCGTGTTCGACGCGCCTCGTCATGCCCGCGGGTTCTTTGAGGCGTTGTGCACTGACAACGTCGATATCGGTCGTCCGCAGGAGATGCAGGTCATCTTCGGGCGGCGGGTGCGGAGGCCACCGGTGGGTGGCTACCGCACCAGGCTGCTGCGCTCCGGAGATGAGGTCACCCTCAATGCCTACTTCCGGCATTCCCGAGTCAAGTCCTACCTCAAGTGCGGCCGTGCGTTCCGGATCGAGACGGTGATCAATGACCCCGGTGACCTCGGGCTGCTGCGTGGACTGGAGCATCTGGAGGAACTCTCGGTCAAAGCGCGTGACGTCAACCGCCGCATGGTCGATGCTTTCCGTGTCGGCCAGAGCTGTGTCCTTGCGAGCCCAGCCTTTGAGCGGGTCGCGCGACCAACCCTGGTGGAAGGTCGCAAGGGCCCCGGCCCTGCGGTTTGGCGACCCTCGGGTCATGGCCCTGCCCCGGCGCCTTATGCGCCTTCGTGCACACCATCACCGGGTTCACCAACCGGAGCCTTCGCGCCCAGGTGGCCACCCTGCTCGGTGAGCCGTACTCGATGAGCCAGATGAGTTATGATCTCCGGCGCCTGCGACTCAAAGGCCTGATCACCCGGCTACCCCACACCAACACCTACGTCCTCACCGACGAAGGCCAGCGAGTCGCGATCTTCTACACCAAACTCCACAACCGACTCCTGCGACCGCTGCTGGCCGCCCACGACCCACCCGCACCCCTTGCCCTGCGCCAAGCCCTCCGAGTGATCAACCACCACATCGAGGACTACATCAATGAGGCCCGTATGGCCGCCTGAAAACTTGGCTCAAGTGTCAAACTCCTAGCGTCCAAGGGTCGCTACGTCCCGTCCGAGACTCCGCTCGGAAGGGATGGCCCCTGACGGGGCAGTGTTGGCCGCCGGTGATCGGGGTGGGGGTGGGATCACTACGGTGTCACGGTGCGTGACGAGCTCACCGAACGTTATGGCGATCTGCTGACCGGTAGTTATGACTGTGTGGATCGCATCGTGCTCAATGCCTATTACTCGTTGGGTCACAATCCGGGTGGGTTTCGGGTGTGGTGGCGGCGGTGGCATGGGGGTAGTGATGAGGAGCTGGACAACACGCATCTGATGCGGATGGCCGGTCGGTTCGCTCGTCGGGTGCGGGCCTGGGCCAGCCCCCGCCAGGTCCCGGTGATCGACTGTCGGCGTGGTGAGTGTAAGCATCAGCTGGCCGAGGAGTACCTGGCCAGCCACTCGGTGGGGCCGGGGGTGTTCCTTGTTTTGGTGGCGCGGGCCTGGCGCGGCGGTGTGGGAGGTCACCCGTTCCAGGAGCGGGGTGATCGTCAACCTGGCCAAGAAGATGGCTTTCGTCAACCACTACTCCTTCCACATCATGGATCCGGAGTGGGGCCATGTGACGATCAAGATGTCCGGGCATCCCCCGTTCGCTGCCCAGGTCATCCTCAACGGCCACGACTACGTCGCCGCGCAAGCCAGCGCGGCGGGGATCGGCTTTACTCAACAGGGCAACTGCTTCACCGCAGTCGCCGACCCCGCGGGCCTGGCTGGAGGTCGCAGACACCTTGTCGCAGGACGCGACGATAGGGCGCCTGAGCCAGGTCTGCGACCAGTGGATCTATTCGGCCTGCCTGTGCTTCGGCTTGGACCTGGCCGAGCAAGCCCGCAGCGGCTTTGGCTACGAGTACTCGGTCTACCAGGCCGAGTACACCCCGCAACCTGATATTCAAAGTGGGCGCTCAGATGGAGAAGGTGTTCGATCGCATCGTCGATCGGACCCGCTCTCGGCTGGACGTGCCTACCCTGCGCACGCTGTTCGGCGCCAAGCAACGCCCGGGCCGCCACGGCAGTTCCGAACTCTCGCTCCAGCTCGCAGCCATGATCGAGACACCTCGGTATGACCTGACCATGTTCACCGTCCACTTCGGGCTCTTGACGTTGAAGGCCTATACCAAAGGCGAGCACGTGCTGCGCTTGAAAAGCGATCACCCACAACACCACACAACTACGCTGCGGGCCGCATCCTCGAGAAATTCCCTGAGATCACCACCCGGCTCGCCGGCATGGTCGACCGCTTCACCACCACCCTGGACTGCGTCGATGTCGGCTTCCTGCCCGATGGCACCCTCGATGAGCTGCCGCTGCCCACCCGGATCGGAGCAACCCGACTCGGCGGTGTCGACCTGAACAAACCACGGATCCGTTCCACCCTGGCCGCCGTACTCGCCCTCGCCGCAGCGCCCAGCGGGTTCACCGTCACAGACCTGGCCGCCAAGGTCCACGCGATGACCGGACAGACCGACTACACCATCCGCCAAGCCGCCTACGACCTGCGCAAGCTGCGCGGCAAAGACCTCATTGCCAAACCCGGCCGGTCCCGGCGCTACCACGTCTCACCACCAGCAGCCCGCACCATCACCGCCCTTCTAGCACTGCGCGACCAGGTCATCAGCCCCATCCCCGCCGGGATCCGCAGCCCCCGGATGGGCCGCAAACCCACCCACTGGACCCCCATCGACCGCGACTACGAAACCCTCCGCATCAACATGCACACCCTCTTCCACGACCTCGGCATCACCACCACCACCACCGGAGCCGCCGCGGCATAGACAACATTTTGTCGATCCGGGTCCCGCAAGCGCCTAGCGTCCAAGGGTCGCTAGCGTCCAAGGGTCGCTACGTCCCGTCCGAGACTGCGCTCGGAAGGGATGGCCCCTGACGGGGCAGTGTTGGCCGCCGGTGATCGGGGTGGGGGCGGGGATCATTACGGTGTCGCGGTGCGTGACGAGCTCACCGAACGTTATGGCGATCTGCTGGCGGGCAGTTATGACTGCGTGGATCGTGTTGTGCTCAACGCCTACTTCTCGCTGGGTCATAACCCGGGCGGGTTTCGGGTGTGGTGGCGGCGGCTGCATGGCGGTAGTGATGAGCAGTTGGACAACACGCATGTGATGCGGATGGCCGGTCGGTTCGCTCGTCGGGTGCGGGCCTGGGCCAACGCGCATGAGGTCCCGGTCATCGACTGCAAGCGTGGTGAGCGCAAGCATCAGCTCGCCGAGGAGTACCTGGCCTCGCACACTGTGGGGCCGGGGGTGTTTCTCATCCTGGTGGCGCGGGCCTCGGCAGCGGTGTGGGAGGTCACCCGCTCCAGGAGCGGGGTGATCGTCAACCTGGCCAAGAAGATGTCCTTCGTCAACCACTATTCGTTCCACATCATGGACCCGGAGTGGGGCCATGTGACGATCAAGATGTCCGGGCATCCGCCGTTCGCTGCGCAGGTCATCCTCAACGGTCACGAGTACGTCGCCACCCAAGCCCGGAAGGCTGGGATCGGGTTCACTAAGCAGGGCAACTGCTTCACCGCGGTCGCCGACCCCGCAGGCCTGGCTCAGGTCGCAGACACCTTGTCGCACCCCGCGACGATAGGGCGCCTGAGCCAGGTCTGCGACCGGTGGATTTATTCGCCCCTGCCTGTGCTTCGGCTTAGACCTCGATGAGCAGGCCCGCAGTGGTTTCACCTACGGCTACTCGGTCTACCAAGCCGAATACACCCCGCAACCTGATATTCAAGGTGGGCGCTCAGATGGAGAAGGTGTTCGACCGCATCGTCGATCGGACCCGCGCCCGCCTGGATGTGCCCACCCTGCGCACGCTGTTCGGCGCCAAGCAACGCCCGGGCCGCCACGGCAGCTCCGAGCTGTCACTTCAGCTCGCAGCCATGACCGAGACACCTCGGTATGACCTGACCATGTTCACCGTCCACTTCGGGCTCTTGACGTTGAAGGCCTATACCAAAGGCGAGCATGTGCTGCGCTTTGAAGCGATCACCCATAACACCAAACAACTACGCTGCGGGGCGCGTCCTCAAGAAATTCCCTGAGATCACCCACCGGCTCGCCGGCATGGTCGACCGCTTCACCACCACCCTGGACTGCGTCGATACCGGCTTCCTACCCGAGGACACCCTTGATCAGCTGCCGCTGCCCTCCCGGATCGGAGCAACCCGACTCGGCGGCATCGACCTGAACAAACCACGGATCCGCTCCACCCTGGCCGCGGTCCTCGCCCTCGCCGCAGCGCCCGGCGGGTTCACCGTCCAAGACCTGACCACCAAGGTCCACACCATGACCGGGCAGACCACCTACACCACCCGCCAAGCCGCATACGACCTCCGCAAACTGCGCGGCAAAGACCTCATCGTCAAACCCGGCCGGTCCCACCGCTACCACCTACCCGCACAACCAACCCGCACCATCACCGCCCTGCTCACCCTGCGCGAGCAGGTCATCAGCCCCATCCTCGCCGGAATCCGCAGCCCACGCCGCGGCCGCAAACCCACCCACTGGACCCCCATCGACCGCGACTACGAAACCCTCCGCATCAACATGCACACCCTCTTCCACCACCTCGGCCTCACCACCAGCACCGCTGCGGCATAGACAACTTTTTGTCGATCGGGGTCCCGCAAGCGCCTAGGGTTTCTGGCCTACCGCAGTCAGAGACGATCAAGACGGGAACGGCGTGCGCACAACGAGGGTATGGCGGCGGGTGCTCGGGGTCGAGCACACCGTGATCGAGTCGGTGGACCTGGAGCCGGACGGGCGAGGCGGTGAGGTGCTGGTTGCCCAGGACCGACCCAAGGCGGGGATGGCGTGGCGGTGCTCACGCTGCGGGCGGCGGTGTGCAGGCTATGACACCAGCGCCAAGCCGCGGCGGTGGCGGGGTCCGGACCTGGGGACCACCCGGGTGTTCTTGGAGGCCACGACGCAGCGGGTGTCGTGTCCCGAGCATGGGGTGGTGGTCGCGGCGGTGCCCTGGGCGCGGCCCGGGTCGCGGTTCACCGCGGCGTTTGAGGACACTTGCGCGTGGCTGGTCTGTCACGCCACGCTGTCGGTGGTGGCGGTGCTGTTGCAGGTGGCCTGGCGCAGTGTGTCGGACATCGTGGCCCGGGTCCTCGCCGCCCGACGCGAGGCCAGCGACCGGTTGGCCGGGTTGCGCCGGATCGGCATCGATGAGATCTCCTCAAGGGACAGCGGTATTTGCTGGTCGTGACCGATCACGACACCGGGCGGCTGGTATGGGCGGGCAAAGACCGCACCGCTGCGACCCTGCGCCAGTTCTTCGATGATCTGGGCCCGGACCGAGCGGCGGCGCTGACCCCTAACGCCGATGGCGCGGAGTTCATCCACACCGTGGTTACCGAGCGCGCCCCGAAAGCCGTGCTGTGTCTAGACGCCTTTTATGCCGACCTCCGGATTATGCCGATGTCCGGCCGATAGGTGCTGGTGGTGGCGGTGCCCGCGGTGGTGAGGTCGGCATAACCACAGGTGCTCCAGGAAGGCGAGTAAGGGCGTTGGGGGGCGCGGTACCACCCAGACTTGGGTTCGGGGGCATCGTTCGAGCCACGGCCTGCTGTTCGAGGGAGAGGTCGACGCGCAGGCAGATCTGGGTGGCTGGTCTCGATGTCTCGTGAGCAGTCATCGTTGCCTCCTTTCTCCGAGAGCGCGATCTGAAGAAGGAGGTCTCACCCACACAGCCCGGATTATGCCGACTCCATAGCCCTCGTCCACTCTTCTGACCAGGGTAAACGGCGTGTGCACTCTGCCCGGTCGGCATAATCCGGAGGTCGGCATAAAACGCATTATGTCGACGTCGACATAATGCCTTCCACGTCGTGGCCTGGGCCACCAAGGCCCTGGATGAGTTCCGCCGTGGGCTGGCCGCCCAGCTGCGCCGCACCGGACGCGCCGACCAAGCCACCACGATCAAGAAAACCCGGTGGGCACTGCTGAAAAACCCACCCGAGCTCACCGGCGAGCAGCGCACCACCCTGGCCGCCATCGCCCAGGACAACGGCGCACTGTATCGGGCCTACCTGCTCAAAGAACAACTCCGCATGATCTTCCAAGCCGAACTACCCGAGGCCAGGGCACTGCTGGCCGGCTGGATCTCCTGGGCCAGCAGATGCCGCATCCCCGCCTTCGTCCGTCTCGCCAAGACCATCACCCGCTTCCGGGACCTGATCCTCAACGCCGTTGAACACCACCTATCCAACGCCAGATCCGAAACCACCAACACCCACCTGCGGTTACTCACCCGACGCGCCTACGGCTACCACAGCCCCGACTCACTGATCGCCATGGCCGACCTCACCCACGGCGGCCTCTGCCCACCACTCCCCGGACGACCATGAACAACTACCCACAGCAACAGTCGGCTACCCACAGTAATGTCAGTAGAGCCTTAAAATAGCACCTCGGTTCGCATCTGCGAACTAGAATCCGCGCTTATCTTCTAGAAACTCGACCAGAATTCCGCTTGGGTCCTTGATGAAGAAAAAAGTTACACCAGTCCTGCCTTGTCGAACTTCGACATTCGACGCAATGCCACGGTTCTCGACAAAATCCTTGGCTTCATACACCGAGTCGACCTTGAGAGCAAAGTGTTTGACGCCAATCCGGGGCAGATCTGTCGTTAGGGATGCCGCAGTCTCGGGCGCGGGTACTTGATCTCGATACCAGAAGATCTCCAGGTAGTTCGCGCCGAGCTTGAGATGTGCGATCTCCAGCTCACCATCCGGATCTTTCCAGTGCAACACAATCATGAATCCGAACTGTTCATAGAACGCTACAGATTCTGCCATATCGATCGCGCTGATAGCGGCGTGATGAATCGCGAAATCCACTGGCAACTCCCTGCGTATCTCAACCGACGCGGGCGCCGCTACGCCGCCAGAACCACCTGCGCCCGTTCCAGGAAGTCTCCCACGGCTGAGACCGACGCCTGCGGCTGCATTTTCCGGTAGAGATCACGGAGGCAGTCAATGCCGCGGGTCGAGGTCAGACTCTCCGCCAGATGCACCGCCGCCAGCCCTCGGTCCGCGGCTGCATCCAAGTCACGCTGCTTGCCGGGTCGAGCGAGAGCATCGGCGAGGTGGGTCAGGTAGATCTGCCGGTCCCGCGCGAAGGACTCGGCGAACATAGCGATTCCCTCGTCGAGCAGCGCCGTCGCTTGGCCAGGCTGACCCAGCTGCAGCAGGCAGTCACCCGCACCGGCTGTGATCGCCGCTGGAGTCACCCAGTACAACCAGCGTGGATCGCTATCCGGCTCGAACTGCTCAACCTGAGTACGCGCCTTAGCGACGGCCGCCGCGCAAGCCGAATCGTCCTTCATGGTGGCCAGGGCATAGGCCTTCCGGATATACAACTCGGCCAGCAGCCGAGGCGTCTCCCAACCGCGGATCCCGACCACAGCAGTCTCAATGAGCGTGACAGCGTCTGCGGGCCGACCGTGACGGGCCGCCTGATCGGCCATGCAACCGAGGACGTGGGCGCCCAGTCGACAATCATCGGCACTGTGTGCCGCATGCAAAGCGGCGATGTGGTATCGCTGCCCCAGCCCAGGGCGCCCACCGTCGTGGGCGACCCAGCCAGCCAGTTGGCCAAGCTCAGCCAGCGCGATATGCAGCCTTCGGCCGGTACGCTCGTCGTAGGACGCCTGATCGAGCAACCCCGCAACCCAACCGAAGGCCTGTTGCACCAGCGAGAGCACAGTGCCGCCACCGCCCGCATCATCCATCGCCCGCAGCGTAGCGATCATGGCTGGTAGCTGATCGACCAGCGCCACTGATACCCGACCGCCCGACAACCCTGACACCAGCGGCTCCGGGTCGCGGATCAGCCATCGGTGTGCCGGGACCGTCAAGGTCGCTCCGGTCAGGAGGACGAAATGCCGACGCTCCACTGGACTACCACCGCTCAGCGCGATTGACGCCTTGACGGTACCTCGATGATTCCACGGCGCAGTGAGGACCGGGTCGCGTCCAGCGTCGTCAACCAGCTCACCAGGCAGGTCCGCTCCAGCGATCGCCGAGGTCGTTGCATGCTCACTGCGCAGGCGCTCGGCGGCAACAAGATGGTCCGCCTGGCTGGGTTCCGACTGCGACGTGGCGTACTCGTGCTTGGCGACGACCAACTCGGCACACTGCTTCAGCAGCGCGCTCTCGGAGAACCGGGCTTTCGCCTCGTCAGAGGCTCGCGTGAGGGCGGTGTCCAGCACTTCTTGCATGTATGGCAGCGGAGTGATGTCCGCCTGCCGGGCTTCCCACTTGTTGACCGTTCGTACGCCAACCCCGAGGCGTGCGGCGAAGTCGCGGACGCTGAGTCGCAGCGCCTCCCGGAGCAGCTTTGCTTCACGACCGGTCCAGCGGTGAACGGTGGTCATGGACACCACACCCCCTTGGTCAGGAACACCGCAGCATAGTACGGGCGAATGCGCCAGGAGTGCACCGCCAGCGCACCAGCAGATCATTCCCGCCAGATCCCGCTCTGAGCAAGCTTCTACCCAGGCCCCAGAGCCGGACGTTCGAACCACTGGATGCCGGGGGTGCTGCCAGTTGCCTCTGTAGACGCCAGCCTTTCTGAGAGTGGCGGACACGACCGGCAGCACTGCTCAGTCCGCACCGCCTCCAGTGGCTTACCCGGCTCTGGGTGCCACTCATCAGCCAGCGAGAGAAGCACGGAAGCGAGTGACAGGTGCGTGAGCGAGTTAAGCACGGACGCAAGCACTATGCGTCGCGGTGACACCAACGTCATGGGTGACATCGACCACAGCATCTGTCCAAGCGCGCCAATACCAGCGCCAGTGCTGGCGGTGGTCATGAATGGCGGTAGCTACCTGCTTTTCGACTACCCGCAAAGTGGACCATCCGCATACGTCGCTGCAGAGGATGCGGTGCCACTGCGGCAGGCGCTCGCCGCGGCGTTCGGCAGCGAGCAATCAGCAAACAACAAGGTCGCAGTTCCCGTCAGCGACCTCATGCGCGGGGAGGCGCAACCTTGATTTGCGAAGACCGCGAACTTCTGGTCGAGCTGGCGCGGCTGAACGGTGATATGGTGTCACTCGCTCTGCGAATCATGGACAAAAGCGCCAACGTCGCCGAACAGCAGCACTACGCACAGCGACTCATTGCGGCAGGTGCGCGGTTGCAACGTCGGACGGACGGGATGCAGGGTGCGGTTATTGAAGGGGAGATTGTCACCGGACCGACTACACCTTCCGGCGCATACCGCCGAGCCTGATCGAAAATCGTGAACAACGTTTGGAAGACACGACACCGACTGTTCTTGGAGGAGCTCCAGAAGCTGGTCGAGTGGCTCAGCAGCGATGCACCAAGAGCGCCAGTCGCACTTGAAGAGCGAACGGTGCGACTCTTAGCAATGATCGTCACACTGTTGCGCCAGCACCAGATCAACAAGCGGGGGCAGTGTCAGTATTGTGGCCAGACCAAGTGGATGTGGCAATTTTGGCACAGACGGCGAAGATGTACCGTTCACCAGGCATTGAATCTTGGCATGGGCCAGAGCCTCGATGTGGTGTGGTGGCGCGTGTTTGAGAGTGTGGAACGAAAGCTGACTCTAGCTGAGGTGCGATCCTGGTTGGCAGAGAGAGAAGCGGATAGGGGTGCCAGTAGCTGTTCAGCTGGTTGATGGTCGCGCGGCGTGTCGCAACCAGTGCTGAAGTCGTAGCCTGGGATGATCTTGGTGTGTCGGATTGCGGTTCGTTGGAGGTGTTGGTTGAGCGGTTGCTCGCGCGCGTCCGCGAGCTGGAGTCGGTGGTGGAGCAGCAGCGGCGGGTGATCGCCGAGCAGGCGGATCGGATCGTCGAGCTGGAACGCCGCTTGGGTCGGGATTCCTCGACGTCGTCGCGTCCGCCGTCGTCGGATGCGCCGTGGGATAAGCAGCCCGCGAAGAAACGTTCGTCGAGGAGCCGGTCGGGTCGTAAGCCTGGTAAGCAGCCGGGTTCGGCGTCGGCGTCGCGGGGTTTGGTTGATGACCCTGATGAGACGTTCGAGGTCGCCCCGGATCACTGTGCCCGGTGTGAGAAGTCGTTGGACGATGCTGCCGAGACCGCGCGGGTCCGTCGCCAGGTGGCGGATGTCCAGGCGCCGCCGCCACCGAAGGTCACCGAGTACCAGCTGGTGTCGCGGCGGTGTGGCGGGTGCGGGCATGTCAACGACCCCGCCGCCACCGATGTGCCCCGCCCGGTGAACCCCGGCAGTGACGTAACGCGTCCCACCGCCAGCGCCCCGGAACAGCCCGGTGCCCCACGCGAGCCCGGTCCCCCGCAGGAGGCCGGTGCCCAGGAACCTGCCACCACCGAGCCCGTGACCAACTCTGGCACTGCGCCCACCAAGACTCCGGTCGCCCCCGATCCCGTGCTGGCGCTGGCGTTGCGTCCGGGAAGCCCGGTTCGGATCGGCCCGCAGACCACCGCGCTGGCAGCGTTGCTGACCTGCGGGCATTACCTTCCGATCGGGCGGGCCACCAGCGTGCTGGATGCTCTGGCCGGGATCCGGGTGTCGACCGGGTTCATGGCCGGTGTCCGGGGGCGTGCCGCGGCCCTGCTGGAAACCGAGTTCCTCCCGCACCTGCAAGCCCTGCTCCCCACCGCCGGGGTGCTGCACGCCGACGAGACCACCGGACGGGCCGCCGGGGAGTTGGCGTATGTGCACGTGGCCTGCACCGAATACCTGACCCTGATGCACGTGGGTGCGGCAGTGACGATATCGACGCCGGTGGGGTGCTGCCGGAGTTCACCGGCACCCTCATGCGTGATGGGTACGCCGGTTACGCGCACCTGCCCGCAGTACACGCTTGGTGCGCAGCTCATCTCCTTCGAGATTTGCGTGCGGTCAGCGACGCCGACCCGGTCGGGCAACTCTGGGCCAAGGCCATGGCCGACACTCTGCTGGAAGCCAACCAGGCCGCCCACCAGGCCCGCACTGCGGGCGCCGACCACCTCGACCCGGTTGCCCTCACACAGATCCGCAACCACTACCTGGGCGCGCTGGCCAAAGGCCGGACCGACAACCACGGCCACCGCAGCGCCCTCGCGGTCCAGGCCCGCCGACTGATCCGGCGGTTCACCCGCTACGAAGACATGATCCTGCGCTTCGCCGTCGATCTCACAGTACCGTTCACGAACAATTGCGCGGAGAGAGCGGTCCGCCCGGTCAAGGTGCAACAACGCACCTCCGGCGGCTGCTGGCGCACCCTACAAGGACTCATCGACTTCGCCCTCGTGCACTCCTACCTTGACACCGCCACCAAGTGGGGCATCGACAAACTCCAGGCACTACGTCACCTCTTCACCACCGGCGCATGGCTACCACCAGCCCTCACCCCCAGCTGAATAGCTACGGGTGCCACTGTCCCCGCTGAGACTCCAGAATAATGCGACGACGAACCGACGATCGTGTTGGGAATTGCGACCAATGAGACAAGTGGTAATTGCGTGGTGGCGTATCGCCGAGAGAGTCACGTCGCCCGCACGCGTGGCCTGCGGCCTCGGCTGGACGATGCGGGGCGCCAGGTTGGGAGTTGCTCGCGGGTGTGACCGACCTGGGCGCAGCGCCGGGTCAACTCCTCGTCGCAGTAGGCCGCGAGGCTGATGCCGTAGACAGGGTGCAGCTCGGCGTGCCACTGGGCCACCCACGGCTGCAACTCAGCGAGCCCTGCGACCAGCGGGACCAGCCGCTCGTCGGCCCAGCCCTCAGCCTCCCGCTCGGTGACGATCCGGCCGATCGCCAGCGCCTGCTCGGCGTGGTCCCAGCCGGCCCAGCCCAGCAGCGGAGTCGGATCGGTGTCGCACCCGGCGTCCGGGTAGGCGATGAACCGCTCCTTGGGCACGTCGAGCTTGCCGCGAGCGTCCCAGTAGGACTTGCGCACGAAGTCGGCTGACGTGTACTTCGGCGGCACCGGGATCGGCGCGACCTGTTCACACGCATCCTCACGGCGCTGCAGCTCCCAAGTCCGCTCCCAGGCGGCGCGTTTACGCAGCCCTGGCTCCTTGTACCGGTAGGCGGCAAGGTACGGAACGGCCTCGTCTGCGAGCAGCCGCCGCAGTGAGTCGGTGACCGGTGCGTCGGGGCGTCTCTCCCACAGCGCGAGGACACCGACGAGGTCGCGGTCCCGCGCGGCGACATCAGCTAGTTGCGTGACGCTGCGCGGCAACGGCCTGCCCTGCGAGTCGAACCAATAGCCGCGGTCCTCCAGCCGATCGAGCAGCCAATCTCGCAGCGCCGCCTGCTCGCGCTTTTCCCATGCTGTTATGGACCAGCGGCGCTTGTACTCAGGCTTCTCCAGCAGCCGGATCGACGGGTCCTCGGCGATGAGATCCAGCCGACGCTGCACCAGATCGCGATAGCCAGCAGGCCAATGACCGGGCACCTCGGTGATCGGTGTGGAGCCATGTCGATCGAACCAGGCCGTATCCTCCTCGCCTGCCTTGGTGGCGCCGCGCGCGAGCACGATCTCGAAAGCCCGCTCCCCCAGCGCCAACTCGGGCAGGTCGTTGCCCTGGTAGGTCATGTCTCCAGCGACAAGCCCATAGAGCCGGTACACCTCCCAGTCCAACTCCTCCTGCACCGCAACCATCCGCGCCCGGATGTGGGCGTGCTCTTCCATTGCCGCGTCCAACCGCGCCCGTGTAGGCGTCACATCGGCGCACACCGCAGCCGGTGCCTGCCGCGCCAGTTCCTGAGCCAGCCCGTCCAGCAATCGCCCGCGCTCCAGCGGCAGCACCCGCGGCAGCGGGAAATCCTGGAGCGTCGTACCCGTGAACTCGTAGAACTCCTCCCACGCATCGTGCATGAATCCGCCTGTGCCCGACTGGCTTCCCTTGCTATGACACGCTTGCTTAAGCCAGAAACAGGCAGTCGACGAATTTAGAATCGCGAGCAGCTTCAAGTGATCGTCCAGACTCGCTTCGGCTGCTAGCTTGACTACCGGCGCGGATCGATTAAAGACCTTCTCATCACAATCCAACACGAAATGATTGTGCGTCGTTACGAAAGCAAATCCTAACGTGAAGCGAGAGCTTCCAATATCCTTAGGAAGTTGATGCCATTCCCACCATTTTCGACCGTCTCCTAGATAAGTCCCGCCACCGAATGTCGACCGATCAGCGAGCACTGTGCGAAGCGGCCACAGCATTGCCCAAGATGGCGATCCGAGTTCCTTGAGGTCGACAAGCGAGTGGGACGAATCGTAGGGAAAAAGCGCTGCCTCGCTGGAATCCGCTCCCCAGTCCCGAACATCATCGCCACGAAGGCTGGGGCGGCAGTGAAGCGATGGGGCGTGTAGCAAGCGAGCGAAGTTAGCTTGAAAGAAGAACGCCTCGTCCGCGTGAGAATCCGCGAAGAAGCCGACTCGCTTCACTCTCGACGCAAGGACGGTCGAGCCGGACGCATTGATGTGCTGTGTCAACTCCACTGCGCCGCCTCCGGTGAGACTCCAAGGATGGCGGGCGAGTAGCTCGCGATCGAGGTCGGTGGTACTGGTCCAGCGATCCTCATGACCAGGCTCGTCGACGTGGTCAGCAATGCTGCGCCACACCGCCGCCTGGGCAGGCTCTGACGGGCGTTCAGGCTCGCCGCGGATACCGAGGACGGCGCGGACGGCGCGGCCAGCGGGGGCCTGTGGGCGGCCGACGATAATCACCGTGGGAGTGCCGTGGCCAGGGATGTAAGAGCCGGACGTATCCACCACGAGGCGAAGGTCGCGGTGGGACAGGAAGTTCTCGATGAGAGGGGCGCCGAACTCGCGCTTCATGAATGAGTTGCTGGTGATCTGGCCGACCCAGCCGGTGGGTCGGTCGGAGCCGTAGGGGATTGCTAGAGGCTTATCGGAAACTCAGCTTGAAGAAGTGAAGTGAGCGAATCGCACTGAAGGCGGTCGGGTAGGTTCGAAGTGGGCGGCGGTAGTCGGTGTGCATGCAGCGCCACGTCTTGAAGTTGGCGATTGCTCGCTCGATGACATATCGGTACTGGTTAACCACTTTGTTGAACTCCTTATGCCATTCGAGCAGCTCGCCGTCGGCTGGCTTCTTGAACGGTGTGGTGACGCCGCATCCGACATATCCCTTGTCTGCGAAGGCGTTCGACTCGTTGAAGTGGTGGTCTAGTTGGAGGTCTCGAAATGCCTTGGCGTCGTGGGTCTTTCCGGGAAGCGGATCGGAGATGTATCGCAGGTTCCCGGCGAGGTCGCACACGTATTGGTGTTGGTGCCCGGTCTCCTTGTGCTTGCCCGACCACAGGTCCTTCTCGTCCTTCCATGACCAGCAGGGATGCAGCGAGCCGTCGATCACAGCCACGCGCCCGGCGAGGCCTTCGGCCGCCTCGGCCAGGTCCGGCTCGAAGTCCTTGAGCGCCTTCACGATCACACCTTCGAGAGTGGAGATGGTCTCGGAGATGACCGACTGGCTCACGAACAACAGCTCGGCGATCACCTCCTCAGTAATATTGTTCTTGAAGTACATCAGGGTCGCCTTCAGGCCCTGCGCCAATGTCAGACCGCGAGGGCGTCCGACTCCTTTGTCCCAGGTGACGAGTTCCTCGACACGCCGAAGAAGCTCCCCGAATTGAACCTGGCTCATCCCGATAGTACGATTGGTGCGCACCGGCCCCTCCGGGGAATGAAAGATCCGTGAGAAAGACCTTTCAATTCTCTCGAGGGGTCGTGCCTTATTGTGGGACCGACACGCCGGTCAGCAAACTTCTTCAAGCTGAGTTTCCGATAAGCCTCCTAGTCCGAAGAACCGCTCCATGAATGGGACCGTGAGCGCGTATGTGCCCTTGCAGGTCTTGTAGCGCTTGCGATAGAGCCTCTTGAGCGCTCGGTCCTTGACGGTGATGTAGGGCGGATTACCGACGACGACGTCGTAACGGCCGGGCTGCAGGATCTGGCGCAGCGCGTGCAGATCCTCTGAGGAGTAGGCGAAATCAGCAGGGCCGGCGTCGACGTCGTAGCCAGGTCCGTAGTCGATGGCGTGCTGGTCGGAGCCGTGCAGCAGCGAGTCCCCGCATGCGAGGTGGTAACTGAAGGCGGGCGCGTCCTCCAGTCGGTGCAGCCCGCTGGCGCACAGCGCGGCGATGGCGAGGCGGAAGCGGGCGATGGCGACGGCGAACGGGTTGAGGTCGACGCCGTGGATGGCGTCCAGCGCGGCCTGCACCCGGGCCTGCGTTTCCAGGCCGGGGGCGTGGCGGTGCCAGCGGTCGAGCAGTCGGGCGAACGCGCCGAGCAGGAAGTGGCCCGACCCGCAGGTGGGGTCGATCAGCCGGAAGCCGTCGAGTGGCCGCTCGGCAAGCGCAGGTTCCAACGTCCGGTCGAGGATGAACTCCTCGACGAACTCCGGGGTCTGCAGCAGCGCGTAGGTGTCCTTGGCGTGTTGTGAGAGGTCTTGGTAGAGGTCCCCGAGGAACCGGGTCGACAGCTCACCCGAGGTTAAGTCGCGCAGCGCGCGCCCGTGCTCGCCGCGCTCCCGCCAGAAGTTCAGCAGCGCGGTAGCCGCGTCACCGGACGGGGAGACGGTGTGCAGGGGTGAGTGGTCGTCCACCAGGGCGCGGGTGGCGGGCAACGACGCGAGGTAGGCGGCGGCTTGCTCCAGCCACTCCCGGTCGGTGTCCTCGTTGTTCGCTCGGAAGTACTCACGTTGCGCGTCCAGAGCCTCCTGCAGGCGGCGCCCCTGCCCGATCCACACGGGCGTGACCATCGCGTTGTCCTCGCAGAACTTGACGAACACGGTCGTGAGCACCCAAGCGACGGCGGCTTGGGTCACCCGGTCGTCGCGCCACGCCTCCCACACCGCGGCAGTGCGGTCCCGGTCGAGCGCGCCGCGGTGCTCCGCCTGCCAAGCCGCGAGAACCGCGGACTGGGTAGTGACCCGCTCGCGCAGGTCGTCTTCCAGCAGCCGCACCTGCCGTTGCAGCTCCGCGGTCAGATCCGGCGTCACGGACGGGCTCCTTCTATCGTCGCGCCGAGCCACTCGGCGTCCAGGCGCACGAACTGGCCCGGGGTCGCCAGCGGTAGGGGCCTGCCATCCACCACAGCCCCCCTAGTCCCGGCAAGTTGCGGCACGAGCAGCCACACCGCCTGCGTGCGACGCAGCGCGAGATCGGTCCAGCGAGCCAGCGTCCCGAGATGGCCATACCGGGCCAGCGGCGCTGTCTCGACCAGCAGCACCGGACGGCTCCCCTCTCCTGCGTCCGCCATCGCCCGCTCGATAGCGGCGTCGACGGCGGGCAACGCGCGCTGCACGAGCGCGGCCAGGCCAGCAGCGTCGCGGGTGCCAGGGGCGGCGGCGTCGGCTGCCCGCACCGTCTCCCAGGGCAGCCCGACCACTCGCGCCTGCTCACGCATAGCCTCGATGAGCACCCGCGTCGCGTCGACGCACTCGACACCGTGCCGGACGGTGAGCATCTCGACTGCCTTCCCGGTGTAGTCCGCGTCAATCCCCAGCGCCAGAAACGAGCGGGTACGAGCGCTCTCTGCGAGCCGCGCAGCGGCGTGACCGCCTTCAACCACAGAGTTCGCCGGCATCCAGGGGAGCTGGCTGGACTGCCGCGTGCCCAGTTCGGTGATGTCCCCCAGCCGGGTCTGCGGCCGGTAGGCCCCGGCAGTCTGGTCGTAGATCAGGTCGAGACCTGCATCGTGGACGAGAGCGTCAAGCCGATGCCGGTCGGTGGGCAACGGCGGAAGTGCTGGGAATCGGGCGCGGACCCGGCTGCGGACCTCGTGTGGGGTGAGGCGCTGGGTGATGCCGATCCCGCCGAGGGTGAGCCGCAGCGCGTTCGGTAGCGGCAGATCGACGTCGTACAGCTCGCCCCGACCGGATAGTGCGGCCCGCGGGGACAGTGTGGCGGCCAGCTGCACCACCCGGGACGCCGCCATCCCATGACCATCGAGCGCCCGCCGCAATACCTCTCCGAGCTCGCGGTTGGTCCGGGCAGCGGGCACCAGCGTCTCGCCAGCCTGCCGCGCGGCGTCAACGAGCTCGGTAGCGCGCAGGGAAAGGGCGTCAGCCACGTCCAGCAGCGCGGGATCCACCGCGAGCAGCTCGAGCCGCCCGCCGCGGCGCCGCCTGGCGAGTGGGGCGTCTTGCGCCTCCGCGCGGCGCAGCGCATCGGCCCGGTCCAGTGCCACCCGCAGCAGCCCGGCAGCCACGCGCAGCTCGCCGGAGGTCCCGCCGAGCACGGCGAGCAGCTCTCCGGCGAGTTCCCGCACGGTGGCAACACCGCCGAGCCCACTCAACGCGTCGAGCGCGAGCCCGCCCAACGCGTCGAGCAGCTCGCGGCTCGCCGGGTCGTCTGCCCACGCGTCCTGCAGCGTCTCGATGTACTGGTTGGCGCGTGGCCGGGACACCCCGAGCGTCTCCGCCACCTCCGCCTGGGTCGCGAAAGCGTCGAGGTTGCCCTCCAGGCCGAGTAGCAGGGCCGCGGCGCCACGGCGTGCCCTCGCCCGCGGCGAGTCGGCAGCGTCACGCAACTGCTCGGCGGCGCCGACGGTGTCCTGCGAGGGATGACGCTGCGCGCGCCGCCCCTGTTCGCCGAGACGGGCTCGCCAGTCCCGGGCTCGCTGCTTGATCTCCCGACGGGTCGCATCGGCGACTCCGGCCAGGTGGTTTAACCGCACAGGATCCACGGCCAGCAAGTCGGCAACTGTGGTCAGCTCAAACGGGTCAAGCGCCGACAGCGCACGCGGTGACAGGCCGGATCGGACCAGCGCGGTGTCCAACGTCGCCTGCTTCGCGACGTCGTCGGCGCCGTCTGGGACAGTAGGCGGCACCGGGGCGAAGATCGCCCGCCAGGCACCGAGCAGCTCCGCTGCGGTGTCGAACCGGCACGCCGCCTCGGGGTGCAGCGCCCGCTGGAAGAACGCGGTCATCTGCGCGGCCACTGCGGTGTCGAACATCGAGGGCACGATGGTGGCCTCAACACCCATCACCGAGGGGTCGGACAGGCCGTCGCCGTACACCGGTGTGGCGCCGGTGGCCATCTCAAAGAGCACGACAGCGGCGGCGTAGCGCTCAGCGGCGGTGTCGTACTGCCGCCGGCCGGGCGCATCGAGAAACGGGTCCAGGTAGGGCGGGGTGCCCGCAGTCAACGCACCCGCGCCCGCGCGGGCCAGCGAGAAGTCAAACAGCACCAGGTGCTTGGCGCGGTCCTTGCGGGCCTCAGCGACACCCAGGTTCGCGGGTTTGATGTCGCGATGCGTGATCCCGACGCGGTCCAGCTCGACGAGCGCATCGAGCAGGTCGGTGCCCCAGCGCTCCAGAAGATCGATCGACTGACGGGCCCGGTCGGCCAGCACATCGCTGAGCGTGGCGTCCCCAGCGTGTTCGAGCACCAGCGCCGTCCGGTCGCCGATCCGCACCGGACCATCTATCAGCCGGACCAGCCGGGGATGATTGAGCAGTCGTAGCACCTCGGCCTCATCCGCGAGCCGACCGGCGGCCGCGTCGTCACGCGCGACCTTCAGCACCCGCGCCACACCATCGGCGAGATCGGTGACCTGCAGGCCGACCGCAGTGGAGCCGGCACCGAGCCTGCGTTCCACCCGGTACCGGCCCTCCACGACAGTTCCCGGCTTGACTTCGAGAATGTCCTTCGGGGCCAGCTCGTCCGGGCCGACCAGCGCACGTTCGGCGTCATCGAGGCGTTTGAGGAACGCCGTGACATCGGCGAGCCGGTCGCGCACCGCGGGTCGGGTCGACTCCAGTACCAGGTCGCGTACTTCGGAGGGCACCTGCGGCAGGTCTGCAGCGAGATCTAGGCCGTCGTCCCGACGCAGCCGCTCCCGCAGCTCGGAGCGATCCACCGCGGGCGGGTGTCCGGCGAGCAGGTAGTAGGCCAGCGCTCCGAGTGCGTAGACGTCGAGCCGCACCCGGTCGGTGTCGCGCTGCCACGCCCCTTCCGGCGGCTGGAAGGCAGCCGCGAGCTGGCGATCGGTATCCGGGTGACGACCTGACATGATCGACGCGAGCCGTTCGGCGGCGTCGATTGAATACTCCGCACCCAGGAGCGTGACCACGGAAGGCGGCGCACTGCTGTCCTGCCCGTTGGGCAGCGAGCCTGCGGTCTGCCAGTCACCGACTAGCACCCGCACCCGCCCATCGACGGTGCCCCGCACCGAGACAGCCTGTGGAGTCAGACCCCGGTGCACGACGCGATGGCGGTGCGCGTACCCGACCGCCTCCGCGACCTGCCGCAGCACGGCCAGCTGCGTCGCGACTGGCACGCCGCCACGATGATCGGCCAGCCACAGGTCCAGCCTCCGGTAGCGCTGATCATGCGGATATACCAGCCCGATACCCAGCTCGGCGTCCACCACGTCGAGAGGTCTCGCCACCCCGTCATGTGCCAGGCGCCGCATCACCTGGAACTCGTGCTCGGCGATCCGGCGCGTCCGGGTGCGCTGCTCGGCGGCGGCCCCTGGAGCGGTCACGAAGAATCGGATGCGGGCCCGGTCGGTGGTCGCGACCCGGTGGAACGCCGGCCAGTCCTGCCAGCCCTCACCCTCAGCCAGCGGCTCTTCGTCAATAATCCAGGAACCGACCTCGCGTTGGCGGCGCGCGACGATGCCGATGCGCTGCATCAACGTCGTGATGAGTTCATCTCGCCGCGGCGGGACGGTCTGGCGATCCGTGGGCGACTCCAGCAGCCGCTGGCTGATGCCGGGCAGGCCCATGTCCCGTTCGTGACCATCCAGGCCGAACAGATCCATGCGGCAGGCAGCAGGCAGCGCGCAACGCAGGCCGGGGTGGTGCAGGTATACGGCCTCCTGGACGAACGGCACAACGTCGCGCACGTCCGGAACCTTGAGTCCCGGCTTCTCCCGCGCCCAGTCCCGAAACGAATCCTGCAGCTTGCTCGCCAGCCGCTGCGCCTTACGACGGGCCAGTTTGAGCGGGGAGTCCTCGGTATCGCGCTGGTCGCGCCACCAGCGATGGTCGTCGCCGGTCAGTGTTCCTGCGTAGTACTTCAGCTCGACGAGGTGCATCCGGCGCCGGCCGAGGACCAGCAAATCCACCTCGTGCCACTTGCCGTGGGCGTCGCGGAACTCGAAGTTCGACCAGGCCCGGTACGGCCCGATACTCGGAAGCAGCTCGCGGACCAGGCGCAGGCCTTCAGCCTCGTGCGTGAACTGCGACGGGGTGACCTCGACCCAGCGGGGATCGCCCGAATTCAAGCCCTCTCACCTCCTCCGCTTCGCCGCACTTGACCCGGCCGGTGGCGGTCCCGATAGGGCGGGATGACCAGCCTCACCGGGTATCGCCCGGGGAACCGAGACGTTAGCGTGAGCGGTCGTTGCGAGCGGGCCTGAGGTGCTGCTACTACCGAGACGCACTCATGGGTGGGGGTGGCGAGGGCGGGGCTGGCAGCGTGGGCAGGTGTAGGAGGAACGGTTCATGAAGGACTCGCGCTGGATCGCTGCGCCGCAGCGTGGACAGGGCCGGTCGGCCTGCCCGTAGGCCGCCAGGGAGCGGTCGAAGTAGCCGGAGGCGCCGTTGATATTGACATACAGCGCGTCGAAGGAGGTGCCACCGGCGGCCAGCGCCTCGGCCATCACCTCGGTGGCGGCGCTGAGCACGGCGCGACCTTGCGCCCGGGTCAGCGTCGCGGTGGGCCGCGCCCAGTGCAGCCGAGCCCGCCACAGCGCCTCGTCGGCGTAGATGTTCCCGATCCCGGACACCACAGTCTGGTCCAGCAGCGCGCGTTTGAGACCGGTGCGCCGCTGCCGGATCCCGGCGACCACCGCGTCAGGATCGAACAACGGATCCATCGGGTCTCGCGCGATGTGCGCCACCGGGGTGGGCAGGCCGTCGACCACATCCTCCACCGACAGGCCACCGAATGTGCGTTGGTCGACGAAGCGCAGTTCAGGGCCGCCGTCGGCGAACTGCAACCGAACGCGCAGGTGCGTCTCGTCGACGGCGCCGGGTGGCTGGATGCGCATCTGCCCGCTCATGCCCAGATGGGCCAGCAACGCCTCGCCGGCCGCACCGTCTGTGTCGAGGTCCAGCCAGAGGTACTTGCCGCGACGCCGCGCTGCTCGGATCTGCCGACCGGCCAGCCGAGCGGCGAAGTCCAGCTCTCCAGCGAGGTGGCGGCGTACCGAGCGGGGATGGCGCACCTCGATGGCAGCCACGGTGCGCCCGGTGATGTGCTCGGCGAGGCCGAGCCGGACGACCTCGACCTCGGGCAGCTCCGGCACGCTGCTACCCCGCCGGCGGGGCGCTCCCGCTGGCCAGCTCGGACAGCGAGCGCCAGGCAGCCTCGGCGGCCCGCTGCTCGGCTTCTTTCTTGGTCCGACCCTGCCCGGTTCCGCGGTCCACCCCGGCTATCACAGCGGTCGCGGTGAACTCCTTGAGATGGTCGGGCCCGTCATCGGTGATCCGGTACTCGGGTACGCCCAGCTCGCGGCTGGCCGTGAGTTCCTGGAGGCTGGTCTTCCAGTCCAGACCGGCGCCGAGCAGTGGTGCCATCACCAGCAGCGGGTCGAACAGCCGGTGCACCACGCTGCGGGCCACGTCCATGCCGTGCTGCAGGTACACCGCACCGATCAGCGCCTCGATGGTGTCGGCCAGGATGCTGGACTTGTTGCGACCGCCGGTGAGCTCCTCCCCCCGGCCTAGCAGCAGGTATTCACCCAGGCCACTGGTACCCAGTCCGCGGGCCACACCGGCCAGGGCGTGCATGTTCACCACGCTGGCGCGCAGCTTGGCGAGCTGCCCCTCGGGCAGGTCGGGATGGGTGCGAAACAGGTGGTCGGTAACGACCACACCGAGCACGGAATCGCCGAGGAACTCCAAGCGCTCGTTGGGTTCGAGGCCACCGCTCTCGTACGCGTACGAGCGATGGGTGAGGGCGAGGATCAGCAGCTCGGCGTCGATGTCGACGCCGAGCGCGGAACGTAGCGGAGTCAGATCCGATGGGTGACCCCGCGAAGACCGGTTCCCCAAGGTTTAGGCGCGTCGGGGAGTCAGACCGGGACGACTTGGCGGCCGTTGTATTTCCCGCAATGCGGGCAGACCATGTGCGGTGGTTTCGGCTGCCGACAGGCCCGGTTCGAACACTCCGCGAGAGTCGGTGCGGTGGCCTTCCACTGGGCCCGCCGCGAGCGGGTGTTCGACCGCGACATCCTGCGCTTGGGGACGGCCACGTTATTCGTTCTCCTGTTCGCTTCCGCGCAACCGCTGCTTCAGTGCGGCCCAGCGCGAGTCCATCGTCTCATGCCGGTGGTCGGCACTGAGTTCCGCCCACTTGCCACCGCATTCGGGACACAATCCGGGGCAGTCTACGCCGCAGAGCGGGGCCCGTGGCAGCGCCAGCAGCATCGCATCGCGAACCACCGGCTCGAGGTCGACCAGGCCGTCGACGACCCGACTGACCTCATCCGGATCCGTGGTGTCGTCGGTCGCCGTGTCCGGGTAGGCGAACAGCTCGATCAGCTCGACTTCAATCCGGTCCACCAGCGGATCCAGGCACCGGGCGCACTGCCCGGCGAGTGGACCCGATGCCGTGCCCGACACCAGCACCCCCTCCATCACCGACTCCAGCCGCACGTCCAAAGACACCTGGTCACCTGGGGGGATTCCGATCACATCCATGCCCAGCCCGGTCGGTAGCCGGACATCCCGGTGGTAGCAACGCATCGCTCCGGGACGCCTGCCCAAGTCGCGGGTGTCGATCACCCACGGACCAGACGGCTCTGGTCGAGCGACTGCGATGGTACGAGGCATCAGTGTGCAGGGTAAGCCCTGGTCCAGAACGACGACGCCCCGGCTCCGGACAACGATGGATCCAGCTGTGTCACTCACCTGGGGTACCCGCCGCCCCCCGCGGGAACCACCCCGCCGTGATGGGCGAGGCCACGCCCGAGAGTGCGCAAGGTGCGATTGAGCAGGTCCTCGAACTCCGCCAGGGTGCCTTCGACATAGGCGTCGCACTCCGAACGTAGCCGGTGCGCCTCGGTGCTCGCCTCATCGTGGATCCGGCTGGCCTCCGCGCGGGCCGCCTGTACCACCTGAGTTTGCTCGATCAACCGGGACTGCTCGGCACGGCCATCGGCGACGGCCCGCTCGTAGGACGCCCTCCCCGCCGCGGTCATCCGTTCGGCCTCGGCCTCAGCGCGCTCGGTGAGCTCCTGGTACTCCCGGCGCCCGGTGGCCGCAATGCGCTCAGCCTCGGCCTGCGCGTCGGCGACCATCGACTCGGCGCGGGCACGCGCCTCGGCGACCAACCGGGTAGCCTCGTCTCGGGCCTCAGTTACTGCCTGCTCTGCCTCGGTCCGGGCCTCTTCGCGCTGGCGCTGCGTCTCCTGCCGCGCGGTCTCCACCAGGTCGTCCCGATGGTCCAGCACGTCCTGAGCGTCGTCGAGCTCTGCGGGGATCGCATCGCGGATGTCGTCGAGCAGCTCGAGCACATCCCCGCGTGGCACTATGCAACTGGATGTCATCGGCACTCCACGCGCCTCTTCGACGGTGGTGACGAGCTCATCAAGTGCCTCGAAAACCCGGTACACCGGCCCCTCCTCGCGATCACCATCCACGGCTGCCAGTCTGGTCGGTCGGACAGCCCAGATGCGGGAACGCCCGACTGATCGGCGTGTCTGCGCCAGTCAGCGCTGCTCGGCGAGCCGGTTGATCAGGCGCTGGTGCACCATGGCCGGGAGCAGGTGGCCGACGTCACCGCCGTAGGTGGCGACTTCCTTGACCACCGAGCTGGACAGGTAGCTGTAATGAGGTTTGCTGGGCAAGAACATCGTGTCCACCCCGGACAGCTGGTAATTCAGCTGGGCCATCTGCAACTCGTAGTCGAAATCACTGACCGCGCGCAGCCCCTTGACGATCGTGACGATCCCGTTGGCAGTGCAGTAGTCCACGAGCAACCCGTGCCAGGAATCGATCCGAACATTGAGTAGGTGCTCGGTGATCTCCTTCAGCATCGCCATCCGGTCGGAAACCTCGAATAGGCAACGTTTGGTCTGGTTGATCAGAACTGCGACCACGATCTCGTCGAATTGGCTCGCGGCCCGTTCGATGATGTCGAGGTGGCCATTGGTGGCGGGGTCGTAAGAACCGGGACACACCGCGCGCATCATGGCGCGCAACCGTAGTACATCGCGGTGTCGCCATACCGCCGATGAGTGAGCGCAAACACACCATCCGGCCAACTGGGCGTGAGCGCTCTGGCCGGGCGCTCCACCACGATCAGCGCTGCCGGCGCCAGCCAGCCGCCGCCGACCAAGGCGCTCAACACGCTGCCCAGAGCCCCGTCGTCGAGCGCGTAAGGGGGGTCGGCGAGTACCACGTCGTAGGGCATGCCGGGGTCGCCGCGCAACACCACGAGCGCATCTGCGGTGGTCACCTGCGCCCCCGGCAACCCGATCACCTCGACGTTGCGACGCAGCACGGCGGCCGCGCGCCGATCGGATTCCACGAACTGGGCGTGCGCAGCCCCTCGAGACAGCGCCTCCAACCCCAACGCGCCGGATTCCGGCGTAGAGGTCGAGCACCCGGGTCCCGTCAAGATCCCGACGTGCCTGTAGTGCACTGAACACCGCCTCTCGAACCCGGTCCGATGTCGGCCTCGTGCCATGCGGCGGAACAGCCAACCGCCGCCCTCCAGCCACTCCCGCCACGATCCGGACCATGACGTCCATGATGCCGCTGTACTGCGCGTCAGTGGCGACGTGGACGCCGCCTGGCGGGTCGGCGACCTGATGAGGCCGGCACGTCAGGGGTTTACCCCTGAGTGAGCTCGGGTAACTGGCTGCGACCGCAGGTGTGGTCCCGGTGCAGCGCCACACCTGCGTAAGGGCAAGCGACTCGATAACCACGTAAGGATGGAGTACGCGCATGACTTTCTGGTCGATCGTCCTGATGGCATCTGTCTTGGTGGTCTGTGGCGTGCTCCTGGGTTGGAGGCTCAGCCAGTGGCGGCTCACGATGCGGGCTAGCGGGAGTTTCCTGGCTAAGTTGATCTTGAGGTGGGGTCGGCGGGTGTCGTCATGCCGTTGACCTGGGGTGACACGCCGCGAAGGTGGTTGACTTTCCTTGATCAAGTGTATTACCTAAATAATGTGGCGTCGGTAATCAGTAAGATGATCAATGGCAAGCCGTATTACTACCTGGCGGTCTCGGCGCGGGTGGGTGGTAAGCCACGCATCGTGGAGCAGAGGTATCTCGGCAGCGCTGAGGACATCGAGGCGGCGATGGCCGGTGCGACCACGCTGCCCTCGAGAACCCGGCATCTGGCGTTCGGGGATCTCGCCGCGACCTGGGGTGTGATCGAGAAGCTTGGTGTGATCGAGATCGTCGATGACGTCCTGGGCGCACGCCGCGAGGATGCGGGCGCCTCGGTGGGTACCTATGTCGTGTTGGCCGCGGCCAACCGGGTGGTCGACCCGTGCTCCAAGCTGAAGTTCGCCGACTGGTGGGCCACCACCGCCGGTGATCATCTGGTCAAGATCGGCGCTGTGGCGCTGGACCACCGCCGGTTCTGGGATGCGATGCATGTCCTGAACCCGCAGGCTCTGACCGAGATCGAACGGCGGATCTCCGCGAGGGCGATCACGGTGTTCGGGTTGGATATTTCCTCCCTCGCCCTGGACATGACCAACTTCGCCACATTCATCGACTCCACCAACGTCCGCGCGCCGATCGCGCAACGCGGCAAAGCCAAACAGAAACGCACCGATCTCAGGCTGGTCGGGTTGGGTCTGGTCATCACCCGCGACGGCGGGATACCGCTGCTGTCCCATGCCTACCCTGGAAACCTCACCGACGTCACCCAGTTCGGGCGGATGATCGAAGAACTCACCGCCCGGCACCGCAGACTCGGTGGCACCGACGGCGAACTGACCGTGGTGTTCGACGCCGGGCAGAACTCCCGACCCAACTTTGAACTCCTGGACCGCCACCGCCTGCATTACGTCGGTTCCTTACCGCCATCGGATCACCAGGCGCTGCTGGAGATCCCCACCACCGACTACCAGTCGGTCGTCGAGTTCGACGGTGTCACCGCACGGGAAACGGACCTGGACGCGCTGGGGCGCTCGCATCGGGTGGTGCTGACTCATTCCGAAGAGTTGCACAGCGGCCAGTCCCGCGGTTTCGACCAGACCCTGGCCAAAACCACCCGCCAGCTCACCAGCATCCAAGACACCCTCACCCGGGGACAAGCCCGCCGCAGCAAGACGAAACTGGAAACCGCCATCACCTCGATCTGCGCACCCCGCTGGGTCAGCGAGGTACTGACCTGGCAACTCACCGGGGACACCCCGCCCGATATCCGACTGGACTTCCAGATCGACACCGACGCCCGTGACGCCCTCGAACAACGAATCTTCGGCAAACGGATCCTCATCACCGACCGCGCCGACTGGACCACAGCCGAGGTCATCGCCGGATACCGCTCACAGTCCGAAGCCGAGTTCGGCTTCCGTCAGCTCAAAGACCCTGACGTAGTGTCGTTTTCACCGATGCACCACTTCACCGACAACCACATCCGCGTGCATGTCTTCTACTGCGTCCTGGCGCTGATGATCGCCCATCTGATGCGCCGCGACGCCGCCCGTCACGGACTCGACCTCAGCGTTCGTGAACTCCTCACGCGACTGGCCCGCATCCAAGAAACCGTCCTGATCTACCCCGGCACCCGAGGCCGCCCCAAAGCCCGCCGGGTGATCACCGACATGACCGACCTCCAACAGCAACTGTTCGACATCTTCGAGTTGGACCGGTGGGCACCAACCAGTTAGGTAATACACCCAAACAAGATCGACACTAGCCCTGACCAGGGGGTATGCACATCAAGATCAACTTATCTAGGAAACTCCCGCTAGACGGCAGGCAGCAGCGCAGCTTTCCCTCTATCGACAACTGCACGAGCTTCAGACCGCGAGGCAGCAGGATCACTCTGTCTCGACCAGCCCGGAAAGCCCAGCAAACGGATCCCACCGGCGAGCGACGGAGCCGCTCAGAAAGAGCGCAGCTCCAAGATCAAGTCACCACCTTCTACTTGCTGGACGGTCTTGATCGCCAGCCGGGCCACCGTGCCGCTGGTCGGCGCGGTGATCCCGGCTTCCATCTTCATCGCCTCGATAGTGGCCACCGGCTGGCCTGCGGACACGGTGTCCCCTTCGGACACTCGCAGCGTGACCACGCCGGCGAACGGCGCCGAGACCTGGCTGCCGTTGGACTTGTCGGCCTTCTCGGCTACCGGGACTTTCGAGGCAACGGAACGGTCCCGCACCTGTAGCGGGCGCAGCTGCCCGTTGAGCGTGCACATCACCGTGCGCATACCGCGTTCGTCGACGTCACCGATCGCCTGTAGCTGAATCAACAGGCGCACCCCCGGATCGAGGTCCACGGCGTGTTCTTCCCCGGTACGGAGCCCGTAGAAGAACTCCTTGCTGGGTAATACCGAGGTGTCCCCGTAGGTCTCCCGGTGCTCTTCGAACTCCGCTGTCGGGCCGGCGAACAACAGCCGGTTCAGCGTGCGCGCCCGGCTGTCCTTCAGACCCTGCCGGTCCAGTGCGGACAGTTCCACAACCCCCCGAGGACCGCCGCGGCCCACCAGTGCCTTGCTGCGCAGGGGCTCGGGCCAACCGCCGGGGGGAACACCGAGCTCTCCGTGCAGAAAGCCGATCACCGAGTCCGGAATGTCGAAACGAGCGGGGTCGGCTTCGAAGGCTTGAGGCTCGACACCGGCGCCCACCAGGTGCAGCGCCAGGTCTCCGACGACCTTCGACGAGGGAGTCACCTTCACGAGCCGCCCGAGCATCCGGTCGGCCGCCGCGTAGGCTTCCTCGACCTGCTCGAAGCGGTCTGCCAGGCCCAATGCCACCGCCTGCTGGCGCAAGTTGGACAACTGGCCACCCGGGATCTCGTGGTGGTAGACCCGCCCAGTGGGCGACGTCAGGCTGGACTCGAAGGGCGCGTAAACCTTGCGCACCAGCTCCCAGTAGGGCTCCAGATCGCAGACCGCCTTCAGGTCCAATCCGGTGCTGCGCTCGGTGTGATCGGTGGCAGCGACCAGCGCGGACAGTGCCGGTTGCGAGGTGGTGCCCGCCATGGACGCAGTCGCTGCGTCCACCGCGTCCACCCCGACGTCGATCGCCGTGAGCAGGGTGGCGAGCTGCCCACCAGGGGTGTCATGGGTATGCAGGTGCACCGGGAGATCGAACCGGCTGCGCAGCGCTGTCACCAGCGTCCGGGCCGCCGGTGGCCGCAGCAGGCCTGCCATGTCCTTGATGGCCAGCACATGCGCGCCGGCCGCGACGATCTGCTCGGCCAGCCGCAGGTAATAGTCCAGCGTGTAAAGCTGCTCTGCAGGGTCGGACAGGTTCGCGGTGTAGCACAGCGCCACCTCGGCGACGGCCCGGCCGGTCTCACATACCGCATCGATGGCCGGGCGCATCTGGGACACGTCGTTGAGCGCATCGAAGATCCGGAAGATGTCCAGCCCGGTCTCGACGGCCTGCTCGATGAAAGCGGTGGTCACCTCGGTCGGGTAAGGCGTGTAGCCCACCGTGTTGCGCCCGCGCAGCAGCATCTGCAGGCACAGGTTGGGCACCGCCTCACGCAACGCGGCCAACCGCTCCCAGGGGTCCTCGGCGAGGAAACGCAGTGCCACGTCGTAGGTCGCGCCACCCCAGCACTCCAGCGACAGCAACTGCGGGGCCATCCGGGCGACGTAAGGCGCCACAGCAACCAGGTCCATGCTGCGGACCCTGGTCGCGAGCAGCGACTGATGAGCGTCCCGGAAGGTCGTGTCGGTGACGCCGACGCTGTCTGCGGTCCGCAACCGGTGCGCGAATCCCACCGGCCCCAGCGCGAGGAGCTGCTGCCGGGATGCGGGGGGTGGCTGGACCTCCAGATCGATCAGGGGGAGCTTGCTCAGCGGGTCAACCAGATCGGGGGGATCGCCATGCGGCCGATTCACCGTCACGTCCCCGAGGTAGGTCAGTAAACGGGTACCACGGTCTGCTGACCGCCGAGCAGTGAGCAGGTACGGTCGCTCCTCGATAAACGAGGTGGTGACCTTTCCCGCGACGAAGTCCGGCTCATCGAGCAGCGCGAGCAGGAACGGAATATTGGTGGCCACGCCGCGGATCCGGAATTCGCTGAGCGCCCGCCGGGCCCGGCGTACCACGGTGGCGAAGTCACGTCCTCGGCAGGTGACCTTCACCAGCAGGGAGTCGAAGTGCGCGCTGATCTGGGCACCCGGATAGACGGTGCCGCCATCAAGCCGGATCCCCGGACCGCTGGAGGACCGGTACGCGGTGATCGTGCCGATGTCCGGACGAAACTCGTTGGCCGGGTCCTCGGTGGTGATCCGGCACTGCAACGCGGCGCCGTGCGGCATGATTGCGTCCTGGCACAGCCCGAGGTCGGCCAGCGTCTCCCCCGCCGCGATCCGCAACTGGGAGCTGACCAGGTCGATATCGGTGATCTCCTCAGTCACCGTGTGCTCGACCTGGATGCGCGGGTTCATCTCGATGAACACATGGTGACCGTCGCGGTCGACGAGGAACTCCACGGTGCCCGCGTTGACATAGCCGATCTGCCTGGCGAAGCGCACCGCGTCAGCGCAGATCCGCTCCCGGAGATCGGGATCCAGATTCGGCGCAGGGGCCATCTCCACCACCTTCTGGTGCCGCCGCTGCACCGAGCAGTCCCGCTCGAAGAGGTGGATGACGTTCCCGGTCGCATCGGCGACAATCTGCACCTCGATATGCCGGGGGTCGATAACCGCCCGCTCCAGGAAGACCGTGGGGTCACCGAATGTCGACTCCGCCTCACGGCTGGCGGCCTCCAGCGCATCCCGCAGACCTCGACGCTCGATGACTCTACGCATGCCGCGCCCACCGCCCCCGGCAACGGCCTTGACGAAGACCGGGAACCCGATCTGGTCGGCGGCGGCCATGAGTTGGTCGATGTCAGCGGACGGGGCGCAAGACGCCAGCACCGGCACTCCGGCCTCACGCGCCGCGGCCACCGCCCGTGACTTGTTGCCCGCCAACGCCAGCACCGCAGGAGGCGGCCCGACGAAGGTGATACCAGCCTGTTGGCAAGCCGTGGCCAGTTTCGGATTCTCCGACAGGAAGCCGTACCCGGGATAAACGGCGTCGACTCCGGCGCGCTCGGCGGCGCCGACGATCTCCTCCACCGAAAGGTACGCACGGACCGGGTGGCCTTTCTCACCGATCTGGTAGGCCTCCATAGCCTTGAGCCGGTGCTCGGAGTTGCGATCCTCATAGGGGAAAACCGCGACCGTCTGGCAACCGAGTTCGTAGGCCGCGCGAAACGCCCGGATCGCGATCTCTCCGCGGTTGGCGACCAGGACCTTGCGGAACATGTGCCACCCCCTTCCACACGGCCGGTGGCCGGGATCTCCTACCGGCTGTACTGAGCGCATCATCCCAGGTGATGGCGGTCACCGGGGATGTCTGTGATCTGCTCACTGCAGGTCTCCCCGCACGAGCGGCTGGAGGGGTATCAAGGATGTGGCAGGAAAGGACTCCGCCATGGGCAGATCGCGGTACCATCATCGCCGCTATGACCGCCGTAGGGGTTCGGCGCGGCGACCCGTCGGACCGCTGCTGGTGATGCTGTGCGCAGCGGCCTTGGCCGGTGTCGGCGTGGCCGCTATGGCCCTCCTCACCGTGCTCGCGCTCCTCGGCCCGCTGATGCTGTTCGGAGTGGGCGCGGTAGTCGTGACACGGCATCTGTACCGCCGCCACCGCAGGCAGACGGGCTGGGGGCAACCGCCGGCCGTGCCTACCGCACGATCGGGGCCATCCAGTGCGCAGACCCAGCCGGTCCCGGACTGGCGTACCACCCGGTCCCAGTTCGCTCAGTTGCGCAGTGAGTACGGCCAGTTCGAATGCGACCCGCTCGCAGTGCTGCGGCTACCCGCGCTGACCGACGTCACCGTGCCGTCCACAGGCCGGTTCGTGGACGCCTTCGCCGAGGCTCAGGCGCTGGACACCGACACCGAACCGTCGCCCGCGCATCGTGCTCGCTTCGCGACCGCAGTGGACCAGGCCTGGCGCGCCTGGCGCGCCGCCCGCGACGCGGCGGAACGCATCCGGCTGGCTGGGATTCCCGCCCAGGAGCAGGCCACTGTGCAGCGGGCGATCAAACTGCTCACCATGGCCCGGGACTCCGACCACGACGCCGAACGCATCGCCGCATACGCCAAGGCCCGCGCAGAACTGGCGAAACTGGACCGCAACGGCACCCTGCGCCTGCCGCCGGCCGCAGCCGCAGCCCTCGACACCGCCGCCCGCGCCCAACTGCCCGCCAGCCAGTAACCCGCCGCCCAGTGCCCCCGATATGGAGACATATCGGGTCAAAGCTGCCACTGTTTGGCCCGATATGTCTCCATATCGGGGGCGGCGGTGCATCAGCAGGCGCACTGACCGGGACAACCAATCGTTGGGAGCCGTGGATGCGGGCACGTCGATTCGGTGCACTCGCCGTGGGGATACTGCTCGGTCTGAGTCCAGTCGCCGGGGCCGCAGCGCCCACGCCGGCCGCGTCACAGCTGCACGCGGGCGCCAAGGCACCGGTGGCACAGGGCCACGGCGGCGCGGTGGTCTCGGACACCGTGGAGTCGACGCAGGCCGGCCTGGATATGTTGCGCCGCGGCGGGACTGCTGCTGACGCCGCAGTCGCAGTCGCTTCCACGCTCGGAGTGACCGACCCCTACGTCGCGGGCATCGGCGGCGGAGGCTACCTCGTCTACTACGACGCGCGCACCCATCGGGTGTCCACGATCGACGGGCGGGAGACCGCGCCGGCCGCTGACAACCCGTCGATGTTCCTCGACCCCACCGGGCAGCCACTGTCGTTGCCGGCCGCGGTCACCAGTGGGTTGTCCGTCGGTGTGCCTGGCACGCTGGCTACCTGGCAGCGCGCGCTGCAGCGGTGGGGCCGTTTCGGGCTTGCCGAGGACCTGCGCCCCGCCGAGCAGGTCGCCGAGCGCGGGTTCGTGGTCGACGCGACGTTCCAGGAGCAAACGCGGGAGAACGCCCAGCGCTTCGCACAGTTCGGCTCGACGGCGGCGCTGTTCCTACCCGGTGGGGCGCCGCCCGCGGTCGGCTCGACACTGCGCAATCCCGACCTCGCGAAGACCTACCGGGAAATTGGCGAGCATGGGATCAGCGCGCTCTACGGTGGCTCGATCGGCGCAGACCTGGTCAATGCCGTGCAACACCCGCCGCTGGTATCCGGCGCCACGCTGGTGGCCAGGCCCGGTCCGATGACACTGCCGGACCTGCGTGCCTACCGCGCGCTGGACGCCGACCCGACGCACGTGACCTACCGCGGCCTCGAGGTGTACGGCATGGCGGCGTCCTCCAGTGGCGGCATCACCGACGGCGAGGCGCTCAACATCCTCAGCAACGTCGACTTGGCCGCGATGAGCCCGGTGCAGGCACTGCACCACTACCTGGAGGCGATCCGGCTCGCGTTCGCTGATCGTAACCGCTACCTCGGGGACCCCCGGTACGTGGACGTGCCCCAGCAGCAGTTGCTCTCGACATCCTTCGGCCGCCAGCGGGCCTGCCTCATCGACCCGGCGAAGGCCGCCACCAGCCCGGTCGCACCGGGCGACCCGATGACCGGGTCGCCCGGCTGCGCGCTGCCGTCCGGCGCGCCCGTCCCGGTGCCCGACCGCGACCACCACACCAACCATTTCGTGGTCGCCGACGGTGCAGGCAACGTGGTGTCGTACACCAACACGATCGAGGAGTTGGGCGGCAGCGGGATCGTGGTTCCAGGCCGGGGGTTCCTGCTCAACAACGAGCTCACCGACTTCAACTTCGCGCCGACCCAAGGCAGCGCGCCCGACCCCAACCTGCCAGCAGCCGGTAAGCGGCCCCGCTCAAGCATGTCACCGACCATCGTGCTCAAGGACGGCCGACCGTTCCTTGCTGTCGGCTCGCCGGGTGGCGCCACGATCATCACCACGGTTCTGCAGATCCTGCTCAATCGGATCGACCTCGGCATGAGTTTGCCGGACGCGGTTGCCGCACCGCGCGCCTCACAGCGCAACACCGCGACCACGCAGGCCGAGCCGGCGTTCATCGCGGCGTCCACCACTCCCGGCCTGCAAGCGCTCGGGCACAAGTTCACGATCAGCGACACCTCGCCGCTGGATCCCGCGATCAAAATCAGTCCGGATATCGGCGTAGCGTCGGGCCTGGAATTCCTTGCTCATGACGCAGTCATCGCCGCTGGTGAGCCGGTCCGGCGCGGCGGCAGCGCAGCCGGCGTCGTCTACCCCAGCCGGTGATGACCACCCAGGCTAGTGGCACCTGGGCGCGGTCAGACCTTCTCCAGGAACTGGGCGCGCTCGTCGTTGAGCAGGTCGGCGGCCAAGCGGGCCAGGCCGGGGTGCACGGTGAGGTCGGGATCAGCGTGGACGAGCCGCTGGGCGACCTCCCGGGCCTGACTGATCATGTCCGCATCGCGCAGCAACGAGAGCAGCTTGAGCCCGGAACGGCGACCCGACTGCACGGCACCGAGCACATCGCCCTCGCGGCGCAGCTCCAGATCCAGCTGCGCCAGCTCGAACCCGTCGGTGGTGGCGGCGACGGCGTCGAGCCGCTCCCGACCGGCGGAGCCCTGCGGGGAGTCGGTCACCAGCAGGCACAGCCCGGGATGCGACCCCCGACCCACCCGGCCGCGCAGCTGGTGCAGCTGGCTGACCCCGAACCGCTGCGCGTCCATGATCACCATGACGGTGGCGTTGGGCACGTCCACCCCGACCTCGACGACGGTGGTGGCCACCAGCACGTCGATCTCGCCTGCGGTGAAAGACCGCATCACGGCGTCCTTGTCGTTGCCCGGCAGCCGGCCGTGCAGAACCCCCAGCCGCAGCTCGGCCAGCGGACCTTCCTCGAGTTGTGGAGCCAGATCGAGCACCGCTAGCGGTGGGCGCCCGCCGTCCTCGCCTGCTCCCCCCTCGGAAGCGTCCTCACCAGCCGCGTTGTCACCGCCGATCCGCGGGCACACCACGTAAGCCTGCCTGCCGGCGCTGACCTCCTCGATGATCCGCCGCCAAACCCGGTCCAGCCAACCGGGTTTCTCCCCGACCGGCACCACCGTGGTCGACATCGGGGACCGGCCGCGCGGCAGCTCGCGCAGCGCGGAGACCTCCAGGTCACCGTAGACGGTCATCGCGACCGTACGCGGGATAGGCGTCGCGGTCATCACCAGCACGTGCGGGCTGGTGCCATCAACCGCCCTGGCGCGCAGCGCGTCGCGCTGCTCGACACCGAAGCGGTGCTGCTCGTCGACAACCACCAGGCCCAGGTCGGCGAAGGACACCCGATCCTGGATCAAGGCATGCGTGCCGACCACGATCCCGGCCGCACCGTCGGCCGCGGCCAGCAGCGCCTGCTTGCGGGCTCGGGCCGGCAACGAACCAGTGAGCAGGGCGATCCGGGTGGCCTGCGGGGCTGACCCCAGCTCACCGGCCCGGCCGTGCTCACCCAGCATGTCCCGCAGGGACCGGGCGTGTTGCGCGGCGAGTACTTCGGTGGGAGCCAGCAGTACCGCTTGCCGTCCCGCGTCGACGACCTGCAGCATCGCGCGCAAGGCCACCACAGTCTTACCCGATCCGACCTCACCCTGCAGCAACCGGTTCATCGGGTGCTCACCGGCCAGCTCGGCGGCCAGCAGCTCGCCTACTTCCTGCTGGCCGGCGGTCAACAGGAAGGGCAACGCGGCGTCGAACGCAGCGGCCAGCCCGCCGTCCCGGCGAGGACAGGCCGGCGCAGGCCGGCGCACCGCCTCTTGACGGCGCCGCGCGAGGGTGAGCTGCACCGCCATCGCCTCGTCCCACTTCAGCCGGCGGTGGGCAGCCGCGATCTCGGCACGGTCGTCGGAGCGGTGCACGGCCCGCAAAGCCGCACCCAGCGCCAGCAACCGATACCGCGCGCGTAGCTCATGCGGCAGCGGGTCCTCCGGGGTGTCCAGGACGTCGAACACCTGACGGACACAGAGTTGGATCGTCCACGACGGCAGGTCTTTGGTGGCGGGATAGACCGGGATCAGTGGCCGGGTGAACTCCGCGAGCTTGTCCGCGTCGCCGTCAAGCAGCTGGTATCGCGGATGGGTGAGCTGCAGGATTCGTTTCTTGCCGTAGGTCGTCACCCGGCCCGCGAACAACGCCTTCCGGCCGGGGGTGAGCGTGTCGGGCAAGTACTTCTGGTTGAAGAAGGTGAGGTTCAGCTCGCGGGTGCCGTCGAAGATCACTGCGTGCTGGATGGTGCCGTTTCTCTGCTGCATCCGCCGGGAGCTGCAGGTGCGGACCTCGGCGACCACGGTGACGTCCTCCCCAGCCGCCAGACCTGCGATGGGGGTGAGCTGGCCCTGCTCGGCGTACCGGCGTGGGTAGTGCCGCAGCAGGTCGCCGACAGTGCGCACGTCCAGCTGCCCGGTCAGCAGGGCCGCCGACTTCACGTCAAGTACCCGGTCCAGCGCATCATCGATCCCGGCCACGGTCGAAGATTACCGGTGCACAGCCGTCCCCGGTGCGCACCGCCGTGCACCGTCGGGTTACGCTCACCCCTGAACCGCCCAGGAGCGGGCGTGCCATCCTCGCGACGAACCCAGGGAGTGTATGACGTGGCTGCCGTGTGCGATGTCTGCGGCAAGGGGCCGGGCTTCGGCATGTCGGTCTCGCATTCGCACCGGCGGACTCACCGCCGGTGGAACCCGAACATCCAGACCGTTCGGGCAAAAATCGGCGCTAGCGCGCGTCGTCGTCTGAACGTCTGCACCTCATGCCTCAAGGCAGGCAAGGTCGTCCGCGGCTGACCAGAACGACCGTTCGGAGCCCGTTGCGGGCTCCGACCGTGAACAGCGCCGAGACATGATACAGCGCCGAATGGCCGTTGTGGCTTAGGGCAGGGTCCAATTCACCGGGTCGGCGCCCAGTTCGGCCAGCATCTGGTTGGCGCGACTGAAGGGGCGGGAGCCGAAGAAACCTCGATCGGCCGACATCGGTGACGGGTGCGCGGACTCGACGCACGGCACGCCAGAGAGCATCGGACGCAACGTGCGCGCATCCCGACCCCACAGGATGGCGACCAACGGCTGCGTGGGACGTGCGACCAGCGCGCGGATGGCCTGCTCGGTCACCTCCTCCCAGCCCTTACCGCGGTGCGAGCCCGGGCGCCCGGGCTCCACCGTCAGCACCCTGTTGAGCAGCAACACACCGCGCGCAGCCCACGGGCTGAGGTCCCCGTTGGACGGGGTGGGCAGTCCGAGATCGTCGCTGTACTCCCGGAAGATGTTGGCCAGACTGCGCGGCAGCGGCCGCACACCCGGCTCGACCGAGAACGACAGCCCCACTGCGTGACCCGGGGTCGGGTAGGGGTCTTGGCCGACGATGAGCACCCGCACCTGGTCGAAGGGGTGGGTGAACGCTCGCAGGATGTTGGCCCCCGAGGGCAGGTAGCGTCGCTTTGCGGCGATCTCGGCCCGGAGGAAGTCACCGGCAGTGGCGATCTGACTGGCTACCGGAGCCAACGCGCCGGCCCAACCGGTTTCCACTATCTCGTTCACAGCAACTGGCACGGTCAGTAGCCTACCGGCTGCCTCGTGAGTGGCATTAAGTGCTGTAACACTGTTTGCCACTCACGAGAAGTGCTCCCAGCCCGCTGGGAGCACGTCATAGGCCCGACCGTCAACGGTCACACCGCGGCCCTGTCGCACCGCGCCGAGGGCAGTCCACCCGGCGGGCAGCTCAACCCCTGCAGGGAAGCTCGCAAGCAACGCGTGATCTTCTCCTCCGGTGAACACCCAGTGCTGCACGTCGGCACCCAGCGCTGAGGCGACTTCGACCAGCCGGGATGCCACCGGTACCGCTGCCGAATCGATGTCGATCGCGACGTCGGAGGCCTTGGCAAGGTGTCCGGCGTCGGCGAGCAAGCCATCCGAGACGTCGATCATCGCCGTGGCGCCTGCCATGGCGGCCTGCGGGCCGGCACCGTAGGGAGGCTCCGGTACTCGGTGTGCACCCACTACCGCCAGTGGAGATCGGAAACCCCGACGAAGAACGGCGAGGCCCGCGGCAGACCAGCCCAGCCGTCCGCACAACCCCAGCACGTCCCCTGCCCGGGCACCGGATCTGGTGACCGGCGCCTGGCCCTGCAGGTCCCCCAGTGCGGTCACCGAGATAACGAGTTGCTCGGAGCCGACCACGTCACCGCCGACGACGCCGGCGCCGGCCCGCCCGGCCTCCTCCCACATCCCGGCAGCCAGATCATCCACAGTAGACACCGGGATGTGCCCGGGAACGGCCAGGCCGACGACCAGCGCGGTGGGTACCGCACCCATGGCGGCGATGTCGGCCAGACTGGCGGCCACCGCCTTGCGCCCGACCTGGTGCGGCGTCGACCAGTCCAGCCGGAAGTGCACCCCCTCGACGAGTACGTCGGTAGTCACAACCACCCGGGCATCGGCGGCAGCTAGCACCGCAGCGTCGTCACCTGGGCCGAGCAGGGTGGTCGGCGGGAACGCCCGTCCCGCAGTGATCCGGGCGATCAGCCCGAATTCGCCCAGTTCGGCTACTGAGCCTGGGGCAGACGGCGGTGGGCCAGCTGCGGAACCACCGGCAGCACACACGGTCACCACTCCCGATCCAGGCGGTAGGTTCTGTTCTTACCCCATCGAACCGCCGAGACGAAGGGCCACGCCGTGGTTCAGGCATACATCCTCATCCAGACAGAGGTCGGCAAGGCGGCGGCGGTGGCCGCGGCGGTGTCGGGCCTACCTGGCGTCGCCAGCGCGGAGGACGTCACCGGTCCCTACGACGTGATCGTGCGGGCGGAGGCCGACGACGTGGACCAGTTGGGCCAACTCGTGGTGGCCCGGGTACAGCAGGTGGCGGGCATCACCCGCACGCTTACCTGTCCCGTCGTGCACCTGTCTTGACGGCGGTCGGGCGTGTTCTCATCCGACGCTGCGCAACCGGCCGGCGCCCCGCGTTGGCCGATCTGGATCGCGCTGGCCCTGACGGTGGCATTGGTGGTGGGGGTGCTCATCGCTGCCGCGATGGTGCGGGGCCAGGCTCTGGGTCCGCTGGGGTTAGCCGGTGTCCCCGCTCCCTCAGCCGGCTCCACGAACTGCGCGCGGCTGCTGGCCGCCCTGCCCGAGAAACTCGATGAGGGCGAAACAGGTGGCCTGGGACGCCGGCAGCTGGCTGCCCCGGCCCCTGCAGGCGCAGCCGGCTGGGGTGAGCCGCCTGTGGTGCTGCGGTGCGGGCTTGAGCGGCCTGCCGACCTCACGGCGACCTCACGGCTGCTGGAGATCTCCGGAGTACGATTCCTCGACATCGTCAACCCCGGCACGAGCACCTGGGTCGCGGTGGACCGGCCGGTCTATGTCGCGGTGGCCTTACCGCCGACCAGCGGTAGCGGACCGCTGCAGCAGATCGCCAGCGTGATCGCGAACACCCTGCCGCGGCAGGATGTGGCCGTCGCGCGCTGATCGCTAAAGCTTGTACAACCCGGCGAGCACCCGCTCCATCAGGGTGAGGTCCGGCGCGCTGCCCAAGCCCATGGGATTGCGGTACACGTGCATCAAGCCGGTGTCGATCATGTCGGCGAGCAACACCCGGGCCACTCCCAGCGGCAGCGCGAGCAGGGCCGCAACCTCCGCGACCGAGCGGATATCCGCACACAGATCGGCGATGGCGGCGTGCTCTGCGGAGCAGATCGCTGTCACGTCTCGACCCGAATCGCTGGTGGATACCAGCGTCTCGACAGCGAGGTGCTGCACCGGACGGGTGCGCCCACGAGTCCACGTGTAGGGACGGACAGCGAACCGGAAGTCCTCCGGCCCGTCCCACTCGTCGGCTGCCCATTCGTCAGCCGCCTCGACGGCCGCAGTGTCCGGTTGCGCGTGCCGAGCCCGATGACCATGTGAGCCCGGATCCAGTGCCATCTCGCCGAGCCCGTCGATCAAGATCGTGTTCTGATCAACGGTGCTGTTGCTTCCGGATGAGAGGAACAATCGCGGTACCCCCTCCACGTCGGGCGTCAGAACCACGCGCACGGTCAGCAGGACACAATGGCCCGACTGTCGTCCATGCGGGGCGCACCAGCGCCGTGCGGGCGAACCCCACGTGCTTAACTAGTCGTTCATGACTAGGTCGCTGAAGTTCACCCGTTTGTAGTCAACGCAGCCCGGTGCCGCGGGCCACTGCGGTGTCAATCAACGTGGACAGCAGGTTGGAGTAGTCCACGCCGGTCACTGCCCACATTCGTGGATACATCGAGATCGGCGTGAAGCCCGGCATCGTATTGATCTCATTGACGGTCAGCGCACCGTCAGGTTCGACGAAGAAGTCGACCCGAGCAAGCCCCTGGCAACCCAGGGCACGGAAGGTAGCCACGGCCATCGCCTGCAGCTCTGTGGTGATGTCGTCGTCGAGCTTGGCGGGGATGTCGAACTCGCATGCATCATCGAGATATTTGGCGTCGAAGTCATACCAGCCCGCGGAATCCTCGGCCACCACACGGATCTCCGCAGGCAGCGACGCCTCGATCCGGCCGTCGGGAAACTCCAGCACCCCGCACTCCACCTCGCGACCTGTCACCGCCGCCTCGACGAGCACCTTGGGATCGACCGCGCGAGCGGTGGCGATCGCCGGTGCCAACCCGGACCAGTCCACTACCTTGGTAATGCCCATCGACGAGCCCGCTCTGGCCGGTTTGACGAAGACCGGCAGACCCAGCCGTTCGCGTTGCGTGGCGGTGAGAGTGGCGTTATCGGCGCGCAGCACCACGGTGTCGGTGACCGGCAAACCCTCGACGCTCAACAGCTTGCGGGCGAACTCCTTGTCCATCCCGACTGCGCTGGCTAATACCCCCGACCCGACATAAGGCAGGTCGGCCAGCTCCAGCAAACCCTGGATCGTGCCGTCCTCGCCGAAAGCACCGTGCAGCATCGGGAACACCACGTCCACTCCGGAGAGCACCTCACCGGGACGATCTCCCGCGATACGAACCAGTTCCTGCCTGGTCGGGTCACCAGGCAGGGTAAGCGCCGCGGCGGCGCCGTCCACGACAGGAAGCGCCCGATCCCGGATCGCCAGGTCAGCCGGCTCGCCGGTGCCTAGCACCCAGGCACCATCAACGCCGATGCCGACCGGGATGACCTCGAATCGCGTCCGGTCCAGATGGGTCAGCACGCTTCCCGCCGACACGCAGGAGATCGCGTGTTCGTTACTACGGCCACCGAAGACGACGGCGACACGCAGCTTGCGCTCCATCATGGCGGCAGACCCTACTCGTGGTGGTTCGAGGGCTCTGGAAGTACCGTCAAGGCGGCCACCAGCATGTCGTAGGTCGCTGCGGTCACCGTACAGCTGACACCCAGCATGTGGCGGGGTTCGGGTGGGCACCAGCCGATCCCCCACCCGCAGCGCTAGGTGAAAATGCCGTTTCGCCGGTCAACGTAGTGACCATGACGCTGTCCCCCACAACGTCCCCCACAACACGCAGCACTCTGCGCTGGCATCGCGAGCGGGCCCGACATGATCGCGCCGAGCTGTACACGCTGCTTGACTCCGCGCTGGTCTGCCCTCTCGGGCCAGTGCTCGACGACGCTCCAGTGGTTCTGCCCACCGGGTACGGGCTGTCAACGACACGCTCTGATCTGCACGGCTCCAGCCGAGCAGCGAGCCTGCCGGCCGCCATGAAGATCCGGACTGCCCCACCGCTCGTCCCTTCCCCGACATGGAGACATTGCGGGGTTATCGGTGCCGTCATAGGCCCGACATGTCTCCATGTCGGCGGGGTAGGCCGTGGGCTGCCCACGCTTGGAAGCCGCCGATGATGTCGGTGGCGCGGTGCAGGCCCAGGGTGTGCAGGGAGGCTGCGGCGAGGCTGGAGGTGTAGCCCTCCGAGCAGAGCACGATCACCTGCACGTCGTAACCGGTGGCCTGGGGTAGCCGGGCCTCGCACTCCGGGTCGAAGCGCCACTCCAGATGGTTACGCTCGATCAACAAAGCGCCAGGAACCTCGCCCTCCTCGGCGCGCTGCCAGCCAGGGCGGATGTCCACCAACAGGGCACCAGCGACGAGGGCGTCATGCGCCTGCGCCGGGGTGAGACGCTGCAGTCGCGAGCGGGCCTGGGACAGCATCTGGTCGACACTGACCGCACCGGGTGGCCGGCTCACCAATCCACCCCGGCCTGTTCCACGGCGACGTGATGCAACTCCGGCGGCTCCAGCCGGTAACGGTTCATCACAGTGAGACCCGGCGTGTAGACGTGCACGCTCACGGCAGGGACGGCACCGGTATTGGTCACCTGGTGAATGTAATGCGGGCCGAAGGCGCGGCAGCGCCCGGCGACCAGTTCGCGGGTGACCTCCACCGGAGGCCGGCCCGGCTTGGCTGCGACCACCAGCTCGGTCAGCGTGCCCGCTGCGATCGCGAAGGCGCCCGACGCCGGACCGTGATCGTGGAGATCGGTGCCCTGGCCGGGCAACCAGGACAGCAGCCACACCTCATGCTGTTGCGCTTGTTCAAGCAGCCGGTACCAGCGGGTATCGGTGCGGTAGTCCAACAGGGGGCGCCACCGCTCGGGGTGCGCAGCCAGGGTCATGGCGATGCTGGTCGCCCCGCCGGGACGAGCGACGTCGGGAGTCGGGACGGTGAGGTAGGGCACGCCGTGCACAGGAGGTTTCCTCTCGCGGGATCGGTTGAGCCGACCGCGCAGCGGCCACCACCCGAAAGGGCGGGCCGTCAAGGAGACACGGTCAGCGGGGCAAGGAGATCACCGCGTCGGACAGAGCGCACTCGCCACCCGGCGCAGATCCACCGCGGACCGCCGGACGAGAACGAGAGTGCCACTCACAATCGGCGATAGAACCAGCTGATGCCTATCCCCGTCAAGGGCTCCGGTCAAGTGCCTCGAGGGCCTGACGCAGATCAGTGAGCAGCGCCTCGCATGACATTCCGCTTCGCCATCTGGAACGAATGGTCATCCATGGTGTTCAAGCAGGCACCGAACGCTGAACTGTGATCATTCTGGTTTGTGCGGGCGGCCGAGCAATTCAGCAGCCATGTCCCTGGGGGACTGGCTGTTATAGCAAACTCGGCGTACCCCTTCGGCGATGGGCACCTCGACGCCGCAGCGCGCGGCCAGGCCTTGGATGGACAAACAGGACTTCACACCCTCGGCCACCTGGCCTTGGGTGGCCTGCTGGGCCTGCTCGAGGGTGTCGCCCAACCCGAGCCGGAAGCCGAAGGAACGATTGCGAGACAGCGGTGAGGCGCAGGTGGCCACCAAGTCGCCCAGGCCGGCCAGGCCCGCGAAGGTCATCGGGTCAGCCCCCAGCGCGACACCCAGCCGTCCCATCTCAGCCAGTCCTCGGGTGATCAGTGTCGCGAGGGTATTGTCCCCACAACCCAATCCAACAGCCATCCCGCACGCCAGCGCGATGACGTTCTTGCATGCGCCGCCGAGTTCGCAGCCGATGACGTCGGTGTTGGTGTAAGGCCGAAAGTAACCGGTTCCGCAGGCGTGCTGCACCGCCACGGCACGGTCGTGGTCGGTGCAGGCAACCACGCTCGCCGTGGGCTGCTCGGCCGCGATCTCGCGAGCCAGGTTGGGACCGGACACCACGACCACCTGGTCGGGCATGACAGCAGTGACGTCTATCACGACCTCGCTCATGCGCTTGAGGCTGTCGAGCTCGACGCCCTTGGCAAGACTCACCAAGGTCGACTCCGGTGGGATGGCTCGGTGCCAGTCCCGCAGGTTGTCGCGCAGGGTCTGGCTGGGCAGGGCGAAGACCACCGCGTCCACGCCGTCCAGCGCCGCTTCCGCGCACACCGTGGCGCGCAGGGACGCCGGTAGTGTCACCCCCGGCAGGTAGTCCGGGTTGAGGTGCCGGTTGGTGACCGCATCGGCTACCTCGGCCCGGCGGGCCCAGAGCACCACGTCGCGGCCGGCGTCGGCGAGCACCTTGGCGAACGTGGTGCCCCATGAACCCGCACCCATCACCGCGATGCGCTGCACCGCCAGCGTCATGACGTCCGCTCCCCGTACTCACCGGGATGCATCGGATCGAAGAATCCGGCCGGAGCTTGCTCCCGGCGCACCTCGGCAAGTAGGTCACGGACTCCACCCATCACCCGGTCGGTAGCCTCCCGCAGCAGGGGTTGGTCGACCGGTCGCTGCCGGAAATCGGACAGGTCCACCGGTGCGCCGGCTCGCACGATCACGTCGGTGCGGGGCCACGGGCGCAGCCGCTTGCCGTAGTGGTCATAAACCCGCTGAGTGCCCCAGTGCACCACCGGCACCACCGGCACGCCGCTGCGCAACGCCAGCCGGGCGACCCCGGTGTGTGCCACCATCGGCCAGTGATCGGGGTCCCGGGTGATGGTGCCCTCGGGGTAGATCAGCACTGCTTTGCCCTCGGCGAGCGCCTGTTCGGCGTACCGCAGGCTGTCGCCGGCCTCTGGGCTGCCGCGACGCACCGGGATCTGACCCGCGTCGGCCATCACCCGACCGACCACCGGTAGCCTCCACAGGTCCTGCTTGGCTAAAAACCGCGGGATCCGGCCTCCGCGGTGCATGAACACCCCGGTGTAGATCGGATCCAGGTAGGAGATGTGGTTGCAGGCCACCAGGACCGGTCCGATCTGCGGAATGTGTTCAAGGCCCTCGAAACGCCGCCGCCCCAGCAGGCGGGTAAGTGGGTAGAACACCACGATGCACAACCCAATCGACAGGCCGGCCTTCTCCCGTGCCACGCCATCCTCCTCACGCTGACCGTCACACTTACGCTGATCGTCACATCAGACCTGCTTGCAGGGCTGGGCATCGTCCCCGAAGTCTTCCCTGCCGCCGGATCGGAGGTCCAGGGGCCACCGACCGAGGAAGATGGAAGCGTGCATGTGGACCTGCTCGTCCCGGTGAAACCGCTCGCCAGGGCCAAGACCCGACTGCGGAGGGCGGCTGACGGCTGCGGTACCTCCGAGCAACACGCCCGGTTGGTCCTCGCCCTGGCCCGGGACACTCTCGCAGCGGCGACCTGCGCGGCTGTGGTGCGCCAGGCGGTCGTGATTTGCTCCGACCAACTGGTGTGTCGGACCCTCGCGGTGGACGGGGTGCAGGCGATCCCCGACGAGCCGGCCGCCGGCCTCAACCTGGCCCTGCGGTACGGGGAGGCAGTGCTGCGTGCAGCGGACCCCACCTCGACGGTCGTCGCCCTGCAAGCTGACCTGCCAGCGTTGCGCTCCGAGGAGTTGGACTGCGCGATCCGCCACGGCCTGACCACCGCCGGCCGGGCGTTCTGCGCCGACCGGGCGGGCACCGGGACGACCCTGCTGCTCGCCCTCCCCGGGCAGTCCTTGGAACCCCGCTTCGGACCGGGCTCGGCGGCGGCGCACCGGGCCACCGGTGCTCGGGAGCTGTCCGGTTACTGGCCGGGACTGCGTTGCGACGTCGACACCGTGGCCGATCTGGACGTGGCACGCAGCCTGGGCCTCGGTCGATTCACGCGCGCCGCGCTATCCAGCGATAAGGGCCTGGAGATCTCACACACGATAACCACCGATCACCCCCGGGAGCCGGCCTGATACGGAACAATGGCGGAGTGAGTCAGCACCTCACCCCGTTGACCGGCGGTGCCATGCCGGTGACCGACGGTGCCGCGGCGACGGTACCGCCCGCTCCCCCAGCGGCGACCCCGGTGCCGGCTGCCACCGACCTGCCTGATGACCGCTACCTCAACCGGGAACTGTCCTGGCTGGACTTCAATGCCCGGGTACTCGCACTCGCCGAGGACGCCAGCCAGCCGCTGCTCGAGAGGGCCAAATTCCTGGCGATCTTCGCGTCGAATCAGGACGAGTTCTACATGGTTCGAGTCGCCGGACTCAAGCGTCGCGAGGAGGCCGGGCTCTCGGTGCGCAGCGCAGACGGCCTGTCCCCCCGCGACCAGCTGGCGCGGATTGCGATGCGCAGCCGGGAACTCGCTGAGCGCCAAGCCCGGATCTGCCTGGACTCCGTCCGCCCGGAGCTGGAGAAGCACGGCATCACCTTCATCACCTGGGCCGACCTCGGTGATCAGCAACGGCTGCGGCTGTCGGGTTACTTCTCCGACCACATTTTTCCGGTGCTCACCCCGTTGGCGGTGGACCCCGCCCACCCGTTTCCCTATATCTCCGGCTTGGCGTTGAATCTGGCCGTGATGGTGCGTGATCCGCACAGCCGCATCGAGCGATTCGCCCGGATCAAGGTGCCCAATAACGTGCCGCGCCTGGTCCGGGTGGAAAGCGACCGGAACGGGCGCGAGTCGCTCCGCGCGACGTTCCTGCCGCTGGAGGAGCTGATCGGAGCCCACCTCGGTGAGCTGTTCGCCGGCATGGAGGTGGTGGACTGGCACATCTTCCGGATCACCCGCAACGCCGATTTCGAGGTTGAGGAGGACCGCGACGAGGACCTGCTGCAGGCGCTGGAGCGGGAGCTGGCGCGACGCCGCTTCGGCCCACCTGTGCGCCTGGAGGTGGCCGACACGATGAGCGAGCACGTGCTGCGGCTGCTGCTGCGCGAGCTCGACGTCGATCCGCACGACGTGGTCGAGGCGCCGGGCCTGCTTGACCTATCCTGCCTGTGGCAGGTTTACTCGCTGCCGGCTCCGGAGTTGAAGGACGAGCCGTTCGTTCCCGTCACGCACCCCGCCTTCGGTGAGGGCGAGACACCCAGGGATGTGTTCGCCACCTTGGACGATGGTGACGTCTTGGTGCATCACCCCTACGACTCGTTCTCCACAAGCGTGCAACGCTTCATCGAACAGGCCGCGGGAGACCCGCAGGTACTGGCGATCAAGCAGACGCTCTACCGAACCTCCGGTGACTCCCCCATCGTCGATGCGCTGATCGATGCCGCCGAGGCGGGCAAGCAAGTGGTCGCGTTGGTGGAGATCAAGGCGCGATTCGACGAGCATGCCAACATCAAATGGGCCAGAGCACTGGAACGCGCCGGGGTGCACGTGGTGTATGGGCTGATGGGGCTGAAAACGCACTGCAAGACCTCGCTGGTGGTGCGCCAGGAGGGCTCGACGATCCGCAGGTACTGCCACATAGGCACCGGAAATTACAACCCGAAGACCGCCCGACTCTACGAGGACATCGGGTTGTTCACCTCCGAGCCGGCGGTCGGCGCCGACCTCACTGACCTGTTCAACTCACTGACCGGCTACGCGCGCCAAACGTCCTACCGCAGCTTGCTGGTGGCGCCATACGGAATCCGGCGCGGTATCGTGGAGCGGATCAATAGCGAGATCGCCCACGCCAGGGCGGGGAGACCGGCGGGGATCCGGATCAAGGTCAACTCGTTGGTCGACGAGCAGGTGATCGACGCGCTGTATCGGGCGTCGATGGCTGGCGTCTGCGTCGATATCGTGGTCCGCGGCATCTGCGCGCTCATCCCTGGGCGCCCGAAACTGTCGGAGAACATTCGAGTACGCTCGATTCTGGGTCGGTTCCTCGAACACTCGCGGGTCTTCCATTTCGTGGGTAGTCGCGAGCACTGGATCGGCAGCGCGGACATGATGCACCGCAACCTGGATCGGCGGGTGGAGGTCTTGGTACGCGTGGCGGATCCGGCGATGACCGACGAGCTGGACGCAATACTCGCCTCCGCCTTGGACTCGGCAACGCGATGCTGGGTGCTGGAGGCGGACGGCTCGTGGAGTCCCTCCCCTGAAGACGGTTCCACCGTGCGGGACCATCAGGTGCAGGAGATTCGTCGACACCGCCGGGGTGGATGAGCAAGTGCGTGCCCTAACCGCTGCCGGTGCCGTCGTGTGGCAGCGGTCGCTGTCAGGCGACCTTGAGGTTGTACTGGTGCACCGACCCCGCTACGACGACTGGTCCTTCCCCAAGGGCAAACCGCATTCCGGAGAGGCGCTGCCGTTCACCGCGGTCCGCGAGGTGGCCGAGGAGACCGGCCACACCGTCACGCTCGGACCCCGCTTGGGCAAGACCCGTTATCCGGTGACCGCGGGCGAAAAAGTCGCGCATTACTGGGCGGCGTGTCCCATAGCCGGCAGCTTTCGCCCGAGCAACGAAGTGGACGAGCTGCGCTGGCTTTCCCCTGCAAAGGCCAGCGACCTGCTAAGCCATCCGCACGATCGGTCGCTGCTGGTAGATCTCGACGGTGCGACGGCCGTCACCGCCACCGTGCTGTTGGTCCGGCATGCCGAGGCGGGCGAGCGTGACGAGTGGGTGGGCGACGACGACCTGCGCCCGCTGACCGCTGCGGGCCGGCGACAAGCCGAGGTCCTGCGAACACTGCTGCCGCTGTTTGGAGCACGGCGGGTGTATTCCGCACCACCGCTACGTTGCCGCCAGAGCGTCGAAGATCTCGCCGCGGACCTCGGTGTGCCGATCATCACGGAGCCGCTGTTGGCCGAGGACGGGTACCTGACCGATCCAGCGGCTGGCTTAGCCAGACTGATCGAGATTGCGGCCGGGCCAGGGGGTCCGGCTGTCGTGTGCAGCCAGGGCGGGGTGATTCCCCACGTGCTCCGCGCACTTGCCGACGCTGCCGGGCTCGACCGGTTCGATGCGACCAGCGGGAAGGGCAGCTTCTGGGGGCTGTTCTTCGGCAGCGAGTCACCCGCCCCGCCCGTCCTGATGACCGCCGATCACTACGACGGCGTGCTGGGTCAACTCCCAGGGGATCGCCCCCCGCGCGAGCCCTGACCACCTTCACCGACGACTGTCGTAGTGGGCAGCCAGGACGACCGCTGGCTCTCGAATGCGTCGATCTCCTGGGCGTGCCGCAGACTCAGCGCGATATCGTCCAATCCCTCCAGCAAGCGCCAGCGGGTATAGCGGTCGATCGCGAAGCCCACCGTGAGGTCTTTGGCCTGCACAGTCTGCTCCGAAAGATCGACGGTGACCTCGGTGCCCGGCTCGGTTTCCAGCAGCTTCCAGAGCAATTCGACATCGGTCCGCTCACACTGCGCCGCGAGCAGACCTTGCTTGCCCGCATTGCCCCGGAAAATATCGCCGAAACGCGGAGAGATCACCACCCGGAATCCGTAGTTCAGCAATGCCCAGACCGCGTGCTCCCGCGACGACCCGGTGCCGAAATCCGGCCCGGCGACCAACACACTGCCGTTGCGGTAGGCATCGTGGTTGAGCACGAAGTCCTCGTGGGCACGCCAGGCCGCGAACAGTCCATCCTGGAAACCCGTGCGGCTGACCCGTTTGAGATAGACCGCAGGAATGATCTGATCGGTGTCCACATCAGACCGTCGCAACGGAACGCCGACGCCGGTGTGACGAGTGAACGCTTGCATCGCCAGAGGCTCCCTTCGGTCGCTCGCGAGTGGCATTCAGTGCTGGAACACTGTTACGCACTCACGACTCAGTCGAGATCGGTGGGGGACGAGAGGGTGCCGCGGACGGCGGTGGCGGCCGCGACCAGCGGGGAGACCAGGTGAGTGCGGCCACCTTTGCCTTGGCGACCCTCGAAGTTGCGGTTGGAGGTGGACGCGCAGCGCTCGCCTGCGGCGAGTTGATCGGGGTTCATCCCCAGACACATCGAGCAGCCCGCCGCGCGCCACTGGGCACCAGCGGCGGTGAACACCTCGTGCAGGCCCTCGGCCTCGGCCTGGGCACGCACCCGCATCGAGCCGGGAACGACGAGCATCCGCACCCCGTCACGCACCCGCCGCCCGGCGAGCACCACCGCCGCCGCTCGCAGGTCCTCGATCCGCCCATTGGTGCAGGATCCGAGGAACACCGTGTCCACCGCGATCTCGCGGAGCGGTGTGCCGGGTTGCAGGTCCATGTAGGACAGTGCCTTGCGCACTGCGAGCCGCTCACCGTCATCAGAGATCTGCTCTGGATCGGGCACTCGCTCGGACAGCGGCAGACCCTGACCCGGGTTGGTGCCCCAGGTCACGAACGGGGTCAGGGAGTCGGCGTCGATGTGCACCTCGGCATCGAAGGTGGCGTCGTCATCGGTGCGTAACGAACGCCAGTACTGCACCGCCGCGTCCCACTGCGCACCCACCGGCGCGTGTGGCCGACCGGCCAAGTAGTCGAACGTGGTGGCATCCGGTGCGATCATCCCCGCCCGGGCGCCCGCCTCGATCGACATGTTGCAGACCGTCATCCGGGCTTCCATGGACAACTGCTCGATCACATTTCCGCGATACTCCAGCACATAGCCCTGGCCACCGCCGGTACCGATCCGAGCGACCACAGCCAGGATGATGTCCTTACTGGTGACGTCGGCAGGTAGCACCCCGTTGCGGCCGCGCACCACCACCGACATGGTTTTGAACGGGCGCAACGGGAGGGTCTGGGTGGCCAGTACGTGCTCCACCTCCGATGTGCCGATGCCGAACGCCAGCGCGCCGAAGGCACCATGGGTGGAGGTGTGCGAGTCACCGCAGACCACCGTCATCCCCGGTTGGGTGAGGCCCAGCTGAGGCCCCACGACGTGCACGATGCCCTGCTCGACGTCGCCCATCGAGTGCAGCCGCACGCCGAACTGTGCACAGTTCCGGCGCAATGTCTCGACCTGTGTGCGGGACACCTCATCGGCGATCGGTAGCGCGATGTCGGTGGTGGGGACATTGTGATCCTCGGTGGCGATCGTCAGATCGGGCCGGCGGAGCGGCCGACCGGCCAGCCGCAAACCGTCGAAGGCCTGCGGACTGGTGACCTCGTGCACCAGGTGCAGGTCGATGTAGAGCAGGTCGGGTGTCGCGTCACCTGCATCGTCATCAGAGGGGCTGTCACCCCGATGAACCACGTGGGCGTCCCAAACCTTCGCTGCGAGTGTACGTCCCATCAGCAGTAATTTCCTCTATCGGCAGTGAATCCGTGACCCAGCTCCCACATGCTGGACATCCCAGATAGCGGGAAGTTAGTATTGAGTTGTGGAACAGCATAGCGGTATCGGCGTGCTGGACAAGGCCGTGAAGGTGCTACGTACGGTAGCTCGAAGTCCCTGCGGGCTGGCCGAGCTGTGCACCCGTACCGGGCTGCCGCGGGCCACTGCCCACCGGCTGGCGGTGGGGTTGGAGGTGCACCGGCTGCTCCGCCGCGACGCCGACGGGCGATGGCGTCCCGGGCCTGCACTGCGCGAGTTGGGTGAGGGTGCGCTCGACCCGTTGCTCGACGCCGCCGCGATGGTGTTGCCCCGGCTGCGTGACGTCACCGGAGAAAGTGTCCAACTCTACCGGCGCGACGGGATGGTCCGGGTCTGCGTGGCAGCTGTCGAGCCCCCGAGCGGTCTGCGCGACACCGTCCCGGTGGGAGCCCGGCTCCCGATGGCAGCCGGATCGGGTGCAAAGGTCCTGGCCGCCTGGGCTGATCCGGCCACCCAGCGCGCCGTGCTCGGCGAGGCGGTGTTCGGCGAGCGGACCCTCATGGAGGTCCGCAGACGCGGCTGGGCGCAGAGTGTGGCCGAACGCGAGGCCGGAGTGGCCAGCGTTTCCGCCCCGGTGCGAGATGCGGCTGGCACCGTGGTCGCTGCGGTATCGGTGTCCGGCCCAGTGGAGCGGATCGGCCGGCGACCGGGTATCCGTTGGGCTGCCGACCTGCTGGCAGCCGCCGAGGCGCTGCACAACCGGCTGTGAGCGGGGTGGCGGGGGCCGGTGTTCGCTGCGCCGCCGCTGCAGGGTGATGAAGTAGCCCGGCAGTCGCGAAGCAACGCGTTCCCCCAAGTGGCGCTGAGGTCTGCGGTAGACATGGCGGGACTGTCCTTGTAGACGATCGGGTTGCGGTGACGTTGTGGGTCACGGTGGTGGGCCATCCCAGGTAGTACAGCGAGTCTGCCTCGGCGACCGGGTAAATGCCGGCGACACACGGGTCGTCTCTACACGACCGGTTTGATCGAGTCGATCAGTTCTTGGACCGCCATCGCGGCATCGCTTCCCGGATCGGCGGCTACCGCGATCTTGGACAGACCTCCAACGACGGTGTCCTTGACGGCTTCAGCCCGTTGACGTGCCGTATCAGCCCCCTGGGCACTCGCAGCGCCTGCCGCAGTGCCCGCATGCACGCCGAAGAAGGTGCCGACTACGGTCCCGACGACCGTGCCAGCGGCCGTGACTATCCCTGACGCATCCCCGACACTCGTGTATCGAAAGACCGATACCAGGGAGATGAAGAGCATCACGACAAGGCCGGCGATCACGATCCAGAAACCAAACGACTTCTCATTGATCATAGCTGCACCTCCAGATCACCGCCTCCCGCGGCGACAACTTGTGACGGTGACGATCTACCGCCACATCCACACCACCGCTGATGGCCCTCAAACCCTAGCTACCCAAACTCTCCGTCATCCACTTAGCACGGAACCGCCATCAGACCTGGGGTGGTTCACCAGGGGCGTACCAGCAACCCAGGTCGCGAAGCGGGCCAGGCACTCAATAGAGGTGCTGCTCAAGGCCTACACCAAATGACTCGATAGTCAGGACGGGATAGCCCGCCATCGGATGCAGGGGGCCGTTTGACCACCGCAGCCCCGCCTGAAACTCCGGCTACAGATACCCGGAGACGGCCTGATGGTGCCAGGCGCAGCCAGCTAGTTAAAGGCCAGCCCCTGACCTTGAACGCCCAGTTCAGGGGCCGACCCAACTGATACCACCGGTGTAGCCCCGACGGGATTTGAACCCGCGCTACCGCCTTGAGAGGGCGGCGTCCTAGGCCGCTAGACGACGGGGCCGCGAGAACGCGATGACTCAATTCGCTGGGGTACCAGGACTCGAACCTAGACTAACTGAACCAGAATCAGTCGTGCTGCCAATTACACCATACCCCACCAAGTGTCCGCCTTCGGGTCCGGGCCCGAACCAGCACTGGGGACGGATGTTAGTCGATCGCGCGGGCCGACTTCCACTGGGCCGCCTTTCGGGCTGCACGCGGCTCGTCCGATATGCCGGGTGACCAGCGCAGGCAGATCGGCCAACCGCCCGATCATCGAGATCCCAGTACCCAGCGGGAGCACGCCGCGGCCGGAGCGGTTCAGCCACACTCCATGCAGCCCCGCGTCTCGCGCACCCTCAGCGTCGGTGTCGAGCTGGTCGCCGACGTGCACGGCCTGGGCGGGAAGCACCCGGAGGGCGCGGCATGCCCTCCGGAAGATCGCGCGGTGCGGCTTGGCCACCCCCACCTCACCGGAGATCAGCACCGCATCGAAGGCAGACTCCAGCCCCAACGCCCCGAGCTTCGCGCGTTGGTGGGCGCCGGCGGCGTTGGTGATCGCGGCCAGCCGCAGACCGAGACTCCGCAGCACCCTCAAACACGGCAGGGCGTCGTCAAACAACCGCCAAGAGCGCCGCGCGGCCGCTGCACGGCGCTCTTCGCGCCTGGCCACCTCACCGTCGCAAAGCAGCTCCCCCCGGGAGACGAAGAAGTCCCTGGTGCGCTGTTGGCGCATGGTGTCGAAGTCAACCTCGCCTGCGAGATAGCGCAGGTAGTGCCGGTCGCTCATCGCACACCACTCGCCCCAGGCCGCGTCGGCGCCGAGCAGCTCACGCAGCCCGGCGCGGGTCGACGCTTCGTAATCGACCAGAGTCGCGTCCACATCGAAGCAGACGGCGGCGACCTCGAATGGAATCGACGGGGCGGGGGCCAGCTCGGCGAGAGTCACCCGTGCACGTTAGATCGTCGCCAGACCGTGCGACTCTGCTGATCCGGTGAACTTCCCGCCACAGCCCTGCTTGACCGTCAGACCGATCAGGTGCATCATTGATATATTCAACAATCGTTGAAATATGTGATGCAGATGAGCGCACGACATGTTGCGTGGTCGGTGGAGGTCCGGCCGGCATGATGTTCGACACAGCTGGGTCCAGCGACTGCGGTGGGCGTCGGGCTGCTCCCCGAGCATGCCCCGACCTTCGCACGTCGCAGCGCTGCGCAGGCCCGTTGACCATCCCGGATAGCCGCGATCCACACATGAGCTGAATACAGCATTGACCCGCGAACCCCTATAATCAGCTCCGGTGATAACGAACGGGTCGTGGTGACGTGATCCTCTGATTCGGCAGTCGAGAGATTCTCATCCAGCGTGTGGAATTAAGGTGGGAGCGAGCGGATCTGTGGCACGGGCGAGCGCACAGCTGGCGCTGGTTCCTGGTGACCGCTCCATGCAGTGGCGGGCATTGGGCTCGGTAGAGGCGGTGGTTGCGGGTCAGTTAGTCGATCTGGGGCCGCCGAGGCAGCGGGCGTTGTTCGGGTTGTTGTTGAGCCGGGTGGATCGGCCGATGGCCGTGGACTCGGTGATTGAAGACTTGTGGTCGGGAGCTCCACCAGCGGCGGCGATGACCTCGATCCGGGCGTATGTGTCGAACCTGCGGCGGGTGTTGGAGCCAGATCGCCCGCCTCGGGCACCGGCGACGGTGTTGTGTACTCGGGCGCCGGGATACTTGTTGAGCAGCCGGGGTGTGGATTTCGATGTGCACCGGTTCACCGAGCATGCCGCAGCGGGGCGGGCGGCGTTGGGCTGCTCGGACCCGGCGCAGGCGGCGAGTGAGTTCGACGCGGCGTTGGGCCTGTGGCGTGGGCGGGCCTACGCCGACGTGGCCGATGCCAGCTGGGCCGCCCCGGAGGTGGCGCGGTTGGAGGAGTTGCGGCTGTCGGTGTTCGAGGCGAGGTGCGAAGCGCAGCTGCAGCTGGGTGGGCATCACGGCGCGGTGGCCGAGTTGGAGATGCATGTCAGGGCAAACCCGATGCGCGAACATGGCTGCGAGCTGCTGGCTTTGGCGCTGTACCGGGCCGGCCGGCAAGCTGAGGCGTTGGGGGTGTTGCGCGTCACCCGGGTGCGGCTGGTCGAGGAGTTGGGCATCGATCCGGGTGCGACGTTGCAGCGGTTGGAACGTGACATTCTCACCCAGGCGCCGGCGCTGGACTGGCATCCACCGAAATCGACGCCGAGCGGGCCCGTGACGGAGTTGGCCTCGCCGGCCCCGCCGACGACCGAGCTGTCGGCGGACGAACTGAGTGGCGGGCGGGCCCAGCGGGTGGTGTCCACCCATGTGCAGGGCTTGTCCGAGGTAATCGGCCGGCAGCACGAACTGAGCGCGTTGCGAGAGGCGTTCACTCCCCCAGCGCGGCAGGGGCGGCCGATCTGGCGGGTGCTCACCGGGTTGGGTGGGGTGGGCAAGACGAGCCTGGCCCGGGCCTACGCCCAGCGTTACCTGGAGCACTACGAGCTCGTGTGGTGGGTACGCGCCGAGAATCCCGAGGCGGTACCAGGGGAATTCCGGGCGCTGCTGGACATTCTGGCCCCGCAGTACGCCGAACACGCCCACGACCCGGTGCAGGCGGTCCACGCAATGCTGGCCAACCGAACCGGGGCCTGGCTGCTGGTCATCGACAACATCACCGAGCCCGAGGCGCTGCGGGGCCTGCTGCCCGCCGCCGGCACCGGCGACGTGCTGGTCACCAGCCGGGCCGGAACCTGGCCGGATCGCCGGCTGGTGCTGCCGGTCGCGCCGTTGACCCAAGCCCACGCCGTGCGATTGATCACCTCGCTGGGCGGCGACACCAACGAGACCGCCGCCGCGGTCCTGGCCCGTGAGCTGGGCGGCTTACCGCTGGCGCTGGCGCAAGCCGGCTGCTACGTCGCAAACAGTGCCCTCGACCTCGCCGGCTATCTGGCCTTGTATCGCAGCCGCCGCGCCGAGCTACACCAACAAGGTCATGCCCCGGACTACCCAGCCACCGTGGCCACCACCTGGCAACTGGCCTTCGACCAGCTCTCCGCCCTGGCGCGGGCGCTGCTCAACCTGCTGGCCTGGTATGCCCCCGACACCATCCCGCTGGATCAATGGCTCAGCACCACCCACCGTCTCGATCTCCCCGAACCGGTCAACACGCTGCTGCGGCCGCTTCTGATCGACGAACTCCACCGGCACCGCGCCATCACCGAGCTGATCGCCTACGGTCTGCTCACCCGCGCCGGACCCCGGGGATCGGTGACGATGCATCGCCTCATCCAAGCCGTCACCGCCGACCAACTCACCGCGGTCAACGACCACCGTCCATGGATCGACGCCGCGGCGGCCCTGCTCGAGGCGGCCTACCCCCTATGGCCCGCACCCAAGGTGACCAGCACCGCCTGGCAGAGTGCGCAGACCCACGTCCGGACCGTGATCGAGCATCTCCATCCCGACCAACCCATCTCGCTGAGCCTGCGCACCATGCTCGTCGGCTGGACCGGTTGGACCGGTGATTTCGTACGGGCGCGGGAGCTGGCCGCCACCGTGGTCGAGGACATGACGCGCGTATACGGCCCCGATCACCAGCACACCCTGCTCGCCCGGAGCAACCTCGGCTACTGGGTTGGACAGGCCGGGGACATCCAGCGGGCTCGGGAGGCGGCCGCCGCGGTGGTCGAGGACATGACGCGGGTGCTCGGGCCTGACCATCGGGACACCCTGTTCGCCCGGGGCGGCGTTGTCCGGTGGACCGCACTGTCCGGTGACCTCGCGCGGGCGCGGGAGCTGACCGCTGCCTACGTCGAGGACATGATGCGGGTGTTCGGCCCCGACGACCGACACACCCTCGCCGCTCGGGCCTACCTGGCCCGCTGGACCGGGGAAGCCGGCGACGCCGCACAAGCCCGGGAGCTGACCGCTGCGGTGGTCGACGACACCCAGCGGGCGCTCGGCCCCGACGACCGGCAGACCTTGACCGCCCGGGCCAACCTGGCCCGGTGGACCGGGGAAGCCGGCGACGTGGCACAAGCCCGGCGGCTGGCCGCGGAGCTGGTCAAAGACGACGAGCAGATCATCGGCTCCGACCACCGGCATACCCTGCTCGCCCGGGCCAACCTGGCCCGGTGGACCGGGGAAGCCGGCGACGTGGCACAAGCCCAGGATCTGGCTACCGCGGTGCTCGAGGACTTCGCACGGGTATACGGCGCTGACCACCGCTACACGCTCCTCACCCGCGGCTGGCTCGCCCCCTGGACGCAGCAGACGCCCGACAGCTGACTAGCCGCGCCGAGTTTCTCAGCCGGCTCCAACTCACCGCCAATCCGCAGCCAAGCCTGGTGACCGACGGTGGGCGTACCCGAAGCACGATAAAAGGGAGCGCCCACCATGATCGATATTGACTTCACCAGGGGGCCTCGATTCCGATGACAAATGCCATCATGGGATATACCCCCGCCGACGCCCCAGCCAACGGAACAGACAGCGTGACCGATCTGCTGCTGCGGATCGGTGACGGAGATGCTACTGCTTGGGACGAAATCTTTCGCCGATACGGAAAACTCGTATCCACGACGGTACGGTCGTTTCGGCTGCAAGAGGCCGACACACTGGACGCAGTGCAGATGACCTGGCTGCGGTTAACCGAGAATATCCACCGAGTGCAGTTCCCCGAGCGACTCGGTGGGTGGCTGGTAACCACCGCTCGACGCGAATGCCTGCGTATCCTGCGCCAGGTCAGACCCTCCCCGGACGTCTTTGACATGACGCCCGAAGCTGTCGCCGATCCCTCGGTGGGACCTGAGCAGCGCGTCATCGACGCCGATACCGCGCGGACCGTGCGGAAGCTCGTCGCCGAGTTGTCGCCTCGCCGCCAGAGGCTGGTGTGGATGCTGTTCACCGATAATCCCCCTTCCTACGCCGAAGTCGCCCGCGCCGCCGGAATCCCGCCGGGCGGAATTGGGCCCACACGAGCGCGAGCTTTGCGACAGCTGCGAGAAAAACTCCACGAGTACGAGCTGGGACCGGGCGTCAGGAAATGAATTCAACGATTGGCCACATTCGACAGCGCCGTCAATGTGGCCTTCCCCGGATAGAGAAGGAACACCGAACCCTTCGTGTGCACGAAGTTCGGCAGGTTCTTGATCGTCACACCGCCACCTGGTGCTGGTAGCGTGAAGTCCGCGCTGACGCCCGGCATGGCGCGGTTGCCGAGCAGGGGATCCTGGACGCGGCGATTGGCGTCGTAAACCGGGCTGAAGTCGTTCCGCTGGATCCAGCTGGTCAACGTGTAGACCTGCTTGCGTAGGTCCGCGCACAGGAAGACGCCGACAAGTCCGCGGTCCACGCCATCGTCGATACTGCCCTGCAGTGGTGGGCCATAGGCCATCCCGCGTCGAAGAATGCAGGGCACCCCCTCGACCACAGTCGGATCCAGGAGCGTATCGCGCGGGTTCACGACCCTGATGTGTGCGGAGAACGGGCAACGGTGACCGTCGGGGTCCTCTGTCGCGTAGCCGAAGTCGTTATTGCTCACCAACTGCGGGTCCGGTCGATCTGGCGAGAGGACGAGCGGCGTACCGTCGCGCCAACGACCCATCATCTTGGCCGCGAGCAGCTCCTCGGCGTCCGCCGCGGCCAGCGCCGGGAACAGCTTCGGGCCCTGAGTACTCAGAAACAGGTTGAAGGCCGCGACGTCCTGGTAGAGCCACCGGAACATCCCGTAGGTGCTGCCACGCACGAAGTCGGCCGCCGGACCGCCGGCCGGCGCGGAAGGGAACTCATCTGTGGAGTAGCCCAGCAGGAAGTTACGGAAATCGACCTGCCCCGGCCCGGGGGGAACATCCTCGTCCCAACAGATGTCGGGATGGGAGATGCCGTCGGTGTAACCGAAGTGCAGCTGCGCGCCACCCAGCGATCGCCCCTCTAGAATCGTGCCGTCCCGGCGAGGAATCAATTCGGTCACTCCGCTGCGACGAGCCCATTCCCGGACTGTCTGCGTCGCGCCCTGGGCGGCGTCGTCCGACCGGGCATAAACATGCACGATGCAGTGCACGTCCTCAGTCGGGAACTGACCGTCCCACCAGGTCGCCGGGTCGCCGGGGCTACCCGGGACATCTCCGAGATTCAGTTTGACGGCGAGTGGCCCGAGCGCGAAGGTCGCGTCGAGCTTCGCCAGTAGCGCTGAATCCACCCCTAGGGCGCTCAAACCACGGTAGGTGACACCAAAGTTGAGCAGCGGGTCCGACGCGGTGTCGAGCGTGACATCGGCCATGGTGACGCGCTGCGCGAGCTCCCCGAGGTAAGCGCGTACACCCGCACCGGCATCGAAGCGGAAAAACAGATGGCGAGAGATCGGGCGTCGGTACGGGCCGGTGATCAATGCCTGCACACCGCTTAAGTCGACTGTCATCGTCACAGATCAGTTGCTCGTGTCGAGTGCTTTTTTGATCTCCCGGACAGCGGCGTCACCGAACGCGGAGAACAGGTAACCACGTTCGTAGCCGACCGTCGTCGAGGCGCCGAGCGCTGGCAGATTCAAAGAGTGGGTGTACTGGTAGAAGTCGTTGGGGTTGTCGAGCTCCTTCCACGGTGGCGCACCTTCCACCAAGGAGAAGATCTTCTCGAACACATCCGGGAGCTTGGTCCGAAAAAATTCGGTGTACCGCATCGGGTCTCCGTCGAATTCCGTGAGGAACTGGATGTATTTATTGTCGATCACCAAAATTCGAGCGAAATGGACAAGTTCCGATTCGGCCAGCGCCGCGTCGATCACCTTCTGAACCTGGCCCGGAAATACGTCGATCAAACCCTGTAAACTCTGCTGGGACTCCGGGTCCTGCTTGAGCGGAGCAGTGAGATTCAGACTCAAGGCCATCGCGACACCTCCAGCTGAGTAGCAGTTTCTCCAATTGAATGTGTAAGATCGTGTTCAGCTGGAGGTTCAGCTTTCCTTCGGTTGATCCACCACACCCGCAGCATGCGGTCCGGCCGCAGCAGTCCTTCTGTCCGGTCGAGCAACCCCAGGACGCGGATGAACGCAGTACCCGAAGCGACGTCGGAGCCGGCCGCTGCGAGCAGCGCGGACAGGTAGGCGTTGGCCATCCGGTTCTTGCCGGTGCGAGGCCCGGGCACACCAGGAAAGGCCAGGTCCGCGGCCACCGCGAAGTCCCATGGCGGATCGATCGTCTTCGCGATCGCCTGGAAGTACTGGTCCGGTGCGGGATTCGCGCTGTGGGCGAGTAGCCGACGCAGCACCAGTGCTTGATTGGCCGCCACTGTCATACCCTGACCATAGATGGGGTTGAACGAGCAGACCGCGTCACCGATCACAAGTAGACCGTCCGGAAACTGGCGCAAGTGCTCGTAGCGGCGCCGCACACTGGCTGGGAACCGGAACGCGACCGGGTTGTCCAGCGGCTGCGCCCCAGCGATCGCCTCGGCGATGTCGGCGAAGGGCAGGCTGGCCGCGAATGCCTCGAAGCCGGCCGGGTCGGTAGGCGGGTGATCACCGAGAATGCCTCCGAGGGTGACCGTGTGGCTGCCGCCTTCCACGGTGCTCAGTGCACCCATCCGCGGGTTGTCCAGGGTGCCGCTGGTGAGGATGAGCATGTCCGATCCGAGAGCGTCGGGGCGCAGCCGGTAGGTCCGGGTGGCGTAGCCCAGCCGGATGTCGATCCGGTCCTCGGTCGGCGGCTGGTAGCCCTGCTCCGCCAGCCAGACCGGCGTCCGCGAGCCACGGCCAGTCGCGTCCACCACCAGCTGCGCCGGCACCTGCATGAAATCGCCTTCTCGGTCGCGCACCTCGACCCCGGTGACCCGGCGACCAGCTGTGGTGGTCACACCGACGAGGTCGGTGCGCTCCAGTAACGTCACCCCGGGCAGCGCCTGCACCCTGGCCCGGAGCTGACCCTCCAGGAACGGCCGGCTGGCGATCAGAGCGGGCAGACCGATGTCGGCCTGACGCAGCCGGTGCCCGGACAGCAGCCAGCGACAGTGCCCCAGCACGTCCCCTGAGCAGGCACCGGCCTGCACAGCGTGTGCGGTGAAGCCGGGGAACAGCTCCTCGAGCACTGCACGGCCACGTGGATGCAAGCCATGCTGGTGACGTCCTTGCGGCACACCACGGCGGTGCATGCCGATCTCGGGCATGGTGTCCCGGTCGATCACCGTGACCTTCCGGTAGACATCGGTGAGCACCCGGGTAGCCAGCAAACCGGCCATGCTCGCGCCCACCACCACCGCGTGGTCGCCGAGCTCCGGCCCCATGGCCAACCCCCTGCCTACGCGGGATAGACGAGACGTCGGGGCAGTGCGGGGCGACAGCTCGATGCCGATCATAAAAGCGTTCACCTGCGGTCCCGACCCGCCTACCATCGGTTGCGGGGATTGGAACCGTATTGGCGTCGGATTGGAGCCGCTACTGGGGCGTTACAGGCCGCACCGCAGGTTGGGCAGTCGCAAGAACAGTTGCGAAGATTGGCGGTGCGGGTACGGCGATCGACTCAGGTGCTGCTGGTGACGCCGTGGTGGCGTAACGCCGCGTAGGTCATCGCGTCCAGCAACGCCAGCCAAGAGGCTTCCACCACGTTGCAGTGCACGCCTACCGTAGTCCAGGACCCGGTTCCGTCACGGGTGTCCACCAGCACACGGGTCACCGCGTCTGTGCCGTGCGTGCCGGGCAGGATCCGGACCTTGTAGTCGGACAGCTCCACAGCGTTCAGCCAGGGTACGTAGGCGTTCAAGACCTGGCGCAAAGCGCCATCCAGCGCGTTGATCGGCCCGTTGCCCTCCGCGGTGGCAATCACCCGCTCCCCTGCTACGTGCACCTTCACCGTCGCCTGGGCGACGACCTCGCCGTCGGCCTGATGGTCCACCACCACCCGGTAGGACTCCAACCGGCACGGCGGCGTGGGCGGCACCTCATCGACCTCCTGGCGCACCAGCAGCTCGAAGGAGGCGTCGGCGGCCTCGAAAGACCAGCCTTGCGACTCGAGCTCCTTGACCCGGGCAGTGACCACGCCGACCTCAGCCGAGTGACCGGCCAGGTCCAGCCCGAGCTCGGCGGACTTGAGCTCGATACTGGCCCGACCGGCCATCTCGGTCACCAGCACACGCTGTGAGTTGCCGACCACGACGGGGTCCACGTGGTTGTACAACTCCGGATCCACTTTGATCGCACTCGCGTGCAGCCCCGCCTTGTGAGCAAAGGCCGACCTCCCGACGTAGGCCTGGTGGGTGTCGGGAGCGAGGTTGGCGATCTCAGCCAGCGCATGCGAGGTGCGGGTCAGCTCGGCCATCCCGTGCTCCGGAAGGACCGGCATCCCCAGCTTGGCGACAAGATTGGCGGCAACGGCGAACAGGTCCGCATTGCCGGTCCGCTCGCCGTAGCCGTTGGCGGTGCACTGCACATGAGAAGCCCCGGCCTGCACCGCGGCGACCGAGTTGGCCACCGCGCAGGCAGTGTCGTTCTGGCAGTGGATTCCCACCCGGAAACCCGTGCGGGCCACCACCTCGGCGACGGTCTCGGCAAGCTGCAACGGCAGCTGCCCACCGTTGGTGTCGCAAAGCACCGCGACGTCGGCGCCCGCGGTGACAGCCGCCTCGAGCACCCGCAGCGCGCAGTCCGCGTCGAAAGCGTAGCCGTCGAAGAAGTGCTCAGCGTCGAGAAAAACCCGTCGGCCCTCTGCGACGAGCAACCCAACGGTATCTGCGACCATGGCGCACGCCTGCGCGACGTCCACCCGCAGCGCCCGCTCCACGTGCCGCCGGTCGGACTTGGCCACCAAGGTGATCACTGGCGCCTGCGAGGTCAGCAGCGCTTGCACCTGAGGGTCCTCAACGGCAGTCAGCCCAGCACGGCGGGTTGAGCCGAAAGCCACCAACGCGGCGTACTTCAGTGCCAGCTCACCGGCTGCAGCCCGGGCGAAGAACTCGGTGTCCTTAGGCATCGCGCCGGGCCAGCCACCCTCGATGAAGCCCACGCCCAGCGCATCCAGCAACTGGGTGATGGCGAGCTTGTCGGCTACCGAGTATGAGATTCCCTCCCGTTGGGCACCGTCGCGCAGCGTGGTGTCGTAGAGGTGGAAGTCGTCACCGAGAGGGGTGCCGGCGGGGCTGGTGCGAGGCATCGTCGGGGCTCCAAGAGGTGTGCTGGCCAACAAAAAAGACCCCCCGCGGATGCGAGAGGTCTGCGCGTCGGGTGATGGTGCTTGTTACCCGACGCGCTCAGTAATAATGATCACAGTGCGGTGTGCCACGAGCGCAGTGTGGCACATCTGGTGGGGGAAGGGGAACTCACCCATCCCTGGAACCACCCTCGCCGGCAACCCTGGCGCCCCACAATCATAATCGACTTGACATCACAGCTCAGTCCGTGATTAGACCCTTTGTCTCATCGGAATTCTTATTCTCAGGGACACCCTGATAAAACCGATGTCAGCACCTCCCCTGCTGCCGCTAATTCTCAGGGGCCGTCCCGACGACACCGACCGGCTTCCCGCCCACACTGATATCCGTGGACGACCACCGACGACACCCCGCGCCATTCACCAACTCAGGCTCATCCCTGAATCTCATTCAGCAAGGAGGTTGAGCATGCCGACCAAGACCTATCCCGGCGAAGAAGACACTTACGCCGAAGTCATCTGTCGAGAAGACCGGGTCGTGCCCAGGGTGTTTGCCATGGTCGACGCCGGCGAGACCGCCGTTCACCGCTGGTTGATGCGTTACAGCATTATCGCGTTGCGCATCAGCATCGGGGTGGTGTATCTCGGGTTCGGCATCCTGAAGTACTTCCCGGGTGTGAGCCCAGCCGAGGATCTCGCCCTGGCCACCGCGCACCTGCTGAGCTTCGGGCTCGTACCGGCTGTGGTGCCCACCGGCGTGGTGATGGTGTTGATCGCGACGCTGGAGTGCGCCATCGGACTGATTCTGATCACTGGGCGGTGGCTGCGAGTGGCCATCATCCTGCTGGGAGGTCATCTGATCGGCATCCTGTCCCCGGCTGTTCTGCTGGCCGGGCGAGAGTTCGCCGGGCCGCACCACATGCCCACCCTGGAAGGCCAGTACGTGCTCAAAGACCTGGTTCTGCTCGCCGCGGTCATGGTGATCGCTACCACCGTGCGCGGTGGTGCTCTCACCGACGGTGGACATTCTTCCCTGAAGGACAAGTAATACGTGGAGGGGCGGACCTCACCCGCCCCTCCACGTCATTCATCGGTGTCAGGGTTTACGCGCCCGGTGAGCTGCCAACGGCTGCGGATACCGAGTTTCTGATAGATATGCCCGAGGTGGGTTTCCACTGTCTTGACGGAGAGGTGGAGCTGCTGGGCGATCTCCCGGTTGGTCCGGCCGACCTGAGCGAGCTGGGCGACTGCGGCTTCCTGCGGGCTGAGCTCGTCGGGGTTGCGGCTGCGGGCACGCCCGCCGGCCCGCCGCCATTCAACCCGCGCCCGGTTGGCATGCCAACCGGCTCCGCATTCCTCAGCGATATGCAACGCCTCAGCGAGCAGCACCCGCGCCCGGGCGATCTCACCACCCCGGGTCAAGAAGGCGCCATAGTCTGTCAGTGTCCGGCTCCGGGCCAGCGGCATGGGCAGCTCGGCATGGAGGTCGAGCGCCTGGGTGAAGTAGGTCTCCGCGAGCGCTCGGCCCCCGGCGCGCTCAGCGAGGGCGGCCTCTCCGGTGGCGACGACGATTTTCGGCCACCGGCTGGGAAAAGACACGGCACGCTCTGCGACCCAGTCGGTGACGTGCCTCGCGTCGGTGTCTCGGCCACAGGCGAGGTAGGCGGCGATCGCATCGGCCGCCCACGGTATATACGACGGATCGGCCTCGCCAGTGCGGTCAGCCCACTCCTCAAGCTGGCCGAACAACGAACAGGCGGTCTCGACGTCTCCTTGGCGGTATGCGAGGACCGCCCGTACGTGAAGCTCCAACCCGTCGGCGCGATGCAGGCTGTAACGGTCGTGCTGGATCGTGGTCGGCAGCTGCGCGCAGCAGCGAGCCGCGCGCTCCAGTTCTCCTTGCTCAAGGAGGACCAGCACTCGGTAGCTGCCGGCCAACAGGGAGGCGTAAGGCGATAACTCGGCGAGCTCGATGAGGCGATCGACAAGACGGAGCGCCTCACTCAACCGGCCCAGGCGGCACAGGCCGTCGATCCACGCGATCGTCGCCTGGACCAGACTGATCGGGTCGCAGCGGTGTTCGGCTGTGCTCAGGATCTCGGGGAGAAGCCGTTCGGCGTCGGTGAACCGTTCCGCATGTACGGCCAGACTGGCGTAGCTCAGCGCGGGATGCCGGTATCTGTGCCGGTCGGTAGGCCGCGAGGTGGGGATGAGGTCTACGCGGGTAACGGCGGCAGCTGCCGTCTCCAGGCCATCGGGGTCGCCGCAGCGATAGGCGACCGCACCCCAGGCCGCCTGCGCGGAGGCCTCCATGACCCCACGGGCCGTGGCCAGCTCGGCGGCTCGGTTCGCCCACCGTAGTGCGGCTCGGGGACCGGACAGCGTCTGGTGGTGGAACGCCTGGTCGAGTAAGGCTGCCACAGCAAGTTCAGGATGGTCCCGCTCGGCCAGATCCACCGCCGACTCATAGCAAGCCGTGGCGCGCTCCGCCCGGCCGGTGATGTAGCTGGCCTGTCCCAGCTCGCGCAACACGGCGATATGGTCGGCAGTGGGCAGCTCGGGGAAACACAGCAGCCGTTCATAGATAGCTATCGCCTCCTCGCTGGCACCGTCGGCGACCAATGCCGCACCCAAGTCGAAGAGCAGTCCTGCCGGCGCGGGCTCACCCGCGAGCCGTATCCCTGCTTCCAGGTAGTGGCGAGCGGCTCGGACCGCGCCGACCCGCAACGCCTCACTCCCCGCCCGCGCCACCGTGGCCACCGCCTCAGCGTCACCGGCCAGGTGAGCGGCCACCGCATGCTCGGCGGCCTCCGCCGGATAAGCCCCGGAGGAGACCAGGGCACGGAAACAGGCCGCATGCAGGTCCCTGCGCACCGGAGGCGCGATGTCCTCGTACACCCCCTGCCGGATCAGCGCGTGAATGAACCGCGCCCACCCGTCTTCGGCTTCGTGCAGCAGGCCGCCGCGGAACAGGCCGTCGACCTCGGTGGCGACCTCGGTGGCGGACAGCCCGGCCACCTCCGTCGCGACGGCGGCCCGAAATCGGGTACCCAGCACGCTCGCCGCCTGCAGGTAACGTCGCCCAGCCGCGCCGACCCCGACGAACCGGGAGAACCAGAACTGCCCCTCCGAGAGCCTCCCGCTCCGGCTCAGCTCGCGGGCGACCTGTTTCACCAGCAACGGATTGCCACCACACAGCTCGATGGCCTGGCCCACTACCTCGGCCGAAACCTCCCTGCTCACCCGGGAACACAACAGCTCCCGAGCAGCGGCGGTGCTCAGCGGAGCCAGCGACACGATCTCGGCCAACCCCTGGGCGGCCAGATCCTGCGCCGAGGTGATCGCCTCCGCTGGCCACGGGCGAGCGGAGGCGATCAACGCCACCGGTAGGGAGGCCAGGCGACGGCAGATCAGGTGGATCACAGTCAGCGAGTCCGGATCCGACCAGTGCAGGTCATCAAGGGCCACCAGCAGCGGGCGGACCGCCGCCTCCCGCACACCGCGGAGAATGCCGTAGAAACGAGCCTGCGGGGAGATGCCTGCGGCCTCACCACCGTCAGCGTCCAGCGCCATGCTGCCACCGGGAAGCCTCCCGCTGAGGAGTGGATCGAGAGCCTGGCCGATCAGCCCGAACGGCAACACCGCCTCCACCTGGTCGCCACGCCCAACACCAACCGCAAACCGCGGTTTCGCCACAGTAATCGCGTGCTCGAGCACGGTGGTCTTGCCCAACCCGGCTGGCCCGACAATGAACAGCGCTCCGCCCCGGCCCTCGTAGGCGTTCTCGAGGAGCCGCTCCACCGCGCCCAGCACATCACCGCGCTCAGCCATCCCGATGGGCCCCTGCCCGGATTCTCCGATCATGGCCACGGCCACACCCCCGCTGTACTCCATTTCGTACCGCCAACCCCCTTCGGAGCTGTTTTTCTCGACTATCGACTTCGACTACCAACTCAGGTGCAACACAAGTCCCACTCAGGTAACGGCAATGCCTCCAGACCGCCGAGATCGGTGAGGGTGACGATCCGGTCGAGGGTGCCAGGACCGTGAATGGACGCCGGCCGGGCTCACACCCCGGCCGGCGTCCACGGATCGGACGGTTCCGATCACGCTGGGGCTGGGCCAGCCGCGTTGGCCGCGTGGAGCCCATGGGCAGCGATGTCATTGGCGATATCAAGGCCGAGCCTGACTCCACCGATGTTGCGCGTGAGGTCGATGTCGCCGGCCTCGGTGACAGCGAAGGCGTCGAACAGCCAGTGCACACCGAGGAAGGTTCGACTGAGGCCGTTCTCCTCGATCATCTGCCACAACCCGCGGGGGAAGCTGCGTACCCGGCGCTGCCGGACGGTTCCGGTGTTGTCGGTGGTGATCCCGTTGAGCTCGTCGGAGACGAACTCCAGGCCCTCTGCCAGGGTGTCTGGGCCGAAGTCACCTTGGCTGTAAAACTGCCGGACGGACTGGAAGACCGCCGCACCGAACGTCGCGTGACCCGAGGGGTAGGCCGGGAAAGGCGGGGTGAAGTCCTTGCCGATGGTGTTGGAGTTCTGCGCGCCGAACGGGAGCCAGCCCGGGTCGGCGTCTGAGTCCAGGACGTCGCCGCCCACTCCGGTCGGGCCCGAGGAGGAGTCGTGCTCCCGGATTCCCAGCACCGGGCGCCATACGTCGTAGAAGTACTTGTCGGTCCAGGCCAGGATGCCCGCGTCGCCCATCGCCGCATTGAACAGCGCGAACAGCCGGGCGTTCTTCGCGACGTCGTTGCCCTGCCCTTGGGCGATTATGCGAACGATCTGGTTGTACAACCGCGGCGGCGTGCCGAGATTCTTGGTCCCGTCGTAGCTCCAGAACACTCCGATGGAGGTCTCGGTGGGGGTACGGGGAGGGAAGTTGGTGACCAGGTTTGCCGGCAGCGTCCCGGTGAGTTGCGGCATGATGCCCTTGGTGCGCACCTGCCGGACGGCGTGGTCGTACTCCGCGCTGGGGGGCCGCGGGGGGTCGCTGAGGTGGTGGCGGGTAGTCACGGCGAAGCAGTTCGACGCGGCACCGTAGAACGGTGCGTAGAAGACGCTCCCGTCGGTGAGCCGGTCGGGGTTGTCGGGGTCCTGGCGGTGGTGCCCGGGAGCGACCGAGGCGCTGTAACCGTCGTCGCCGAGGCCGGGGTCGTCCCTGCGGCGAGCCAAGATCACCGCTGCGACCTTCCGACCGAACGTATGACCGTCCACATCGGACTTACCGGCGACCAACCCGGCGGCGGCATGCCGAGCGTCGAAGAACGCCTTCTGCGCCGGGTACAGCGCACTCAAAGTAGCGTGCGCAGCAGCGGCGATCGCCGCGTCGGCGTCGGCGTCGGCTGGCGGCGTCGGCAGGTCCGTCCCCAGGTAGGGCTCATACAGACCGGTGTGGATGCCGAAGTAGGCGTCGTGCATCGCCAGGTGCACGATCGCCAGCGCCCGTGAGCTGCCAGCCGGGCCTCGGACTCCGGCTTCGCTCGGCGCGCCGGTGGTATGCGTCGTACGGTCGGCCTCGGTGGCGACCTCGTTCCAGTACAAAATCTGATCCACTGGCTGTCTCCTTCAGATATGCGCCGCATGTGATCGGCGTCCACAGGTCAAGAGGAGCGACCGCCCAGTGCTGATACCCCCAGCTGAACCTATTCATCAACTGGGCGGCCCGCGCCAGGCCTCAACACCGGCGGTGACTCTGCGCACTCTCGACCTCACGGCAACTGCTCACCGAACTGCATCAACACCGTGTCCTGGATCAGGCCACCTCTACCGGCGTTATGCGCCTGGGGAACGTGGCGTGGCTAGAAAGAAGTTGGACGACGACTAATCGGCGCTGGAACATGAGCCGTCCCATCGAAAGAGGCGCCGTCGGTGGCAGCGCGTCGTCGTGTGCCTGCCCGGCGTACTGGCTCAGGCAGACAGCGTACCCGGGTGGGATCACCCTATTCGAGCTGCCTACGCGCCTGTGACGAGGCCGACCGCTCCAACCGGACAAGACGACGGTGCGGGTGAACATCCCGCCGGGCGGCATACCAGTGCGATTCGGTGCCACCGGCCACTTCAACGGTCCTGGCCACTCCCGGCCTCACGGCCGGTTCGGCCACCGACTTTCCGTACCCGCGGTGGCATTGCACCGCAGAGAAGTTCCGCGCTGCCACCGCGGGGCCAGTGCCCTCCAACCGGGTGGCTGACGCCGAGCAGAGGCCAACTCGCTACCGTGATCCCATGAGCGACATCGTCGATGACAAGAAACACATCCGCGGCACGATCGACCTGTCGAACGCGGTGTGGCAGCGCGCGGCGGGCTCGGAGGAGCTGGAAGGGCCGCATCTGGAGATCGCGTTCGTGCAGGACGGTTACGTGGCGATGCGCAGCTCCGAGAACCCGGTGGACTCCGAGACACTGATCTTCACTCCGTCGGAGTGGGAGGCGTTCGTGCTCGGCGCCAAGGACGGCGAGTTCGATGTGATGTGACGGACTGAGCGTGCGCTGAGGTCGAAGTCGCCGGCACTGCCGTGAATGAGCTGCGATCGCCGCCCGAGTCTCCGGTCCGCTCCGTTGTCAGCGCCGCGCGATAGGCTTTCCGGCATGGCTAGCCTGGAAGTCACCCGGCTCGTGCATCGTGTCGATGAGCAGGACGAGACCGTTCGCGCGCTCGGCGACACGATGCTCGACGATCAAGGAGACGCTGGCACAGCAGGGCGAGACACCGGAACGGCACGGCGAGCTGCTGGTCGAGATTCTTCATCGGCTCAGCACCAGCACTTCCGACTGACTACGCACACCTCGCACTTTCGGCCTCTGGCACGACGTGCCAGGCGTCGCTGGATCCCCGAACGGAGGCGGGCAACAGCCGGGACCTTAGGGGGCGATGCGTCCCCCAGCGCCACCTCGACGCAATCGGTCTCGCTAATGCTGTAGCTTCTGGGCGACGCCAGCCAGCAGAGCCAACGAGTCGTCGGGGATGGGCGCGGTTGGTTTCAGGTGCTGCAACGCGCTTAGCCTCGGCGATGTCGTCATCCTTCTCGGGGCTGGCGCTGCCTCGGCGGTTCTCCAGGTGCACGATGGCCGGGTCGCCGTCGAACTCCAGGATGACGAACGGCCCGCCCAATCCGGGTGCGCGCCAGCCGCGATGGGGGCCAGTTGGACGGTGACGTTGGCCGGGTGCGGTGTCCTCCAGGTGGGCGAACCTCGCGGCGCATCAGTCCAAGTTTACCGACCACCTGGCGCCCCTTGTGCACGGCCGGACTTCCTCGACTACGACCTGACCTTTGGCGACGACTGAGCAAACCGAGATTCCAGGCACCAGAAGAGCTGCCGCGAACCCGGGGACACGTCCTACAGGCCGACGCGCTCGACGCGCTGGCTTGATGAGACCAGGGCGGCCAGGCGATCACCAATGGCATGGGTACCGCCCGGATGGGTGTGATCCCGGGTGGCGAGGTCGAAGGCCACCGCGGCCTCCACCCGGCGGGACGGCTCGTCCAATCCCAGATGAGCGAGCATCAGCCCGACCGACAACACTGCCGCGGTCGGGTCAGCGATGCCCTGGCCGGCGATGTCCGGGGCGGAGCCGTGCACCGGCTCGAACATGCTGGGATTACGGCGAGCCACATCGAGGTTCCCGCTGGCAGCCAGGCCGATCCCACCGGTGACGGCCGCCGCGAGGTCGGTGAGGATGTCCCCGAACAGGTTGTCAGTGACGATCACGTCGAATCGACCGGGATCAGTGACCAGGTGGATGGTGGCCGCATCGACGTGCTGGTAGGCCACCGTCACGTCGGGATACTGCAGCGACACCTCCTCCACGATGCGCGACCACAACGATCCGGCATGGGAGAGCACGTTGGTCTTGTGCACCAGCGTCAGATGTTTGCGCGGGCGCGCAGAGGCCCGAGCGAAGGCGTCGCGCACGACACGCTCCACACCGAAGGCGGTGTTCAAGCTGACCTCGGTAGCGATCTCTTGCGGGGTGTCTTTGCGCAGCAGCCCGCCGTTGCCGGCATAGGGCCCTTCAGTACCCTCCCGGACGACGATCATGTCGATGTTCCCCGGGTCCGCGATGGGGCTACGCACCCCGGGGTACAGCCGCGCAGGCCGCAAATTCACGTGGTGGTCAAGTTCGAAGCGCAGCCGCAGCAGCAAACCGCGCTCAAGGATCCCACTCGGCACGGTTGGATCCCCCACCGCGCCGAGCAGGATGGCGTCATGTTGGCGCAACTCGTTGAGCACCGACTCAGGAAGCAGTTCCCCGGTGGCGTGCCAGCGCGCAGCGCCCAGATCGTAAGGCGTGGTCTCGGCGTCGGGAGCGACTTCGTCCAACACCTTGAGCGCCTCACCGATCACCTCCGGACCAATCCCGTCGCCGGGGATCACAGCGAGCCGCATCAGCCACCTCCAGTGCCCGGGCCCTCACCATGGGGCCCTCCGCAGCGGGCAGGTTACCCGCTGCGACGGAGTGCACCGTACGACGGGTAAGCCAAACGGGGGACCCCGAAACGGGTACTCCTGCCGGACATCATGGACCGACCCGACCGGCTCCGCTACAGGCACGCTCGGTGGACTGCGCCAGCCGTGTTAGCGGGGCGGCACCGGAACTGGGTGGGTCATCGCCACGGCGGTGTCCCGGGTGGCCACTAGCGCGGAACCCAAGGGCGGGACCGCCCCGAGCTGAATTTTTTCAAGGGTCGGAGCCGCGGATCTGCGCAGCGCGGACGGGTCATCGATGTGCAGCGTCGGTTAGCGCGCCGACTCCACCCGCAGCGATGTCGACCGAGTGGCTGGACAGCGTCACGACGCTGTTACGCACTCACGAGGTCGACAATCAGCCGAGCGTGATCGAGCGGACGGTGCGGGCACCCACTGATTGTCCGATCGCCGCCAGCACTTGGCCGGGAACTGGCCGGTCCACCCGCAGTATCATGATCGCGTCGGTGCCCGCGGTCGTCTGGCTGATCTGGGCTGCCTCGATGTTGATGCCTGCCTCGCCCAGCAGCATGCCAACGGTTCCCATCACACCCGGACGGTCCGGGTACTCCATGAAGATGGCCTCACCCTGGGCCCGCAGGTCGAAGTGCCGGCCATCGACCTCGACCAGCTTCTGCACCTGCATCGGACCTGATAGCGCTCCCGAGACCGAGTGCACCGTGCCGTCGGCGAAGGCGCCTCGAACACTCACCACGCTACGGTGGCTTGGACTCTCCGGGGCGGTGACCACGGCGACGGCGACTTCCCGCTCCTGTGCCAGCCGCGGCGCGTTGACGAAGGTGACCTGCTCGTCCACCACACCGGTGAAGACCCCGCGTAGCGCCGCGATCTGCAGGACGGAGACGTCCTCGGCGGCCAGCTCACCACGCACATCGACGGTCACCGTCGCGGGTGAGCGTCCGGTCAATGCGGCCAGCACAGCGCCCAGTTTCTGGGTCAGCGGCAGCCAGGGTCGCACCTCCTCGCCCACCACTCCTCCGCTGATCACGTTCACCGCGTCCGGGACGAACTCGCCGCGCAACGCTCGCAGCACGCTGTGCGCCACGTCGGTTCCCGCCCGGTCCTGCGCCTCGGTGGTGGAAGCACCCAGGTGCGGTGTGACGACCACCTGCGGTAGCTCGAACAACGGGCTGGTGGTGCACGGTTCGGCATCAAAGACGTCGATCCCCGCGCCACCGACCTGGCCGCTTCGCACCGCATCGGCCAGCGCCTGCTCATCGACCAAGCCGCCGCGGGCGGCATTGACGATCAGCACCCCTGGTTTGGTCTTGGCGAGTTGGTCTGCGCCGATCAATCCGAGCGTCTCGGGTGTCTTGGGCAGGTGGATCGAGATGGCGTCAGCGCGGGACAGCAACTCGTCCAGGTCGACCAGGTCGATGCCCAGCTGCGCGGCCCGCGCCGGGGACACATAGGGGTCGTAGGCGATCAGTTCGGTACCGAAGGCAGCCAGCCGCTGCGCGACCAGCTGACCGATCTTGCCCAGGCCCACCACCCCGATGATCTTGCCGGAGAGCTCGAGTCCGCCGAACGAGCTACGCTTCCATTGCCCCCTACGCAGGCTGGCATCGGCAGCCGGGATGCGTCGAGCAACCGCGAGCAGCAGGGCGATGGCATGCTCCGCGGCCGAGACGATGTTGGAGGTGGGCGCGTTGACCACCATCACCCCGCGTTCGGTGGCCGCGGGCACGTCGACGTTGTCCAACCCGACACCGGCTCTGGCTACCACCTTGAGCCGGGGACCATGACCGAGCGCCTCGGCGTCCACCCGGGTGGCCGAGCGCACCAGCAGCGCTTCGGCGTCAGCCAGGGCATCGAACAAAGCCTTGCGGTCGGTGCCATCGACGTGGTGGACGTCGAACTCGTCGCCGAAGACCTCTAACACCGACGGGGCGAGCTTCTCAGCGATCAGGACTACAGGTCGGTTCACGAGAACCGAGTCTAGGTGAGCGGCGCTCGGCATGCCGTGAGATGTGACGCCGGTGTGACAATCACCCCAACTCTCGTGTGAGCGCGGTGCAGGCACAGCCGTGATCCGCGAGGACCCAGCCCAGCCACAGACGAACCGGGCTGATCTAACAGCATTTCTTATCGCAGACGAACACCCCGAGCCGGCGCCACAGTACCCGTTCAGGGCGTCCTCCGAAGCCGCAGACCAGATTATCGAGCCCACGTGCACGGCGAAGGCGGTCTTGCCCACACCGAGCAGGGCTGATCTTCAGGCGGTGTCGGTGAGCGGGCGGTCCACCCAGGACATCAACCCACGAAGCCGCGCGCCGACCTGCTCAATCGGGTGCTGTTCCCCCTCGGCGCGCAGCTTGGTGAAGTTCGGCCGCCCGTTGTCGTCCTCAGCGACCCATTCCCGAGCGAAACTGCCGTCCTGGATCTCGGTGAGAATGCGGCGCATCTCGTTCTTGACCTCCGGTGTGATGATCCGCGGGCCGCGGGTGAGGTCCCCGTACTCGGCGGTATCGGAGATCGAGTAGCGCATCCGGGAAATCCCGCCCTCGTACATCAGGTCGACGATAAGCTTGACCTCGTGCAGGCATTCGAAGTACGCCACCTCGGGCGCGTAGCCGGCCTCGGTGAGCACCTCGAACCCGGCTTGAACCAGTGAAGTGATCCCGCCACAGAGCACCGTCTGCTCCCCGAACAGATCGGTCTCGGTCTCCTCGGTGAAGGTGGTCTTGATCACTCCGGCGCGGGTACCGCCGATCGCCTTGGCGTACGACAGCGCCAGCGCCTGGGCCCCACCGGTCGGGTCCTGCTCGACCGCGATCAGGCAGGGCACTCCCTTGCCGTCGATGAACTGCCTGCGCACCAGGTGCCCGGGTCCTTTAGGCGCCACCATCGCCACGTCCACATCGGACGGGGGGCGGATCAGGTCGTAACGGATATTGAAACCGTGCCCGAACAACAGCGCGTCACCTGAGTTCAGGTTCGGCGCGATATCCTGAGCGTAGATGGTGCGCTGCTTGGTATCCGGCGCGAGGATCATGATGACGTCCGCCTCAGCCGCTGCTTGCGCGGGCGTCACCACCCGCAGGCCCTCGTCGGCCGCCTTCGACCGCGACTTTGACTCCTCGGGCAGGCCGACCCGGACGTCAACACCGGAATCCCGCAAGCTCAATGCGTGCGCATGCCCCTGACTCCCATACCCGATCACAGCAACCTTGCGACCCGCAATGATCGCCAGATCAGCATCCCCGTCATAGAAAACCTCTGCACTCACCTGTAGCTCCTTGGGTCCGGTACCGCGTTCTGGGGACAGAACGCACTTGTCTGGGTCCAACTACTGCGTTCTGGAGACAGAACAGCGAGAACATAGGGTCAACCTCCTAGCGCCCAAGCGGCGCTAGCGGAGCGTGCCGGCAGTGATGGAGCGTGGGCCGCGGCCCACAGCAATCACGCCGGACTGCACCATCTCGCGGATGCCGAAAGGTTCCAGCATCCGCAATAGCGCATCGAGCTTGTCTGCGGTACCGGTGGCCTCAATGGTCAGCGCCTCCGGGGAGACATCGACGACCTTGGCCCGGAATAACGTGACCGCCTCGAGTACTTGGGAGCGCACCGTGGTGTCGGCCCGGACCTTCACCAACAACAACTCTCGCTGCACCGCCGACGCGGGATCGAGCTCGACGATCTTGATGACATTGATCAGTTTATTGAGTTGCTTGGTGACCTGTTCCAAGGGCAACTCGTCGACCGCGACCACGATGGTCATCCGGGAGATGTCGGGATTCTCAGTAGGCCCTACCGCCAAGGAGTGGATGTTGAACCCGCGGCGGCTGAACAGCCCGGCTACCCGAGCCAGTACGCCGGGCTTGTTCTCCACCAACACCGACATGGTGTGCTCAGTCATGATCCATCCTCGTCGAACAGCGGGCGGATGTTGCGCGCCGCCATGATGTGGCTGTTTCCGTAGCCGGCCGCGACCATCGGCCACACCTGGGCGTCCTTGCCCACCACGAAGTCGATCACGACCGGCCGGTCGTCGATGGCCATCGCCTGCTCGATGACCTTGTCGACGTCCGACTCGGCCTCGCAACGCAGGCCCACGCAACCCAACGCCTCCGCGAGCTTCACGAAATCCGGAATGCGGGAATGCGTCCCGAGGTCGGTCTGCGAATAACGCTCGGAGTAGAACAGGTTCTGCCATTGCCGGACCATGCCCAGGCTGCCGTTGTTGATCACCGCGACCTTGATCGGGATCTTCTCGATGGCGCAGGTCGCCAACTCCTGGTTGGTCATCTGGAAACTACCGTCGCCATCGATGGCCCAGACCGCGACGTCGGGTCTGCCCAGTTTGGCGCCCATTGCCGCCGGGACCGCGAAACCCATCGTGCCCAGGCCACCGGAATTGATCCAGCTACCCGGCTTCTCGTACCTGATGAACTGCGCCGCCCACATCTGATGCTGGCCCACCCCGGCGGTATAGATCGCATCCGGGCCGACCAGAAGCTCCGATCCGCTCGATCGCGAACTGCGGGGAGAGCATCCCGTCCGTCGGACGGTCATAGCCCAACGGGTACATCTGCTGCCAGCCGCGCAGTTGTTCCCACCAGGCCGCCAGGTCCGGCCGGCCGGCCTCGAACTCGGCCCCCACTGCGGCGATCAGCTCGTCGATCACCTCGGTGCAGTCACCGACGATGGGCACATCGGCCCGCCGGTTCTTGGAGATCTCAGCAGGGTCGATGTCGGCATGCACCACCGCTGCGTCCGGCGCGAAGGAGGACAACTGTCCGGTGACCCGGTCGTCGAACCGGGCACCCAGCGCCACCAGCAGGTCCGAGCGCTGCATCGCCGCGACTGCGGCCACCGTGCCGTGCATGCCGGGCATCCCCACATGCAGCGGATGCGAATCGGGGAAGGCACCACGCGCCATCAGCGTGGTCACCACGGGTGCCCCGGTGAGTTCGGCCAACTCCAGCAATGCCGCGGAGGCCCGCGCCTTGATCACACCGCCGCCCACGTAGAGCACCGGGCGGCGGGCGGCGACGATCAGCCGGGCAGCCTCCCGGACCTGCTTGCCGTGCGGCCGGGTGATCGGCCGGTAACCGGGGAGCTGCAGCTCGGGAGGCCAGACGAAGTAGGTCTGCTCCTGGAGCACGTCTTTGGGGATGTCCACCAGCACGGGCCCCGGGCGACCGGTGGCGGCCAGGTGGAAGGCCTCCGCAATCGCTCTCGGGATCTCTGCCGGGTCTTTCACCAGCATGTTGTGCTTAGTCACCGGCATCGTGATGCCGGTGATGTCCGCTTCCTGGAAGGCATCGGTGCCGATCAGCGCTCTGGTCTGCTGGCCGGTGATGGCCACCACCGGTACCGAGTCCATGTGTGCGTCGGCCAGCGGCGTGACCAAATTCGTGGCACCGGGACCCGACGTCGCCATGCACACCCCGACCCGCCCGGTGGCCTGTGCGTACCCGGTCGCGGCGTGCCCGGCGCCCTGCTCATGACGGACCAGCACATGGCGGACCTTCGTGGAGTCCAGCAGCGGGTCGTACGCCGGCAGGATCGTGCCACCCGGGATACCGAATACCGCCTCGCACCCGAGTGCTTCCAGAGAGCGCACGAGGGCCTGCGCACCGGTGACTCGCACCGGTGCCCCTACCGGTGGGGCAGGTTTTGGCGGTTGCGTCGGAGTCGGCATGTCTCTGGGGGTCACGGTGGTCATGGTCCTGCCTTAATTCATCGTTTGCTCGCCTTGTTATCAACAATCGCATCAAAAAACCCTCGCCGCCCGGGTTGGGCTCAAGCGAGGGTCGGCGCGTCTATGTCTTATGATTCTTCAGACGACGCGCCTCTGACGTACAAGGACGGTGAGGGCCGACACCTCGCCGACGGTAACGGCCCCGCCCAGCACCGTCAACCTTGCGGGAGCCACTCCCGCATTTTGGGAGCCGTAGGGAACCCGACCTTCTGATCGGTCGACCCGCCCACGACGCCGAGACCCGGCGCGGAGTTGCTGCTGTTGGCGGTCGACCAGGAGCAGCCGTTGGGCGCCAACCCGAATCACCTTGGCGAAGATATTGGTGGACCCGGCCCGTACTCGACGGCTAGATCAGGCCGCCACCCTAGGCCGGCTCCACGGCTACCCCGTGGCGTTTCCTCAGGACACCCCGCTACGTCTGGCCACGCTACGCGAGGCGACGAACCTCACGATGCCGGACTGCTGCTCCTCGCCACCGACCAAGCCGGGGGCGCGCTGGCCAGGTTCGATGACCACCTCGCGGATGTGGCTAGCAGCCGCAGCCTCGCCGTGTGGGGACGGTGAAGGGGCAGTGATGCCACTGTCGCGTTCTTCTGCCGAGAACATCAAGAATACCCCGTAAAGTCGGCAGGGAGCAGGGAAACACCGTTGGCGTGATGGACCAGGCGTGCGAGGTCATGGGGATTAGCTGTGATCACCAACGCTTCGAGCAGCTCCGCGGTCGCCACCACCACTGCGTCGACCGCCGAACCGGCCCGGGCCTTGCAGCGAAACTGCGCCGCGCGAGCGGCCAGCGGTTCGTCCAGCGGATGAACCAGGGACAGCTCCACTGTGCGGTTGGCCAGCGCATCACGCACCCGGTTGCCAGTCACCGAGTCGACGAGCACGGCGGTAGGCACGATCGGGGGCCATAGCCCGCGCTGCCGCAACGCTGCGATGCGCGCGGCTGTCTGCCGGTCCCGGCGGCCCAGCGCGATGACGGCTCCCGAATCGAGGACCAGACTCATCTGCCCCGTCTCATCCGGGGCGTCGCGCAGGCGGAACGGCGGCGGAGTCGATCCAGGCATTCGCCGCCGCCAGCTCATCAGCCGTAGGCGGGCCGCCGAGCTCCACGGCAAGCTCAGCCAAGTACCGATCCGCTGCAGCGGCCAACTCTTGGCGGCGAAGCTCTACTCGCACGGCGTGCTGGCTGAGCTCGGAGATCGGCAGCTCCAGCTCCTTGACCGCCTGGTGAAGATCATCTGGCAGATAGATCTGGACCCGTGGCATGCGCCTACTGTACGCCTACGACTGTGATGTTTGTGACCGAGTCCGTCACCATGACGTTTTGTGACCGAGTCCGTCACCATGACGTTTGTGACCGAGTCCGTCACCATGACGTTTGTGACCGACTACGCTACAGTGACCTTTCGGCTACCGCCGACCGCCCTGCTAGGGGTCCTCGGACTGATCGTGTGCATGACCCCGGTGGCCTTCGGCGCACCGGGACTGCAGCTTCTGTATTCAGTGCCACTGGGCCTTGCGGTCTGGCTGGTGCGAACCCGTACAGTGGTCGACCCGGAAGCCCTGGTGGCCTATCGGGTGCAGGGCTCGCAACGGATCACCTGGCCCGATCTCGCGGGCTTGCGGATAGATGACCGGTCCCGAGTATGGGCCGTGCTGCACGGCGGGAACGAGGTAGCGCTGCCCGCAGTGCGAGCCCGGGACCTCCCAGCACTGGCGACGATCAGCGGCGGGTGGCTGCCCGACCAGCTGACCGAAGCCACTGAGTAGCGCCGTCCAAGGGGTGAGAAAGTCGGGGTGAAGGGGCCGGGGTGATCAGGTGCCTCGGCTAGCGAAAGGCACGTGCTGGAGCAGCAGGCGCACCCGCGGCCAGGCATGTCTTCGAGGTAACCCACGCCAGATCCCGCTGGCCCATATGGACATGTTGGCCACGCCGGGGACGCCTATCAATCGTGCTTGAGCCACGCCACGCCCGTTGAACACGTCCGCTTCGAGCGGACCAGCGATCAGCATTCGTATCAGCTGAACGAGTGAAAAATCCCCGGTGACAGGCAACCGCTGTCACCGTACGCACATGCCAGGTCGGTTTCAGCGACCACTCACCAGCGGCACACGGGCCTACACTTAGCCTGACCGACCGTGCGACCCCCCGTGTCGAGCCCAGCCGGGCTCGCGATCGACTTCCGCTTGCGCGGGGGTGGCCGCGCCATCACCGTACTGCTCGCGGCGGCGACACTGCTGGGCGGCTGCGCGGTGACACCGGCCTTTCCGGAGCGCAACGCCGGACCGTTCCACGCCAAATTGGAAATCGGGTCGGAGGCCGGGCCACGGCCTGAGGTCCCGCCACCCCCCAGGACTCCTGGCCCGAACGCACCCGGCAAGCTGCCACCAGGCCCACCGCGGGGTTGCAGCGACCCTGATCCGCAGATCGTCGCAACCTGCCTGGAACCGATCTCCGCACTGGTCGTGTTGCCAGGCTCCACACCAGTCGGTCTGGCCGCAGAGCGCACCACGGGCAGGATCCTGCGGGTGCAGCGGCAACGACCAAACCAGGAGGTAACTGCGCTGGCCGTCGACCCCGCAGGTGACGGCGGGCTCACCGGATTAGCGCTGTCCCCCAGCTATGCCGAAGATGAGCTCGTTTACGCCTATATCACCACCCCCGTCGACAACCGGGTGGTCCGGATCGCCCCTGGCGACTTGCCCAAACCGGTGCTGGCCGGCATCCCGCGGGGCCCGACCGGCAACGCAGGCGCGCTCGCGGTCGACTCCCACGGGATGCTCCTGGTCGCAACCGGGGACGCCGGCAACCCCGCTTCAGCCGACGACCCGCGGTCACTGGCTGGCAAAATGTTGCGGATCGACACCTTCGGTCACCCCGCGCCGGGTAACCCTGCTGGGTCCAAGGTGCTGGTCAGCGGGTTGCACGCGCCGGGCGGACTGTGCATCGATGCGGTGACCAACGAGTCGTGGGTCACCGACCGGGTGCCTGACCATGACCTGCTACGCCGGGTGCGACCAGGACGGCCGCTGGGGCGAGCCGCCTGGACCTGGCCCGGGGGCATCGGTGCCGCGGGGTGCGTGGTGATGCTGGGCCGCATCCAGGTCGCGTTCACCAGCGGCGCACCGATGTTCGCGCTCGGGATAGGACCGGACGGCACGTTCATCGGGCCGCCCCTGCAGATCCCGCTGGAGCGCTATGGCCGAATCTCCGCGGCCTCTTTGAGTGCGGACGGACGGGCGATGTGGTTGGGCACGGTCAACAAGACCGGAGCGAAGCCGATCTCCAGCGACGAGCGGGTGTTCGTGCTACCCGACCCCGTGGGCCCCGGCGGAGGTCACGACTGACGTGTTCGTGAGCGGGTGACAGTGTGATGGCACTCAATGCCACTCACGGGCACTGCGCGCATGAGCACGCAGTGCCTTGCCAACCGTAGCGATTCAGCCCTCGTGAGTGGCATTCAGTGCGAGAACACTGTTACGCACTCACGAGGGCGAGGACCAGCTCGCGCACGCGTTGGGCGTTGGCTTGGCCGCCCGTGGCTTTCATGACCGCGCCCACGATCGCACCCGCGGCCGCCACCTTGCCACTGCGGATCTTCTCCGCGACGTCGGGCTGGGCAGCCAAGGCCTGTTCGACGGCGGCAGTCAACGCGGAGTCGTCTGACACCACGGCCAAATCACGAGCGGCGACGATCTCGTCGGGGTCACCCTGGCCCGCCAGGATCCCGTCGACTACCTGGCGGGCCAGGGTGTTGGTCAGCGCACCCTCGTCGACCAACGCGATCACCCGCGCCAGCTGCTCTGGGGTGATGGGCAGCTCGGCGAGCTCCACACCGCACGAGTTGGCTACCTGGGACAGGTAGTTCACCCACCACGCTCGCGACTCTGCCGCCGGTGCCCCGGCGTCGACGGTGGCCGCGATGAGGTCCAGCGCGCCGGCGTTGACCAGGTCGCGCAGCTCAAGGTCGGACAGGTTCCACTCGGCCTGCACTCGAGCCCGGCGCTGCCAGGGCAGCTCGGGAAGCGTGGCCCGCAACTGCGTCACCCACTCGTTGCTAGGCGCGATCGGGACCAGATCAGGCTCCGGGAAGTACCGGTAGTCCTCCGAGGTCTCCTTGCGCCGCCCGGCGGACGTGGTGCCGCTGGCCTCGTCGAAGTGCCGGGTCTCCTGCACGATCTCACCACCGGAGGTCAACACCGCGGCTTGCCGGCACATCTCGTAGCGCACCGCACGCTCCACCGACCGCAGCGAGTTGACGTTCTTGGTCTCGGTGCGGGTACCGAACACCACAGCTCCGCGAGGCATCAGCGAGACGTTGGCGTCGCAGCGCAGCGACCCCTGGTCCATCCGCACGTCGGACACCCCCAACGCCCGCAGCAGGTCGCGCAGCGCGGTGACGTAGGCCCGAGCGATCTCCGGTGCGCGGCTCCCCGTGCCGACGATCGGCTTGGTGACGATCTCGATCAGCGGGACACCAGCGCGGTTGTAGTCCAGCAGCGAATGGCTCGCGCCGTGAATCCGGCCGGTCGCACCGCCCACGTGCAGCGACTTGCCGGTGTCCTCCTCCATGTGCGCCCGCTCGATGCCGACGGTGAACGTCGAGCCGTCTCCCAGTTGCACATCCAACGCGCCGTTCACCGCGATCGGCTCGTCGTACTGCGAGGTCTGGAAGTTCTTGGGCATGTCCGGGTAAAAGTAGTTCTTCCGGGCGAACCGGCACCACGGGGCGATCGAGCAGCTCAAGGCCAGGCCGATCCGCATGGCCGATTCCACCGCGACGCGGTTGAGCACCGGAAGCGATCCCGGCAATCCCAGGCAGGTCGGGCAGACCTGGGTGTTGGGCGGTGTCCCGAACACGTTGGCGCAGCCGCAGAACATCTTCGTCGCGGTGGACAGCTCGACGTGCACCTCAAGCCCGAGCACCGGTTCAAGGCGCTCCAGCACCTCGTCGTAGTCCATCAACGCAACGGTCATCGCCCTGCCACCTCCAGCTCAGGCACCCGGTGCGTCAGCGGTCCACCGTCGGCGGCATTGCGAGCAACCTCATAGGCCGCCGCCACCCGATAGGCGCGGTCGTCGGCCTGTGCGGGCGCCATCACTTGCAGGCCTACCGGTAAGCCATCGTCATCGGACAACCCGGCCGGGACGGACAGGGCGGCGTTGCCTGCCAGGTTCGCCGGGATCGTGCACAGGTCCGACAGGTACATCGCCAACGGGTCGTCCACCCGCTCGCCGATCCGGAACGCGGTGGTCGGGGTGGTCGGCGAGACCAGCACGTCCGCGTGTTCGAAAGCCGCGGCGAAGTCCCGGATGATCAACGTGCGGACCTTCTGCGCCTGGCCGTAGTAGGCGTCGTAGTACCCGGCGGACAGGGCGTAGGTGCCGAGCATTACGCGACGCTTGACCTCGGGTCCGAAACCCGCCGCACGGGTCAGCGACATGACCTCCTCGGCGCTGCGGCTGCCGTCGTCGCCGCTGCGCAGCCCGTAGCGCATACCGTCGAAGCGAGCCAGGTTCGAGGAGCATTCGCTGGGCGCGATCAGGTAGTAGGCGGGCAGCGCATGGTCGAAGGAGGGGCAGGACACCTCGACGATCTGCGCGCCCAGCTCGCGCAGCCGGCTCACCGCGACCTCGAACGCGCGCAGCACCCCAGGCTGGTAACCCTCCCCGCGGAATTGGCTGACCACCCCGACCCGGACCCCCGTCAGGTCTCCGGTGGCACCCGCGCGGGTCGCCTGCACCACTGGTGGCACCGGTGCGTCGATCGAGGTGGAGTCCAGCGGGTCGTACCCACCGATCACCTCGTGCAGCAGGGCGGCGTCGAGCACCGTACGGGCCACCGGGCCGCCCTGGTCCAGGCTGGAGGAGAAGGCCACCAGGCCATACCGCGAGACACCGCCATAGGTGGGCTTGACCCCGACGGTGCCGGTCACGGCGCTGGGTTGGCGGATCGAGCCGCCAGTGTCGGTACCGATCGCCAGCGGCACCTCGAAGGCGGCCACCGCCGCCGCGGACCCACCGCCGGATCCGCCCGGAACGCAGTCGAGGTCCCAGGGGTTGCGGGTGGGTCCGTAGGCGGAGTTCTCCGTCGAAGACCCCATGGCGAACTCGTCCATGTTGGTTTTGCCCACAATCACCACGCCCGCATCGCGCAACCGGCGGGTGACGGTGGCGTCATACGGCGGCCGCCAGCCTTCCAGGATCCGCGAGCCGCAGGTGGTCGGCATGTCGACGGTGGTGAACACGTCCTTGAGCGCCAGCGGCACGCCCGCCAGCGGCGAGACCGGGGAGTCCCCACACCGCAGCTTGGCGTCCACCGCCTCGGCGGCGGCGAGCGCGGCCTCGACGTCCAGATGCAGGAAGGCGTGCACGTCGCGGTCCACGGCCTCGATCCGGTCCAGATGCGCTCTGATCACCTCAACCGCAGTGGTCTCCCGCGCGTGAATCCGCCCGGCCAGGTCTACGGCGGACAACCGGGTCAACTCGGGCGGCCGGTTCACGACTCGTCCAGGATGCGCGGTACCCGGAACCGGCCGTCCTCGGTGGCATAGGCCCCCGACAGCGCCTGCTGCTGGGTCAGCCCAGGACACGGCACGTCGGCCCGGAACACATCGGTCAGCCCGACCGCGTGCGACGTGGGCGGGATGTCCGCGGCCGCCACCTCACCAACCCGGGCGACCGAGTTCAGGATCACGTCGAGCTGGTCGGCGAACAGGTCCAGCTCCTCCTCGGTGACGGCCAGCCGGGCGAGCCGAGCGAGATGCGCGACCTCGCCACGGGAGATGGTGGGCACAGAAGGCTCCTCCAAGCACTACTGGAGTGTTGACCTGGCGAGTCTAGCCTCGGGATCGCAGCTCCCGACCGCCCCGTCTCGGGCTGGGGGACGCAACTTCTGGCTCGCTCTGTCACAATCGGCGGCCGGCGAGCGCACGGACGCTGGGAGTTCCGGGCACGTGGAGGCCTCGATGGAGTTAGCTCGGCGGATGAACAGGCACGGCGGCGGATGTCCTTCCTGATCCGGGTTCAGCTCCCGGACCGTCCTGGGGCCCTCGGTGCGGTCGCCACCGCACTGGGCAAGGTCGGTGTTGACATCCTCAGCCTGGACGTGGTCGAGCGGAGATCTGGAATCGCCATCGACGATCTTGTCGTCGAGCTCCCCTCCGGCCGCCTGCCCGACGTGCTGATCACGGCGGCGGAGTCGGTCGACGGCGTCGAGGTCGACGCCGTCCGCCCGTGGGCGGGTGTCCTGGACACCTATCGTGAGCTGGAGCTGGTGGAGGAGGTCGCCGCCGACCCCGCCCACGGCCTGCAGACCTTCACCGACGGGGTTCCTAAGATCATCCGAGCCGGTTGGGCCATGGTGCTCACCGTCTCAGGAGGACAACCGCACCGGGTCGCCGCCTCCTTTGCAGCGCCGGAGACCGTCGCCGGGGACCTGCCATGGTGGCCGCTGCGCCGCGCGACGATCCTGGACTGTGAGGATCCCTGGGTACCGCTGCCCTGGCGGGAGCTGGGCACCGAGCTGGCAGCCACCCCGCTGGGCGGTGCGGAGCGGGCCCTGCTGATCGGTCGCCCGGGCGGACCGATGTTCCGCGCCGCTGAGGTCGCCCGCCTGGAGCACCTGGCCGGGATCGTCGCGGTCGTACTGCGCAACTGAGCACCTACTACAGCTCATGGACGCAGGTCATCAGGGGTCCGGATACCCAGCTTGCGCATCATCTCAGCTCAGCAATGGGCTCATGCATCGAGCTAGCGCACGGTCCATTCGTTGGCGTTCCAGGTGACGCCGTCCGAGGCGTGGCGGTAGACGTTGTCGATGGTGTTCGTGTAGGCCCACATGATGGGGACCTGGAACAGCGGAAGTGATACCAGGTCGTCGGCGAGGAGCCGATCAGCTTTCGCTAAGGCGTCCGTCTGGGTGGACTCGGCGTACTCCGTCTCCGCGACATTCAGCGCGGCGTCGAGCTCGGGATTGCTGTAGTGTTGGTCATTGTGCTCTCCTTTGGTTGCATAATGGTCAGCCAGTGACCACACGCGGGGACTACGCGAGTTCGCCGTCAGGACAACGTCGAACCGCCCACGGACCACCGCGTCACCCAAGCCGCCCGGATCGGCACCGTCAGCGATCTCCATTCCAGCCTGCCTGCATTGCCTCCTGATAAGTTCGACCTCGCGGGAGTGAGCCGGTGAACCGTCATGACTGATGGTGAAGGACAGCCGCTCGCCAGCCCGGGAATAGACACCGTCGGAGCCCAGCAGCCAACCCGCGCGCTCCAGCGTCACCTGCGCTTTCTGGGCATCCGCGACCATTTTATCGGAGTAGAGATCTTCATATCTGGCATCGTCGGGGAGAAATGCTAGACTGCCCAGCGGCTGAGTCTCCGGACGTACACCGCGGACCAGTTCATCGACCAACTTGTTGCGATCGATGCACTGGGCGAAAGCGGTCCGCACGACCGGATCCTTGAACAGCGGACCGGCGAGATTGAGGTCCAGGTGCTCGACGTCGGGACCGCCCCGCGTCTGGAATATCACGCCCCGACCCGACAGCGCCCGCAACTGATCGGCCAGCAGCGGATCCGCCGGCGGTTGCACGACACTGAACTGCCGGTTCATCACACCCTGCACCGCAGCGGCGCCGTCTGCGACGGACGAGAGCACGATCATCGCCGGACCGCCGGGGCTTCCCACCCAGGCTTTGTTGCGGACCAGTACGGCCTTTTTGCCTGACGTCGAGATATCGAACTGATATGGACCTGATGCCGGCATCGTGTTGGCGTCGAAACCGTTCCACCTGCTGTTCCAGAAATCACCGGCTTTTTTGAGGTCAGCTGGTGCGGACGTCGGGCTCAACGCGGTGATGTCAACGATTCCAGTCTCCCGCTCCAAGATATGGGCGGGGAGAATAGCGTGATGAACATAGTTACGACGCCAGTCGGCATAGGGCGATCGATAGGTCTCGACGAATGTGTTCGTGTCACGACACTCAGCGGTCGCGCGATCCAGCCCCCGCGTCGTCGCCGGCTTGAAATACGCCGTCCTCCCGCTGCCCGCGAGCCAGGCCAGGTAGAAGTCGTGACAATTCCACGACAAGCCATCTGACCATCTAACGTTCGGCTTGATCTTGTATGTGACAACCTGTGGGTCCTTCGAGGTCAGCTCGGCGGACACCAACACGTCGGAGTTGAGCAGGAATCTCCCTTTTCCGTCGATGATGAACGGATCAACGAGCACCTGGTTGAGCACTAGTTCGTTGTCCGGGTTGCCGTTCTCCTGCGTCGTCTTGTTGTTGTATGCGGAGAATGGCGCATCGTGCGCAACGAAGACCGCAGGTCCGGGTGCAACCTTGGGGGCGCGATATGATCCGTCCCCGCTGTCCCCACGCGCGCCGGCATTCGCTGGCCCGCCACCGTCCGGGTGATCAGTTCCGCTGGCTGCCACGCAACCGGTGACCGCGAGTGCAAGGCAGCTGATACCCGCCAGAAGGCGTGTCAGGAGTCGGATGCCTTTCGATTTTCCCGTCACGGCGGACCTCCTGGTGTCACCGGCGAAGCTGCCAGCGGGCAGCACCGTCGAGCGGGCCTTCCAGCGACGTACCCGAAGCTGTGGCATCGAGCTGGCTGGTGGTGATGAGTAGCGAAGCCGGCTGATAAAGCGGGATGCTCACGGCCCGATCCCACAGCGCCGTCTCGACCGTGAAGGGAACCGGGCCCGCCGGGTCGTCCTGGGTGAGCGCCCGCTCGATCAGCGGCTGCAGGGTCAGGTCGCAGAACTCCGCCGGGTTGGGCGGCGCCGGCACCAGCCGGGCCGGGACCACCAGCGGGCAGCCGTACCAGGATTCCAGCTGCGTAGCGGGGTGACCGACGGCGGGCTGCGGCAACACGACGATGTCGATACCTGGCTGGTTCCCCCCCGGATTGGTCGACGCTGGATTGACCAGCGCTGGATTGGCCACCTCAGCGACCCCGCCCGGAGACGACCCCCCCTCGGCGCTCGGGCTCAGCATGACGCCGAAGAGCTCGTCGGGGTCGACTTCGCGCAGCTCAGCGTCGATGCCGGCGGTCCGAAGCTGGTCGGCCACCCGGGCGGCCATCGTCCCGTAAGGCTCACGATTCACCGGCGCCGCCACCACCAAGTGCAACGGCTGACCCGCGCGTTCCCACCCCACACGATCACGGGTGTATCCGGCGTCGGTGAGCAACCGGCGCGCCATGTCCGGAGCCGGCGTCACCGGGACACCGGTGGCGGGAGCAGTGGCGTGGTAACCCGGCGCCGATGGGGCAAGGACCTCGGAGTCGGCCTGCAGCGCCGCGGAGGGCCCGCTGGCGACTCCGGTGGCGATCAGCGACGAGCGGTCGAGCACGGCGGCCACCGCGGTGCGCATCCGCTGATCGCTCAACACGTGGCTGGCTGGGCGCAACAACACCGAGACGAACACCGGCTGGGGCACGACACTCGGGGTCACCCCCAGGTTGGCGGCGCGCAGCAGCGCCGTGGTGATGGCGTTGGGACGGCTGAACAGTGCGCCTTGCGCGCCACCGGTGCGTAGCGCCTCGGTCAGTGCCGCTTCGCTGCCCTGACGCAACCGGATCCGGTCCACCCGCGCCGGAGTGTCCCAGTAGCGGTCGTTGCGTTCCAGCACCATCTCACCACGGGACCGATCCACTGAGGTCATCGCGAACGGACCACCGGAGACCGGGAGGCCGACGTCGAGCGCCTTGCTCCAACCTCCTGGCGCATCCTTGAGCAGATGTGCAGGTAGCAGGTGATGGAACAGGGTGCGCCAGCCGGCGTAAGTCCGGTGGAAGATCACCTCGGCGGTCTTGCCGCCGTCCCGGGAAACCACCTGGTCGATCAGCTGGTAGCCGGCCGAGTCCGCTACGCCAGGTTGGGTGCGCATCTGGTCGGCGAGGTAGCCGAAGTCCTCAGCGGCGATCGGGGTGACGTCCGACCACTGTGCGTTGCGCCGGATCCGGTAGGTGACGGTGAACGGCGCGGTGCTGGTCACCTCGGCGGAGGTCAGCAACGTGTGGTCGAGCACCCACTGTCCGTCCGGTGTCTGGTGAAAAGCCGAGGGCAACAGCAGGCCGGCCACCGCCTCCGAGATCGGCGTCAAGTCGGCCAACGTATGCGGGTTGAAACCGCCGATCAGCTGGTCCACCCCGAGCACCACCTCCCGCGCGGGGGGCGAGGCCACCGAGGAGCTCGTGGCGGGGTGAGGGGGCGCCACCCGGGCGGGCGGCTGCGGGGCGCACGCAACGAGCGCGGCTGCGGCGATCAGCGCCGTCACCGCCCTGCACGCGTCGCCGGGCTTTCTCACGAGGCGACATGGTGCCGCACTGCGATCTCCCGGAGTGCTTCCGGGTCTTTGTCGAGTGACCGGCTACGTCCGCGCCATCCGTCCTCGCGCGCGCTGCCGGGCGCGCTGGGTGGCGTCGAGAACGACCTTGCGGACCCGCACCACGTCCGGAGCCACCTCGACACACTCGTCCGCGGCGCAGAACTCCAGCGCCTCCTCCAGCCCGAGCGTTCGCGGCCGAGCGAGCCGCTCGAGCTCCTCACCGGTGGAGGAGCGCACGTTGGTGAGTTTGCGTTCCCGGGACGCGTTGATGTCCAGATCCTCGGCGCGGGGGTTCTCGCCGACGACCATCCCGGCGTAGATGGCCGCGCCGGGCTCCACGAAGAAAGTGCCCCGATCGGCCAGCTGCGCCAACGCGTACCCGGTGACCACCCCGGTCCGGTCGGCCACCAGCGACCCGGAGCGACGGGTGCGTAGCTCACCGACCCACGGCCGGTAGCTGTCGAAGACATGGTGGGCGATACCGGTACCTCGGGTGACGGTGAGGAATTCAGTGCGAAAGCCGATCAGCCCACGGGAGGGCACCGTGAACTCCATGCGCACCCAGCCATCGCTGGACGTGGTACCCAGCTGTTCGGTGCGGCCTTTACGGCCGGCCAGTAGTTGGGTCACGGCACCGACGTGCTCCTCGGGCACGTCCACGGTGAGGTGCTCGAACGGTTCGTGCAGAGTGCCGTCCACCGTGCGGGTGACCACCTGAGGTTTACCGACGGTGAGCTCGAAACCCTCCCGGCGCATGGTCTCCACCAAGATGGCCAGCGCCAGCTCACCACGGCCCTGCACTTCCCAGGTGTCCGGCGACTCGGTGGGCGACACCCGGATGCTCACATTGCCGACCAGCTCCGCGTCCAGCCGGTTGCGAACCAGGCGGGCGGTGAGCTTGCGACCACCGCCGCGACCCGCCAGCGGGCTGGTGTTGATGCCGATCGTCATCGCGATCACCGGCTCATCCACGGTGATCCGGGGCAGCGAGCGCGGATCGTCGACGTCGGCGAGGGTGTCGCCGATGGTGATCTCCGCAATTCCGGCGATGGCGATCAGATCACCGGCCTTCGCGCTGGTAGCCGGAACCCGGTCGAGGCCCTCGGTGCGCAGCAGTTCGGTGATCTTGACCGGCCGGATCGACCCGTCTTCCCGGCACCATGCCACGGTCTGGCCCTTATGCAACCGCCCGGCCCGAACCCGGCACAGCGCGATCCGGCCGAGAAACGTCGAGGCATCGAGGTTGGTGACGTGTGCCTGCAACGGCGCCTGCGCGTCACCTGCAGGCGGCGGCACGTGCTTGAGGATGATGTCGAACAGTGGGGTGAGGTCCTCGGTGTCGGGCATCTCGCCGTCGCGCGGGCGGGTCAGGCTGGCGCGACCGGCCCGGGCACTCGCGTAGATCACCGGCATGTCCAGGACAGCCTCGGCGGTAGCGGCTTCGAGGCCTTCCAGGTCGGCTGCGAGATCCAGCAACAGGTCGTGGGTCTCGTCGACGACGACCTCGATCCGGGCATCCGGCCGGTCCACCTTGTTCACCACGAGCACCACCGGCAGGTGCGCTGCCAGTGCCTTGCGCAGCACGAAACGGGTCTGCGGTAACGGGCCCTCGCTGGCATCGACGAGCAGCAGCACACCGTCCACCATGGACAGCCCACGCTCCACCTCGCCGCCGAAATCAGCGTGCCCGGGAGTGTCGACCACGTTGATGGTGACGGGACCGTCCGGTGTGGGCCGGCTGACCGCGGTGTTCTTGGCCAGAATCGTGATGCCCTTCTCCCGCTCCAGATCACCGGAGTCCATGACCCGGTCCACCTCGCTGCGCCCAGCGACGGCGCCGGACTGGCGCAGCATGGCGTCGACGAGCGTAGTCTTGCCATGATCGACATGCGCGACAATGGCGACATTGCGCAGGTCGGTGCGCACGCGGGCGGGGGCAGCTGTGGGCACGCAGGAACTCCTCGATTGAGGTGCCAGGAACACCAACGTTACCGGGCCGGAGCCAACACCCCGTGAGTGGCGATGCGAGCCAGGACTCGCATCGCCACTCACGGGGTGCGCAGTGCCAGCTCGAGATCGGGCAGGACGGTGCGGTCGGCGTCCAGCCAATCCAGGCCGGCGAGCTCGGTGACGTCCACCCATCTCAGCGCGGTGTGCTCAACCGGGACCGGCTGCACGACCGGATCGGCCAGCCGCGCGGTGTGCACCCGCAGCACGTCACCACCGGGCAGTGGCACATCCAGCCCGAGCTGCTCACCCGGCACGACTTCGACGGCGAGTTCCTCGCGACATTCCCGGACCAGCGCGTCCTGGGCGCTCTCGTCCGGCTCGACCCGGCCGCCGGGCAGCTCCCAGCGACCCGCGGTCGCGGGGGGATGCGCCCGTTGCTGGACGAGAACCCGGCCCGCGTGCAGCACTGCTGCCGCGACCACCAGCCGCCTGGCCGGGCGCTGCTCGGTTCCCGCAGACCGCGAGGAGTTGGTCGGGAAAGCATTGAGCGGTTCGGACACGAGGTGCATCCTCGCACCGGGTGAGCTTTTCCCGGCGTTGGTAACGGTTAGCGGCTCTCCGGGGCCGGGTCGGCGGCCCGTGCAGGGCGGCCGACTGGCCAGTGCAGCTCGAAGCGGGCGCCCCCGCCCGGGCCTTGCCTGACCCGGATGGTGCCGCCGTAGCGGCGCACCGTCTCGGCGACCAGCGCCAACCCGAGCCCGGTCCCGCCGCTGCCGCGGTGCCGGTCACTCTGCACCCGGTAGAAGCGGTCGAACACCAGCCCACGATGCTCGACGGGAACCCCGTCGCCGTCGTCGTCGACTAGCACGCGCACCCCGTCAGTGCCCGACAGGACCATCACCCGCGCGACGCTCCGAGCATGTCGCACGGCGTTGGTGAGCAGGTTGTCCAGCACCCGGGCGACATCGCTGGGCGCGGCGTGCAGCACCGCAGGTGCGGCCGCAGTCACCCGCACGGCCACCGCCCCCCGCTCGGCGCGGCGGGCGGCCTCGCGGGCCATCTCAGCGAGGTCGACCGGCCGAACCGGCAGCCGCTCTCCGGCATCGGATCTGGCCAGCACCAGCAGGTCATCGAGCAATGCGGACAGCCGCTGGGCCTCAGCGGCGATGTCCTCCAGAATAGCCTCGGCGAGGTCGGGGTCCGGGTAGGTCACCGCCACTTCGGCCTGCGCGCGGATCGCCGCGACCGGCGAGCGCAGCTCGTGTGCCGCGTCCCCGGTGAACCGCCGCAACCGCTCACTCGCGGCGTCCCGACGGCCCAGCAGGTCGTTGAGCGCCTCAGCCAGGGTCCGCAGCTCGTCGGCCGCCACCGGCAGCGGCAATCTCTCCCCCGCAGGCAACTCCGTCGCCGCCTCCCGCAGCCGGGCCACCGGGCGCAACGCGTACCGCGCCGCAACCCAGGCCGTTGCGCCCATCGCCAGTGCGGCGAGCACCCCGGCTACCACGAGCAGCCCTGCGCTTCGTCCGACCAGCGTCGCGTGGGCGACCGCCTGCGCACTGGCCACCACCAGGCGCGGCGTGCCGTCCGGCGCTGTGACGACCCGGCCTGACCAGCGAGTCGGATCGCGCGGCCGGCCAGGCCCGAACGTCCACACCGGCTGCCCTCCCAGCAGCCGGCGGATGTCCGGCGCGGACAGCGGTGTCCGCCCACCCCCGTCGACAGGGGTGCCGGCCCGGTCCAGCACCCGGACCTGAATCTCGGTTCCCGGCGGCTGCGGTACCGCGCCGCTCCCTGCCACCACTGCCGGCGTGGCGCTGGTCACCGTGGCCGCCAGCTCGCTATCCAGGGCGTGGGTCAGTGTCCGCGCCACCACCGCGGTCGAGGCCTTGGCCAGCAACAGGAACAGCACCAAACCCACCACTGTGACCACCACGGCGACCCGCAGCGGCAACGGACGAGCTACCCATACCCGCGGTAAAGCGTTCACGGTCTGTCCTGTGCACCGATCGCGTAGCCGTGCCCCCGCACTGTCTGTAGCACTGCACCGGCGCCGACCGCATCCAACTTGCGACGCAGGTAGCCGACGTAGACCTCCACGGCGTTGCGGCTGGCGGCCTGCTCATCACCCCATGCAGCGCGCAGCAACTCGTCCTTGCTCACCACGCTGCCGGCTCGCCGGGCCAACGCCGCCAAAAGCGCGAACTCCCGAGGCGACAGCTGTACCGGTCGGCCGGCCCAGCTCACTCGCCGCCGGGCCGGGTCGATCACCAGATCTCCCAGGGTGAGCACCGCCTCATGGTGCTGGGCGATGTGGCGGCGCAGCACCGCGCGTAGTTGGGCCACCAGTACCACGAAGGAGAACGGCTTGATCAAGTAACCGTCGGCGCCGAGGTCCAAGCCATCGGCTTGGTCCACCTCACCGTCCTTGGCCGACACCAGCAGCACCGGGGTGGCCACCCCAGCCGCGCGCAACCGCTCCAGCACCCGGTACCCCGACAGGCCCGGCAACATGATGTCCAGCAGTACCGCATCGAAATTGCCGGTCAGCGCCGCGCGCAGCCCGCTGGGTCCATCAGCCGCGGTGACGACTTCCATCCCTTCCGCGCGCAACCCCCGCTCCAGCGCGCGCCGCACCCCCGGCTCGTCGTCGACCACCAGCACCCTCACACTCACCCCACCCAGCATCCCCTTCCGACCCCGTACCCGACATGGAGACATATCGGGGCTATGGACTGTCTTGTTGCCCCGATATGTCTCCATGTCGGCCGGGGGATTCAGGCGGTCGGCTAGTGTGCGGGGATGACCGAAAGTGACGTGCTCATCGACGTTGAGACTGTCGTGGGGATGCTTGTCGACGACGGTCCGCTGGATGGGGATCGCGTCCGGTTCCTGCTTGACGCGCTGGCCTTGGCTACTGATAGCGCGTTGGGTTTTCTTTCCGGCCGGATCGAGTGTCACACGGCCGGGGGTGGTGTGGTCGAGCCGCAGCTTGCGGCGCTGCGGTCGCATGCTCGTGGCCGGGAGGAGAAGGCGGCGGTCGCACTGTTGGCAGCCCGCGCTGCCGAAGGCGTCGGGGACTCCACAACCGCCCGCGATCTGCTCGATGAGGCACTGACGCTGCGGCCGGGCCTGGAACCGGCGTTGCACGACGGGGCCCAGTACGCCGCCACGCGCGGCGACTACGTCACCGCCGACAGATACCTGCGACGCTCCGAGATTCCCAGCCCGCTACGACCGGGGCTGAGCGAGGCGATCGCCGCGACCCCCAGCAATGTGGGACGCAACACCGCCTGCCCTTGCGGGTCGGGCCGCAAGTTCAAGGCCTGCTGCCTGCGCGACGCACTCCCTGCGCTGAGCGTGCGAGCCCAGCTCGTGTACGCGCTGTTGGGCACCTACGCCGAGCGCGCTCCCGGTATCGAAATGATCACACAACTGATCGAGCGCACCCAGGACACGCAGCGGTACGCGATGTTCTTGGTGGATCTGGCGCTGTTCCAGGGCGGTCTGGTGGAGAAGTTCTTGACCGCCCGAGGTCACTGGCTACGCCCCGACGAGCGCGAACTCGTCGAAAGCTGGCGGCGGATCCCGGTCACTCTCTACGAGACGATCGACGTCGAGCGCGACACCAGCGTCACGCTGCGCGCCTTGCCCGACGGTGACCCGATCCACCTTATCGACACGTTGTTCTCGCAGTCCGCGGAGCGGCTGGAGCTGTTCTGCGGCCGGGTGCTGCACGACCACACCAGACCTCGAATGCTCGCGCTGCCCGTCCACGTTCCCCGACACCGCCGCCGCGATTTGGTTACCCTGCTCGCATCAGGTCCCTCGATGGAACAGATCGCGGACTTCCTCGCTCCTGAGCCTCCCGTCCAGCTGCGCAACAGCGACGGCGATGACCTGTACGACTGCAGCGTCAGCTACCAGGTTCCGCACGGGCAGCAGACCTTCGAGCGCCTCGTCCAGGAGCTGGCCCAGACCGACGACGAGTCGGTCGGCTGGCACCGGGAGCTGCCCGACGGCCGGGTGCTGAGTCTCGGGCAGATCCACCGGGCCGGCGAGAACTTCACCGTCACCGCGAACTCACCGGCACGGCTGGCCGAGCTTGAAACTCACCTACGCAACGTTGCCCCCGACGCCGTCGAGCGCGACCGGCATGCCGAACGCCTCAGCGAGGACACCGACGGCCGCGAAGGTCGGACCGTCATCACCGAGTGCTACGTCATCCGCGCAAGCCCCGCCGAGGACCAGGACCCCGACCGGATGAACCGCGACGCCGAAACACGCTGGATCGACACTCCTGGCGTGATCGGTGAGCTGAGCCCGCGCGAGGCCGCCGCCTCCCGCGATCCCGCCATCCTCGTCGAACTGCGCAGCACGGTCGACGACGTCGAAGCCGTCTTGCTGCAAACTCAGCGCGCAGGCCAGCCCACGACAAGCTTGCTGAACCCCCACCGCCTCCGCCAGGCGTTGGCTCTGGAGGTTTCCGACGCAACTGCGATGACGCCCGCCAGGCCACCCAAAGAATGAGACGATCCAGACACTGGAACCCGCTGCGGCCGGATGAAGCAGGCGCAATCGTTGACGCATCCGCACCACCCGAAGACATCGTGCGGACCGCCATGGCGCGCCACAACGGTGATCACCCGTCTGGGTAGTCCCGAAGCCTCTCCAGCTTGTTCGTGACACGGTCGCGGCTGGCCACATCTCAGAGCTTTCTCAGCGGGCGCGGAGCAGCATCAGCACCAGCACCGCATGAGCAGGAGGAAGCGATGAAACTAGCGACGGCGGCACTGGCTGTGACGGCAGCCGGCGCGATCGGTCTCGGCGTGCTGACCATGCCCGCTGGCGCCGGGGCGGACCCGGCGTTGCCCCCGGTGTCCGCGGAGGATCTGGTCGCGTCGGTGCTCACGTCGAAGGTTCCAGCACTTGGCGGCACGGTGACGGTGCACAACGCACTGGGCCTGCCCGCACTGCCTGGGGTGGCGGCCCCGCTGACCCAGCCGGTGAGCACGTTCCGGGTTTGGTCTGACGGCCAGGGTCATGGCCGGCTGGCGCTGCCTTCACGTGGCGGTGAGCAGGTGCTGATCGAAGACGGCACGACGCTGTGGCGCTACGACTCCTCCTCGCGCACCGCGACGGCGTTCGAACGCGGTGCCACCCCCGAGCACCAGCGTCCACCGGTGGCCGACCCGGCTCAGGCGGCTCGAGAGATGGTCGGTGCCGTGCGCAAGAGCAGCACGATAGCGGTGGATGGTACCGGCACGGTCGCCGGGCGACCCGTCTACCAACTCGTACTCACCCCCGCGCCGACCGAGCGAACCCTGCTGCGTGAGGTGCGGGTGGCGGTCGACTCAGCCCAACGGGTACCACTGCAGCTCACTGTGCTGGCCAACGGATCATCCGACCCGGCCCTGCAGATCGGCTTCTCCGGCCTCACCGTCGACGCGCAGGATCCCGCGCTGTTCCATTTCACCCCGCCCGCGGGAGTGCAGGTCGAGCGGCCCAAGCCGCCGAAGGACAAGCGGCCGGAGAATGGCGGAATGCCACCCGACCAACACCTGAAAACCATGATCCACACCCAGGGCAGCGGCTGGGACACCGTGGTGCTCGGGCAGTTCCCACCCGCAAGCTCGAATCCACCACGCGACTGGCGGACGATGATCCAGCGGATCGGCCGCCCAGCCAGCGGGCCGTGGGGCCGTGGCTGGGTGATCCAGACCGCGGTGGGCACGGTGCTGGTGACCTCTGACGGGCGGGTGGCCGCCGGGGCCGTGCCACAGCAGGTGCTCGACGAGGCCCTGGCCAAGTGACAGCCGACTCGACGACCACGATCGTGGCACCAGCCGGGCTGGGCACGCCGGCAGTCCGGATCCGAGGTCTGCGCAAGGTGTTCGGCGCCACCGTCGCAGTGTCGTCAGTGGACCTTGACGTGCCGGTCGGCGCTGTGCTCGGTGTGCTGGGCCCTAACGGCTCGGGCAAGACAACGATGATCCGAATGCTCTTGGCGCTGTCCCGGCCCACCGCGGGCACCGTGGAACTGCTCGGCGAGAAGGTGCCCGCCGCCGCCGGTGTGGTGCTACCGCATGTCGGTGCGCTGGTGGAGGGTCCCGGCTTTCACCCGTTCCTGTCCGGGCAGGAGAACCTGCGGCGGTGCGCGGCAGCCGAGCCGCTGCTGCCGACCCGGGAGATCCCGGACGCGGTGCAGCGCGCCCTGACTCGAGTGGGCCTGGCGAGTGCAGCAGACCGGCGTTATCGCGCCTACTCGCTGGGCATGAAACAGCGCCTGGGACTAGCCGCGGTACTGCTGGTGCGCCGGCGGCTGGTGATGCTCGACGAGCCGACCAACGGCCTGGATCCGGCGGGCACCCGCGAGGTTCGGCGGATCATCGCCGAGCTGCACGCTGACGGCGCCACCGTGCTGGTGTCCTCCCACCTGCTCGCCGAGGTCGAGGCGACCTGCACGCATGTGGCAGTGCTCGACCACGGCTCGCTGATCGCGGCCGGTCCGCTCGCGGCCCTGCTCGACGGCGAGGCACCCGCGCTGGACGTGCGCACCCCGGATTCCGCCGTGGCGGTGCAGGCGCTGCGTGCGGCCGGGATCGATGCAGCGGCCCGCCCGGACGGGGTGCACGTCGAACTCGCCGGGACAGACCCACCCACGGTAGTGGCGATGCTGGTCGGAGCCGGAGTCGCAGTGCACGAGGTGCGGCGCTGGCGGGCCGGCTTGGACGAGCTGTTCGCGCAGCTGACCGAGGGGACCGGACAGTGACCAGCTCCGGGACCAGCTCCGGGACCACCTCTAGGGTCACCTCTGGCGACGTGGAGAGCCGCCCGGTGCACGCGCCGCTGGGGCGGTTGGTGCGCAGCGAGCTGCGTTGGGTGCTGCGCCGGCCGCGCACCCAGGTCGGGCTGGGCCTGCTCGCGCTGGTCCCGGTGCTGATCGGGATCGGCATCGTGGTGACCGACGGACCGGGCGGATCAGGACTGCTCACCCAGATCGCCGGCAACGGGCTGGTGCTGCCGATCGCAGCACTGTCAATCTGCCTGTCGCTGCTGTTGCCACTGGCCGTCACGATGGCCGCCGCCGACGCGCTGGCCGGCGAGTCCGCGCACGGGACGCTTCGTGGGCTGCTGCTGGCCCCGGTAAGCCGGACCCGGCTGGTGCTGGTCAAGGCGGTCGGCGTGCTGGCCGTCGCGGTGGCCGCGGTCGCTGCGGTCGCAATGCTGGGCATCGTCACCGGCCTGGTGCTGGTCGGCCCTTCCGGGACCGCCCACGGCATGCTCACGGTGTCCGGCACCGAGGTCGGGCCGGGGTCGGCGCTGCTGCGCGTCTCACTGGCGGCGGTCTGGACAGTAGGGCAGCTCGCTGCGGTCGGTGCAGTGGCGCTGGCGGTGTCCTCGGCCACCGACCACCCGCTGGTGGTACTCGCTGCGGTGCTAGGCGGGCTGATCGTGTTCGGGGTGCTTTCCACGATCCCCGCCCTGGACTGGCTGCAGCCCATGCTGCTGACCACCGGATGGTTCACAATCGTCGATGTGTTGCGCGACCCCCTGCCACTGGACGGGCTGGCGTCGAGCAGTCTTCGCGCGGTGTGCTATCTGGTGATCGGTCTGGGCCTCACCCTCGCCCGGACGGCCACCCGCGAGGCCTGAGCCCATTCCGGGGTCTTGGTCCCTCGTGCGCGGGGTGCCCGCTTCTGATGGGTGCGCGTTGCCGGTGACACCCAGCAGCGCCGCCACTAGCGTCGTCGGCTATGTGTGAGGCACCGATCCGGTACCGGTCGCTCGTGGCGGACAGCGCCCGGTGGGAGGGCTTCCCGTTCCGGGATGGCGACATCGTCATCAGCACCCCGTCGAAATGCGGCACGACCTGGACTCAGATGATCTGCGCCCTGCTGGTCTTTCAGACCCCGGACCTCCCCCGGCCACTGACCGAGATCTCGCCGTGGCTCGACATGCTGACGGCCGACCGCGACGAACTCGTCGCCTCGCTCGAGGCGCAGCCCCACCGGCGGTTCATCAAGACCCACACGCCGCTCGACGGTCTGCCACTCGATGACCGGGTCACCTACGTCTGTGTCGGCCGCGACCCGCGCGACGCGGGCTTCTCCTGGTCCAACCACCAGGCCAACATCGACATGGCCGCCTTCTTCGCCGCCCGGCAGAAGGCAGTCGGTTTCGCGGACCTGGACGGGCAGCTACCAGACAGTCCACACGCGTTCCGGCCGACCGAGCTTCGAGCGGTTCTGGCAGTGGGTCGACGACACGACGCCCGTGGAGGAGACACCGGCCAGCCTGGCCGCCTTGTTTCACCACGTCCGCACCTTCTGGCCGGCGACGACCAGCGCCCCAAATTTGATCATGCTGCACTACGACGATCTCCAGGCCGACCTCGAGAGGCAGATGCGCCACCTGGCTCAGCGGCTGGGCATCGATGTGCCAGAGCAACGGTGGCCGCAGCTGGTGCCGGCCGCCCGGTTCAACGAGATGCGCCGCCGGGCCGATGATCTCGTGCCCAACCGGGGCGACGCCCTCTGGCATGACAACGCGCAGTTCTTCCATCGGGGGACGAGCGGGCAGTGGCGCACCCGGCTGACCGCGGACGACCTGCACCGGTACCACCTCCGGGTCACCGAGTTCGGTGACCCGGAGGTCGCGGGATGGGCGCACCGAGAACAACCGGCCGGTTAATTCTGGACAGCGTTGAGATCACCACCGGTGGAGGGAGTTTATCTCCATCAGCAGTTACCAATCTTCGACATCCGCGGCCGCTGCTGGCCGTTTCGAACCAGCTAGACAACGACATGGAGGTTAACGCCCAGCAGCACGAGAGGCCAGAGGAACATGGCCAAGAGGAAGGAGAGGAGTTCGCCGATGCTATGGATCGTGTATCCGTTAGTCAATGCTACCACCACACCGATAATTATGTATGCGACACCGAATAGCGAAACGCCATATTCATGCATGATTTCTCCTTAATTTCGGGGATATGAGACAACGCGTCGTCGACCTCTTGCCGATCCTCTCGCTCGCCCGGCTCCGGCCGCGATGTCATGCACTTACGCGCAGTACGCGGTAGTCGATTCGCCTCCGGCACGGTCCCCCCTCCCGTCCTGTACGGAGTGTATCCATGGCCGCCCTGACCAGGGAACCGTTTTGAATCTCGAAAACCCGGCAAAGTTCTGCACGGCCTGCTGAGAGCACCACCGTGGCTAGCTGCAAAGTCCACCAGGAAACGGAACCCGACCACGTCAACGGACGGCAGCGATGCGCCAGTACCCACGCTGACCTGCATCAAGTGCCCAGCTTGTCGTCGTCTCTCGCCCGTCGGTGAGGGCACTGACGAATGGCAGCTGACCCTAACCGCTGGGGAGTCGCGTGCCATCCTGTCGACAGCTTTGCCCCACCATGGGCACGCAGCGGGGCACGTCAGCGGACCCTGCCAGGCTTGCCCCGAACGGGAACGCTATACGTTGAAGCGGAAATCGACGACGTCGCCGTCGGCCATCACGTAGTCCTTGCCCTCCATCCGGACCTTCCCGGCGGCGCGGGCCTGCGCCATCGATCCGGCGGCGACCAGATCGTCGTAAGACACGATCTCGGCCTTGATAAACCCCCGCTGGAAATCACTGTGGATCACCCCGGCGGCTTCCGGCGCGGTGGCCCCGGCCCGGATCGTCCACGCCCGAGCTTCTTTAGGCCCAGCGGTGAGGTAGGTCTGCAGCCCCAGAGTGTGGAAGCCGGCGCGGGCGAGCGCGTGCAGGCCCGGCTCCGGTTGACCGATTGACTCCAGCAACTCTTGGGCTGACTCCTCGTCGAGGTCAAGCAGCTCGGACTCCACCTTGGCGTCGAGGAACACCGCATCGGCGGGGGCGACCAGCTTGCGCAGCTCGGCTTGGCGTTCCAGGTCAGCGAGAACGCCCTCGTCGGCGTTGAAGACATACAAGAACGGCTTGCCGGTCAACAGGCTGAGCTCGGCGAGCGCCGTGACGTCCAGGTCCGCCCGCGCGGCGAACAGGGTCCGCCCGGTGTCGAGCACCTCTCTGGCTGCCTGCGCGGCGGCCAGTGCGATGCGCCGTTCCCGGGGGTGTGTGCGCGCCTCCTTCTCCAGCCGGGGCAGCGCGCGATCCAGGGTCTGCAGGTCAGCCAGTACCAGCTCGGTCTCGACCGTGGCGATGTCGTCGGCCGCGTCGACCCGCCCGTCGACGTGCACCACATCGGGGTCGTCGAAAACCCGTACGACCTGGCAGATCGCATTGGCCTCACGGATGTTGGCGAGAAACCTGTTGCCCAGTCCAGCACCCTCGGAGGCGCCCGCGACGATCCCCGCGATGTCGACGAACGACACCGTCGCCGGCACCACCTTGGCGCTGCCGAACATCCTCTCCAACACCGCCAGTCGCGGATCGGGCAACGGCACCACCCCCACATTGGGCTCGATAGTGGCGAAGGCGTAGTTCGCCGCGAGGACGTCGTTGCGGGTCAGCGCGTTGAACAGGGTGGACTTGCCGACGTTGGGCAGGCCGACGATGCCGAGGGTGAGGCTCACGGGACGTCGAGTCTAGGCCAACCCTGCGCCCGTCGATCCGATCGCATGCGCTGGGGCGGCGCGCCTGGCCGATTCTGTCGGTGGCCTGTTGCAGTCTGTGACGCATGGATTACCCCCTGCTCATCGCGGTACTTGCCGGCCTCGCATTCGGCGCGTTGATCGGCTGGCTGGCGGCCACCGCCGTGCGCCGCGTCGCGGTGGCCGAGGCCGGGCGGACGGCGGACGCCGCCAGGGCCGCCGTCGAGGCCGAGCTCGTCGCGGCCCGCCGGGAGGGTCAGAGCGTCGCGGCTGCCAGGGACGCCGAGAAGGCTCGGGCCGAGCAGAGTCATCACCGTGCCGAGCAAGCCGGTGCGCGGTTCGCGGCGGCGCAGGCCGAGTTGGCCGGGGTCCGGGCCGCGCTCGACGCCGAGCGGACCGCCGCGGCCGACCGGGAACGGCTGCTCACGCGCCGCGAAAGCGAGCTCAAGGACAGCTTCCAGGCGCTGTCGGCCGAAGCGCTGTCGCGCAATAACGAGGCGTTCGTGCAGCTCGCCGAGGCACGGCTGGCCAAGGTCACCGCGGCCATCTCGGCCAAGTCAGACGGCGAAGCCACCCAACGTCAGCAGGCCATCGAGGCAATGCTCGGTCCGATCACCCAGAGCCTGTACCGGCTCGACGGCCAGCTGCGCACCGTGGAAAAGGAGCGCGAGGCCGCCTACGCGGGGCTGCGCGAGCAGGTCGGGGCGATGCACCGCACGTCCGAGCAGCTGCAGAGCGAAACCCGGCAACTGGTCACCGCGCTGCGCGCCCCGCAGGTCCGCGGCCGGTGGGGTGAGCTTCAACTGGAGCGGATCGTGGAGCTGGCCGGCATGGTCGAACACTGCGACTTCTCCCGGCAGGTCACCGCCACTGACGCCAGTGGCGACGATGACGCCCTGGTCCGCCCCGACCTGGTGGTACACCTTGCCGGTGGCAAGCACATCGTGCTCGACGCCAAGGTTCCCTTCGGCGCCTACCTGGAAGCCGTTGACGCCACCGACCCGGACCGTCGAGCCGACCGGCTGGCCGCGCACGCCCGGCACCTTCGCGCTCACGTCGATTCGCTGGCCCACAAGTCGTACTGGCAACGCTTCGACACCACCCCGGAGTTCGTGGTGCTGTTCGTTCCCGGTGACCCGTTCCTCGAGGCAGCGCTGCAATCCGACCCCGCACTGCTCGAGCACGCCTTCGAGCGCCACGTCGTGATCTCCACCCCGACTACGCTGATTGCACTGTTGCGGACGGTGGCATACACCTGGCGGCAGGAGGCGCTGGCGCGCAATGCCAGCCGGGTGCACGAGCTGGGCCGCGAACTGCATGCCCGACTGGCCACGATGGGCGGCCACGTGGCACGCCTGGGCAAGCAGCTCAGCGGGGCCGTCGAGGCCTACAACCGCACGGTCACGTCGCTGGAGTCACGAGTACTGGTCACCGCCCGGCGCTTCGGTGAGCTCGGTGTGGTCGCCGACCAGCTGGACACACCCGAACAGGTGGAGCGCAGTCCCCGCACCGTACAAGCGGTGGAACTCGTCGCGTCTGCGACGGACTCGCTCGTTGCCCTGGATCCCGGACAGCGCAACTCCCGGGGCGGATCGGAATCGGATGAGGAGCCGGAATCCGGGCGCGGCGGTGAGGACTGGAGCTGGGCCGCTGAAGCGCTGTACCAGGCGGGAGGCGACGACCCGCAGCAGTCTACTGTGAACGAGTGACGGGCACCCGATCCCGAAGCGTTCGAGGAATGTCTTGGAACGAGCAAGCACTGCTGCCCGACCGCGCCGGGATACCTTGGTGGGCGGCGGTGTTATGCGCGCTGACGCTCGCTGCGACCGGTGTGTTCGCCGATATGGAACGGCTGAACCGGTTGGGCATCGTGTTCCAGGTTCTCTATTTTCTCGGTTGCCTGCTTGCAGTGGCCGTAGTGCAGCGCAAAGGGCTGTTCGCACCGATGGTGCAGCCTCCGCTGATCCTGGCGGTCACAGTGCCGGGCGTTGTCCTGGTGGCCAGCTCACCACCCAAGGGCGGGGGGGTGATCGCCGCCGCCCTGGCGGTCGGCAATCCTTTGATCAACGGCTTTCCCACCATGGCGATCACGACCGCAGTCACCCTCGCCATCGGCATCCTTCGCTTGATCATCCAGCGACAACCGAAAGCGGGATGATTCGTCGCGCTATTCTGCTCCGGATAACGCAGTGCTGGACGGCGCAGTGGCCGAGATCGCACGTTTGAGTTCACGTGGCAGGGAGAACACCAGCTTCTCGTCTGCTGTGATGATCTCCTGTACTTCGGTGTACCCCCGCTTAGCCAGCAGGTCCAGCACGCCCCGCACCAGCACCTCGGGGACCGAAGCGCCACTGGTGACACCGACGGTGTGGACCCCGTCCAGCCAAGCAGGGTCGACTTCGCGGGCGTAATCCACCAGGTAGGCCGACCGGGCCCCAGCGTCCAGCGCGACCTCGACCAACCGCACCGAGTTCGACGAATTCCGCGACCCGACGACGAGGACCAGATCGCAGTCTGCCGCCATCGCTTTCACCGCCACTTGCCGGTTCTGGGTGGCGTAGCAGATGTCATCGCTGGGTGGGTCGGCCAGCTCGGGGAACCGTTCCTTGAGCCGAGCCACCGTTTGCATGGTCTCGTCCACCGACAGCGTGGTCTGGGACAACCACACCACCCGCGACGGGTCCTGCACGGTCACCGAATCCACCGCATCGGGACCGTCGACGAGCTGAACTTGCCGGGGCGCCTCACCGGCGGTGCCCTCGACCTCCTCGTGTCCCTCGTGACCGATCAACAGAATGTCGTAGCCGTCGCGGGCGAACCGTTTGACCTCCTGATGCACCTTGGTCACCAGCGGGCACGTGGCGTCGATCGTGCGCAGCCCGCGCGCCGCGGCCTGCTCGTACACCGCCGGAGAAACGCCATGTGCGGAGAAGACGACGACGGCGCCTGCGGGCACCTCGTCGGCCTCGTCGACGAAGACCACCCCGCGGTCCTCGAGGGTCTCGACCACATGCCGGTTGTGCACGATCTGCTTGCGCACGTACACCGGCGCCCCGTGCGCTTCGAGGGCCTTCTCGACAGTGATCACCGCACGGTCGACCCCAGCGCAATAGCCGCGGGGTTTGGCGAGCAGGACACGCTTGGTCATGCCGTTGAGCCTACGGGTGACACTGCAGCAGCCTCGACGGCGCTGGGATTCGACCCTACGAGCAGGTCTCAGTACCGATGGTTCAACCCGCGAGCGGGTCTGATACAAACCCGAGTAGGCACAGTCTCGGTAGCTGCGGCAGGCTTGACGACCATGAGCCACGTACCCTTGCCCGTCCGAGTCGCCGTGGGCCTGGTGGTCACCGCCGTGGAACAGGCCCGCAAGCTGCCCGAGCAGCTCTCCGACCTCCCTGTCACCGCCGCCAGCCGTGCCATACAGGCCGGGATGCGGGTGCAGCAGCGGCTCACCGAGCTGGCGATCAAGGGTGACCAGGTGTTCTCGCTATTTCGCCCAGTCGAGGACACCCCGCAGTGGGCCAGGTTCGATGAGGACGACGAGCCGCAACAGCCCGGTACGAAAGCCACCGCAAGCGCTACGAGCGACCGCAAGGCCGACGACTGCGCTGCGGTGGTCGCCGGTTCCGGCGCCGGGCACGGTACCGAGATCAAGGAGTTCGGCGAGGTCGATGAGGCCGACGTGGCCTGCGCCCTCACGCCCCCGCACTCACCCGCCACCCGCCCGAGACCCGGGAAGGCCAGCCTGACCCCGCCGACGCTAGCCGAGTACGACGAGCTGACGTTAGCCCAGTTGAGGGGCAGGCTGCGGGGGCTGTCGCTGGCCCAGCTTGCAGAACTTCTCGAGTACGAACACGTCCATCAGGACCGACCTGCCTTCATCACGCTGCTGTCCAACCGGATCTCCACAGTCAGCTCGCAGTGACCCGATGCCAGTGACCGACAGCCCAGTCACCGAACCCGCCACCACGCCGGAAGCGCCCTGGCCGGTCCGCACCGTGGCTCGCAAGATCGCGGCGTGGATCGACCGGTTGGGCACGGTCTGGGTGGAGGGCCAGATCACTCAGGTGAGTGCCAAGGCGGGCAGCGGAACAGCCTTTCTCACCCTGCGCGACCCGGTGGCCGACGTGTCGGTGACCTTGACCTGCGCGGCCGCCCTGGTGCGCGACCGGCAGCCGCCGCTGGTGGATGGCTGCCGGGTCGTGGTGCACGGCAAGCCGTCATTGCACCTGGGCCGCGGCACGCTGAGCCTGCGCGTCGACGAGATCCGCACGGTCGGCATCGGCGAGCTGCTGGCCCGCATCGAGCGGCTCCGGCGGTTGCTGGATGCCGAAGGCCTGTTCGATCCCCGACGCAAGCGTCGGCTGCCGTTGCTGCCCGGCTGCGTCGGGCTGATCACCGGCCGGGCCAGCGCGGCCGAGCGTGATGTGCTCAGCAACGCCACCGCGCGCTGGCCTGCGGTGCGCTTTCAGGTGCACAACGTGGCAGTGCAGGGCCCGCTCGCGGTGGGCCAGATCATCGACGCGCTCACCGCGCTGGATACCGACCCGGCAGTGGAGGTCATCGTGCTGGCCCGCGGCGGCGGCAGCGTGGAGGACCTGTTGCCGTTCTCCGATGAGGCGCTGTGCCGCGCGGTATCACGATGCACCACGCCGGTGGTCTCGGCGATCGGCCATGAGCCGGACAGCCCGCTGGTGGATCACGTCGCGGACAAACGCTGCTCCACCCCGACCGACGCCGGCAAATGCGTGGTGCCCGACGTCGAAGAGCAGACCGCGGCACTGCACCAGCTGCGCAATCGCTGCCGGCGCGCCCTGCACGGCTGGGTCGACCGCGAGCGGCGGCTGCTCGACGCACTGCGAACTCGCCCCGTGTTGGCCAACCCGATGCGTCCGCTGCACGAGCGGGACCGGATCGTGATCGATCTGCGCGCCCGAGCCGACCGAGCCCTGCGCGGCGGGCTGCGAGCAGCGCAGGAGAGCCTCGCGCACACTACGGCTCGCTTGACGACCCTGGGGCCGGCAGCCACCCTGGCCCGCGGATACGCAGTGGTCCAGCGGAGTAACGGTGCGGTGCTCCACTCGGTAGCCGACACCCCCGCGGGAACCGAACTGCGGGTGCGACTATCCGATGGGGCGCTGCATGCGGTGGTGACCGGTGAGTGATGATGAGTGATGATGGCGGCACCATGAACAACGCTGACGATCCGGCCACGCTGGGCTACGAAGCCGCCCGGGACGAGTTGGCTGAGGTAGTGCGCAAGCTGGAGGCCGGCGGGCTGACCCTGGAGGACTCGTTGGCGCTGTGGGAACGCGGCGAGCAACTCGCCGCGGCCTGCGAGCGGCACCTTGTCGGCGCCCGGGAGCGAATCGAGTCCGTGATCACCGCTCGCGAGCTCCGCGATGCCGAGCCACCCCCGATGACGTGATAATCATCCTCGCGGGCACAGGGATCGCCGCGATGGCGGTTCAGGCAGTCAGGTTGTGGGCGAGCTCACACGCGGCAGCGAGCATCGCCGCCGGGCCGGCATCGGACCCGGTCAGGTACGGGATGGAGTACAGCACTCCGAGGCAGAGCCCGCCCAGCGAGGCGCAGGTCATCGGCACATCGGGGGCCAGGGTGAACGCCCGCTCCACCAATTCGTAGATCACGTCCGCGGGGCCGGTGTCGTCCAGGACCTTGGCCACTCGCTCGAAGAAGCCGAGCCCGGCCGTGACGTCAACGGGGTCGGCCTTGATGGGCAGGTCCTGACCCAGCAGCAACGCGCCGCCCAGCACCGGAAACATCGACTCCTGCTCGATGCTGCCATCGGCCACGAAGTACGCACAGGTGACCAGGAAACCTTGCACGAACCCAGCCATGGTGTCCTGGTGCAGCGGCAGATCCGGCTGGCTGGCGAAGAGTACCGCAATCCGACCACGGTGGTACTCGAACAACTGGCGGGACTCGCTGCCCTCCACCAGATGCGGCTGAAGGCCTACGGCCAAGCCCTCGAAGCACGAACGTAGCCCCATGGCCGACCACGCTAACCCCAGCCCAGACCCCGACCTACATCAGGTGGGTCGCGTGCTGAGGAAAGAGGGGTCGAGGCTGGCGACGTTGTCGGATCCGAGACGGTGGCACAGCATCGCGGCGTTGTATCCGGTGCCGGTGCCGATCTCCAACACCCGATGCCCGGCGTGGACATCGAGCAGGGTGAGCATGCGGGCCATCAGGCTGGGACGCGTGGAGGGGTGGTGGTGGTGGTGGTGGACTGCCAGAAGTCCGTCGTGCCGGGGGTCAGCCGGTACTGGGTGACGAGAGACTCATCGCTGTACACCCCGTCCAGCCATTCCCGCTGCCGGTCCGGGTCCGCGCCGTCGATGACCTCGGGGGCATCGAGGTCGGGATAAAAGCGGGGGACGAACACACGCCGAGCCACCTCGGCGAACACCGTGGCCCACTGAGGGTCCACTCCCTCCAGTGCCGCCAGCTGTCCGGCCAGAGCAGCGGCCCGCTGCCGCCAGTCACTCACCTGGCCCCCTTGGCTAGCAGCGCGGCGATGCCAGCGCTGATGGTCAGCCTGGTAGCGTGTTCCAGCCACTTGGCCATCAGACGATCAGACCACGCGCCCCGCACACCGACTAGACACGAATGAATGAACGCTAGCGGGGGGTGATCTTCGAGCTGAACGCCACGATCGGCTCCCACCGCCAATCCCTGCTCACATCGTCTAGCACCAGGACGCCCGGTCCCCATTCACCTCCGGCCGGCTCCACATGCGTGGTCTGCATGTCGACCAGCCGGAACGCACGTGGGATGTCCTTGTCCAGGGCGGGAAAACCGACGGCCGATCCGAGCATATGCCGAGCCACGGTCCAACAGGCGGGATGATCACGTGACGGCTGACAGGTCAAGATTGCCAGCGCTGACCCGAGCTACCGGGCCGGCCACCGCGCAAGTGGTGACCAGGGCGGTGACTGCCCGGTCCCGGTCGGCCGAGCCCACTGTCAAGGCGTGCACCTGCAGCTCGGTAATCAGCGTGCCCACGTCCCGGCCGGCCAGGGACAGCCGGTTCTGGTCACGGTGGTCGTTCGCGGTCTGCGCCCAGGCCACCAGCTCGTCCAGCGGCCGTGGCCGCACATCCGGCACGTCATCGGGGCCATAGTTGTGCAGCGCCACCTGGATACCCGGCACGGCCGCCAGTGCGTCGGCGGTCTCCCGGTCGACCGGGAGATAAGGCTGCCCGGTCAGATCGGTCACCGAGCACCCCAGCGCCCCGCCAGATCCTCGATCATCCCGCGCCGGTTAAACCCGCGCAAGCCACGTTCCAACATCGACAGGTAGGACGCGCCACCGATCCCCGCGAGCCCGGCCACCACCCGCAGGCTCAACCCACGCCGACGGCGAATCCGCCGGGCGCAGCGCCCAATCTCGATCGACTCCAGATCCACCGGCACGCTCTTGGTCACCGGGCATCACCTCCAAATATCGGCGTAGCAGAGCAGACCCGGAGCTGATCATCCTATTGTTCACTCGGTGTGAACGCTGCCCGGCGAGGCCGAAGCGATCAAGCAGGCTGTCCACCTCCCACAGTTGCCAGCAGGCCCGCTGGGTCAGCTCTGCGGTCAACCTCCGGGCGAATGGTCTTGTGTGGCGAGCGGATGTCGGGCCCGTTTCCCTCCCGATAGTACTCGGCTCCCACCGCTACCGGCCTCGGTGTGCCCTTCTTCAGCCCGGTATGCTCGTCCGCCATGAGCTTCGCAGGATATGACTTGGTTGTCATCGGTTCAGGTTTTTTCGGCCTCACGATCGCCGAGCGAACCGCCAGCACGCTAGGCAAGCGAGTGCTTGTCCTAGAACGCCGTAACCATTTAGGCGGCAACGCTTACTCTGAACCAGAACCAGAAACTGGAATCGAGGTTCATCGCTACGGGGCACATCTGTTCCACACCTCCAATCAGCGAGTCTGGGATTACGTCAACCAGTTTACCAAGTTCACCAATTACCAGCATCGAGTATTCACCATTTACCGAGGCCAGGTCTACTCGATGCCGATCAACCTGCACGCTATCTCTCAGTTCTTCGGCCGGCACATGAACCCGGACGAAGCCAGGGCACTGATCGCCGAGCAGGCCAGCGAGATCGCCGACCCCAAGACAGCAACAAACCACGAAGAGAAGGGGATTTCCCTGGTCGGTCGCCCGCTCTATGATGCGTTTTTTCGTGGGTATACCGCCAAGCAGTGGCAGACTGATCCTCGGGAGCTGCCCGCAGCGATCGTTGCTCGCCTGCCGGTTAGATTCGATTTTGTCAACCGGTATTTTAGCGATACCTACGAGGGCCTTCCCGTTGACGGTTACACGGCCTGGCTGGAGAGGATGACAGACCACACCAATATCGACGTCAGGTTGTCGACCGATTTCTTCGATGCGCGCGACGAGATCCCGAGCGGCATCCCGATCGTCTACACGGGGCCGCTGGATCGGTATTTCGACTACTCAGAGGGATGGTTGGGCTGGCGCACCCTTGACTTCGAGCAAGAGGTTCTGGGTATCGGCGACTTCCAGGGTACCCCAGTGATGAACTACGCCGACGAAGAGGTGCATTATACTCGCATCCACGAATTTCGCCATTTTCACCCTGAGCGCGATTATCGGACCGACAAGACTGTTATCGTGCGCGAGTTCTCGCGTTTCGCAAACAAGGAAGATGAGCCGTACTACCCGATCAATACTCCCCAGGACCGCGCCAAATTGGAGCGGTACCGGGAACTGGCGAAACATGAGACTGCAAGAGACAACGTGCTGTTCGGTGGGAGGTTGGGCACCTACAAGTACTTGGACATGCATATGGCGATCGGCTCAGCTCTGAGCATGTTCGACAACAAGCTCGCCCCGTACTTCACCGCGGGTCACGCCTTTCAGGATTAATGGGATCCCGATCCAGTCGACGTACCTCTCGGACCGGGATTCCTTTGGCTGCGGGCTGGCGGCACTGTGATGACCGCAGTATAGTAGCCAGGCCCGAAGGTTTCACCAATGGGCACGCCATCGACTTCCACCCAGGCATGCGCCCGGAACGGGTCTGTCCGAACTCCCGTGCACCAGGTTGGCCAGACTCCCCGCATTCGACAGAGCAGGGCAGCAGCCAATGAGCGCTGCAGACAATTCCGACCTGCGCACCGGACGCTCACCGAGATGACCGCCTGCCGGGCGTTCAGAGATTGATAGGCCGTAGCCGGAACACAGCCACCACGCACCACTTGCAGCACACACCGAATACGACGAGGCGACAACGTCGCCAATAGACGAGCCACACCCACAGCAAGTAACGCGATAAGACGATGACTTAGGGGCAGGCGGTCTTGCGAGGCAAGGATGACTGGATCGGTCACGGTATCACCAGCCTGGCATGACGCAGCGCGTCAAGGAGTGCCCTTGATATCAGCAGCTGCTCGTTCGAGGGTGATCCCGTAACTGCTAGAGAGCCACTGTGCAGCCTGCGATGGTATTTCACTCATATACTAAATCTTCATCGGGAAAAATGGGAAATTCGGACATCGACGTACTCCTGTCGTCAAAGACCGTTGCTGTCCTTGCGTGCGATTAGTCGCTAAGCCCTATAGTGACAGCGTGCGGGAGTTAGGTATTCACCCGTTGTGAACCCGGCCCGCCGAGGCCGAAGCGGTTGCACAGGGAGTCAAGTTCCCATACCCGGCGCCGGGCCCGCCGGTCCAGATCGATCACTAGGTCCCGGGCGATCGGGTGCAGCCGGGTGCGCTGCGGTCCGCCGTGTCCAGGTGCCGGATTGCCTCGGCGTCGCGGTCGGGCCCACCCTGCATCAGAGCACGCGCCGCGTCAAAATGCAGCGCGCCGCACCGTTCCTGGCTGTCTAGGGCGGACACGTCCAGCTGCGCCCGGGTGAGGTCCTCGTAGGCACGGACGCCCTCGCCCAGCTCGATACCGGCCGCGAGCCGCCACAGCGCGACATTGGTCGGCCCGAAGTGCCGTCCCATCCCGTTGCGCTCCCCCAGCCGGGTGGCCAGCTGGGCGGCCTCGGCGACGTGGGCGTGGGCGTCGTTACTGCGTTTTTCGTGTGCCGCGGTCAGGGCCTGGGTCAGGTGCATCATGCCGAGCATCTCCGCGCTGAGCGTGTCCTCGGCGCTCAGCCGCACGGCCGGGGTCACCTGGTCGATGCCGTCGGTGAGCGTGGCGGTGGCGCGAGTCCGGGCACCGAGCCAGGTCAGCTGCAGCCCCCGGGAGTAGCAGGTGAACCCGAGCAGGCCGGGGTCACCGTGGCGGCGGGCCAAGCCGTAGCCACGGGTGGCCGCGGTGACCGCCAGGTCGCTGTTGCCGACGTTCTTGGCGACGTGGGCCGCCACTATGCACACCGTGACCAGCGCGATGAACGCTCGGGGTCGGTCGGCCAATCCGGCGGTCAATGCATGCGCCTGCAACTCGGTGATCAGCGTGCCCAGCTCCCGCCCGGCCAGCGAGAACAAGGCCTGGTCGAGATGGTCGTCAGCGGTCTGCGCCCAGGCCACCAGCTCGTCCAGTGACCTGGGCCGCACGTCCGGTACATCGTCAAGGCCGTAGTCATGAAGCGCCACCTGGATACCCGGCACGGCCGCTAATGCGTCGGCGGTGTCCCGGCTAACCGGGAGATAGGGCTGCCCGGTCAGATCCGCCACGGAACATCCCAGCGCCCCCGCCAGGTCCTCGATCATCCCGCGCCGGTTAAACCCGCGCAGGCCACGTTCCAGCATCGACAGGTAGGGCGCGCCACCGATCCCCGCGAGCCCGGCCACCACCTCCAGGCTCAACCCACGCCGACGGCGAATCCGCCGGGCGCGGCGCCCGATCTCGATCGACTCCAGATCCACCGGCACGGTCCTGGTCACCGGGCATCACCTCACAGATCTCGGCGCAGGCAGAGCAAACCCGAAACTGATCATCTAGTTGTTCACCCGTTGTGAACGCTGCCCGGCGAGACCGAAGCGGTCAAGCAAGCTGTCCACTTCCCGCAGCTGCCGATGAGCCCGCTGGATCAGCTCCGCGGTCAGTTCCCGGGCGATCGGGTAGTTACGCATCCGCACCGGAGCGGCCTGGTCGGCGAGGTCCAGGTGCCGGATCGCCTCGTCGTGACACGTCTCGCCATCCTGGGCCAGCGCCCGGGCCAGGTCGAAGTGGTAGAAGCCGGTGCGGCTGCGGCTGCGCAGGCTCTGGACGTCGACCCGGTCGGGGTGGGCCTGTTCGTAGGCCTGTGCGCCCTCACCGAGGTCGACGCCGACCGAAAGCGTCCACAGCGCGACGGTGATCGGCCCGAAATGCAGCATGACCGTATTGCGCTCGCCAGTGCGCTCAGCAAGCTCGCGGGCCGCACCGAGATGGTCATGGGCATCCCGGGCCCGGCCGGCTCGGGCGGCGAGCTTAGCGGCGAGGAGATAGTGCATGCCCAGCATCTCGGCCGCGCCGGTGTCGGCAGCCGAGGGGTCGGCCACCGCGTCGAGCTCGGCCAATGCCAGCCTGTTCGCCGTGTCGGCCTGCGGCCGAGCACCGACGTTGACCCACTTCCAGGCCCACCCGAAGCGGGCGAGCCCCATGACGACCGGATCACCCAGGCGGGTCGCGGCGTCAAGCTCGCGGCGACCGGCGGACAACGCCAGATCGTGATACCCGATCATCCCCGCGATGGCGGCGGCGACGTGGCAGACCGTCACCAGCGCGGCCAGCGCCGGCTTGTGAGTGTCGGCATCGCGGGATGCGGCGTGCACGTGCAGCTCGGTCAGCAGCGTCCCGACATCCCGCCCGGCATGGGCGTACCGATCCTGATCGAGATGCTCATGAGCCTGCTGCGCCCACCGGACGAGCTCGGCCACCGGGCGGGCCGGCAGGTCGAGTGGGTCGTCCAGCGTGGTGTCGCAGAGGGCCTCGCGAATACCGGGCACGACCGCCAGCGCGTCCGCCGTCGCCCGGTCCACCGGCAGGTAAGGCTGCCCGGTCAGGTCGGTCACCGAACACCCGACCGCGTTCGCGAGGTCCTCGATCTGCCCGCGCCGCTCGAACCGGCGCTGCCCACTCTCCAGCATCGACAGGTGATCCGCACTCATTCCCGCGAGCCCGGCCACCCCGTCCAGGGGCAGCCCACGAATACGGCGGATCACCCGGGCACGCCGCCCGATCTCGGCAGGTTCCCGGCCCGCAGGCACAGTCTTGGCCACCGGACATCACCTCACCGCCCACGATACTTGCGCCTGCGCGCGCAGCGTGAGCGCGAAGAACACCGGCTGGGCACGGAAATCAGCCCAGCGGGATACGTCACGGTTGCCATCCTTATCAGCGGGGCGTGGCCGCATTCTGGGAGGATCGCAGTGTTGCGCAGACCATCCGGGAGGGCACATGAGTACATCCACGACTCCGCCGCAGAACCCGACGCGGGAGGAACCGGACCGCAACCTCGCCCTGGAACTGGTGCGGGTCACCGAGGCCGCCGCGATGGCCGCCGGCCGCTGGGTCGGCCGCGGCGACAAGAACGGCGGTGACCAGGCGGCCGTGGACGCCATGCGCAAGCTGGTCGGCTCAGTGTCGATGCGCGGCGTCGTGGTGATCGGTGAGGGGGAGAAGGACGAGGCGCCGATGCTGTTCAACGGCGAGGAGGTCGGCAACGGGCAGGGCCCGGAATGCGACGTCGCGGTCGATCCGATCGACGGCACCACGCTGATGAGCAAGGGGATGCCCAACGCGCTGGCGGTGCTCGCAGTGTCCGAGCGGAACACGATGTTCGACCCCTCGGCGGTGTTCTACATGGAGAAGATCGCCACCGGTCCGGAGGCAGCCGAGACCATCGACCTGTCCGCGCCGGTGACGGAGAACATCAAACGGGTCGCCAGGGCCAAGCAGCTGGACATCTCCGACATCACGGTATGCATCCTGGACCGTCCCCGGCACGACGACCTGGTCCGCCAGGTCCGCGAGGCTGGTGCCCGGATCACGTTCATCACCGACGGGGACGTCGCAGGCGCGATCGCCGCGGCCCGCCCAGACACCGGTGTGGACCTGCTGATCGGCATCGGTGGGACCCCGGAGGGCATCATCAGCGCGGCCGCGCTGCGCTGCATGGGGGGCGCGATCCAGGGCCGGCTATGGCCCCGCGACGAGGCTGAGCGCCGGGGGGCGCTGGACGCCGGGCACGACTTGGACCGGATCCTCACCACCGAGGATCTGGTCTGCAGCGACAACGTGTTCTTCTGCGCGACCGGAATCACCGACGGGGAACTGCTCCGCGGGGTGACCTATCACGCAGGGGGATGCCGCACCCAATCCATCGTGATGCGCTCCAAGTCCGGCACCGTGCGGATGATCGACAGCTTTCACCAGCTGACCAAGCTGCGGAAATACGCCGCGGTGGACTTCGATCAGCTTCCCCACGCATGACCCGCCAGTACCGGATCGAACGTGACACCATGGGCGAGGTCGCGGTGCCCGTCGATGCTCTGTACGGCCCGCAGACGCAGCGCGCGGTGGACAACTTCCCGATCTCCGGGCATGGCCTGGAACGCTCCCAGATCCGCGCCCTGGGGCTGGTCAAGGCTGCCTGCGCGAGGGTCAACGCCCAGCTCGGCGTGCTCGACCCGACGCTTGCCGAGGCCATCGCGTCGGCCGCCGACGAGGTGGCGGCCGGAGAACATGACGCTCAGTTTCCCGTCGACGTGTTTCAAACCGGCTCGGGCACCAGCTCCAACATGAACGCCAATGAGGTGATCGCCGCGCTGGCCGGCCGGGCCGCAGGCGTGACCGTGCATCCCAACGACCACGTCAACGCGTCGCAGTCATCCAATGACGTGTTCCCGACCACCATCCACCTCGCCGCGACCGAATCCATCGCACACGACGTGATGCCCGCGGTGGTGCATCTGGCCTCGGCACTGACCCGGAAGGCGCAGGACTGGGCAGGGGTGGTCAAAGCGGGTCGTACCCACCTGATGGATGCGGTGCCGATCACGCTCGGGCAGGAGGCGGGTGGGTGGGCATCGCAGGCTCGCCACGGCGTCGAACGACTGGCCGGCTGCCTGCCTCGGCTGGCCGAACTGCCCATTGGAGGCACTGCGGTGGGCACCGGGCTCAACGCTCCGGCGGGTTTCGGTGCCGCCGTCGTCGAGCAACTGCGCCGCACCACCGGGTTGGACGTGCTCACCGAGGCCTGTGACCACATCGAGGCGCAGGCTGCTCGCGACGGCCTGGTGGAGTGCTCCGGCGTGCTGCGCACCGTCGCCGTCTCCCTTTTCAAGATCGCCAACGACATCCGGTGGCTGGGTTCTGGACCTCGCACCGGCTTGGCCGAGCTACGGCTACCCGATCTACAGCCCGGCTCGTCGATCATGCCGGGCAAGGTCAACCCGGTGATCTGCGAGGCCACCATGATGGTGGCGGCACAGGTGATGGGCAACGACGCCTGCGTGGCGTTCTCCGGTTCGCAGGGCAACCTGGAGCTCAACGTGATGATGCCGGTGATGGCGCGCAACGTGCTGGAGTCCGCGCGGCTGCTCGCCGCAGCGGCCCGATTGCTCGCCGACAAGGTCATCGAGGGCGCCGAAGCCGACGTGGCGCGCTGCCGCGAGTACGCCGAGTCCTCCCCCGCCATCGTGACCTCACTCAACCGCTACCTCGGCTACGAGGAGGCGGCCGCGATTGCCAAACAAGCGCTGCTCCAGCGGCGCACCATTCACGAGGTGGTGCGCGAGCGTGGTCACCTTGAGAACGGCACCCTCACCCCCGAGCAACTGAAAAATGCTCTCGACACGCTGAGCATGGCCCTTTCTCCACGTTCTGGGAACAAACTGAAATAATGCCGGCCGAGCTTACTGCGAGCTGCCCCAGAACGCGGAGAACACAAAAGAGCCCGATACGTTGTCGGCAGCGGTGTCCGGTCGACCGCTCTTCAAGACACCACGAATGCGGGTTGGTAGCTCTTGACGAGCGGCCGAACCAGTCAGTGCGCGTAGTCCTCCAGCATCTCGGTGACCAGCGCTGCGATCGGCGAGCGCTCCGAGCGGGTGAGGGTGATGTGGGCGAACAGCGGGTGCCCCTTGAGCTTCTCGATCACCGCGGCCACCCCGTCATGCCGGCCCACCCGCAGATTGTCCCGCTGCGCGACGTCGTGGGTGAGCACGACCCGCGATCCGGTGCCCAGCCGGGACAGCACCGTGAGCAACACGTTGCGCTCCAGGGACTGCGCCTCGTCGACGACCACGAAGCTATCGTGCAGGGACCGACCGCGGATGTGGGTCAACGGCATCACCTCGAGCATCCCGCGGTCTATCACCTCGTCGATGACGTCCGGCGAGGCGATCGCGCCGAGGGTGTCGAACACCGCCTGCGCCCAAGGCTGCATCTTCTCGTTCTCGCTGCCGGGCAGGTAACCCAGTTCCTGGCCACCCACGGCGTAGAGCGGCCGGAAGACAATGACCCGCCGGTGCGCGCCGCGCTCCATCACGGCCTCCAAGCCCGCACACAGCGCGAGCGCCGACTTGCCGGTACCGGCCCGGCCGCCGAGTGACACGATGCCCACGCCGGGATCGAGCAGCAGATCCAGTGCGATGCGCTGCTCAGCCGAGCGGCCGCGCAGACCGAACGCCTCGCGCTCACCGCGGACCAGCCGGACGCGCTTGTCCGCGGTGATCCGACCCAGCGCGGTCGCTGTTCCCGCCAGCAGCCGCAAGCCGGTGTGACAGGGCAGGCCGGCAACCTCCGGGTGCCCGGTGAGATCGGCGATCCCCTCCTTGTAGAGCTCCTCGAGCACTGCGGGCCCGACCTCGACGTCGCTCATCCCGTTCCACCCCGACGGCACCACATCCTGCGCGCGGTACTCGTCGGCGGCCAACCCGACCGCGCCGGCCTTGACCCGCAGTGGCATATCCTTGGTGACGAGCGTCACGTCGCGACCGTCGGCGACCAGGTTCAGCGCGCAGGCCAGGATGCGAGAGTCGTTGCTGTCGGTCCGGAATCCGGCAGGCAGCACCGATGGATCACAATGGTTCAGCTCGACGCGTAAGATGCCGCCCAGCTCGCCGATCGGAACTGGCATATCCAGCCGGCCGTATGCAACCCGAAGATCGTCCAGCAGCCGCAGTGCTTCTCGGGCGAACCAACCCAGCTCCGAGTGATGCCGCTTGCCCTCCAATTCCCCGATGACCACCAGTGGGAGCACCACCTCGTGCTCGTCGAATCGGCTGAGTGCCCAGGGATCGGACAGTAAGACTGACGTATCGAGCACGTATGTACGCAGCCCCGGAACGATGGAGTGTGGCGAGCGAGAGGCGACCACGGCAGCTCCCTGGCGTGCGCGGCACCCGCGCTCGCTACTCGGTGGGCCGGCTGGCCTCTGGTCGATCGATTCCGCAGCGCCCCGGTTAGGCTCAGCGGAACCGACCACGAGGGCCGGGTGCCGGCCCCCCCGTGCGCGCCGTGGGCGGTTTACCCGCCCGATCGACAACAGCCACGATCAGGGCCTCCCGTGGCGAGACGCGTCCAGCACGTCCCGCTGCCACCGCACGGTACCGGTGCATGACCGTTTGTGGCAGATGTCCACCCAGGTGAATCGCCCGTGTCGGCGCTGAGAGCAGAGAACTCAGCCCCCGGCCAGCTCGGCGCGCACCACCGACGGGATCAACGGCTCATCGAGTAACCGCAGGTAGCGCTGGCTCAATGGCTGCACCGGCGGGCGGGCTTCCAGCCAGGTGCGCAGCAGCCGGTAACCCTCTACGTAGGTGGTGGTGTAGGCGCGCCACAGCGGATCGGAGAGAAACCGCAGCATCTGCTTGGCTCGCGGTTCGGGGACCAAAAGCCATCGCCGCAAGTAGGCCAGCACCTCCGCCGGATCAGCGCCCTGATCGTGCAACATGAGCGCGGCGTCCTGGCGGACACCGAGCAAACCCGACGCAGCAGCCTCGAGGCCCTCGGCGAGTTCACCGTCCATCCGCAGCCCCAGGTCATCGAGGGTCTCCGCAGCCCACGGACCCCATCCGGGACCGACCGCGGCCCGCAGCCCGAGATCGGCCAGGCCCTCAGCCATGAGGCACTGCGGGGTGTTCACCAGGAAGATCGTCTGCTCGGCCTGGTGCTGCGTCCGCACCAGGCCGGCCTCCTTGCGGCAATGCTCGGTGTGGTGCCCCGGGTAGGACTCGTGCGCGACCAGATGCGGCAGGTTGGCCATCCGGTGCCCGAGATCTGCGTTGATGGCCACCCGGGAGCAGAAATCACCGAGGTAGTAGTTGAACCCGCTCCACGGCTTGTCGGTGACCACCTCGTAGTGCACTGACTCCTGCGCGGGCAGCCCGAAGCCCGCCCGGACCCGATCCCGCAGCGCGCTGGACAGCGCCTGCACGGCGGTTTCCAACCGCTCCGGCGCGATCTCGTCACGAGCCCGGTAGGCGGCCAACCGATCGGCCAGCGGACCGTCACCCGGTAGCAGCCGGTCGATCTCAGCATGGGCCTGACGGTAAACCTCAGGATCCCCCGGCTCGATCACGACGTCGAAGTATGCCGCCACCTCCGCCACGAACCCGACCTGCTGCCCGGCCAGCACGCGCCCGCTGCACTCCAAGGCCGTCAGGTGGGCATCCAGGAAACGGGCCCGCGGCTCCGGCAATCCGGTGGCCGGTAACTCAGATCGCAACTGGGCCGCCCGGCGAGCCAGCACCGCGGGATCCGGCCGAGGCTCGTTGTCCACCTGCCTGCACAATGCCGGATCGCCGGTGTAGGCATCGACGAAGCCCTCGACGAGTCGGTCGAACCTCAGGCCCAGGAGCAGGAACTCGCGAATGATACTCATGGGCATGAGTATCTCGTGAGTGGGATTGAGTGCCATAACGCTGTTACGCACTCACGACCCGAACCGGCGGTGCCGAGCGGCGTAGTCGCGCAGCGCGCGCAGGAAGTCCACCTTGCGGAAAGCCGGCCAGTAGGCGTCACAGAACCAGAACTCTGAATGCGCCGACTGCCAGAGCAGGAAACCCGACAGCCGCTGCTCCCCCGAAGTGCGGATGACCAGGTCTGGATCGGGCTGGCCCGAGGTGTAGAGGTGCTCGGCGATCTGCTCGACGTCGAGCACCTCGGCGAGTTCCTCCATGGTCGTCCCGGCCTCGGCGTGCTTGAGCAGCAGTTTGCGCAACGCGTCGGCGATCTCCTGGCGGCCGCCGTAGCCCACCGCGACATTCACCGCCAACCCAGGCCGATCCCGGGTCCGCGCCGCCGCGCTGGTCAACCGCTGCGCCATCTCCGGCGGCAGCAAGTCCAGCGCACCGACCACCCGTACTCGCCAGAGTGTGTCCGGCGCGCACAGCTTGTCGACGACATCGGCGATGATCTCCAGCAACGGTGCCAACTCGTCGGGAGGCCTGTTGCGCAGGTTGTCCGGGGACAGCAGCCAGAACGTCGCGATCTCGACACCGCTCTCGCGACACCAGCCGAGCAGTTCGACCAGCTTGGCGGCACCAACCCGGTGGCCGTCGCTGACGTCGGCGAACCCGGCCTCCTTGGCCCAGCGCCGGTTGCCGTCCATGATCACCGCTACGTGGCGGGGACGGTTGGCGATGCCGAGCCGGCGAGCCAGGCGACGCTCATAGACGGCATAGACAAGGTCCTGCAACCTCACAAGTCGGGAAGGTTACGCCCGGCGCCGGAGGGCACGACCTATGGTGCCGCGGGCTTGGACTCCCCGACGATCGCGAGGGCGAAACCGTCGTAACCCTTGACGCCCACGGTCTGGATGACCGTCGCGCTCACCATGGGATCGGCGGCCATCACGTCGTTGAGCCGCCGCGCGCCCTGCACGTCGGGGTGCTCGCTGTGCGCGTTGAGCACAGCCCCTTCGCGCACCACGTTGTCCACGATGATCACGCCACCGGGCCGGGTGAGCCGCACCGACCAGGTGAAGTACTCGGGGAGGTACTGCTTGTCCGCGTCGATGAACACCAGATCGAACGGGTCGGCGTGCTCGTCGTCGAGGTCTGCGGACAGCCCCGGCAGGGTGTCCAGCGCCGCTCCGACCCGCACGTCCACCAGGTCGGCGAGGCCGGCCCTGGCGATGTTGACCCGCGCCACCTCGGCGTGCTTGGGCTGGTATTCCAAAGTGATCAGACGGCCGCCCGGTGGGAGCGCCCTGGCCAGCCAGATCGTGCTGTACCCGCCGAGCGTGCCGATTTCGAGGATCCGGCGCGCGTTGGCCAGCCTGGCGAGCAGGTTGAGCAGCTTGCCCTGCGCGCGCGAGACGGCGATGGCCGGCAGGCCGGCCGCCTCACTGGCCGCGAGCGCGGCGTCCAAAGCGTCGTCGGATTCGACGAGCGTGCGGGTGATGTAGTCGTCGACCGCCGTCCACTGCTGCTGGCTCATCGTGTCCTCACTGCCGTCGGGCTACCTGGCAACCATGCTGCCGCATCTGCCAGGCCACCGTGGCACGATCTCGCCGTGGCGTCTCGACGCCTGCCTAAAGCTCGGGGCCACGCGCGCGCAGCTCGTCGACGGTGGCCATGGCCTGCTGCAGCTCGCCGAGCCATTGCTGGGCATGCTCGCCGACCAGCCGCACCGCCCAGGCCAGTGCCTCCGAACGGGAGCGTGCCACCCCGGCGTCGACCAGGGTGTCGAGCACCAGGCGCTCGGGCTGCCGCAGCCGGGTCATCACCGGCACCGACAGGGTGGTGAACATCTCCTCGGTACCACCCAACCGGGCACCCCAGGCCACCTTGCGCCGGTAGCGATGCTCGGCCTGCCGAGCGATCTCGACCCGCTCGTCGCGGGAGTCCTCCCGAAACCGGCTGATCCGACCCGTCTCTGCCGCGGCGCGCTCGGCGTCGTCGGTGAACTGCTCGTCCAATGCCGGCAGCCCACCCACCACGAGAATCTCTTCGCGGTCCACGGTGACATCGACCTCACCAGTGAACCAGCCATCCGGCAACCGCCCCGCGAACCAGGCTTTGGCGTCCTCGGCAGGCGGGAGATCAGCCTGCTGCCAACCACCCCGCCCGTGCCACCGACCACCGGAGCGCACCCCGTGCGGACGTCCCCGTCCCATCATGTCGTCGTCCTCTCGATCCCTCCATCTGATGCAGCAATTACAGCATTACCAACGTTGCAGAGGCGAGCGAATCAGCTACGCCCACCGCGAACGGCGCTGGCCGGGCCTGGCAGGTGGGTCACGGCGTGGCGCGCCGGATCGTCCGGCTACCCGCGGCTGGCACCAGCGGGTAGCCGGTCAGCAGCGCTAAGCCGGTGACAACCGCCTCCGTCAGCCGTGGCACAGCTGGCTGTGCAGATCTTCGGGTGTGGTCACCGGGCGGTCACAGACAAAACCGTGGCAGACGTAGGCTGCTGAGACGCCCGCCACCAGGTCCCGCCCGGCGAGCATCGGGGCATCCGCACCCGGCTCCCCGGCCAGCACCACCGCTCCGCCGGGCGCGGCCCATCGAGCTCGGGCCTCCAGCGCCGCACGGCCCGCATCCCCGGCAGGGCCGATCACGGCGATCTGCACCGGCCCGTGTGCCAGCGCCTCGGCGGTGGTCAGCCAGTGCCCGGCAGCCTGCGGTGCCTTCGCCGGCACCACTCCGGCCCGGGCCACCGCAGCCTCAGCCGCCGCGCGGTAGGAGTCCGACCCGGTCAGCGCCGAGGCGGTGACCAGCGCGGCGGCCAACGCCGACGCACCCGCTGGGGTAGCGTTGTCGGTCGAGTTGGTGGGGCGTCGAAACAGTGTCTCGGCATCGGCAGCAGTGTCGAACCAAGCCCCCGCGTGGTCAGGGTCGGCGAAATGTTTCTGGGCCAGCTCCAGCACCGATAGCGCCGCCCGCAGCCAGCGGTCCGCACCGGTGACCTGGTGCAGCGCGAGCAGACCCTCGACCAGCCAGGCGTGGTCGGCCAACACCCCGGCCGCCTGTCCCACCACACCGTCGCGGGAGCTGCGCCGTAGCCGGCCATCGACCATGTGCGTGCCCAGCATCAGCTCCGCTGCGGCGGTCGCCGCAGCAATCCACTCCGGACGGTCCAGCGCACCGCCCGCCTCGGCCAAGGTAGTGATCGCCATCCCGTTCCACTCGGTGACCACCTTGTCGTCCCGGGCAGGCTGCGGGCGGGCCGCGCGGGCAGCGAACAGCGCGGCGCGCACCCGCTCCCAGCGGTCGGGATCATCGGGCTCGGCGGGCAACTGCAACACCGACGTACCGTGCTCGAACGTCCCGGCTGGGCTCACCTTCAACAGCTCCGCCGCCCATCGACCGTCCGCAGGGCCCAGCACCTCGATGAGCTGCTCCGGCGTCCACACGTAGGTGGCGCCCTCCTTGCCCGCGGTGTCGGCGTCCAGCGACGCTGCAAAGCCACCCTGCGCGGTGCCCAGCTCGTCGAGCAGGAACGTCGCTGTCTGCTCGGCTACCCGCCGGGCGATCGCCGATCCAGTCAACCGGGCCAGGTGGGTGTATGCGCGTAACAGCAGCGCGTTGTCGTAGAGCATCTTCTCGAAATGCGGCACCACCCAGGCAGCGTCGACGCAGTAGCGCGCGAACCCACCGGCGAGCTGGTCATACATCCCACCGCGGGCCATCACCTCACACGTGCGCCCGGCCATCGACAGGGCCGTCTCCGAACCGGTCCTCTCGTGGTGCCGGAGCAAGAACTCCAACAGCATCGAGGGCGGGAACTTCGGGGCATCCCCGAACCCAGCATGCTCGTGATCGAACTCGGCGGCCAGCTTGTCGACGGCGGCGGCGAGCACCTGATCGTCCACTGCGGACTCGGCCAGCGGTGCGGCCCGTACGGCGAGCTGCTTGGCGATGCGCCTGGCTGCATCCTTGACCTGCGCGCCACGATCGGTCCAGGACTGGCGAACGGCGACGAGCAGATCGGGGAAGCCGGGCAAACCGTGTCGGGCAGACGGCGGGTAGTAGGTGCCGCAGTGGAACGGATCGCCGGTGGGGGTGAGGAAGCAGGTCATCGGCCAACCCCCCTGGCCGGTCATGGCCTGGGTAGCCTCCATGTAGATGGCGTCGACGTCGGGACGTTCCTCCCGGTCGACCTTGACGTTGACGAAGTCGGCGTTCATCACCCTTGCGATGTCCGCGTTCTCAAAGGACTCATGCGCCATCACGTGGCACCAGTGGCACGCGGCGTAGCCGATGGACAGCAGCACGGGAACGTTACGCTGCGCCGCCTCCGCGAACGCCTCGTCACACCACGGCCACCAGTCGACCGGGTTGGTGGCATGTTGTAGTAGGTATGGGCTGGTGGAACTCGCGAGCTGGTTCGCCATCCGGCCATCCTCCCTGGCCCGGGCGGCAGAGCGGAACCGCCCGTACCCACTCGTGAGTGGCGTTCAGTGCCAGAACGCTGTTACTCACTCACGAGGGGGGTCGTCGAAAGACTTCGGGACCCGGCGTAGGTGTTTGTTCATCGAACGCACCAGCAGGGCCACGGCCAGGAAGAACAGCAGCAGCACCACCAGAGCGACCGGCGCGGCCTTGCCGAAGTCCTCGCCCTGCCCACCAGGATCCGGCTCTGGCGTAGGAGGCACAACCAGCCCGAACCCGGTTATCGCGGTAACGCCGGTGGGCGTCGAGAAGCCCGCAGGCAGCAGCAGGGTCATGCGTGCACTCGCTCCCGGACGCCGGAGAACAGGTCGTCTTCGGGCAGCGTGGTATCGACCAGCGAACGAGCCAGCTCGTACTCCTCAGTGGGCCACAGCTGCACCTGCAGTGCATGCGGTACCGCGAACCACCGGCTCGTCGGATCGATCTGGGTCGCATGCGCCCGCAACGCCTCGTCGCGCACCGGAAAGTACTCGCCACACTGCACCCGGGTGGTCACCCGGTCCAGGATGTCCGGCCCTGCCGGATCCCATTTCGCCAGCCACTCGCCGAAGGGCGACTCCGCCCCGGTCGCGAGCAGCGCGTCATGCATCAACTGCATCCGTTTACGGGAGAAGCCGTGCATGTAGTAGAGCTTCAGCGGTTGCCACGGCGGGCCCGCGCCGGGGAAACGCTCCGGGTCACCTGCGGCGTCGAACGCGACCACCGACACCTCGTGGCAACGGATGTGGTCCGGGTGCGGGTAGCCGCCCTTCTCGTCATAGGTCACCACCACGTGCGGCCGGAACTCGCGTATCAATCGGACCAGATCTCGGCTGGGACCCTCCAGCGGCACCACCGCGAAGCACCCGTCTGGCAGCGGCGGCTTCGGGTCCCCCTCGGGTAGCCCGGAATCGATGTAACCCAGCCAGCGGTGTTGCACACCCAGGATCTGGGCCGCGCGGGCCATCTCCTGACGGCGGACCGCGCTCATCTGCGCCGGATGCTCAACCAGGTCGGCCGGCTCGAACGACGGGTTCAGGATGCTCCCACGTTCCCCGCCGGTGCAGGTGACGACCATCACGTCGTGACCATCGGCGACGTACCGAGCCATCGTGGCGGCACCCTTGCTCGACTCGTCATCGGGATGCGCGTGCACCGCCATCATTCGCAGCTGCTCAGCCATCGACGCCAACTCATCCTTCCGCCGGAGACATTCACGAGGACCACGCGTGGGACCTCCTGGATGCGGACCCCACTACGTGGACCATTGTTCCTGCCGGGCCGACAGATCCGTCGGGTAGGTGTCCCATCGAGGAGGTGCAACGCCGTGACCGCTGGTTGGCTTCCCGAAGGTCGCTACGGACGGCGGGGGGTCGGTAGCCGCCGCTGGGCCATGGCTCTAGGGCTGACGCTCGCGACGCTCGCCGGCGTGGCGGTGGCGGTGGTCGGCTACCGCAACCTCGGCACCACGCCGATACAGGGCGAGGCGGTGGGCTTCAGCCTGCTGCCCGGTAACGCAGTACAACTGCGACTCAACGTGATTCGGGACGACCCCTCGCATCCTGCCGTGTGTATCGTCCGCGCCCGGTCCCGAGACGGCGAGGAGACCGGGCGCAGGGAGGTCTACGTCCCGCCGTCGGCTGGTCCGATTGTGCTGTCCACCGTGGTACACACGTCGCGGCCACCGGTCACCGCTGACGTCTACGGATGTTCGCTTCAGGTGCCCGCCTACCTAGTTCCAGCCCCGAAATACTGACTCAAAAGCCCTGCTGAGCAGGCACAATCCGGACTCCATCACCCATAAGGCTGAGGCCGAGCCGGACACCTCGTGTTACCGTGGAGGACGCGCACGGCCCCGGGGCAGGGCCGTGTTTTTCCGTTCCGGCCGCTGGCAGCCCTGCCAGCGGCTCGGTTCGGTCCGCCCCGCGGTAGCGGATGCCGGATCAAGGAGGAGTGATGACTGTGAGCGAGACCCAGGTAGCCTGGTTGACCCAGGAATCCTATGACCGGCTCAAGCAGGAGCTCGACGAGCTGGTCGGGAACCGCCCAGTCATTGCCGCGAAGATCAACGACGCCCGCGAGGAGGGCGATCTCAAGGAGAACGGCGGTTATCACGCCGCGCGCGAGGAGCAGGCCCAGCTCGAGGCACGGATCCGCCAACTTCAGGAGCTGCTGCGAGTCGCCAAGGTCGGCGAGGCCTTCGCCGAGGCCGGGATCGCCGGGCCCGGAATGGTCGTCACGGTGCGTTATGAGAACGACGACGAAACCGAGACCTTCCTGCTCGGCTCGCTGGAGGAAGGCGCACACGGCGACCTGGAGGTCTACTCACCTAACTCCCCGCTGGGCAAGGCGATCATCGGCGCCCGCGAGGGCGAGGACCGCCATTACGAGCTGCCCAATGGCGGATTGATGACCGTCGCCGTCGTCAAGGCTGAACCCTTTCGGGGCTGACACCTCCCCGCAGGGCCAGAAACCGGCCGCCCGCACTCAGACCGTGCCGGATGAGTGCACCGCACGACGCAATGCGGTGTCTCTTAAGGCAGCTCTGATCTTTTCGACCTCGACCAGCTCCAGGTCAGCGACGATCCCGCTAGCCCCTGTGAGTGCCCTATCGCCAACGGTGTGACAGCGGCGTGACAGCTACCCGGAGCGCGGTGCGGGTAAGGTCGAGGTGAGCCTGAGGAGGTGGGATGACCCGCCGCTGGATGCCGGTCGTGGTCACGGCTGGGGTGGCCGCGTTGCTTGCCGGCGCCGCTGTCTTCACGGCCGATCGAGCGGGCTGCGCCGAACCGGGTAGCTACGTGCAGGTGCCTGGTGGTGTGCAGCTCATCGGGGGATGCCTCAACAGCGCCGACCTACCGGTGGCTCCCCCGTCGCCCAAACAGCTCCCGCCGTCGCCGGTGAAAATATTAGGTGACGGAACAGCCAGGGTGGCTGAAAGCGCTGGATGACTGGGACAGCGGATGGAATGGCGCGCTATTCGAGCGCGGCAAGGATGTCGTCGATGAGGTCCTCAGCGTCCTCGATACCTACCGACAGCCGGATCAGCTCCGCAGGCACCTCCAGCTGCGTTCCCGTGGTGGAGGCATGCGTCATGCGTCCGGGGTGCTCGATGAGCGACTCCACCCCACCCAGCGACTCGGCCAAGGTGAACACCCGGGTCCGGGAACACACCGCCAATGCCACCGCAGCGCCCCCCCGGACGGTGAATGAGACCATCCCACCGAATCTGCGCATCTGCTTGGTGGCCACCTCGTGGCCGGGATGGGTATCCAAGCCGGGGTAACGGACGCCGGTGACCGCTGGGTGCGCCTGCAGCACCGCAGCAACCCGCTCGGCGTTGTCGCAGTGGCGCTCCATGCGCACCGCCAGTGTCTTGATCCCGCGCAGGGTCAGCCAGGCGTCAAACGGCCCGGGCACCGCACCTGCGCCGTTCTGCAGGAAGGCCACCTGCTCGTCCAACTCGGCGTCATCGGTGATCAGCGCTCCCCCGATGACATCGGAGTGCCCACCGAGGTATTTGGTGGTCGAGTGCAGCGCCACGTCCGCGCCGAGCCTGAGGGGGGTCTGCAAGTAAGGGGTGGCGAACGTGTTGTCCACCACTAGCCGGGCCCCGGCGTCGTGTGCGATACCTGCCAGCCCCGCGATGTCAGCGATGGTGAGCAGCGGGTTGGTGGGCGTTTCGCACCAGACCAGCCGGGTGGTGGGACGCATCGCGGCCCGGACAGCATCGAGATCGGACTGCGCGACGGCGGTGTGCTCGATCCCCCAGTGCCGGAACACCTTGTCGATCAGCCGGAACGTGCCACCGTAGGCGTCGTCGGGGATGACGACGTGATCACCCGGCCGGCAGGTGGCGCGCAGCAGCACGTCGCTGGCCGCCATGCCAGACGCGAAGGCCCGTCCATGGCGCCCGTTCTCCAGCGCGGCCAGACAGGCCTCCAGCGCGGTGCGGGTGGGATTGCCGGTGCGGGCGTACTCGTACCCGTCACGCAACCCGCCCACACCATCCTGGGCGAAGGTGGATGTGGCGTGGATCGGCACGACCACCGAACCGGTCTGCGGATCCGGGTCCTGCCCAGCATGGATCGCGCGGGTGGCGAAACCTGTCACTCCACCAGCCTACTGTGGTCGGTGATCGCTGCGATCTTCGGTTGCGCCGCCGACCGGAACGACCGTTCCCGATGGTCTTCTCTAGCGGATCCGCTCGATCTGTCCTCAGCCCCCGGCCAAGAACCCCAGCACGTCTTGACGGGTGACCACCCCTGCCGGTTTGCCATCGATCAGGACCATGGCGCCGTCTGCGTCGGCCAGTGCCTGCATCAAGGACCCGATCGACTCTCCCCCGCCGATCGTCGGTAACGGAGCGGCCATGTGCGCCTCGATCCGGTCGGCGAGTTGCGCAGCACCGGCGAACAAGGCTTGCAGCAGGGTGCGCTCACTGACCGCGCCGATCACCTCGGCCGCCATCACCGGCGGCTCGGCGGCGACCACGGGTAGCTGCGAGACCCCGAACTCGCGCAGAATCATCACGGCCTCGGCCACCGTCTCGTTCGGATGGGTGTGCACCAACTTGGGCAAGGCGCCATCCTTGCCGACCAGCACATCGGCAACCGTCGCTCCGGAGGAGTCCGGGGGCAGGAAACCGTAGGTAGCCATCCAGGCGTCGTTGAAGACCTTGCCCAGATAGCCGCGGCCGCCGTCGGGCAGCAACACCACGATCACCGAGTCGGAGTCGACCCGGCCTGCCACCCGTAGCGCACCCACCACAGCCATCCCACCGGATCCCCCCAGCAGCAATCCCTCCTCCCGGGCCAGCCGCCGGGTCATCGTGAAGGAGTCGGTATCCGAGACAGGGACGACCTCGTCGCAGAGCTCCTGGTCATAAGCGCGGGGCCAGAAGTCCTCCCCGACGCCTTCCACCAGGTAGGGCCGGCCGCTGCCGCCGGAGTACACCGAGCCCTCCGGATCGATCCCGACGATCCGCACCCGGCCGTCGCTGACCTCCTTGAGGTAGCGCCCAGTCCCGGAGATCGTCCCACCGGTGCCGATGCCGGCCACGAAGTGTGTGATCCGCCCCTGGGTTTGCGCCCACAACTCCGGCCCGGTGCTGTGATAATGGCTGGCCGGGTTCTCCGGATTGGAGTACTGGTCGGGCTTCCACGCCCCGTCGATCTCCTTGACCAGCCGGTCGGACACCGCGTAATACGAGTCCGGATGATCGACGGCGACCGCGGTAGGGCACACGACGACGTCGGCACCGTAGGCCTTGAGCACGTCGCGTTTGTCCTGCCCGACCTTGTCGGGGCAGACGAAAAGGCAGCGATACCCCCTACGCTGGGCAACGATCGCCAGCCCGACGCCGGTATTTCCTGACGTCGGCTCCACGATGGTGCCACCCGGCTGGAGCGCACCGGACCGCTCCGCCGCCTCGATCATCCGCAGCGCGATCCGATCTTTGACGCTGCCGCCCGGGTTGAGATATTCCACCTTCGCCAAGACCAGCGGCGCGACATCCCGGGCGACGGCGTTCAACCGCACCAGCGGGGTATTGCCGACCAGATCCATGATGTGCTCGGCGTAGTGCACCGGGGTCTCCTGGCGGGGTGGGGAGGATCACGCTCGCGCACAGCCGAGCTTCAGACGTATACCAGAACCTTCAGGCGTATATCAGAGAGAGTATGAGGCACTCTGCGCAGCGCGGCGTCGAGGAGGTCGAAGCAGTGCAACCTCTGTTAAGAACGACGGCCGTCGTGGTCGGTGCTACCGGCGCGACGGTCGGTGCTGCCTACGGGGTGCTCAGCCAGCAGGGACGGCGGGCTCGCCGCGACATCAGGATCCCGGGCTGGTTGCCCCTCCGCGCGGATGGGGTATACCTGCCGGACGACACCGGCCCGTACTCGCCGACACCTCCTGCCGAGGATATGCATCGGATCGCAGTGCTACGTCTGATGATTCTGGGCGATTCCACGGCGGCTGGACTCGGCGTCGATCGACCCGAGCAACTGCCCGGGGTGATACTGGCCCGCGGACTGGCGAAGGAGACCGGTCGCGCCGTTCAGCTGGACACCCTGGCGATCTGCGGATGCACGAGCCGCCGGCTGGATGGTCAGGTCGACGCCGCCCTGATCGAGCCGCCGCACGTGACGCTGATCATGATCGGCGCCAATGACGTGACTCGGCGGATCCCGCCGTGGGAGTCCGCGAGGCTGCTCGGTGAGACGGTATCGAGGCTGCGGGCAGCGGGGACGACCGTGGTCGTCGGCACCTGCCCGGATCTCGGCACGATCCGTCCGATCCCGCAACCGTTGCGAGCCATTGCCCACAGGTCCAGCCTGGCACTCGCCCGCCTTCAGCGCGACGCGGTGAGCCGGGCAGGCGGCGTACCGGTACCGCTCGCCGCACTGCTTGCCCGGGACTTCCGCAGCCAACCCGATGTCCTGTTCAGCCGGGACGGCTACCACCCTTCGAACGCCGGGTACGAGGCCGCCTGCGTGGTGCTGCTGCCCGCGCTGTGCGCGGCACTCCTCGGGATAGAACCCCCGAAGGCAATCCGGGCCCGCCGGTCCGTGGTGGACCGGCGGGCCCGGCTCACGGGGAGGGCTACTCGCCTTGGAAGTAGGACAGCAGTCGCAGGATCTCCAGGTACAGCCACACCAGGGTCACTGTGAGACCGAAGGCGATGTACCAGGCGGTCTTCTCCGGTGCACCGGCCCTGATCGCCTCGTCGGCGGCGTCGAAGTCGAGCAGGAGGCTGAACGCCGCGATCCCGATGACGACGAGACTGAAAACGATCGCCAGCGGACCGCCGTCTCGCAGACCGAGACCACCGGGGATGAAGAAGTTGGCGATGAGATTCACCAGCATCAGACCGACGACCCCGATCAGGGCGCCGGTGATCCACTTGGTGAATCGCGGGGTGACCTTCACCGCCCCGGTCTTGTAAACCACCAGCATCCCGGCGAACACCAGCACTGTGCCGGTGATCGCCTCCAGCACGAGGGAACCACTACCGGTGAGGCGTTCGACCGTCCTACCGATCACACCGCTGATCCCACCGAGGAAGACACCCTCGACAGCGGCGTAAGCCAGGATCAGCGGCGGGCTGACCACCTTCTTGAAGATGACCACCAGCGCAAGGACGAAGCCGATCAGCGCCGCTGGAAGGGCCAGTGCCCACAATCCGCTGAAGTAGGTGACCGCCCCAGTGGCTATCAGCACTGCCAGGGTGATGCCGGTCTTGGTGACCACGTCATCGACGGTCATCGGTCGGCTCGTGGTCGGAAGAGCGCCGCCATAACCTGGTCGAGCGCCCGGGAAGCTTGCGGGGGCCGAGTTGAAGCCCGCGTAACCGCCACCTCCCACCGGAAGATTGCGGAATGCAGGGTTGCTGGTGGAGCGCACCGTGTTCCTCCTGGTGGGACATTGCAGGCTGTCACCGGGTTCAACGCGCGTGGGGCGAATCCGGTTCCCGCGCGGTGAAACGGACTTTACCCCCACCCGGTGAGGTCGCAGCGAGCGAGCGAGCACCCTTGGCGTTACTGTGCGCGAAAGAAGCGCCTGGGCCCGGAACCGTGCGGAGGTGGGGGATGGACTGGTGGGGCTGGGTGATCGTCGCGCTTGCCATCATTGCGGCGTTGACTGTGCTTGCTGTCGTGGTCCAGCGCAGGAGGCGGCGCGGCGGTGTGATCGGGCTTGGCGATCCCGGCCGAGGTGACCCACGGTGACTACACCGACGCCCACGTTGCTGCTGCGAGCCAGTGAGTTGGCGGGCCGTCCGGTGGTCACCCTGGGCGGCGAACTGGTCGCCGAGATCAAGGACATCGTCTTCGAACGCACCGGTGGTCGGATCGCCGGTTTCACCCTGCGCAATCCGGGGCTGTTCAGCCGGTCCCGTAAGGATTCGCTGCCCTGGGCCAGCGTGCACGGGGTAGGCCGGGACGCGGTGATGGTGCCTGACGAGACCGTGCTGATCGCAGCCAAGGATCTCGCGCCCCGCAAGCAAGCACGCAAAGCAGACGTGTTGGAAGATCGGGTACTCACCGACAACGGGCGGGATCTCGGGCGCGTGGTGGACGTCGTGCTGCACGGCGGAGCCAGCCTGGACGTGGTGGGCTACGAGGTGGAAGCCAGCGAGGCGCTAGGCACGGCGGGACGGCGGGTGCTCATCCCCCTGCCCGACACCATGGCGGTCTCCGGCGAGAACCTCATCGTTCCCGCGGCCGCCACCGAGTTCGTCTCCGAGGATCTCGCCGGGTTCGGTGCCGCTGTGGACGCCTTCCGGGCCCGGTTACGCGAGGGGACCAGCTGATGCTGTTCAGCCAGGCACGCAAGCGCGATGTGGTGAGCACCGCCACTGCAACCCGGGTGGCCAGGGTGGACGGCTTCGTCGTACTGCCCGGCCCGGCCAGAGTGGCATTGCTGCGATTGGGCAAAGTCAGCGGGACCGGCACCCTGCTCGCCTGGGACGACGTGCAGGGCTTCGGGCCCGACGCGGTGACGGTCGCCACCGACGCCGTGATCCGGCCGGCCCGCGACGACGTGGAACAGCGGGCCGAGGACAACGCCCTGGAAATCCTGGGCAAACGGGTACTCACCGAGCGGGGTATGGAGCTCGGCACGGTCACCGATGTCGACTTCGATCCAGAGACGGGTGCGGTCACCACGTTGCTCACCAAGATCGAGACCATCGCCGGGCAGCGGCTGATCGGTCTGGGCGGCTACGCGGTCGTCGTGTCGGCTTAGCCCGGGTATCCAACCGATGTGCGGGCGGCCGCCCACCCCCCACGCGGCCGCCCGCACGTCTCCGCCCGTTTGGGCTAAGTAAGCATCCCAGCAGAGTGGGCGCTCGCGCAAGTAACTCTGCACGTGCAGATGGCGGTTTGCGCTATTCAGGACACCGGGGGCGCGGTATAGGTGGGGATGTTCGCGGCGACAGGTGCGGGTGGAAGGCGAACACGTTCGGGTCATTCGCGTCGATAGTGGCGCTCACCCAGTGGTTCTGGGCCTCGCCGAAGGTCGTCACCCGGGTGAAGTTCTCGATGACGTTCGGGCCCGCGAGCCCCGCCGCGTTGGTCGTGACGGCGTCGGTGAGCGGCTTGTCCACCTCGAAGCTGTGACTGTCACCGTTGACGAGCACGACCTTTCCGTCGAAGGTGATGGACTGGCGGGCCAGTTCGGCCTTGGTATCGACGAAATGGGCCACAATCGCCGTGGGATCCCACATATCGGCCTGGATCACGATCATGACGCCCTTGGCACGTGACGCCTTGGCCGCGGCGAATCCGGCGCGCACCACTCCAGGTTGGCGGCGTTGCGGGCGGCGTACTCAGCCTGCCCCTGCGCAGCCGGGCCATTCTTGCCGCCGTCGGCGAAGTTGTTGTCGCTGCCGGGTGGGTCGCGTCAACCACTGCCTTCTCGGCAGTGACGCTGCCCGCGGCCGGGGTGTGGGGGTCGGCGTAGCAGGGCTCGCTGCCGTTTTGATGTCGCCGTCGAATACCGAGAAGGCGAGATTCGCGCGGTTCATGTCGTCGATCAGGTTAGGGTATTTCGCCCGACCGTAGTCGCCTTCGGCAGGTGGAACGGGGTACCGGAAGCCTGCGATGATCACGTGACCGGGGCCGGACCGTCGGGTGCACAACGAATGTCGGGAGAGTGTCCATCGACCCCCTACCGGCGCGTGTTATCAGTATCTGAGGGCTTGAATCGGGAGTAGCCGGGCGGCCCGGTAGGCCGGGTAGCTGCCGGCGAGGAGCCCGATCGCGAGGCTGATCGCGAATGACAGCACGACGGGCAGGACAGACAAGACCGGAGCGAACCCAGCCAGGGCGCCGGAGGCGGGGTCGAAGGCCGGCGCGATCGCGCCGACGAAGAAGGACAGCCCGATCCCGACACCGACGCCGGCGAGGCCACCGAGGCCGGCCAGGACGACGGACTCGAGGAGGAACTGTTCGAGGATGGCGCGGTTGGTGGCGCCGATCGCTTTGCGGATCCCGATCTCCCGGGTTCGCTCGGTGACCGAGACCAGCATGATGTTCAGGACTCCGATACCGCCGACAACCAGCGAGATCGCTGCGACGGCCGGGGTGAACAAGGTGAGGATACGCACGATCTGGTTGAAGGTTTGAAGCCGGCGTCCCAGAGATTGGACTTGAAAGTCCCGCAACCGGCGGTCCGTGATGTGGTGGCGTGCGTTGAGGATGCGGGTCACCTCATTCATGGCGGCGGGCACGGCGGCTTGTTGGGGGGCTTGCACGATGATCTGGTCGAGTTCGGCGCCAATGCCGATGCCGTGGCCGACGATGTAGCGACGGGTGGAGCTCAGCGGCATCACCGCAGTGTTGTCAAGCTGCTGACCGTAGGACTGCATCACACCGATGACCCGAAAAGGCTGATGGCTGATCTGGACCGTCTGGCCCACCGCCGCCGCGGGATCACCGAACAGTGTGCTGGCGATAGTAGGACCCAGAACCACCACCTTCGCGGTGGAGCGGACCTGAGCCTCGTCGAAGAACGACCCCGCCTGCAGGTCTCGGCTGTTCGTCTCAGCCCAGATTTCCGTGGTACCGGTGATGGTCGCCGAGAGGAACGTGGTGGTGCTGGTCGCGACCGTTGCCGTGCCGGTGGCGGCTGGGGTGACGGTGGCGACATCGGGCGCCTTCTGCAGCGCGGAGGCGTCGGCGTCGGTCAGATTCTTCGGGGCCGAGCCCCCGGGGATGTTGGCGGGATGCGGCACGATGGTGATGAGGTTGGCCACCGGTTCGATGCGCGCATCGACCGATTTCTGCACCCCTAGGCCGCAGGCGACCAGGAGGATCACCGCCGCGACTCCGATGATGAGGCCGAGCATGGTCAGCGCGGAGCGCAGCCGGTGGGCGCGCAAACCGCGTAACGCGATGAGCAGCGCCTCCCCCAAACTCATGTGCTGACCTTCCCCCGATTCGCGGCACCAGGCCGTCCGTCAAGAACATCCCCTCCGGACTAGCCGGTCATCGGCATTGCGCGCAACAGATCCAACGAATTCCCAGCGAATTCCATATTTTCATCACAATGCGTAAATCGTCGCTCACCGCGCTGCGCACAGGGATGGCGCATCGGAGTTGACCGCGGGCGCAGCGTCACGGCCGCCGGTGGGTGGAACTGCCATCTCCAGCCTCCTCACAGGAAAGCGGTGGAACATGGGGTTTACTGCACAGTTACTACCGAACGATCGAAAAGCGTGCTCGAGAGGTGCGCGCGTCGATGATCAGCCGGATCACGGTCACCACCCTGGTGACCGGAGGTAAGGAACCACAGTCGCTGCTTACATGATCGATCACTCGACCAAGATCCGCAATAGAGGAGTGGAATGATCCAGCTCGAGGATGTCAGCAAGGCCTACCAGATGGGTAAGGTCGAGGTGCCAGTACTCCACGGTGTCGACCTGACCATCAACCATGGTGAGCTGGTCGCCATCATGGGTCCGTCGGGTTCGGGCAAGACCACGTTGATGAATATCCTGGGTTGTCTGGATGTCCCGACCAGTGGGCGTTACCTGCTCGATGGCACCGATGTGAGCCGGTTGTCGGACAATCGGCTGGCCAGGATCCGTAGCCGTAGGATCGGGTTCGTGTTCCAGTCGTTCAACCTGGTCGCGCGGACCAGCGCGATCCGCAATGTGGAGCTTCCTTTGGTCTATGCCGGGGTGCGGTCTCGGCGTAACCCGGCTCGGTTGGCGCTGGAGCAGGTGGGGTTGGGTGAGCGGCACAAGCACCTGCCCAATGAGCTGTCGGGTGGTGAGCAGCAGCGGGTGGCGATCGCCCGGGCGTTGATCAACGATCCTGCGTTGCTGTTGGCCGATGAGCCCACGGGCAATCTGGATACGGTGTCCAGTGTTGAGATCATGCGGTTGCTCGGGGTGCTCAATGAGGCCGGCCGTACGGTTGTGATCATCACGCACGAAGAGGAGGTCGCCCGGTTCACCAAGCGGGTCGTGCGGATGCGTGACGGGCGTGTCGAGAGTGACCAGGTGCAGCGGGACCGGACGGAGGTCGACGCGTGAAATTGGGGATGGACATGCCGGATTCGCGAAGGCCGGCGACGTCACCGGGCTAAGCACACGGGGCACTATAGGTCACCGACGCCCAACAAACGACGCCCAACAACTGAGTGGGTCAGCGCCGCAGTTCCAGCTGGATCATGCGGGGCTCGGCGAGCTGGATCACCTTGACATCGGTCACACCGAGGCTATACGCGACCCGCCGGGCGTGTGCAGCGTAGTCATCGGGCATCTGGCCCGGCAGAATGCGGATTTTCAGCCTCTCCGGGGACCCCAGGTCTACCGAGACCACATGCGGAACATAGAAGAATTGGCCGCCGACAATGCTGGCGCCGATCTGGCTCAGCCCGCACCTGACGAGGATGTCTTGCACCTGCCAGGCGCGCCGCTGGATGCGTGCCAGGCAGACACGTTCGCGCCGCCGCGCTAAGAATTTCACAGGACCACCGGTCACGTAAACGATGCCCCTCTCGCGAGCTACCCAAACACACCAGGACATTATTACTCTCCGACATAAATACCCCAAAATTATCACTCTTTCGGGGCATAATGACTACCACGATCAGATACAGTGAGCACAATGGGTTACATATGCCAGTGGTCGGCGGTCAGGTGCCCAGCTGCGGTGGGGGCGAAGAGCCGTTTGCGGCGTCGCTGAGTTCCGGGGCACCAGCAGGATGGCACCGTTGTCGGCCGCGCCCGGCTCGGTTCACGTGGCCCAGCGCTGCCGAATCAGTTGTTCGACGCGTACTCTCACAGGAGAGAGGTTCGCGCTGTGAGCAACATGCTGAGCATTGCCGGGACGTCGACGAATACTGATGTCGACGCCTTGATAGGCGGCGTCACACACGACATCGGGTCTGATCCGTTCCCGGTGATCGGCATGGATCACATTCGGTTTGCCGTCGGTAACGCACGGCAGGCCGCACACTTCTATTCGACGGCGTTGGGCATGACCTGCGTGGCCTACCGTGGTCCAGAGCAGGGCTACCGGGACGCAGCGGAGTACGTGCTGGTCTCCGGCCGGGCCCGATACGTGTTGACCGGTCCCGTGCACGCCACCACGCCGCTGGCCCGGCGGGTCGCGGCGCACGGTGACGGGGTGAGCGACCTCGCGATCGAGGTGCCCGACGTGGACCGGGCCGTCGCCTTCGCCCGCCGGCAGGGCGCGACCGTCCTCGGGGAACCAGCCGACGCCACCGACGAGCACGGCACGGTGCGCAGAGCCGCACTGGCGACCTATGGCGACACCCGGCACACCCTGGTCGATCGGTCCGGCTACACCGGCCCGTTCCTGCCAGGTTTTGTTGCACAGCCGCCGCTGGTGACCCCCGGACGCTGGTTGTTCCAGGCTGTGGATCACTGCGTGGGCAACGTCGAGCTGGGCCGCATGGATTTCTGGGTGTCGTTCTACAACCGGGTCATGGGTTTTGAGAACATGAAGGAGTTCGTCGGCGACGACATCGCTACCAAGTACTCCGCGCTGATGTCGAAGGTGGTGACCAGTGGTAACCACCGGGTCAAGTTCCCGCTCAACGAACCCGCGGTCAGTCGTAAGCGCTCGCAGATCGACGAGTACCTGGAGTTCCACGGCGGCCCGGGCGTGCAGCACATCGCGCTGGCGACCGGTGACATCGTCGGCGCCGTGACGGCGATGCGGGAACGGGGTGTGGAGTTCCTGGACACGCCAGACGCCTACTACGACACCCTCGGCGAGTGGGTCGGCGATGCCCGCGTGCCTATCCAGACGTTGCGTGAGCTGCGCATCCTCGCCGACCGGACGAAGACGGCTACCTGTTGCAGGTGTTCACCAAGCCGGTGCAGGACCGGCCGACGGTGTTCTTCGAGCTCATCGAGCGGCACGGCTCGCTGGGCTTCGGCAAGGGTAACTTCAAGGCACTGTTCGAAGCCATCGAGCGCGAGCAGGGCCGCCGCGGCAATCTGTAGCGCCATGACCTTCTACCGGCAGGCGGGCACGATCCCGCGCAAGCGACACACCCAGCATCGCCGCCCGGACGGCTCCCTGTACTGCGAGGAACTGATGGGGGAAGAGGGCTTCTCCTCAGACTCCTCGCTGCTGTACCACGAGCAGATCCCCTCGGCGATCGTCGACGCGCGGCCGTGGATCCTGCCCGATCACAGCACGGTGCCCAACGAGCCACTGCTACCGCGGCACCTGCGGTTACACGACCTGTTCGACAGCCAGGGGTGGAAACGCCACGACGCGGTGACTGCGCGTCGGCTGGTGCTCGGCAACGCCGACGTGCGGATCTGCTACGTCGTCGCGGGTGAGGCTTCGCCGCTGTACCGCAACGCTGTCGGCGACGAGTGCATCTATGTCGAATCCGGCTCGGCCACGGTGCAGACGGTCTTCGGTCCGCTGGAGGTCGGGACGGGCGATTACGTCGTGCTACCGCGCAGCACCACTCACCAGTGGGTGCCGAACCCGGACGAACCGCTTCGCGCGTACTGCATCGAGGCGAACAGCCATATCGCCCCGCCGCCGCGCTACCTGTCCCGGTTCGGGCAGTTCCTGGAGCACGCGCCGTACTGCGAGCGGGACCTGCGGGGCCCCGGTGCACCGGAGGTGGCTCCGGGCACCGACGTGGAGGTCATGATCAAGCATCGCGGTGCCGGTACTGGGAAGGGGGGCCTCGCCGGCACCGTCTACACCTACCCGCGGCACCCCTTCGACGTGGTCGGCTGGGACGGCTGCCTGTACCCCTACGCGTTCAACATCGCCGACTTCGAGCCGATCACCGGCCGCATCCACCAGCCGCCGCCCGCGCACCAGGTCTTTGCCGGCACCGGTTTTGTGATCTGCAACTTCGTGCCCCGCAAGGTCGACTACCACCCGCTAGCGGTGCCGGTGCCCTACTACCACTCCAACCTCGATTCCGATGAGGTCATGTTCTACTGCGCTGGAGACTACGAGGCGGGCAAGGGTAGCGGAATCGGTCCGGGCTCGATCTCCCTGCATCCCGGCGGTCACGCCCACGGCCCGCAACCGGGAGCGGTCGAACGAAGCCTTGGCGTGGAGTCCTTCGACGAGCTGGCGGTCATGGTGGACACCTTCCGCCCGCTGGAGCTGGGCGAGGGCGGCACCGCCTGCGAGGACCCAGCGTACCCATGGAGCTGGTCGGGGCGGGGACCATCCAGGTGACCAGCAGGACTGTGACCTCCTGGACCGGGGTGGGGACCGACCATCCATTCGGCCTGCACACGCTGCCCTACGGCGTCTTCACCGACGCGGTCGAGCCGCAACCGCGTGTCGGGGTGGCGGTGGGCGACACCATCCTCGACCTCACTACAGCCACCAGGGATCTGCTGCCCGAGCGCGCCGCGCTCTTTCGCAGCGGCAGCCTCGACGCGTTGCTGGCCGCGGGACGCCAGACCTGGACCACGGTGCGGGACACCCTCACCCGCTGGCTGACCGACGATCGGCACGCCGAGGCGCTGGCGCCGCTGCTCCTACCGGCCACCGATGTCACGATGCAGCTGCCGTTCACCGTCGCCGACTACGTCGACTTCTACTCGTGCGAGCAGCATGCGACCAACGTCGGACGGATCTTCCGGCCTGGCCAGCCACCACTACCAGCGAACTGGCGGCATCTGCCGGTCGGCTACCACGGCCGGGCCGGCACTGTTGTGGTCTCCGGGACGCCGGTCACCCGGCCGAGCGGCCAGCGATGTCTGCCCGAGGGCACCGTCACCTTCGGTCCCTCGACCGCACTGGACTTCGAGGCCGAAATCGGCTTCGTCATCGGAACACCGTCGGCCCTGGGTCGGCCGGTCCCGCTCACCGCCTTCGCCGACCACGTGTTCGGGTTGTGCCTGCTCAACGACTGGTCCGCCCGTGACCTCCAGTCCTGGGAGTACGTCCCGCTCGGACCGTTGCTGGGCAAGTCCTTCGCCACGTCGATCTCTCCATGGGTGGTCCCGCTGGATGCCCTGAGCGCTGCGCGTATCCGGCCACCGGTACGTGATCCGTCCCCGCTGCGGTATCTCGATGACACCGGCACCGAACCCTGGGGGTTGGACATCACGCTGGAGGTGCGGCTCAACAGTCAGCTGGTCTCCCGCCCGCCGTTCGCCGGGATGTACTGGACAGCCCCGCAGCAGCTGGCCCACCTGACCAGCAACGGCGCATGCCTGCGCACGGGTGATCTGTTCGCCTCCGGCACAGTCAGCGGCGCCGCGCCCGACCAGCGGGGCTCACTGCTCGAACTCAGCTGGAACGGCTCGACGCCGCTGACCCTCGCTGACGGCTCCACCCGTAGTTTTCTGGCCGACGGTGACGAGGTGTCGATCACTGCGACCGCGCCTGGCCCTGAGGACACCGCCATCGGGTGGGGAGAAGTTCGTGGGCGGATCAGTCCCGCGCTGGTCGACGGGGCACCTCGGGGCTAACGGGCTCGAGGTGGTGTGCCGAGCCGATGGGACGGCGCTCCTCATCAAGGACGAAGATCGTGTGGGTGCGCGCACCTCGGGCATGCCCTGCAGCCGGTAGAGGACGACATCACGCAGCGCCGCGATGTCAGGCATGCGGACCAGCAGGACGAAATCGAACTCGCCGCTGGTCATCGCCACGTACTCGACGCCGGGCAACCGGCTGACCTTGTCCCGCGTCGTCGGCCACGATCCTTGCTCGACGTTGATCATGATGAGGGCTGCGACGTCGAGTCCGATCGCGTGTGGGTCGACGTCGGCGCGGAAACCGCGGATCACGCCGTTGGTCATCAACCGGTCGTAACGGGTGTAGGCGGTCGCCCGGGAGATACCTGCTCGGGCCGCCACCTCGTTCACCGACGTGCGGCCCTGGTCGATCAGGATGCTCAGCATCCGACGATCGACATCATCGAGACAACCAGGCGAGACCGACATCGATTGGAAAGCTTATCATCCGGATATTCGTCTGGTGTTCAGTCCCAAACGTTGAACAGTCGTTTCTCCAGGAGCAGGCTCTTGTGATGGCCGCGCCGATCGCACCTACCCGGTTCGAACTACCCGAGGATCACCCTGGCTTCAGCGACCCGGCTTATCGCGCCCGGCGGGCCCGAATCGCCGAAATCGGCGCCGCCCACCGCCACGGCGACCCGATCCCCGATGTCACCTACACCGCCGAGGAGGACGAGGTCTGGCGGGTCGTGTCCACCAAGCTCGCCGGCAAGCACCAGAAGTACGCCTGTGCCGAGTACCTCCTCGGCGCACGACGACTCGCGCTTCCGACCACACGCGTGCCGCAGCTGCAGGAGGTCGACCAGCGCCTCCACGACCTGACCGGCTTCCACGTCAGCCCGGTACCCGGTCTCGTGCCCATCCGAACCTTCTACGGATCTCTCGCCGAACGGACATTCCTATCCACGCAATACCTCCGCCATCCTTCGGTGCCCTTGTACACACCGGAGCCCGACATCATCCACGAGATCATCGGACACGCCACCATGCTGGCCAACCCGGCGTTCGCCGACCTTTACGAGGCAGCCGGGCGGGCATCGCTACGCGCCACGACCGACGTGTCGCTCGATATCTTCAGCCGAATCTTCTGGTTCACACTCGAGTTCGGTGTAGTCCACGAAAACGGCGCGGTGAAAGCCTACGGTGCCGGCCTGCTGTCATCCTACGGTGAGATCGAAGCGTTCCGCGACGCGGAAATCCGGCAGTGGGACCTTCTCGCCATGGCAACCCAAGACTACGACATCACGCATTACCAGCCGATACTGTTCGCGGCCGCGTCATCCGAACAGATGCTCTCGGACCTCCACGCCTTCTTCTCATCCTATGACGATAAAACATGCAACCAACTGCTCACCCAAGCAATGAGACACCGTTCTGCTGACTAAGACTCGCCCATCCCCTCCACTCCTCGCCCAGCAACGAACGACCCCACCCCTGGGTACTGAACACGATGCTCCCACTCCTCACCCCACCCCATAACCCACCAACCGCTCATCAAGCGCCCGAACCGCAACAGTATCCTGCCAGGGTTGCATACCAGCACGAGCCTGCACCAACCGCTCAATCAGCCGAACGGAACTATGGCCGGCCGCAATCTCTCCGGCATCACCAAGCAGCCGCGCCGCTTCATCGATCTCATCGCACTGCACATACGCCTCACCGAGGCCGATAGTAGCCATAGCAAGGTCTCGGGAAAATGATCGATCCATGACTTCGAGGGCCTGTCGTCGATAGAAAACAGCGCGATCAGGCTCCCCGAGTTCGAGGTGGCACCCGCCGCGAATCGAGATATGTACCGCTTCGTCATACGTGGTATAGCTCGGGGCGTTGTCATCGGCCCTCGTGAGCGCGCTGTGGGCAGCGTCAAGGGCGGTCAAGCAGGCGTCTCGCTGCCCGTCAGCGGCATACGCCCGAGCGGCCACGTCAGCGGTGTAGGCACGCAACCGCACGTCACCAGTGCAATCGGCCCACTGTCCGGCCGCGACAGCATGATCGATGCCGATGCGCGGTTTACCCTGCCAGGTTGCCAGGCTGCTCATCTCGCACAACACGAAGGCACCCAGCCCGGTGTCCTCGGCCTCGTGAGCCAACGCCCGGGCGTCCTCATAGTAGTACCCGGCATGATCGAACTGCTTGAGGTCAAACGAGAGCCACCCGGCCTGACGTGAAGCCTCGCTCAGCACCGAGAGCATCCGGGGCTTTAAGGCGGGTGGGCAGTCGGGCACCAGCGCGCGAGCCAGGTCACGCTGAGCCAGAACGGTAGTGAGGACGGCCTGCGGACCCAGCGCGTGATCCTGCTGCCGACAGTGCCACAGCACGGCTTCGATGTGCTCGATGGTCTGCGCATCGACCCGGCTCGACGCGCTGAGCACCGACGCCACGCGCTCATGTTCGTCACCAGCAATGGCCGGAAACACCGACGCGACGCTCGCCGCCCAGGCCAGCAGACGCAGCACGTCACGACGGTCCATGGAGTGCGCCCAACTGCGAAGGAACTGAACAAGCTGATGATACGCCCGATCACGGTCACCAGGCGTGATGCGAGCCTCACGATCAGGCAGCACCAGTGATCCCAGGTGTTGCATGAGCAATGCCACAAATGTGTCCGGCAGCCCAAGCCCGGTTGCCGTCGCCCACACTGCCACATCACCCGGCATTACAAGCTCGGCCTCAGGTTTAGGCAGCACAAGTGCTGTTGTCCGCGTGCTGCTTGTCGTATCAAGGTGTCGGAAATCAGGCAGATCAACAAGCAAGTCACTGACCGCGCACTCATAGAGTTCTGCCAGCTTGCCGAGATTGTCGAAAGAAGGAGCATGCCCGGTAGTACCCGGCCATGTCTCCCAGTACGAGAACATCTTGAAGGTCTTCAGTTCATCAGGCCAGCGCTTGTTCCACTCATCAGACGCCTCACGCTGACTCCACCCATGGGCGTAGCGAAGAGCTACCCGGGCATTGAAGCGGTAGCGCTGCCGCAGTGCCTCAGCTACCTCCACCCATGACTTGCCCTCAGCCCGCAGCGAACCCACCAATTGTTCACGCTGCTGCTTCCGACTGCACAACTCCCCCATAGCACATCCCTTAGCGTCCGTGCGGCCTCACTCCGTAGGCGGCTTTCACCGCTCGATAGCTGGACGCTACCCGGCCAGCCTAACCCGACCAAACCAGAACAAAAAGTTCCAAAGCCGTCGGGATCATCGCGTGAGCGATCACGACCGCTCCGGGTGGGCTGACGCCGGAACCATGGGCACGGTAGTACCCAAGGCCCCAGGATCCGGGCTGACGAGTCATCCCAGCACGCGGTTAGTGCCCCTGCCGGTTGGTTTTGCGCTCTCCTCCTTCCAGCGCAGACCGAACCAGCGGCCAGGCACCCATCCCCCGAACCGCGCGCTACCCCAGCCCAGGGATGGACTCGGCCCGGTCCTGGGTGCCTGCCAAGCCAATGAGGCGGCTGAGACGAACAGGAGCGCCACCTACCCATGCACACCACTGAGAACCAGGGAACCCATCACCACACCCGTGACGTAGACAGGGACCGGACAGTGATCGAGGTATCCGACCGCGTCCCCGGTGAACGCGTCCGCCTGGTGGTGCAGGGCCGCCGCACTGACGACAACAGTACGTGCACCCTGGTGGTGATCCACGAGGACAACGGCACCTGGGCCATTCACGGGCTGGGCAATCCAGGAGTGCGCTTGCCGACCGCTGACATGGTCGCCCTGGTCGAGGCGATCCTGGTGTTGGCCCGATGAACAGGACCGACATGCTGCCTGGGATAGTCGTGCAGGACCTGCCAGCCGTCAGCGCGGGAATCGACGACCTTCAGTAAACCGGTTTCAAGAGTAGGATTTGGGAAATGCAGGAGGAAGTGGTCATCCGCATCAGAACGCTCATGAGACGCGCAGGGCTGACCGGTGTAGGGCTGTCGTCCCTCGGACCCACCATCTACAGCGTTTCGACGCGGGCAAAGCCCACGCCGTGGTCGGGACTCTTCGCTCGCTGATGACCGAGAACGGCATCAGGGCGAGGGTGTGGGCCACCGCGGCCAACCAAGCGGGCGCGTCGATACGGCAGGTCCCGAACGCCGGCGCGGGAGTCGGCGCACATAACCGGCAACACTGAGACCTGCCGTTTCCGGTTCGGCGTCGGCGCCAGTTGGCCCAAGTCACTGCGGGACTGGCTCAGACACGCGCAACAAGCCGAAGATCACGGCTACGACGTGCCCACGGTTTCGGATCACATGGACGACCAGTTGTCGCCCATGTTGGCACTGGCGACGGCGGCAACAGTCACGTCGTCGATCAACCTGGGTACCCTGGTGCTCTGCAACGGCCTCCGCAACCCTGTGGTGGTGGCCGACGAGGCATTGACCATCGGCGCCATGTCCGCCGGGCGGATGGAACTGGGCTTGGGAGCCGGCTGGAAACTATCCGACTACCGGACCAGTAGCTGGGGCCGCTGCGCTGGGCCGCCGTGGAGGCGGGAAAATGGGGTCGCGCTCGTCCGGGACGCCGATGTATCTGTGATGCCTTGTGAGCTCGTGGACCAGTATGGCGCTGGGGGCCACCGACAGGAACTGTCGATTGTTGCCGTGAGCACGCGGGTCAGACTCTTAAGCCCTGTGGTCCCTCCGGACGGGCGTGTGAGGCCTATCGGTTCGTCTCTGGGGAGGGTTCATGGAGTTGTTGCATGAGCGGTGCGCGGCGTTGGACATCGGGAAGAAGGACCTCAAGGCGTGCGTGCGGACCCCGAGCCCGAGGGGGAAGCGGTCTCGTCGCCAGGAGATCCGCACCGTTCGCCACGACCACCAACTCGCTGTTGGAGTTGCGGGACTGGCTGGTTGCGGAGAAGGTCACCCTGGTGGTGATGGAAGCGACGGGGGACTACTGGCGGGGCGCGTTCTACCTGCTGGAGGAGGGCCTGAACGTGATCCTGGTCAACGCCGCGCACGCCAAGGGTCTCCCCGGGCGCAAAACGGATGTGTCCGACGCGGCATGGCTGTGTCAAATGGGTGAGTGCGGCCTGTTGAAGGCCTCGTTCGTGCCCCCGGAACCGATCCGGCACCTACGTGACCTCACCCGCTACCGCTCCACCCTAGCGGCGGAACGGACCCGGGAGGCCCAACGGCTGGAGAAGGAACTCGAAGACGCCGGGATCAAGCTCTCGTCGGTAGCTACCGACATCCTCGGGGTCTCCGGGCGGGCCATGCTCACCGCGCTGATCGAGGGTGAACGCGATGTGCACGTGCTGGCCGAGATGGCCAAGGCCAGGATGCGGTCCAAGATCCCCCACCTGGTGGAGGCACTCACCGGGAACTTCGGTGCCCACCACGCGTTCCTGTGTCGACTGCACCTGGACCGTATCGACCAGCTGTCCGCGGCGATCCTGGAACTCTCGATCCGGATCGAGGAGGCGATGCTCCCTTTCGCCCGCCAGATTGACCAGTTGCGGACTATCCCCGGGGTGGGTCAGGCTACCGCGCAGGTCATCATCGCTGAGACCGGTGGCGACATGAGCCGGTTTCGCACCGCGGGGCATCTGGCCTCCTGGGCCGGGGTCTGCCCCGGCCACCACGAGTCCGCCGGGAAACGCAAATCCGGGAAGACCCGCCACGGTAACCGATGGCTCGGGGCCGCCCTGGGAACCGCCGCGATGGCCGCCTCCCGGACCAAGAACACCACCTACCTCGGGGCCCGCTACCACCGCCTCGTGCCCCGGTTAGGGAAGAAGAAAGCGATCGTCGCCATCGAGCACTCCATCCTGACCTCGGTCTGGCACATGCTCACCCACGACGTCGACTACCACGACCTGGGCGCAGACTACTTCACCCGCCGCGACCCCCAACGCGCCATGAGAAACATCGTCCGCCAAGCCAACGCCCTGGGATTCACCGTCCGCTTCGACCCCATCCCCGCCGCCTAACCCACCCCACCCAACCCAGCACGACAACTCCACCCCCACCCGGCTCCGCTAACGCTGCGCCGGGTCCAAACCCTGCCCGTCCCCGACACCATTTTCTCAGGCCAACCTCACCCCCACCCAGCTCCGCTGCGCTGCGCCGGGTCTCACCCCTGCCCGTCCCCGACTGTATTTTCGGACCAGTAGCTGGGGCCGCTGCGCTGGGCCGCCGTGGAGGCGGGAAAATGGGGTCGCGCTCGTCCGGGACGCCGATGTATCTGTGATGCCTTGTGAGCTCGTGGACCAGTATGGCGCTGGGGGCCACCGACAGGAACTGTCGATTGTTGCCGTGAGCACGCGGGTCAGACTCTTAAGCCCTGTGGTCCCTCCGGACGGGCGTGTGAGGCCTATCGGTTCGTCTCTGGGGAGGGTTCATGGAGTTGTTGCATGAGCGGTGCGCGGCGTTGGACATCGGGAAGAAGGACCTCAAGGCGTGCGTGCGGACCCCGAGCCCGAGGGGGAAGCGGTCTCGTCGCCAGGAGATCCGCACCGTCGCCACGACCACCAACTCGCTGTTGGAGTTGCGGGACTGGCTGGTTGCGGAGAAGGTCACCCTGGTGGTGATGGAAGCGACGGGGGACTACTGGCGGGGCGCGTTCTACCTGCTGGAGGAGGGCCTGAACGTGATCCTGGTCAACGCCGCGCACGCCAAGGGTCTCCCCGGGCGCAAAACGGATGTGTCCGACGCGGCATGGCTGTGTCAAATGGGTGAGTGCGGCCTGTTGAAGGCCTCGTTCGTGCCCCCGGAACCGATCCGGCACCTACGTGACCTCACCCGCTACCGCTCCACCCTAGCGGCGGAACGGACCCGGGAGGCCCAACGGCTGGAGAAGGAACTCGAAGACGCCGGGATCAAGCTCTCGTCGGTAGCTACCGACATCCTCGGGGTCTCCGGGCGGGCCATGCTCACCGCGCTGATCGAGGGTGAACGCGATGTGCACGTGCTGGCCGAGATGGCCAAGGCCAGGATGCGGTCCAAGATCCCCCACCTGGTGGAGGCACTCACCGGGAACTTCGGTGCCCACCACGCGTTCCTGTGTCGACTGCACCTGGACCGTATCGACCAGCTGTCGGCGGCGATCCTGGAACTCTCGATCCGGATCGAGGAGGCGATGCTCCCTTTCGCCCGCCAGATTGACCAGTTGCGGACTATCCCCGGGGTGGGTCAGGCTACCGCGCAGGTCATCATCGCTGAGACCGGTGGCGACATGAGCCGGTTTCGCACCGCGGGGCATCTGGCCTCCTGGGCCGGGGTCTGCCCCGGCCACCACGAGTCCGCCGGGAAACGCAAATCCGGGAAGACCCGCCACGGTAACCGATGGCTCGGGGCCGCCCTGGGAACCGCCGCGATGGCCGCCTCCCGGACCAAGAACACCACCTACCTCGGGGCCCGCTACCACCGCCTCGTGCCCCGGTTAGGGAAGAAGAAAGCGATCGTCGCCATCGAGCACTCCATCCTGACCTCGGTCTGGCACATGCTCACCCACGACGTCGACTACCACGACCTGGGCGCAGACTACTTCACCCGCCGCGACCCCCAACGCGCCATGAGAAACATCGTCCGCCAAGCCAACGCCCTGGGATTCACCGTCCGCTTCGACCCCATCCCCGCCGCCTAACCCACCCCACCCAACCCAGCACGACAACTCCACCCCCACCCGGCTCCGCTAACGCTGCGCCGGGTCCAAACCCTGCCCGTCCCCGACACCATTTTCTCAGGCCAACCTCACCCCCACCCAGCTCCGCTGCGCTGCGCCGGGTCTCACCCCTGCCCGTCCCCGACTGTATTTTCGGGTCAGCGGGGTGGAGTTTCGCGATGCCGCCACGAGGGTGGACAGCCTGGCGAACTCGCTGCGCATCGTGAAACGCCATCTGACGGACAACGCCTTCTTCCCGGCCACGTCCGGCGCGGACATCATCAGCTTGGGACCCGCGACCCGGCACGGTCGGATGGTGGATCGGACCATGACTCTCCAGGCGACCGAGGAGAAGATTGGGTGGATACGGGACGCCGCAGGCACGAGATTCCCCGGCATCGAGCTGAACGCCGTCGTCTTCGAGGTCGCGGTCACCCCGCGATGGCGGTCCGCGGCTCATGACGTAACGGCGACGCGAACTGGGCTCGATGTCGCGGGCGTCATGGCCTCCCCGCACTTCCTGGTCGGCACCGTGCCGCAGATCGTCGAGAAGCTGACCGGGCTGCGTGAGGCGCTCGGGATCTCGTACTTTAAAGTCCCGGGTCGGCACCTGGTCGACTTCGCCCCCGTGGTGGCCGCTCTGCACGGCGGGTAGACGCCCGGACTGGTCAGTCAGGTCGGGCGGCCACCACACGGCGGATCAGCTCGACCATCTGCGAACTCTCCTCCGCGGCCAGGTGCCCGTCGCCGGAATGATGTTCAGGCTGATCGTCATGCTAGCGAGGACGCGCGTCAGATGCTCGAACTCATGATGACGGTTCTGGGCGCTCAACTGGCCCAGCGCGAAGCGGATCTCCGCCTTCGTCTGCTCGACACTCGACAGTCGCGTACTCCGAACTCCTCAACGCGGCACGCTCCAGCATGACGCCGCGCCCTCAGGTGGTACGTCTCGCCGCACCTCGGATAAGTCGGGTCGCACCCTCAAGATCGGCAGTCCGTCTGGAGCTTCGCATGCTAGAGGATTGACCGCGTGAAGTTGGTGTTAGTGGTCGTAGGCGATCAGTGATCGTTTGCTGGTCTGTTCCCCGATCACAGCCGACCAAGATCCCCGACGGACATCAGGGACGGCTGGCACTCGCACCCGGTAGGTGTCTTCGAGTACCAGCCGTCCCGGTGTTGATGTTGCCCATGTTTTGTGTGCCCCCAGTGGGAGTCGAACCCACACTGGGATCCTTTTAAGGGGACTGGCTTTCCGAGTTCGCTACCGCCTCCGACCTGCGATAGCGCGTCAAGCGACGCGCCCCAGCATCCGACTTGGGCACGTATCGGGCACAGCCCTTGTACCTCAGGCGCTTGCCACGGGAGGCCTCGTGGTGGTCCTCGGGGAGGTCGGTGGGAGTCACACCCAGTCATCCACCGAGCTAGAGGGGCTTGGCGTTTGGTTGTGGGGAGGGATTCAGTGTCAGTTCGTCGTCCACCGGGCTAGGTGTATTTGGGCGGCTCGGGTGTCCTGGTGGTCGGGGCCAAATATCCGCGCTAAGTCCTCGACCAGCGTGGCCGCTAGCTCTTGGGCCCGGACTACGTCGCCGGCTTCCCCGGTCCACCGGGTCAGGTGGGCCCGGGCGTCTAGGGTGTATCGGTGGTCGGGGCCGAGGACCCGGGTGTCGTCTTCGACCAGCTCTGCGGCTAGTTCCCGGGCCCGCGCTGCGTCCCCGGCCTCGCCGGTCCACCGGGCCAGGTGGGCCCGGGCAAGCAGGGTGTGTCGGTGCTGGGGGCCGAGGACCCGGGTGTCGTCCTCGACCAGCTCTGCGGCTAGTTCCCGGGCCCGCGCTGCGTCCCCGGCCTCGCCGGTCCACTGGGCGAGGTGGGCTCGGGCGGCCAATGTCTGTCGATGGTCGGGACCGAGCACCCGTTGGGTGTCCCCCACTACCGCGGCGGCCAGCTCGCGGGCTTTCACCGCGTCCCCGGCCTCTCCGGTCCACCGACCCAGGTAGGCCCGAGCAAACAGGGTGTATCGGTGCTCGGGACCGAGCCCCAGCTGGTCCACCAGCTCAGCAGTCAGTTCCCGAGCCTGCACCACGTCCCCGACCGCTCCCGTCCACCGGACGAGGTCACTGTGGGCGTACAGGATGTCGTCGTGGTCGGGGCCGAGCACTCGGATCATGTCCTCGACCGCCGCGGTGGCGAGTTCGCGCGCGCGGATCACGTCTCCGGCCTTTCCTGTGCAGTGGGCAAGGCTGCTCTGGGCGATCAGCGTGTTCCGGTGGTCGGGACCGAACACGCGCGTCATGTCCTCGACCACCGCGGCGAGCAGTTTTCTCACCCGCAGGAAATCACCGCCGGTCATGCCGGTCATGTCGGCGAAGGTGTGACGCAGTGTCAGGGAGAGGGGCTGGTCGGGGGTGAGGTGCTCGATCATGGTTCGGACGTGGGCTTGCAGGCTCTGCCATGCGGTGATGGTCACGTGGATGCCCGGCCACCGGGGGCAGGCCACATCGAGGAGGGCCGCGGCAGCATCGATCCACGGGCGGTGTTCGTTGGCCGCGGTGAGTTGGTCGGCGGTGACGGCTTGCACGAGCCGGTGCACGGTGACCGACCCCGGCAGCACGGTGACCGATCCCGGGGATCCGGCGCGGGTGAGCAGACCGTAGGCGGCTAGTTCGGTGACGGCCCGATGCTGATGGAGTTCGTCGATGAGCAGTGGCCGCAGCAGCTCATCAGCGGGTTTGGGGAGTGTGAGGCGGTCAGTGTCGGGGGTCAGCAGCCTATCCAGCGGAATGGGGTGAGGGGCATACCAGGCCAACAGGTTGAGCACGGCCCGCGCTGAGGGGGTCAGCTGGTCGAACGCCAGCGTCCAGGTGGTGGCCACGGTGTCGGGGTAGTCCGGAGCGTGACCCTGCTGGTGTAGGTCAACGCGGCGGCGGCGATACAGGGCCAGATAGCCAGCCAGGTCCAGGGCGCTGTGCGCGACGTAGCAGCCGGCTTGGGCCAGGGCCAGCGGCAAGCCACCCAACTCGTCAGCCAGTACCGCGGCGGTGGCCTGGTCGGGATCGCCGCTGAGCGAGGTGACCAGGTGCACCGCGTGGGGCTGGGTCAGCGGCGCGACCGGCAGCACCATCCGCCGATCCGGCCAGGTTCCAGCCCGGCTGGTGACCAGCACGTCACCAGCGCCAGCAGCGGGGAGCAGCCCCCGCAGCGCTTCGGGTTCGGCGATGTTGTCGATAATCAGCAACCACGGCTCGGTGCGATTGGCCAGCACCGCGTGCACCGCCTGAACTGGGTCGTGGGTTTGTTCGGCGTATTGCGGGGCCAGGATGTCCAGCAACGCCCGGAACTCCCCCGGTACCGCTTCGGGGTTCTCAGCGCGTACCCACCACACCAGCTCGTAATGTTCCTGATAGCGCTGAGCGTAGGCCCGGGCCAGGCTGGTCTTGCCGACCCCACCCAACCCGGTGAGCACCCGCAGCACCGGCCGGACCGGCCGCTGTGAGTCGGTGAACCCGGCCCGCAACGCGGCCAGTTCTTCTTCCCGGCCAACCACCTCAGCAAAGCCCTGCACCTGGGTGGACACCACCCGCTGACCCCCAACACCCCCCTCATCCACCGACAGCCGGGCACTTGTCCCAGCGATCGTCAGCACCGAGGCGCTGAGGCGGCTGCCAGCGGCGGGTGCAGTCGGCGTCGCGCTGGGAGGCTGCCAATCCAGTCCCGAGGCCTGGGTGAGGATGTCACGCTCCAACCGTCGCAGCGCCGGCCCCGGGTCGATACCCAGCTCCTCGGCCAACCGCACCCGGGTGACCCGCAGCACCCCCAGCGCCTCGGCCTGCCGCCCGGCACGGTAAAGCGCCACAGCCAGCAGCTCGCAGCCGTGTTCGCGCAGCGGATGCGCCCGCACCTGCACCTCTAGCTCGGCCACCGCCACGTCATGAGCCCCCACCCTCAGCAGCGCGGCGCACCGCCCCTCGATCACCGACAGCCTCAGCTCCTCTAGCCGCGCTACCTCCGACACCACCCACACGGCGTCACGCATGTCGGCATAAGGCTGCCCGCGCCACCACCCCAGCGCGTTGTCGAACTCACTCAAAGCCCGCTCGGGATCGGCACGACTCAACGCCTCCCGACCGGCGGCGGCATGCCCAACGAACCGATGCACATCGAACTCGACACCACGACTATCCAACAGATAACCCGGAGCCCGGGTTCGCAACACCTCAGCCGGTGCCCGAGGCGCCCGCCCCGGCTCCAACACCCGCCGCAGATTCGACACATACGCCCGCAGCGACGCCATCGCCGCCGGTGGCGGGACTCCCGACCACACCTGCTCAATCACAGCATCGAGCGCCACCGGCTGATCCACCCGACTCAACAACAACCCGAACAACGCACGCTGCGTCGGCGGCCCCAAATCGACCACCCCACCATCGACCAGGACTTCCACCGGACCCAACGCCCGCCACTCCACCCGCACCCCGACCACGCTCATCACCCCGCTGCGCCCCCGGCCCATCCAGTCCCCATGCCCCCGAGCTACGCCTAATACCCGGTGCCTCCTGGTCAGCAGTGTGGCCGAATGCACGAACCACTGGTAGAAGCGGCCCGATCCCGAGCTTGTCCCCACCGTGAACACACCGACCTCATCACCTCAACCCACTCGGCCCGGGTCTTCGTCAGGACTGACAATCAGTGACCCTGCGGCTCCCCACCGTAATCATTTGTCTCCCATTCAACTAGCAGAACTTTGCACGGCCGACGGCTGAGGCTCGACCCCCTCCACCCCGCCAAGGTAGCCCGGCAAGAGCACTTCTGTGTGAACGCCGATTCGTCGTGCGTCCACATACCTGGGAGTGTCGTTGTGTGGCGCTGAGCTGCGGCCCTGTGTCGGCGTGCGTCGGACGGTACATGCGTTGCTTCCGCTGACGACTCGCTGACGATGATCATGTTAGGGCATCGCCCGGCGGAGAGACCTGACGATGGCTAGCTCGGTGCGACCGCTTCGACGCCGTACAGATCGGTCAGCGCTGGAGCGCCGTGGAAGCGGCTTCAGCGCCGCTGCGAAGCATCCGGATCAAATTCTGCCTGTCCAGGTGGCGCCGGCCTTGTGGGCTAGGCGATGGGGCTCTTCGCTGTTTTCAGTGGGTTACTCAGCGTGAGAGCATGTCGGACACAGCGGTTTGTGCAAGCGTGCGTCAAGTGCGCGCCAAGTGCCCCATGTGGCCTTAGTCGAACTGTGGCTACTGGTGAACAGAGGGTGCGGTGGTTGGTCTGGTCGTGGTTGGTGCTGTTATCTGGTTTTCCTGCTGGGCCGTCAGGCGTCCGCTGGCAGGGGGCGGGGCGCCGTCGTGTGTCGTTCTATTGGTTTTCCACAGAATTATTCTTGGGTTTCTTTCGCCTGCGCTAGCAGTTGTTCTCCCCGTTCATCCCCTCGCGGAGTGCTACTGATCCAGAACAGATCACCGAACCGGACAGGGGATTCTGCCTGGGCGTGAGTTTGGTCGATGCGGTGTTCGATCTCGTTGAGAGAGCCCACCCAAGGGGTAAAGGTATCCGTGACTTCGCCTACCTCAATCAAACCTTGGCGTAGTAGGTTCTTTACTGCCTCGATAACCACCGGCAAGGCTTCCATCTCACTGGCATTAACGCCGATTACCCGTCGGGCGAAGTACAACGCCTCAGGGATGTGCACCCAGTCATCGACACCACTCATAAGGATGTCACGCTCAACTACTTCAACGTTATGAACCACTGATGTGCACCTTCAATCCCGTCCCGTCCGGAAGCGCGACGTCTATCGTTCGGTCACCGGACTTGGAGGCTTCACGAAGTCCAACAGTAGTACCATCAGGCAGTTCTACCATTGAGCCGTTGTACGTTGACTTGTCGATGCTTGTCCCACCCCTTGACCATTGATCATAAAGTGTTTGCAAATCCTCGTCAGTCCTTAGCAGCCGGAATGAATTAACCTATTCAATCCGTGATGTAATTGTGTAGTTCCAGTCCTCATGGAAAAGGTGTCGGGCAAGGGGTATCGAGTTCTTCTGCTGGTTGGTGAGTTTGATTTTGGTGGGGTAGAGCTTGGGGTCGAGTTCGCAGCGGACGGTCAATCCTGTAGTGGTCGTGGTGTTGGCGATGAGGTTGACGATGGTTTGGTATGTCTTGAGCGGTCGTCCACGCCAGTTGTGGGTGATTCTGGAGAAGAGCCGGTGTTCGATCTTATTCCATTTGCTGGTGCCAGGCGGGTAATGAGAGACAACGATTTCCAGCCCGGTCTCGGTGGCAAGTCGTGCGAGTTCGTATTTCCAGAGCCAGGGGCGATGTCCATTGGATCCTCCACCGTCGGCCGTGATAAAAATTCGACGAGCGTTGGGGTATTTCACCTTGCCCATGCGTTGCCACCATTTCCCGATGGTGGCAACGGCGAAGACCGATGTGTCGTGGTCGATACCCACGGAGACCCAGGCACTGTTATCGGTCAGGTCGTAGACTCCGTAGGGAATGGCTTTACCGTCGGCTTCGCTGGGGAAATCATAGGTGGACACCTCGACCGGTTCACCCTGTGGATGCCATTCCTTGCCGGCCTGGGCGTACCGTCCGACGAGTTCGCCGGGTAAGCGGGGCGCATTGCTGCACCCCGCTCCCCTCAGAACCGGACGTACGGGCTTTCCCCGTATCACGGCTTAAGCAAGCCGCGAGGGCGACTCGGGTTGTTGTGCTGGGTTCCTGCGCTGGTGGGCGAGGTGCCCACGGTGGCAGGAGGTGTGTACGAGGCGGGTTGGGGCATCGTCCGGTGAGCCGGGTCTCCCGTGGTGGGTGAGATAGTTGGTGGCGATCGCCCGGCGGGTGATCTGCAACCACCACCGTTCCCATTGTTCGGGGGACTGGGGTGGCTGTTCGGCGAACAGGATGTGGTCTCCGCAGAGCGGACAGCGTGCGTCCTGCTTGGTGAGCAGGCGCAGCGTGTACTTGTCCAGCGGGGGTGTGACCTTCCTGCGCCGCGCGGCCCAGTAGTTGGTCAGGGCGGGGTCGTCAGGTGACGCCCCGCTGATGACCATGGTGTGCCGGATGGTAGCTATTCAGCTGGGGGTGAGGGCTGGTGGTAGCCATGCGCCGGTGGTGAAGAGGTGACGTAGTGCCTGGAGTTTGTCGATGCCCCACTTGGTGGCGGTGTCAAGGTAGGAGTGCACGAGGGCGAAGTCGATGAGTCCTTGTAGGGTGCGCCAGCAGCCGCCGGAGGTGCGTTGTTGCACCTTGACCGGGCGGACCGCTCTCTCCGCGCAATTGTTCGTGAACGGTACTGTGAGATCGACGGCGAAGCGCAGGATCATGTCTTCGTAGCGGGTGAACCGCCGGATCAGTCGGCGGGCCTGGACCGCGAGGGCGCTGCGGTGGCCGTGGTTGTCGGTCCGGCCTTTGGCCAGCGCGCCCAGGTAGTGGTTGCGGATCTGTGTGAGGGCAACCGGGTCGAGGTGGTCGGCGCCCGCAGTGCGGGCCTGGTGGGCGGCCTGGTTGGCTTCCAGCAGAGTGTCGGCCATGGCCTTGGCCCAGAGTTGCCCGACCGGGTCGGCGTCGCTGACCGCACGCAAATCTCGAAGGAGATGAGCTGCGCACCAAGCGTGTACTGCGGGCAGGTGCGCGTAACCGGCGTACCCATCACGCATGAGGGTGCCGGTGAACTCCGGCAGCACCCCACCGGCGTCGATATCGTCACTGCCGCACCCACGTGCATCAGGGTCAGGTATTCGGTGCAGGCCACGTGCACATACGCCAACTCCCCGGCGGCCCGTCCGGTGGTCTCGTCGGCGTGCAGCACCCCGGCGGTGGGGAGCAGGGCTTGCAGGTGCGGGAGGAACTCGGTTTCCAGCAGGGCCGCGGCACGCCCCCGGACACCGGCCATGAACCCGGTCGACACCCGGATCCCGGCCAGAGCATCCAGCACGCTGGTGGCCCGCCCGATCGGAAGGTAATGCCCGCAGGTCAGCAACGCTGCCAGCGCGGTGGTCTGCGGGCCGATCCGAACCGGGCTTCCCGGACGCAACGCCAGCGCCAGCACGGGATCGGGGGCGACCGGAGTCTTGGTGGGCGCAGTGCCAGAGTTGGTCACGGGCTCGGTGGTGGCAGGTTCCCGGGCACCGGCCTCCTGCGGGGGACCGGGCTCGCGTGGGGCACCGGGCTGTTCCGGGGCGCTGGCGGTGGGACGCGTTACGTCACTGCCGGGGTTCACCGGGCGGGGCACATCGGTGGCGGCGGGGTCGTTGACATGCCCGCACCCGCCACACCGCCGCGACACCAGCTGGTACTCGGTGACCTTCGGTGGCGGCGGCGCCTGGACATCCGCCACCTGGCGACGGACCCGCGCGGTCTCGGCAGCATCGTCCAACGACTTCTCACACCGGGCACAGTGATCCGGGGCGACCTCGAACGTCTCATCAGGGTCATCAACCAAACCCCGCGACGCCGACGCCGAACCCGGCTGCTTACCAGGCTTACGACCCGACCGGCTCCTCGACGAACGTTTCTTCGCGGGCTGCTTATCCCACGGCGCATCCGACGACGGCGGACGCGACGACGTCGAGGAATCCCGACCCAAGCGGCGTTCCAGCTCGACGATCCGATCCGCCTGCTCGGCGATCACCCGCCGCTGCTGCTCCACCACCGACTCCAGCTCGCGGACGCGCGCGAGCAACCGCTCAACCAACACCTCCAACGAACCGCAATCCGACACACCAAGATCATCCCAGGCTACGACTTCAGCACTGGTTGCGACACGCCGCGCGACCATCAACCAGCTGAACAGCTACGCCGGATGATGTCGGTCCAGGCGAATTTGGTGAGGTAGGCGCCATTGCGTGGATCGCCGAATACCCACCGATCATTCCTGAACTTGTTATGTTTGCCGAAGTACTGGTTGACAATCCAGTGTTTCGACTTTTTCGGGTGCGCGTATTTTGCCCATTTGTAGACGAGCTTCCATACGTAGCTGTCCAACGCGTTGAATATCACGCTGGACACACCCGTCCGGTAGTAGGCCGCCCACCCCTTGATGATGGGGTTGAGCTTGGCGAGGATCGCCATCGCGTTCGAGCCGCGCAGGATGCGCATCTCGGTCGCGAGTCTTTTCCGGAGCCGCCTTCGGGCTGCCTCACTCGGTTTGGTCAGCAGCTTGCCACGGTAGCTTCGGACGTTGAACCCCAGGAAATCGAACCCCTCCGAAAGGTGAACGATCTTCGTCTTATCCTCATTGAAGATGAGACCCCGCGGCCCCAGCCACTCCGCAAGCCGCGCCTTGACCTGCTCGGCCTGCTCCTGGCTGTGGCAGAGCGCTACCATATCGTCGGCGTACCTCACCAGAGTCGGGGAATTCGGCACCGCTTCACCGGCATGTGTCCCGGTGGTTCGGTACCTGACCCCGGCAGCCTCCTCCAGCCCGTGCAGAGCGACGTTCAAGAGCAAGGGTGAAATCAGTCGGGTAGCTGGGGCGCATTGCTGCGTCCCAGCCCCCTCAGAACCGGACTTGAACGTTTTCCATTCATCCGGCTCAAGCAGATCCCAAGAACGTTGCGGTTAGCTGTGTTGATGTGCCGTGCCGTCTATTCGGCGTCGGCAGCTGGCGTGGATGAGGCGTTGATTGTCCTGTCCACCGATCCCGGTGGCGATATGCTGTTTGCGGATCGCCATCCGGGTGGTGCGCAGCCATTGTTCCCATTCGTGGGGAGACTGAGGCTGTTCGTCGGCGTGAAGCAACATATCTCCACAAAGCACGCAGCGACATTTCTGGGTTTTGAGTAACCCAAGGACGAGCGCACCCAGCGGAGGGGGCGGCTGCTTGCGGCGACGGTTGGTCCAGTATTGGACGAGGTTCGGGTCATCGGGTGATGCCGTCCCCAGGACCATCGCGTGACGGACAATCTTTGTCCAGGCGAACTTGGGCAGGTAGGCGCCTGTGGAGAGGTCGCCGAACACCCACCGGTTGTTCCGTGACTTGTTGAGTCTGCCGAAGTAGTGGTTGATGATCCACCATCTCGACTTCTTCGGATGTGAACGCTTCGCCCACTTGTAGAGAAGCTTCCACATGTAGTCGTCCAGATCGGAGAAGATCTCGCTGGACACCTGGGTCCGGTAGAAGGCAGACCACCCACGAATGACCGGGGTGAGCTTTTTCAGCACCGAAGCTGCGTTACCCCCTCGCAGGGCCAACATCTCGGTGCGCAGCCGTTTCCGGATACGCTTCACGGCCCCTGGGCTAGGCTTGATGAGCGGCAACTTGTTATGATAGCGGCGAATGTTGAACCCAAGAAAATCGCACCCGTCCTGGTTGACATGGACGATGCGGGTCTTGTCCTCATTGAAGGAAAGCCCTCTGGGCTCCAGCCACCCCGCAAGCCGCTGTTTCACCTGCTCCGCCTGCTGGCGACTATGACAGAACACTGTCAGATCGTCAGCATAACGAACGAGCACCGGACAGTCATAAGCGGTTTCAGTTCTCCCGCCCTGACGTTTCCGGTACCTCACCCCGGCAGCCGTTTCCATCCCGTGTAAGACGATGTTCAAGAGCAGCGGACTAATCACCCCGCCTTGTGGCGCACCTTCCTCCGTCGGGGCGAAGTGACCATCTTCGACCACGCCCGCTTTCAACCATCCCCGGACCATTCCCCGCGCGGGAAACGACCCGATCTGGTCGAGAACGAAGCGGTGGTCGATGTGGTCGAATGCCGCTTTCAGGTCCGCGTCGAGAATCCACTGCCGTTTCGGGTCTTTGCCCTTGACGACCTGGTAGATCGCCTCGATCGCATCGTGGCATCCGCGGCCCGGCCGGAAGCCATAGGACCTCGGCTCGAACCGCGCCTCCCACTCGGGTTCCAACGCGTTACGCACCCGAGCTTGCTGAGCGCGATCAGCGATCACAGGAATTCCGAGTGGCCTGAGTTTCCCATTCGCCTTCGGAATGAAAACCCGTTTCACCGGCCGGATACGGTCAGGTGAGTACTGGATGTGCTCCACCAACCGCTCCTTGCTACGGGAAGTCAACGCGACCTTCCCGTCGACACCGGCCGTGACACGACCAGCATTGCGCTCCGTCACCTGCCGCACACTCACCAACGTGTTCAACTGGCTGCGAAGCATCAACTTTTGCACACTGCGGACCCGTTTATAGTCCCCAGCCCGCGTCGCCGCGAAGATCCGTCGCCTAAGCCGCTGTACGTCCTTCTCGACCGAGCGCCACCTGATCGCATCCCAGTCAAGAAAGTCGTCCTCCGGTCCGTTCACGTCGAGGGCCGCCATCGCCATCGCGAACGCGTGTCCCGTCATCTGTGTCCAACTTTCCCGTCGGTTCCAACGTCTCGCATCCATACACTTCGCAGATCCACCCGGATCACGTCTGCCCCCTTTCGGGACCGAGCACCAGGCCCGGTATCCAGCCAGTTATCCGAGACGGCCAGCGGAGGAGCTTGCCATCTGTGTCCCGGTTTCCTGTCGCCTTTCGACGTACCGGCATTCGCTTGTTGAGCCGTCCTGTCCCGCTGCGGAATTCAGCGTCCCTCACGGTCGGCCTACCCACCGTCGCAACCGACGGCCAGACCTCAACGGGGTTTCCACGTTTCCCACGCGTGAGACCCGATCGGGGTGGATGCCTCCTTTACCCCGGGGCGGTGGTGTCCACCCGGTCGGAAAGGAATGTCCCGACCGGCACCCGCTGCTTCGCAGCAGCCAGCCCTACACCCCCACCACAACCTTTCATCCCTGGAGGCTCACAGTCACGAGGCATCAACGGAGGTTCACGCGATTCACCCGTCCGATCTTCCTTTCGCCCGTACCCCCCGGGATGAAGCGGAGGGCCTCCGGCTTTCCCCTGAGCTTCGCACCCCGCCGTTACCAGCGACGCACGTCAGGGCAAGGACAGGCCATTGGACACTAGCCTGAGATCACACCTTCGACACGTCGAACCTCCAATAGTGTAATCCACTCACAACGTGCGACCTCGTGTCGCACCTCCGCCCTGAGGAGTTCCCTCCTCGGTCGGCGCGAACCCCTTACCCGGCTCGAACACGCCCGCTTTCAACCAATCGGTGATCATACCCCTGGCAGGGAAGTTCCCGATCGAGTCGAGTAGACGGCCATGGTCGATCCTGTCGAACGCCGCCGCCAGATCAGCGTCCAAAACCCAGACCCGCTTGGCTTGTCTGCCGCGCGTCGTCTTGTAGATGGATTCGATCGCATCATGGCAACTGCGGCCCGGCCGGAACCCATACGATCGAGGTTCGAACCGGGCCTCCCACTCGGGCTCCAGTGCATTACGGACCCGCGCCTGATGGCACCGGTCCATGATCACGGGAATTCCGAGCGGTCTCAGTTTCGTCTTGTCACCGGCCTTCGGAATGTACACTCGCTTGACCGCGCGGGGCTGCCAGGACGAGATGCTGTGGTGCACGCGCACCACCACCTTGGCCCGGTCCTGAGAGGTCAACGCGACCTCCCCGTCGATCCCCGCCGTCTTGCGCCCAGCATTGCGCTGCGTCACCTGCCGCACACTCAACAGCGTGTTCGCCCGGGAACGCAGCATCAGCTTCTGCAGGCTCCTGACCGTGGGCCAGTCACCCTCCCGCGTCACCTTGAAGATCCGCTGCCGTAGCCGCCGTACCTCCCGCTCGACCGCGAGCCAGTCGATGAACTCCCAATCGACAGCGCCCACAGCCACCCGCGAGGGGTCTTCAGGTCCGTTCACCATAGGTGTCTAACTTGTCCTTCGGTTCCGGCGGTTGACACAGCTCGTCTGCAAAGGCTCACCTGCCACATGTCAGCACGCTTTCGCGTCCGGGCATCAGGCCCGTATCCGGCCAGTTATACGAGACGACCAGCGGAGGCGTCGATCAGATGTCCCGGTTTCCTGTCGCCTTTCGGCCTGCCGGCATTCGCTTCTTGGGCATCCTGTTCCCGCCACGGGTTTGGGCTCTCCTTACGGTCGGCTTACCGGACCGCCTGAACGGCTTCCGGACCTTGACGGGGTTCCCACGTTTCCCATACTCGAGACACGGCCGGGATGGGCGCCCCCTGTACCCCGAGGCCAGCGGTGTTCACGCGACCGACAAAAAATCCCCGGTCGCCGCTTGCCGTTCTTCCACGGCCAGGCCCTATACCCCGGTTCCCGTCCCATCGCCCGAGGCTCACAATAACGAGGCATCAACAGGGATTCAATTTCGTTCACCCGTCCGGCCTTCCCCTTTGCCCGCGCCCCCCGGATGGAACGGGACGCGCTTCGGCTTCTTCCCTGAGCTTCGCACCCCGCAATTACTTGCGACGCACGTCAAGGCGGGGACCGGTCCTGAACACTCACCGGGAACTACGCAGCCGACATCACGTCGGACCTCCGATCCGCGAGCTCGCTCGCAGTATGCGACCTCGTGTCGCAACTTCTTCTTGGTATCGACGCTGATCACAGGGTCGCCGGCGGCGAGGAACTCCCCTGCGAGCGTGTTGATGTATCGAAACTGGTCATCCCGGTCCGGGTGTTGACTTCCCTCCAGCTTCTTGCGGGTGCCTTGCAAACTGTAACGAAGAGAACGGAGAATTTTCGCGACGACAGAGTGGCTGACGGAGTGTCCCATCTCGGTGAGCTCACCGGCGAGATGGCGCGTTGATTTCGTGGTCCATCGCAACGGGGATTCGGGATCGCCCCGCGTTTCCGGTTCGATCAAGCTCTCCAATGCGTCCAACATTTCCGGATCGGCAACTTCGACTTTCTTGCGACCACCCCCCGGAGCCCGGACTCGATCAGAGGACCGCTCCGCGGGATCATCGGCGAGTTCGGTCATGCCACGCTGAATCACGCTCCGCGACACACCGGTAGCTCGATGCACGGCACTGATTCCACCATAGCCCCACGATTTCGCCTCGGTCGCCAGCGCCAGACGGCGATCGCGCTCGTTCAATCGGGGCAACAGATCTGCCAAACGCGCCTGCATCGCCCCGAAAGCCGCATCATCCTCGATGGTCACAATGTCAATTTTTTCAAAGATCGTCAGTGTCGATCGAAACGACACGCGACACAACACGAGATTCACCCGATCGAATTAGTTATTTAATTACGTCGCCTTACCGTGCGAACATGCTCCTGTCTACCCTGAGCAAGATCATCTAGCTCAGACTTGATTTCGGCACCAGACTTCCCACCATCGCCCTCACCATGTGTCGGTGTGACACGGTCGTCGTTGGCGGCGTGCTGCATGATGTTGGCAGTGCCTATGCCTGCCATCGTTGCACCGGTAGCGGCAACGCCCGCTGAAACCACAGCAAGGGGGACACCGCCAGCGGCCAATGTGCCACCCGAAGCAAGGGAGATCCCGGTACCTCCGGTCATGCCCGCTCCACCTAGAGCCATGAGCCCAGCTCCGGCCGCCACAGTTAGCAAGTCTTCCGGATGGTGGCCTACAGCGTTGCCAACAGAGACAAGAGTATCGATCCCGTCCTTCCCGCCTTCCCACAACGCCTCGCCGACGTCACCAAGAAATCCCCCGACCTTCTGCAGGAAGTTGGGTTCCTTGGGAGCCTTATCACGGGCACGACCGACGGTCTTTTCGGCGCGATCACCAGCTTCGTTAAGTTGCTGGCGAGCGCGATTCAGTTTGCCTTGCGCAGCATCGCGTTTTTCCTCGCCTAGGTCATGGAACTGCGGCGGGACGCTGCCTGAGACCAGGGCCTGCTGCACCGCAGAATCATGTGCGCTTCTGGCTTGCTGGGTTGCTTCTTGACCTTCCTTCCACAGGGTGGCAGCTTCGGCGGCTTGCCCTTGCGCCCATTCCAGGGTGCCCGCGTAGCTGGTAAGTGCTGCTGCGGCGTCGTGGAAGGCGTCACCGGAGGTTATCCACCGCTTCGGCTCTCCGTCGAAAGCCTCCCGGAACTTATCAGCGGCGTTACCTTTCCAGCCATCTTCGATGTCGATCCGCTTCAACCCCTCACCAGCAGCGACTAGAGCATCACCAAAGACCGTAAACCGGCTAGCGGTAGTACGGACGGCATCCGGATGACCGGGGATGAGTTTCTCAGGGTCACTGGTTTCAGCCAAGCTCGCAGCCATGCCTACCTGCCCTCCGGCTGCTGGGCGACTGATTGCAGGTGCGCTAGGGTGTCTTGCTCCATCTGCAGATACAACTTGGCCGAGTCCGCTAGTCGCCCGGCGACCTCCTTACCATCATCGAGCAAGTTCTTCACGCCCCGCTGCCAGCGGTCGCAGAAGTCTTTCGTGATGTCGGCTCACCCCTCATCGCCGAACGCCGACTGTTCACAGTCCAAGTCCTTGACCTGCTGCGCCTCCATCGCCTGCATCGCATCCAAGATGCCGCTCGCCGCCTTCAACAGGGCATCAAGATCAACACTGAAGCCCTCGCCGGACAACTCCACACCGCTACCCACTGCTCACCACCGTTGCCACATAGGTGATGCTCTTCTGCCTGCACAACTCGGCCATACCGCCGCGAGGCGAAGCCTGCGTGACTGGCCACCCTAGGAACCGTTCCAGGCGCGCTTCATGGCGCTGGTTCCGCACTCCAAGCACGTGCCTCGACACGCGGAGTGTAGACGACGTGAGTCGGCCACAGGTTCCAAGCGCCACGTGCGGTCAGTAAATCGCACGGCAATCGGGCGCGCCTCTCTCGTCCAGCCGATCAATGACCTACCCCGTGACGACGACGCTTCCCCACCCCACTACTCAGCTTTTCAAGCACCTCGAGAAGGCGTTCTAGCAGGTCACAGCGGTTCGAATAAGCACGCGCAGGTGCCCCCGGTGGGAGTCGAACCCACACTGGGATCCTTTTAAGGGACCTGCCTCTGCCGGTTGGGCTACGGGGGCGCGTGCCTAGGGTATCGGCGCCACCCCGGGTCGGATCACGAAGCCGCGTTCGCGCGGGCGAACTCAGCTTTCGGGTCGTTGATCTGGCCCAGCGCCACCACCTCACGGCGGAACAGCAGAGCAGTCGTCCAGTCGGCGACGATGCGAACCTTGCGGTTGAACGTCGGCATCCGGCTCAGATGGTAGGTGCGGTGCATGAACCAGGCCACGACGCCCCTGAGCCGGATCCCGTAGATCTCGGCGACGCCACGGTAGAGGCCCAAGCTGGCCACTGACCCTGCGTAGCTGTGCCGGTAGTGCCGCAGGGCATGGCCGCGAAGGTAGGCGATCACGTTGTCGGCGAGCACCTTGGCCTGCCGGACGGCGTGCTGGGCCGATGGGCTGCAGGTGGCGTTCGGGTCGTCGGAGGTCAGGTCGGGCACGGCCGCGCAGTCCCCGGCGGAGAACGCCCCCGGGCAGCCCACCACCTGCAGGGTCGCCGTGCAGCGCAGCCGTTTGCGGTCGTCCAGTGGCAGGTCGGTCTGCTGCAGTACCGGGTTGGCCTTCACTCCGGCGGTCCAGATGATGGTGTCGGCGTCGAGCTCGGTGCCGTCGTCAAGGACGACGTGCCCGTTCTCCATCGTGACGACCCGGGTGTTCAGGAAGATCTCGATGCCGCGCCGGGTCAACCGCTTCACCGTGTAGCGGCCCATTTTCGGGCTGACCTCGGGCATGATCCGGCCGGTGGCCTCGACGAGAACCCAACGCACGTCCGAGGGCTCGATGGTCTGGTAGTAGCGGCAGGCGTAGCGCGCCATGTCCTCCAGCTCACCGAGCACCTCGATGCCCGCATATCCCCCGCCGATCACCACGAAGCTCAGCAGCTTGCGGCGCAGCTGCGCATCGGCCGTGGCGTCCGCGGCTTCCAGCCGGGACAGCACGTGGTTGCGCAGGTAAATCGCCTCACCGATGGTCTTGAACGCGATACCGTGCTCGGCGAGCCCGGGGATGGGCAGCGTGCGCGCGATGGAGCCGGGCGCCATCACCACGACGTCATAGCCGAGCTGTTCGACGTGCCCGGCGCAGTTCTCGATGGTGGCGAACCGGTGCGCATGGTCGACAGCGGTGACCCGGCCACACACCACCCGGCAACGCCGCAACACCCGGCGTAGCGGGACGACCACGTGACGCGGTTCGATCGAACCAGCCGCGGCCTCGGGCAGGAACGGCTGGTAGGTCATCTGCGGCTGCGGATCCACCACGGTCACCAACGCGTTGCCCACACCCAGCTGGGACTGCAGCCGCAGCGCGGTGTACATCCCCACGTAGCCACCGCCGACGATGAGGATGTGTGGCGGACCCCCCGGTGACAAACCCATATCACCAGTATCCTCACCACAGGCCGGGCATGGGAGTGATCCCGGTCGCTGGGTCAGTTCGGTAGGGCGGGGCCGATTCCGGCCAGTTCGGCCGCGCGGCTCAGGACGTCGACCAGCATCACCGGGGTGAGCCGCCCGGTGAAGGTGTTCTGCTGGCTGACGTGGTAGCAACCGAGCAAATGCAGCCCGTCCAGGGCTACCACGACGCCGTGGCCGAAGCGGGGCCGAGGGGTCGGCACCGGCCAGCCCGCGACGGTCAGCGCAGGCAACAGTGCCTGCCAGCCGAAAGCACCCAGCACGACCACCGCACGCAGCGTCGGGCGCAGCAGCCGGAGCTGCACGGATCAGCCAGGGCCGGCAGGCGTCGCGTTCGGCGGGGGTGGGCTTGTTGGCCGGCGGTGCGCACCGGACCGGAGCCGTGATCCGGGTGCGGTGCAGCGCCAGCCCATCACCACGGTGGGTGGCGATCGGCTGGTTAGCCAGACCGACTTCATACAACGCGGCATAGAGCACATCGCCGGAGCGGTCCCCGGTGAACATCCGGCCGGTCCGATTTCCCCCGTGCGCGGCTGGCGCGAGCCCGACGATGGCCAGCGCGGCGCCGGGTGGACCGAATCCCGGAACCGGGCGTCCCCAGTAGGTCTGGTCACGGTAGGCGGCGCGCTTGTCGGTTGCGACCTTCTCGCGCCAGGCGACCAGGCGCGGGCAGGCGCGACACTGGGTTATCTCGTCGTCCAGCGTGCCCAGATCGGCCGCGCTGCACATCAGGCAAGGCCCAGCGCGATACCGTCGAGGATGTCGTGCTCGCTGACCACGAGCTCATCGATGCCGGCACGGGCATGCAGTTCATCGGCGAGCACCCGCACGATGAGCGCGCCGCCGGCGATGACGTCCACCCGGCCGGGATGGATGACGGCGTTACCGGCCCGCTGCTGATGAGTCGAGGCCAGCAGCGACTCGGCCGTGCCCCGTACCTGCTCCAACGACAGTCGGGACAGGTGAATGCGGTCGGGATCATAGGCGGGCAGCTGCTGGGCCACCGCGGACAGCGTCGTGACGGTGCCCGCCACCCCGACCCAGGTGCGGGCCTTGTCCACCGGGACCTCGGCGAAAGCCACCTGCAGGCTCTGCGTCGCGAACTGCTCGGCGGCGCTGACCTCGTCGGGTGTGGGGGGGTCAGCCCGCAGGTGCCGCTCGGTGATCCGGACACACCCGATATTCACCGACCGCGCCGCCGTGACGTCTGCTCGCACCCCATCCCAATCCCCCAACACCACCTCGGTGGATCCACCACCCACATCGACGACCACGAACGGCCCGTCAGCGGGATCCAGACCGCCGACAGCGCCGGTGAACGACAATCGAGCCTCCTCATCTCCGCTGATCACCTCGGCCTCGGTACCGAGGGTCCGCCGGACCATCGCGAAGAAGTCTTCCCGGTTGGCGGCGTCCCGGGTAGCTGAGGTGGCCACCATCCGGACCCGTTGCACACCGGCGCGCCGCGCGGTGACGGCGTAGTCGGCCAGCGCGACGCGGGTCCGTTCCAGGGCGCTTGGAGCCAATCGACCGGTGGCATCGACGTCCTGACCGAGCCGGACGATGCGCATCTCCCGGTGTACATCGGACAGCGTGCCCGCCGCCAAGTCTGCGACGAGCAACCGGATCGAATTGGTCCCGCAGTCGATCGCGGCCACCTTAGCCATGTCCACCTCCGCGGTCTGTGCACGGACCGGTGGCCCACCAGTCGCCGATCCGGGTGAGCACCTCGTCGCCGAACGGGTTCACGCCGGGCCCCCGGGCCAGTGCGTGCGCGACATGGACATGGAGGCATTTCACCCGGTCCGGCATCCCGCCGGCACTGACCTGGGTGCCCAGCGGTTCCACCGCATCGCGCTCGGCCAGGTAGGACTCGTGGGCGGCCTGGTAGGCCTGCGCGAGCTCGGGATCCGTAGCGAGCCGATCGGTCATCTCCCGCATCGCGCCACTGGCCTCGATCCGCCCCACCAGCCCGGCCAAGCGGCTGCAGGTCAGGTAATAGAGGGTCGGGAAGGGAGTGCCGTCCTCGAGCCGGGGGCAAGTCTGCACCACGCTGGGCAGCCCGCAGGCGCAGCGATGCCCGACCGATCGCAGCGCCCGTGGTGGGCGACCCAGCTGTGCTGCCACCGCCTCCCAGTCTGCCCTGCCCACCCCCTCACCCACTGTTGATCGACTTCCAGAGCCGGCCATACCACGGCTGCGTCGGCGCCTGGACCCTGCCAGCGGCGGTCACCGTCCCCCCAGCGGGAAGCTGCACCAGGTACGGCGCCTCCCCCGGGCGCACGTAGCGCAACCGCTCCCGGGCCTGGGTCTCGATGTGCTGCGGGTCGGCCAGCAGACTGCGTCGGCGCTGCAGTTCCGCGACCTTGTCAGCCAGGACGTGTTGCTGCTCGTACACCGCGGCCAGCTCCGCGCGCTGGCCCACATAGTTGCGCAGTGGCACCGCCACGCTCAGCGCCAGTACGCAGACCACCGCGGCGAGCAGCGCGGCTCGCCGCGGAGAGGTGATGCCCAACGCGTCACTGATCCGCACCCCGAGCGGCCGGGACACCACGCTGCCATCGGGCCTGCCGCTGCGCGAACCGGGCTTGCCGCTGCGCCTGGTCGGCCCGGCGCCGCCCATCAGGCCTAGCCTTCCGGGATGAACCGGGCGAAGGCCAGGTCTCCGGCGTAGCGAGCCGCGTCGCCGAGTGCCTCCTCGATGCGCAGCAGCTGGTTGTATTTCGCCACCCGCTCGGACCGGGCCGGTGCGCCGGTCTTGATCTGCCCACAGCCGATCGCCACCGCGAGGTCGGCGATCGTGGTGTCCTCGGTCTCGCCGGAGCGGTGGCTGATCATGCAGCGGTATCCGTTGGACTGGGCGAGCGACACGGCGTCCAGAGTCTCCGACAGAGTGCCGATCTGGTTGACCTTCACCAACAGCGCGTTGGCGGCCCGGCGGGCGATGCCCTCCTCCAGCCGCTCCGGATTGGTCACGAAGAGATCATCGCCGACGATCTGCACCCGATCGCCGAGCTCCGCAGTGAGCCGCGCCCAGCCATCCCAGTCATCCTCGGCCAGAGGATCCTCGATGGACACCAGTGGATAGGCACCGAGCAGTTCGGTGTAGTAGGCGATCATCTGCTCGGCGTTGCGGGCGGTGCGCTCGAAGGTATATATGCCGTCGGCGAAGAACTCCGTGGCGGCGACGTCCATCGCGAGCACGATGTCCCGGCCGAGGGAGTAACCGGCCTTGTCCACCGCAGTGGCGATCAGATCCAGCGCGTCGGCATTGGCGGGGAGGTCGGGAGCGAAACCACCCTCGTCTCCCAGACCAGTGGGCAGACCATTGGTCTTGAGCACCGACTTCAGCGCGTGGTAGACCTCGGCACCCCAGCGCAGCGCCTCGCGAAACGAGTCCGCACCGACCGGGGCGATCATGAATTCCTGGACGTCGACTCCGGTGTCGGCATGCGCGCCGCCGTTGAGGATGTTGAGCATCGGAACCGGCAGCACATGCGCATTCACCCCACCGACGTAGCGGAACAGCTCCAGGCCGCTGGACTCGGCGGCCGCCTTGGCCACCGCCAGCGAGACCCCGAGGATCGCGTTGACGCCTAGACGGGACTTGTCCGGGGTACCGTCCAGATCGACCAGCTTCTGGTCCACCACCCGTTGCTCGATGGCCTCGATGCCGACCAGCTCGGGCCCGATCTCATCCAGCACTACCGCGACTGCACCCTCCACGCCTTTGCCGAGGTAGCGCTGAGGATCACCGTCGCGAAGCTCCACCGCCTCATGACGTCCGGTGGAGGCACCGGAGGGCACCGCGGCATGCGCAACGGTGCCGTCGTCGAGTGCGATCTCGACCTCGACAGTGGGGTTTCCGCGCGAGTCCAGGATCTCGCGGGCTCCGACCTCCTCGATGACGACCACAAACACGCTCCTCGTCAAGCACAGCGATGATGGATGACTGCTCCGGCATAGCCTAACCACGGTCGAGCACACTTCGGTCGGAGGCGCGCGCCGGTGATCGAATAGCTGTGATCCAGTCAGGGCTCGTGCAACAGGATCTGTCCGCGTACCGTTAGTGCGACCATGACAGCCGCCGACCGCCCCCTGGACGTCGTTGAGCAATTCCGGCTCGCTGAGTCGCTGGTCTCCGCACGGCGCCCGCTGGAAGCCCTCCGAGAGCTGGCTCCGGTGCTGGACGCGGAGCCCGACGCACCGAGCGTGCAGTTGCTGGCCGGTCGGGCCTACCTGCAGTCGGCCCAGCTCAACCGCGCTGAGGAAGCCTTCCTCCGGGTACTCGAGCACAACCCCTCCGACCACTACGCACGCTTCGCGCTGGGCCGCACCTTGCAGCGCCAGAGCCGGCTGGAGGAGGCACGCGCACAGCTGGCGATGGCTGCCGCGATGAACCCCACTCCGGCCTACCAGGAAGCACTCAACGAGGTGCGGATGCGGATAGCCGGACGTTGATCGCCCGTCAGGAGACGCCCTTGGCATTGCGCGCGTAACCCTGGGCGAAACCGTAAACTTCTTGGGCGTAGTCGAGAGAATTGTTGTAAGACAGTATCGCTCGCAGCCAGCCGTCACCGGAATTGAGATTGCGATTGTCTGCGCACAGGTACTGCGCCGCAGCCAGCGAAGAGTCATCGATGTTCTGCGGATCAGTGATGCCGTCCCGATTCCCGTCGGCCCGCCACTTGGCCCAGGTGGATGGGATGAACTGGAAGGGCCCCACGGCGTGATCCCACACCTTGTCGCCATCGAGTAGGCCGTTGTCGGTATCGGCGATGGCCTTGACCCCTGGTGCGCCATTCAACGGTATGCCGATGATCGGCGACGACGGGCGACCGTCGGGTTCAAGAGTCCGACCCTGGAACCCGCCGTGCTTGGACTCGACGGCCGCGATCCCGGCCAGGGTCACCCAGGTGATGCGGCAATCGGGTTGGCGCGCGGCCATCACGGCATGGGCGTTCGCGTAGGCCTCCAGCGCGCGTTGCGGGATGGCCGTAACCCGAGACATCCGGGTGGCCCAATCGGCGAACGCTAACTGTGGCCCACCTGAAGGCTGTGCGGGGGGAGAGAGCTGCACCGGAATATTGACGGTCCGCTGCGCCGACGGCGCACCAGGCTTGGCCTGGGCGGGGGCAGGCTGGGCCGCAGACTCCGCGACGGGTTCCGCCACGTCGGGCAAGGCGGCCGGTACGGCCATCGCCGCGCGAGCCGGGGCGGCGAACCCGCGGTCAGGCAGTGGAGCAGCTACCGAGCCCAGGCCGGTGAGCACCAGACCAGCACAAGCCAGCGCGCCGCCGGACAACAACCCACGCAGCAGATACTGCGACACACGGGGTAGCCCGCCACGAAACCGCTGGAACCTGGGCCGCCCGGTCCGCGCACCGGCACGCTCGTCGCCGCTCATACGACAGATCAACGACGGTCACGCAACGGAGATACGCCGGCTGCGCAGCGTGGCGGCCAGAACCCTGGAACGGGCCGGCGAACATCCGAGGCGCTAGGTCGGCCAGTGCTCCCGCCACTGCTGGGCGGTGAGCCGGTCGACGTCCAGCCCGGCGGCCCGAGCAGAGCCCTCAGCAGCGCGCACGTCGTCAGCGAAACGCCGGGCGACGCAGCGCACCGCAGCCTCGGGATCCTCGCCCGCCAGCGTCGCTGCGGCCGACAGCGCGAACAGCGAGGCACCGATACCACCGGCTACCCCGGGAAGATCGGCCCCCGGTGGATCGGTCCCGCATGAATCGGCCCCGCATGAATCGGCCCCGGGTGAATCGGCCCCGGGGAGCAGGTCCGTGGGAAGCCCTGCCTTCGTCGCTCGGGACACCAACTTGGCCGCCAGCGCCATGGCCGGCTGAGCCAACGCAACCCCGTCGACGCTCGACTCGCGCCGCTTCTCGGTGCGTTTGAGCTGCTCCCATCGGATCTCCTGCTCGGCGGCGGTGCGCACGTCGGCACTGGCTGCGAAGACGTGTGGGTGCCTGCTGACCAGCTTGGTCACCAGCCCGGTGGCCACCACATCGATATCGAATCCTGTCGGCATCTCCTGCGCGATCCGGGCATGGAAGAGCACCTGCAGCAGCACGTCACCGAGCTCCTCGCGCAGTGCCTCGGTGTCACCGTCCTCCAATGCCTGATAAAGCTCGTAGGTCTCTTCGATGAGGTATGTCATCAGCGAGCGGTGGGTCTGCTCGGCGTCCCACGGGCAACCACCCGGAGCACGCAACCGGTCCATCACCGAGACCGCGTCCAGCAACGCAGCCCCTGTCGGTTCAGGGGTATCCAGCACGGTGGCGCCGGTAGCCACCCAGCGGGCCGCTGCACCGGTGCTGGGATCCACGGTGAGCAGCAGCCCCTGCATCGCATCGCCGACGGGCTGCGCCCCGCACAGCGTCGCCAGCCCGGCCGGTACGTCGGTGTCAGCGTGTAGGGATGCCCCGCCACGCAGCAGTCGGACCGCCGCCGCCGGAAAAACCGTGCCGAGCCGATCGGACAGCTTGACGACAACCTGTGACACAGCAACCCGGGTCACGCTCGTGGTGCGGTGCGCAACGGCGCGACGAAGCCACCGGTCTCATTCTCGTCGGCCACGACCTGCATGGTCAGCGGATCCCATATGCCGTAGCGGGGATTGAGCCGCACTCCCACGTCCTGGCTCACCTGGGCCAGTTGGCGTAGCCCGACGGCTTCCAGCACCGCGGGATCGATCTGATCGATGTGGGGCGCGTGATCGGATGCCTGAGCACCCCGGCTGGTGCGGTTCTCGACCACCATGATCAACCACGGCTTGGTGTCGTCGGGTTGGAAGGCCACCACGTTGCCCTCGGCAACGCCGAACGCGGGCGTGGTGGCGAAGATCGGGTCGTCGGCGGCGACGATCCGCTTGCCGAGCTCGGCGTCCTTTCCGGCGCGGACGTCAGCATCGATCAACTGCCGAGCCCCCGTGGATCCGGCCTGGGAGAGCTCATCCACCCGCCGTTTCGCGGCTGTTCGGGTGTCAGCGGTGGTGTAGTCGACGGTGACCGCGCTGTTGCGCAGGGCGGCTCGGCCGAGCTGGGCCATGAGCACCTTGTCCCTGGCCCGTTCCCAGTACCCGGCGGCGTCGAAAATGGTCCCCTTGGACGCGGCCTCGGCGCCCCCGACCTCTTTGATCAGCCTGTCCACCTGGGCCTGGTCAACGGTCAGGCCGGCCCGCTGCGCGGCGATCTCGTCCAGCTGGTGCCTGATCCGCACAGTGACGATCTTGCGTGACACGTCATCAAGCTGATGACCTGCCGCCAGCTGGACACGAGCCTGCGGACCCTCCTTGGCCAGCACCGTCTCAAGCTGGTCGTGCACCTGCTCCATCGGGATTTCGGTACCGCCGATGAATGCGGCGGCACCGAGCTGGCTGGAGCCCAGGCTGCAACCACCGATCAGCAGCCCCACGGCAGCGACCCCGGCGGCGGCACGCAGGACTCTTCGCACGGGCGTTACCTTCTCACGCTGCGTGGACGGATCTTCCAGGTACCCGGGTCCGACACCGCTCCCAGCGCGCCGAGTTCGACACGAGCGCTGTCCGGTGCGCGGAGGGCAGCGCTCGTGTCGAACTCGGCGTCGCCAGTGCGATGGTCGTCAGCGCAGGACGGCTAGAAGGTGTTGGACAGCGGTGCCCAGGCGTTGGGGGTCGCAGGGGGTGACGGTCAGCGACCCGGAGTCGTCGAAGCGGGAGGTGACGGTGATCTGGTACCGGCCGTCGGGGTTGTCACACCAGCGCAGGACCTGCGAACGGTGCACCCGACCAGAGGAGTCCCGTACGTTGGCGGCGATCTGCCCGGCCCGCGCGTGTGGTTGGCCCAGGATCGCCGACACTGCGGCGTTGTCACGCTCGACGCTGGTCTGCGAAGGAAAGACCGACACCAGCACACCACCGCGCTGCGCGAGCCTGCTGGGGATCGGTGCCAGAACCACGCTCGCTGCGGGGCTGCGACCCGGCGGGTGTGGCGGGAGTCGGCCGACCACCGCCGCGGCCAGCATAGCCGCGGGAATGATGTCCAGTGCTGTTGCTCCGGGGTGATCGGGCTGCTGCAACGCACGGACACCCACGGTGCCGACCTGCGCGGCGACCACGCGGACCGGCTGCTCGGCCGTCGCGTCGGAAAGCCACACCGAATCCAGCCAACTCGCCGGCCGGTGCAGTAGGCGCAGCGCAGCCTCCAGATCAGCGTCCACCCGACCCGCGCGCAGCAAACCGAGCCGGCGGAGCTCGTCGCCCGCCTCGGCCAGGATGCGACCGCGCTCCGCGCCGGTCCGTCCCTGCGAACGCACCTGGATCGGCGCCGGGTAGCGCTCAAGCCGCAGCGCCCCGGTGAGCAGGTCCCACTGCGCGGCAGACAGCAGCCATCTCGACGCTGTCACCGGCATCTCGACCCACCCTTTTCGGGTGGGTCTTCGCCGATCACCGCCGGGGCGACCTTGCGGCCGTCGGTGAAGACGTCGTCCATCTCGATGAGGTAAGAGGGACGCCGGTGCTCGGAGTCCTCACCGCCTTTACCGCGTCCTGCGCCCATCGGTGCCATCAGATCGCCCGCCCCAGCGCGTCCAGCTGCTGCAGCACCGCGACCGAAACCGCCCACCCGGCCCTCAGCGATCTCGGCGGCCACCCCCGAAGGGCGGGGACCGAACTCGGCAGCGTGGCCAGCACCGGCACGCCCACCGCCGCTCGCATAACTCCCAGTGCTCACATGACCACCGCCGCCCGGGCGCGAGCCTGCCGCCCGGACACCATCAAGTCGGAGCCCACCACCGGCGGCCCGCCGGGTGTCACCGCCCCCCATGATGGGGACGCCGGCTGCTGCCGCTGCCGCCGCGGCGACCTGCCCAGCCCCGTGCTGGGATTGCCGGGTGGCCTGATCGGGACCCACCTGGCCGCCGCCGTGCGGTGCTGGGCCAGCGCCGCCACTGATCACTCCCTGCAACGTAGCGGCTGCCGGCTGTGGATGGCCGACGTGGCCGCCCCCGTGCGGGCCGGCGCCGGCGACGGGGAGTGCGGCGCCGGAATAGGGGGTGCCGGTCGCCGGGCCGGTGTCCGGAGGCTGTTGGGGTGGTTGCACCGTCGGGTCGACCAGCTGCGGGTAGGTCGGCACCGCGGCGCGGTGATCGTTGATCGGCGCGGAGTACACGCTGGTCATGATCCGCACGGCTTCGGCGTGCGCATCGGATTGCTCCCGTTCCTGTGCAACGGCATCGATGACAGCACCGACCGCGCCGCCGATGGCGAAGCTGCGCAGTGATTCACCCCAGTCGTGCGACTTCGGCGGTGGTACGGCCGCCTTGGCCTGCGCGGCGGAGGATCCGGAAGCGTCCATGAGCTGTGTGGTGCGCTCCGCAGCCTCGGCCACACTGGCCGACCACTGCTCGATCGGCGAAAGGGCGGCGATCGCAGCATCTGCCGACGCGCCGCGCCACCCACCGGACACGATGCCGTTCAGATCGCGGGTGCATCCGGTGATGGCATCCGTCGTGTTCTGAACCTGCTCACGCCACGCTATGGCGGCATCACCGATGTCGCCGGGGTCGACTGAGGTGTCCAGCATCAAGCGGATCTCCGGATGCCCCCAGGCCGCCCAGTTACTGGACCCGTAATCGTTGCCGCTGGGGCCGCCGAACCCGAGCACATCGACCACCACATCCCACGCTCCGGGCATCAGCTTCCCGCTTTCGGCAGTCGAGACTCGATCATCTGCGCGATCCGCAACGCCTCAGCGCACGAATCGACCGACGGCCCATTCAGGCTGAACGCGGGCGACACATTCACCACCAGCGACACCGGCCCACCATCCATCAGCTGCGTGCAGTCCGTGCGGTCACGATCTACTGAGAGGTGGGCTGCGGCCCGGCCACCGACCGTGTTGTCCGCGAAGCTGGTGAAAGCCGGATCATGCCGACGGGCTTTATACGAGGCGACAGTTTCCTTATCTCGCTCCAGGCCTAGCAGGTAGGGCTTACCTCGCCACTTGCAGCCGACTGAGCCCAGCAGGTTCACGGGCTTACGGGAGTCCACGTCGATACCCAGCCCGGCCAGCTCAGCATCGGTCAGGATGGTGCACATGTCCACCCTGCTGGCATCGGCCACAGCGGACGAGGGAGCGGTCCCGGACACCTTGGAACCGCAGCCGGCCGCAAACAGTGTCAACACGACCCCCACAACCCACCTCACTCGGACCGGCTCCCGAACATCTGCTCGTTCGCTGCGTCGACCTCGGTAACCGTGCGGCCAGCCGCGCGATAGGTCGCCGCCATGTTCGCAAACACCTTTTGAGCGTTCCGCATCGTGTCGATGTAGTCCTGCCCGGCCTGGGCGAACCGAGCAGCAGCCGCTTGTCCGTCCTCATTGGCACCGAATTTGCGTAGCCGAGTGAGCTCGCGCGCGTCGTATACCAAGTCGTCGATGTCCCTGACCGCCTGGTCGCAGCGGGCAGCGGCGCGTTCGGCGACGCCGACTTCCATCCACAGCTCGCCGGCGGCAACCGCGGCCGCCAGGGAGTTCTGCTGCTGGACGACACCCGCCAGCTGCACACCCGCAGGCTCGAAGCTGTTCGTCATCGCCTGCCCTCCTCATCTGACCGGGAGTGACCGTACGCGAGTCAAGAAAGTCCAGGTGACCGAGTCCTCGAGGGAGGGTGCGGTGCAGGTGGCAGGGCGCAGCGGTTCGCGCAACCTCAGCCGGCGTCGCCGAGCACGGCGGTGACCAGGCGGGTGCACCAGTCGAGCAGCTCCCGGTCACGCAGCGGCGGGGCGCCGACGCCGCCGGAGCCTTCGCTGGGCCGGGGCACCATCAGGGTCTGCCCAGCCGACCGGTACACCGCCTGGGGGTAGAGCCGGTTCAGGCGCACCACCTGGGAGTCCCGCAGCGTCACCGGTGCGAACCGCAGCTTGGAGCCCTGCACGGTCACCTCCGCCACCCCGCGCGCCCGGCACACCAAACGGAAGCGGGCGACGTCCAGCAAAGTCACCACCGCAGGCGGCAGGGCACCGTAGCGATCGCGTAACTCGTCGGTGATGGCAGCCAGCCCCTCGACGTCCACCGATTCGGCGATCTTGCGATAGGCTTCCAGGCGCAGCCGTTCACCGGGGATGTAGTCGTGCGGTAGGTGCGCGTCCACCGGCAGCTCGACCCGCACCGGGGCGGGCTCGGGCACGCCATCAGAAGGTCCCGCGCCTGCGGCGCGGCGGAATGCCTCCACTGCCTCGCCGACCAGCCGGATGTACAGGTCGAAACCGACTCCCGCGATGTGCCCGGACTGCTCACCACCCAGGATGTTGCCCGCGCCGCGGATCTCCAGGTCCTTCATTGCGACGGCCATGCCGGCGCCGAGCTCGGTGTGCTGGGCGATGGTGGACAGTCGGTCGTGTGCCGTCTCCGTCAACGGCGTCTCGGGCGGGTAGAGGAAGTAGGCATAACCCCGCTCGCGGGCTCGCCCCACCCGCCCGCGTAGCTGGTGCAACTGGGCGAGCCCGAGCAGATCACCGCGTTCCACGATGAGAGTGTTGGCATTGGAGATGTCCAACCCGGTCTCGACGATCGTGGTGCACACCAGGACGTCGTGCTCACGCTCCCAGAACCCGGCGACGGTGCGCTCGAGTTGGTCCTCGTTCATCTGCCCGTGCGCGACCCCCACCCGCGCCTCGGGCACCAGCTCGCGGATCCGCCGAGCGGCCTTCTCGATCGAGGACACCCGGTTGTGCACATAGAAGACCTGCCCGTCGCGCAGCAGCTCGCGACGAATCGCCGCGCCGACCTGCTTGTCGTCGTAGGCCCCCACATAGGTCAGTACCGGATGGCGCTCCTCGGGCGGGGTGAGGATGGTCGACATCTCCCGGATGCCGGCCAAGCTCATCTCCAGGGTCCGCGGGATCGGGGTGGCGGACATGGTGAGCACGTCGACGGCGGTGCGCAGGGCCTTGATGTGCTCCTTGTGCTCGACACCGAAGCGCTGCTCCTCATCGACCACCACCAAGCCGAGATCCTTCCAGCGCACGCCCGGCTGCAACAGCCGGTGGGTGCCGATCACGATGTCCACCGAGCCTTCGGCGAGCCCGCGCAAGGTCTCCGACGCGTCGCCGGGGTGGGTGAACCGGGACAGCCCGCGCACCGTGACCGGAAACGAATGCATCCGGTCGGAGAAGGTCTGCAGGTGCTGCTGGGCGAGCAGCGTGGTGGGCACCAGCACGGCCACCTGCTTGCCGTCCTGCACGGCCTTGAAGGCGGCCCGCACGGCGATCTCGGTCTTGCCGTAACCGACGTCGCCGCAGACCACCCGGTCCATCGGGACCCCGCTGCGCATGTCCGCCTTGACCTCGTTGATCGCGGCGAGCTGGTCGATCGTCTCGGTATAGGGGAAGGCGTCCTCCAGCTCGGCCTGCCACGGCGTGTCCGGTCCGAACGCATGCCCCGGGGAGGACTGCCGGGCCGCGTACAGCTGCACCAGCTCGGCGGCGATCTCCTTGACCGCCTTGCGGGCCCGGCCCTTGGTCTTGGCCCAGTCCGACCCGCCCAGCTTGTTCAGCGTCGGCAGCTCGCCCCCGACGTAACGGGTGACCTGGTCGAGCTGGTCGGTGGGGATGTAGAGCCGATCTCCTGGTTGGCCCCGCTTGCTGGGCGCGTACTCCACCAGCAGGTACTCCCGGGTGGACCCACCGACGGTGCGCTCCACCATCTGCAGGAACCGGCCGATACCGTGCTGCTCGTGCACCACATGATCGCCGGCGCGCAGGGCCGGCGGGTCCACCGCATTGCGCCGGCGGACCGGCATCTTCGACATCTCCCGGCTGCTCGTGCCGCCGCGGGCCCCGGTGATGTCCGTTTCGGTGAGCACCACCAGCCCCAAGCCGGGGATCAGGAAGCCCTCCTCCAGGGTGCCGCGGACCACGGTGACGGTTCCCGCGGTGGGTGGCTGGTCCAGCCCGTCAGCGGCATGCACCGCCGGCACCTCGGTGTCGCGCAACTGCTCGCAGGCGCGCTGCGCGGTGCCGGTGCCGGGCACCACCAGGACCGCCGCGCCACCGGTGGCGATGTGCGCACGCAGGTCGGCGAAAGCGCGCGCCACATCGCCGTGGTAGGGCGGCGCGGGCATGATCTGCAACCGCAGCGGGCCGTCGGCGTCGGTGGTCAGCGGGCTCAGCGTCCACCACGCCACCCCAGTGCTGCGGGCGTGCTCAGCAACCTCATCCAAGCTGCGGTAAGCCGAAGCGGACAGGTCCAGCGCCGCGACGTCCACCGGGGCGGCACCGCCGCCTGCGGCGACCATCCAGGATGCCTCCAGGAACTCCTTCCCGGTACGGACCAGGTCGGCCGCCCGGGTCCGGATCCGTTCCGGATCGGCCAGCAGCACGTGAGTGCCCGCCGGCATCGCGTCGGTGAGCAACTGGAGATCCGCACCGGCGAGCACCGGGATGAGCGACTCCATGCCCTCAGCGGGGATCCCGGCGGCCACCTTCTCCAGCAGCTGCGCGACCGGCCCGGGTGGAGCCTGCGCGACGAGCCGCGCCGCGGCGGCCCGCACCCCGTCGGTGAGCAGTAGCTCCCGGCACGGCGGTGCATGCAGCTCGTCGACCTGCGCCAAGGTGCGCTGGTCGGCGACCGCGAACGAGCGGACCTCGGACACCTCGTCGCCCCAGAACTCCACCCGCAGCGGGTGATCGGCGGTGGGCGGGAAGACGTCGATGATGCCGCCGCGGACCGCGAACTCACCGCGGCGATCGACCATGTCGACCCGGGTGTAGGCGAGATCCACCAGCCGTGCCAGCACGCCGTCGAAGTCGTGCGTCTGCCCGACCTGCAGCCGCACCGGGGCGATGTCGCCCAGGCCGGCGAGCATCGGCTGGATCAGCGACCGCACGGTCGCGACCACTACCTGCAAGGGACCTGTGGATGTGTCGCCGGGCTCCTCGGGATGGCCCAGCCGGCGCAGCACGGCCAGCCGCCGCCCCACGGTGTCGGCCCGGGGGGACAGCCGCTCGTGCGGCAGCGTCTCCCAGGAGGGCAACGAGGCGACCACGCCCGCGCCCAGCACGTCGGCCAGTTCGGCGGCCAGCTCACCGGCCTCGCGATCCGTGGCGGTGATGGCCAGCACCGGACGTCCTGCGCGGGCCAATGCGGCCACGACCAGCGGGCGGGTCGCAGGTGGCCCCTGCAGCTCCAACTCGGGGACACCGGCCCGCCCGACGAGTTCGCGCAGCGAGGGCTCGGGCAGTACCGCCTCGAGCAGGCCGGACAGGTGAGCGGATGTGGTCGGTAGCGCAGTCGCTACAGGCACCGTGGTGAACCTTTCAGGCGGCGACGTTGATCGGGCGGAGACGTTGGTGAGGCACAGTCGACGCAGAACAGACCCCTGCCCGGAACAAGACCGTCGCACGCCGGGTCGTGGTGCCCACGTTACCGACCGGCCTCCTACCCGATCCCGCCGGGTCGGTGTGGTGTGCGACACCGCCGAGGGGGTTGGTAGTCCTTGAAGACCATCTTACGTGCCGTGTTCGGCGATCTCGGTAATCAGTTGGCCACTCACGGTTGTATGCTCAAGACGGATCAATCAATTATCTGACTTTTCTCAGGCCTAACACTAGCGGTGAGGTGGGGGCATTGGCGACCGTTGAAGGATGGGCGAATCCGAACAATCCGACCGGTTCGACATGACCACCTCCGGAACGACCAGCATCGTACTCGGCGACGACCATGCAGTGTTCGTGGAATCGCTGGTCTCGGTACTAGTCGGAGCGGGGTTCCGGGTACCGGCGGTCGCCCGAAGCCTGACCGGAACGATCGAGGCGGTCCGTCATTATCGGCCCGATGTCTGCTTGCTGGGTCGACGTTTCTCTGATGGTGACGGAGTTACTGCGATCGATCGCCTCATCGGGGCGAGTCCGGTGACTCGAATACTCATTCTCGCGGCAGACGATGATACCGATGCGATGCGCCAGGCCGTCCGGCTGGGAGCCGCCGGCTACGTGCACAAGACGTGGGGGATTCGCAAGCTGGTGCACGCACTGGAGCGGGTCGTCGATGGCGCGGTCGTGCTGGACGCACCGCGGGTGACCAGTGCACGATCCGACGTCTCGGAAGCACACCGGCTCGCTGCTCACCTGACGGCCCGCGAGCGAGAGTGCCTCGCGTTGCTCGTCGAGGGACTCGATACCTCGGCGATGACGCTTCGACTCGGTGTCTCGACAACCACTGTTCGAAGCCACGTGCAGGCGTTGCTGACAAAGCTCGGAGTGCACTCCCGGCTCGAGGCTGCCACGTTCGCTGTGCGCTACGACCTCATCGATCACGATCAGCATGGCGCGGAGGGCCGTACGAGAACGGGATAATCGTGAATGGGGCTATGAAATTGAGGAAGTTTAGCGCCGGCCGCGGTATCTGCCCAGTTCGGGTTTTACTGGTCGACGACCAGCAAATGCTGATCGAAGCGCTCGCGGCCAGATTGTCCACAACTGCTGACATCGTCGTTGTCGGGCACTGCACGACACGGGATCCGTATCCAGAGAAACTCGCAACTCTGCTGCGCCCGGACGTCATCACCATTGAGGCCGCACAGGCTCATGACACCCCCACGCTGCTGACAGCGTTTCGCACGGCGTGGCCGCCCGCACGGGTCGTGGTGCTCACCGCGAGCCGTGACCCTGAGCAGGCTGTCGAAGCTGCGCGGGCGGGAGCCGATGGGTGGGTGTCGAAGGAGTCCACGATCGACACGCTCACCGACGCACTGCGGTACGCGAGTCGGGGGCATGCCTTCTTCCCACCCGAGGAGCTGGGCCACGTCCTTGCCGAGCTGCGAGCCGACGTCGGGCGCGCGCAGCGCCGCGAAGGACCGCTGGACGTCCTGACTCCTCGAGAGCTCGACGTGCTGATGTGCCTGGCGCAGGGCCACTGCCCGGCAGCGATCGCCGACGAGCTCGGGGTGTCGGCGAACACGGTCCGTACCCACACCAACAAGATCTTCGCGAAGCTGGGGGTGCACAGCCGGTTGGAGGCTGTCACTGTGACGCGGGGGGCACTCCGGCACAGCCGGCCTCCCCTGACCGGCGTCGCCGGTTCACACCATGAGTGAAGGGATCGACGAAATCCGCCCGGACGACCGCCCCGACCACCACCTGCCCGCAGTGTTGATGTATCACTCGGTGGCGCCGTACGACCAGGACCCCTATCTCGTGACCGTGCGTCCCGCCCGATTCGAGCAGCAGCTGCGGTGGCTGCGCAGGCGGGGTCTGCGGGGAACCTCGATGCGCGAGCTGCTGGCGGCGCGGCGCGGCGGCACCGACCGGGGCCTGGTCGGGCTCACCTTCGACGACGGCTACGCCGACTTCTGCGAGTACGTACTGCCCGCGCTGGCGCGGTTCGGCTTCACCGCGACTGTGTTCGTGATCGCCGACCTGCTGGGCGGCGTCAACTCGTGGGATGTGGCGGGACCCCGCAAAGCCCTCATGACAGCCGACCAGATCCGCCACGCGGTGGCCCGCGGAATGGAGATCGGCTCGCACGGTCGGCGGCATGTGTCGTTGACATCGAGCGGCGAGGACGAACTCACCGTTGAGGTCTCGGGGAGCCGGGCCGTCTTGCAGGAGGTGTCCGGCCAGGAGATCGCGGGCTTCTGCTACCCCTACGGGCACCTGGACGCGCCGGCCGTCAAGGCGGTACGCGCCGCCGGGTACCACTACGGATGCGCGATCTGGCGATCGCAGCTGACCGGTCTGCACGCACTGCCACGCACCTACGTCGGGGACCGGGACGGGTCACTGCGACTGCTCGCCAAGTGGTACCGCCACCGCCTGCGTTCGTGACCCCCCTGACCGTGCTGCACGCGGCCCAGCCCACCGACGCCGGAGTCGCCAGGTATGTCGCGGCTGTGGCTGCCGACCAGCTCGTCCGAGGCTGGCAGGTCGTGGTCGCCTGTCCCTCCGGCGGGCAGCTCACCGCCGGATTGGCCGCGGGCGGGGTACCGCGGCTGCACTGGCCCGCGACCCGTTCACCCGGCGTGCACACCGTTCCTGAGACGCAGCGGCTACGCCGATTGATCAGGACGGTCCAGCCCGACGTGGTGCACCTGCACTCGGCGAAGGCAGGGTTGGCCGGGCGGCTCGCGGTGCGCGGCACCCGGCCAACCCTGTTCCAACCGCACGGGTGGTCGTGGCTGGCCGCGCGGGGCGTGACCGCCCGTGGTGCGTTGGCCTGGGAACGCGTTGCGGCGCGCTGGACGGACCTGCTCGTGTGCGTTGGCGAGGGCGAGGCCGCGCAGGCCCGTCACGGTCAGGTGGACGCCCGCCGTGTCGTCATCCGCAACGGCGTCGATCTCGCGATCTTCACGCCGGCCGACGAGCAGACTCGTGCCGCCGCCCGCGACCAGCAGGGAGTCGACCGTGAGGTGCCACTGGCGGTGTGCCTCGGTCGGGTCACCCGGCAGAAGGGTCAGGACGCGCTGCTCGCGGCGTGGCCCCGGGTGCGGCGGCACCGCCCCACAGCACAGCTGTGCATCATCGGCGACGGCGATCTGCTGCCCACCTTGCGCGGCAGCGCCCCGCCCGGCGTGCGGTTCGTGCCACCGGTCACCGATCCCCGGCCCTGGTACGCCGCGGCCGACGTGGTGGTCGTGCCCTCACGCTGGGAAGGTCTGTCGCTGACCCTGCTCGAAGCGCTGGCCAGTGGTTGCTCCGTGGTGGTCGCCGACATCCCGGGCCTCGCGGAGGCGGTCACCGCCAGCGTGGGTGCCCGGGTGCCGGTCGGCGACGCCGGAGCGCTGGCCGACGCCGTCGCGCTGCGGTTAGGCGATCGTGACCTGCGTGCCGTCGAGGCGTCAGCCGCCCGGCTGGCCGCTGACGCTTTCGACGTGCGGCGCACCTACGAGCAGCTCGCTGCCGTCACAGCTCAAGTCGCGCGGCGTCGATAAGCGGCCGGATCGACGGCGTCCACCGAACGGCGTAGGCGACCTACTGCTGATGACGGAGGACCCAGCGCGCTGCTAATGCGACCGTCGGCACAGCACAGATCCACAGTCGGGGGGAATTGTGGCTGAACACCGGCTTTCGCTCGCGATCAACGGGCGTGAGCGACTTCTGGAGAGACGGCTGGTGCCCTTCTCCATAGCGGATGGACAGCCGGCTACCGGTAAGGGACCGGCCCGATTGGGGCCGGTGGCGGTCGTGGGCCTCGGGTACGTCGGGCTGCCGACGGCGTTAGCGCTGCTGGGCAGATCGTCGCAGATCACCGGCTTCGACGTGAGCGATGATCGGCTGCGCGCCATCGAGTCCGGCAACGTCGACCTGTCCGACCTCGACCGAACGCGGCTGGCAATGGCCAGGGACGATGAGAGCTTCCGGCTTACCAACGACAGCGCCGCACTGGCCAAGGCCGACGGGGTGATCGTCTGTGTCCCCACTCCGGTGGACGCGCGGCACATTCCGGACCTGTTTGCCCTGCGCAGCGCCTGCCAGACCATCGTGGCACACGCCCACCCAGGGCAGACGATCATCCTCACCTCGACCAGCTTCGTCGGCACCACGCGGCAACTGCTCGTCGAGCCCCTGCACCACCGCGGTCTGACCGCCGGTACGGACGTCTACGTCGCCTTCAGCCCGGAGCGCATCGACCCCGGCAATCCCGATCACCTCCAGCGGGAAACCCCACGGGTGGTAGGCGGGACCACCGGTGAGTGCAGCCAGCAGGCCGCGCGGGTGATCGGGCAGTTGACCGACTCGGTATACCTGGTGAGCTTCCCCGGAGACCGCTGAGCTGACCAAGCTGTATGAGAACATCTTCCGCGCGGTCACCCTGGCGCTTGCCAACGAGTTCAGCGACGTGTGTGGCACGCTGGGGCTGGACCCGATCGAGGTCACCCTGGCCGCGGCGACCAAGCCCTACGGCTTCCTCGCCGCGTTCCCCGGGCCCGGTGTGGGCGGGCACTGCATCCCGTGCGACCCGCACTACCTGCTGTGGCAACTGCGAGAGCATCACCGGCCGACGCCGCTGATCGAGCAGGCTATGCGCTCCATCCACGCGCGTCCGGCCCGGGTCGTCGAGCGGGCCACCGAGGTCCTCGCCGGCAACGGTCGCTCACCCGCCGGCGCCAAGGTGATCGTGGTCGGCGCCAGCTACAAGCCCGGCGTCAGCGACGTGCGGGAATCGCCGGCACTGTTGATCATCGACGGACTCGCGCGAAGCGGCGCGGATGTCAGCTATCACGACCCGCTGGTGCCAGTCGTCCAGACGCCCGGAGGGCAGTTGATGCGCAGCGTCGCAGCACCCAACGGAGCCGACTGGAACCTGGCGGTCATCCACGTGGTGCACCCCGACACCGATTACAGCTGGGTCCGGGGCTGCCCATCGGTGCTCGACGCGACCTACCTGTTCGATGGTGCCACGCAGCGCAGCGTGGTGTGAGAACCGGACGTCGATGAGCCGCCGACTGCACGCCGCGCTGGACACCTCGACGCCGGCGGTCATCCTCAAGCTCGACCGCAACGTCATGCACCACGGCGGGCTGGGCGCGATCCGCAGCTTGGGGCGCCTGGGCGTGCCGGTCTACGGCGTGCACGAGGACCTGCTGGCACCCGCGGCCAGCTCCCGCTACCTGCACGGTCGATGGATCTGGCGGCCTGCCGCCGACGATACCGAGCGGGTGCGGGCCGGTCTGGTGACGCTCGCCGAGCGGATCGGCCGTCCGGCCGTGCTCATCCCCACCGACGACGCCGGCGCCATCTTCCTCGCCGAGCACGGCGCCGACCTGCGGCCCAGCTTCCTGTTCCCCGACCCTCCCCGCGACCTGCCACGCCGGCTCGCGGGCAAATACACGCTGTACGAGCTGTGCCGCCAGTTGGGTGTGCCGTGCGTGGCGGCCGCCCTACCGGACTCGCTCGCCGGTGCCCGGGACTTCGCAGACCGGGTCGGGTTCCCGCTGGTCGCCAAACTGGCCACGCCGTGGCTGTCCAGCAGCGCACGGGGGCTGCGCAGCACTTCGGTCGTCCGCACCCGCGAGGAACTCGCCGGCGCCTGGCGAGCGTGCGCCGACCACGACGACGCTGCCTTGATGCTGCAGGAGTACATCCGCGGTGAGGACTACTTCTTCCACGGATACTGCGACCCGATCTCGCGGTGCCGGCCCGCTTTCGTGGGAATCAAAGAACGGTCATATCCCGCGCATGCCGGGCTGACCAGTCTCGGGCGTTGGGTGGACAACCCGCAGCTGCACACCCAGGCCATCGAGCTCCTTGCCCGGCTGGGGTTTCGGGGCATCGTCGACCTCGACTACCGCTTCGACCCCCGGGACGGCCAGTACAAACTGCTGGACTTCAACCCGAGGTTGGGTGCGCAGTTCCGGCTGTTCTCCGACACCGCGGGCGTTGACGTGGTGGTCGCAGCGCATCTGGACCTGACCGGCCGTGCGATCCCACCAGGCTTGCCCCAGCTGGGTCGCAGCTTCCTGGTGGAGAACTACGACCCGATCGCTGCACTGGCCTACCGGCGCTGCGGTCTGGATTTCCGTTCCTGGGTGAGGTCGATGCGCCGGGCCGACGAGCTGGCCTGGTTCGCCCGGGATGATCTCGCACCGTTTGGGCTGATGTGCCTGCGCATGGGGTGGCGGGCGATAACCCGTCCACGGCGCGGCGCACCTCAACCCGTCACCACGCAGCCAGCCGCACGGAGGCCCCTCACATGAACGACATGAACGACCCGGTCGACGTTGCCATCGTGGGCGCCGGTCCGTATGGCCTGTCGCTCGGGGCCCACCTGCGCGCCGCCGGGGTCCCCTTCCGCCAGTTCGGACTACCGATGCAGCTGTGGCGCGAGGCGATGCCAGCCGGCATGTACCTCAAGTCGCAGGGGTTCGCCTCCAACCTGTCCGATCCGGCCGGTAAGCGCACGTTACGCGCCTTCTGCGAATCCACCGGCCGCGACTACGCCGGCTACGGGCTGCCGGTGGCGCTGGAGACCTTCGTGGCCTATGGCGACTGGTTTCAGCGCGCCGAGGTTCCTCACCTGGAAGAGCGGATGGTCAGCGGTGTAACCCGGGCAGGTGGGCACTATGAGATCAGTCTGTCCGGCGGGGGCACCGCGCTGGCCGGCAAGGTCGTGGTAGCCACCGGAGTGCAGCACTTCTCTCATGTACCGAGCACCCTGGCCGCACTACCTGTGCAGTTATGTACACACACCTGCGCACACGACGATCTCGCAGTGTTCGCCGGCCGCGAGGTCGCGGTCGTGGGGGCCGGCCAGTCCGCGCTGGAATCGGCGGCGCTGCTGCATGAGGCCGGGGCCGACGTCACAGTGCTCGCCCGCGCACCCGGGCTGGTGTGGAATGGAGCTCCCCTGCCCGACCAGCGATCGATCCGACAGCGGCTCCGGGAGCCCGAGGCAGGGTTGGGCTCGGGCTGGTCCACCTGGTTCTACTCCACCCAACCCGACCTGTTCCGCCGGCTGCCGGCCGCCCAGCGGGTCCGGACCGCACGGACCGCCCTTGGACCGGCTGGCGCCTGCTGGCTGCGCCCACGGGTGGAAGGCAAGATCCGCACGCTGGTCGGGCACTCGGTGCGGTGGGCCGAACCGGAAGGATCCGGCGTGCGGCTCGGGCTGCGGGTCGACAGTGGTGGGACCAGGGAGATCACCGTCGAGCACGTGCTGGCCGCCACCGGCTACCGCCCCGACCTGGACCGGTTGTCCTTTCTCGATGAACACCTGCGGTCGGCGGTGCGGACCCTGGCGGGCAGTCCCGACGTCGGCGCGGATTTCCAGTGCTCGGTGCCGGACCTGTACTTCGTCGGCCCTGCCGTGGCGCCGACCTTCGGACCGGTCATGCGGTTCGTTTACGGCGCCGATTACGCAGCGCGCGCGCTGACCCGCGCACTCACTGCCACCCCCGCGCCACGGACCACCGTGGGAGCCTGGCGGTGACCACCTCGCTCACCGCGCCAGGGCTCACAACTCCAGAACAAAGCAGCACGGTGGCCGTCCTCCCGATGGTGCTTCCGATGGCGGACGTCGCCGGCCTCGCCACGGCCGGCCTGCTGGCCGTGGCGTCAGGGTGGGCAGTATCGGGGTGGGCGGTGGCGACGTACGCCTGCGCGGTGCTGGTGGCGCTGGTGGCCGACGGGCAGCACCGGCTACGGATCTGCCGGCGGGTGTCCGACCAGCTGCCGCGGACCGTGGCGGCGGCGGCGATGCCGCTGCTCGCTGTGCTGCCGTGGGTGGGACCCGACGGGCTGGCACTGGGACTGCTCTCCGCCGCGTGGCTGGTCGCCGTCCGCGCCGGGGCGTGCACGGCACTGAAGGCCGCGCACCGGCGTGGTCGGCTGCTCGAACCAGCGCTGGTCGTCGGCACCGGCGCTACCGCGGTTCGGATCATGCACATGCTCCGCAATCACCCGGAACTCGGGTTGGCGCCCAGGGGATTCCTCGACAACCGGCCACCGCGGGATCAGCTCTGGCTGCCGCTGCTCGGCGAGCTCACAGACCTGGCCGCGGTGGTCACGCGGCACGGCATCCAGCGCGTCATCGTGTGCTTCCCGGATGCCCGGGACGAGGACTTGGTACCGCTGTTGCGGGCCTGCCGGCCAGGTCCGGTGGACATCTGCGTGGTGCCGCGGATGTACGAGCTCGGCGCGGCGCTGCCCCGCGGTTACCTCGACGAGCTGTGCGACATACCGCTGGTCCCGCTTCGCCGTCTCGGACACGGCCGGCTCGGTGCCGGCGCCAAGGCCGTCTTCGACTTCGCGGGTGCAATGGTGCTGCTGGTCGCCGTCACGCCGGTGCTGCTCGGACTCGCGGCCGCGGTCCGGCTCGAGGGTGGCGGACCGGTGTTGTTTCGCCAGACCCGCGTCACCCGGGCCGGCGAGACGATGGAGCTGCTCAAACTGCGCTCCATGATCGACCACGCTGACTCGGACACCCGCTGGGCGGTGCTGCCTGAGCACACCACCCGCCTCGGCCGGTGGCTGCGTACCTCGCACCTCGATGAGCTGCCCCAACTCGTCAACGTGCTGCGCGGGGAGATGTCCCTGGTGGGACCCCGTCCTGAGCGACCGCACTTCGCGGCGCGCTTCGGGCGCCGGATCCCGCGGTATGGCGACCGGCACCGGATGCGGACCGGACTGACCGGATGGGCTCAGGTGCATGGACTGCACGGAGACACATCCCTCGCCGACCGGATCCGCTTCGACAACTTCTACATCGAGCACTGGTCACCATGGATGGACATGGTGATCTTGACCCGCACCCTGTGCACCGTGTCGTCAGGAGGAAGCAATGAAAGTTCTCCACGTGATCACCGGGCTGGGTGTGGGGGGAGCGGAACTGCAGCTGCGGTCAGTGCTCCAACACACCCGGCACCACTGTGACGTCGTGACGCTCTACAACCCCGGCCCGGTCGCGGAGATGATCTCCGAGGACGGCGTGCGGGTGCGCGATCTGGGGATGACCCGCAACACCGAGCTGCCCGCACTACCGCGGTTGACTCGTCTGATCCGCGCCGGTGGTTACGACGTCGTGCACACACACCTGTACCGCTCCTGCATCTACGGCCGGCCGGCGGCCCGCCTGGCCGGCACACCGGTGGTCGTCACCACCGAGCACTCCATCGGCGAGACACACCTGGAGCGCCGGCGGATGACCCTGGGGGTGCGCGCCCTCTACCTGGGCACGGACCTGTGCTCGGATGCCACCATCGCGGTGTCCGAGACCGTGGCCCAACGGCTGACGAAATGGGGCGTCGCCGCCCGCAAGATCGAGATCATTCCCAACGGTCTGGACTTCGCCAGGGTCGCTTTCGACGCCGCCGCCCGGGACCGGATCCGCGACGAGTTCACCCTCCCCCGCGACGCCTACGTCATCGGTGTGCTGGGTCGGCTCGACCCGATCAAGCGCTTCGACCTGGTGATCAGGGCCGCCGCGCCGCTGCTCGATGATCAGCACCGGCTGTTGATCGTGGGCGACGGCCGGATCCGACCCGACCTGGAGATCGAAGCAGCCCGCCAGGGCGTCACGGAGCTCGTGACCTTCGCCGGTGAGCGCCACGACGTGGCCGCCATGCTGTCGGCTCTGGACCTGTTCATCGCGTCCTCGGAGCAGGAGACCTTCGGGCTGTCGGTGCTGGAGGCGCTGGCCAACGGCATACCCGCGCTCTACACGACCTGCCCGGCGCTGGAGGGCATCGAGACCGCGCGGGCCCGCCAGGTACCCGGCGAGGTCGAGGGACTGCGCCGCGAGATCGCCGCCGAATCGACCGCCGGGCGCCGCCCCCGCGAGGGCGTGCCCGCCATCCGCGAGCAGTACGGCATCCAAGCGGTGACCCGCCGGATCGATGACCTCTACGACCGGCTGATGTCCCGGAAACACCCGGACCGCCGGGGCGGCCGAGTGCTGCCGAACCCCGTAGGAGGCAACCGATGAAAGCGCTGATCACCGGCGGAGCCGGCTTCATCGGCTCCCACCTGGCAGAACACCTGTTGGCCACGGGGCACCAGGTCGTCGTGCTCGACGACCTGGCCACCGGCTCGCTGGACAACCTGTCCCCGATCAGCGACCACCCCGGGCTGCGTTACGTATCGGGCTCGGTGCTGGACGGGACGCTGGTCGACACGCTCGCCGGCGAGGTGGATACGATCTTCCACCTCGCCGCGGCCGTCGGGTCGTTCGTCATCCGCGATCGCACATTGCAGAGCCTGCGCACCAATATTCACGGGACGGAGAACGTCCTGTCCGCGGCCCACCGCCACGGCGCCCGGGTCCTGATCGCCTCCAGCAGCGAGGTGTACGGGAAGAACACCAAGATCGGTCTTCGCGAGGACGACGACCGGGTGGTCGGCTCGCCGCTGCTGCATCGCTGGTCGTATTCCGAGGCCAAAGCGGTGGATGAGAGCCTCACCCACGCCTACGTCACCGAGCTCGGGCTGCGGGCGGTGATCGTCCGGCTGTTCAACACGGTGGGGCCCCGGCAGACCGGGCGCTACGGCATGGTCATTCCCCGGTTCGTGGGCCAAGCCCTCGCCGGCCAGTCGTTGACGATCTTCGGGACGGGCACCCAAGTGCGCTGTTTCTGCCACGTGCACGACGTGGTACCCGCGTTGCCTGCGCTCGTGGAGCACCCGGGGGCTCACGGCATCGCCGTGAATGTCGGCAGTGCTGAGCAGGTATCCATCGCCGGTCTGGCCCAGCGGGTACTGGCGTTGACCGGCTCGGCCAGCGACGTCGTCCACCTGTCGTACGAGGAGGGCATCGGCGTGGGATACGAGGACCTGCAAAGGCGCGTCCCGGACTGCACCAGGGCACGGGAACTGATCGGTTTCCGGCCCCGCCGGACCCTGGACGACATCCTCCGCTCAGTGATCGCTGAGCAGCGACGGCCAGGCCTGGCGCCGGCAGCGGTGCTCTGATGATCAATACCAGTACCGTCGGCCGCCGTCCACTCGGGGCCACGGACGGAGCGGCCCCGAGTGGAGGTGGGCACATCACTGAGCGACAGTCGAACAGGTGGAGCACGCTGGGCGGGTCGAGCTTTCTCATCCTGCTGTTCCTGGGCGCGTTGGCGTTGCTGGTCACCGTGCCACAGATGATGGGACCGGGCGACAAACCAGGCACCCTCGTGGTGGGATCGCTGCCATTCTGGAACCTCACCGAAGGCCCGAATGTCGTGGCGGCCAACCGGGCCAGCTTCAACGAGGCCTCCCCCTGGATCTACGGGATCGCGCGCGACGGGCGAATCGTTGCTCAGGTGCCCGAGCGGGCCGCGGAAACCGCCGCTGGCATGGCGCAGCTGCGCAGGTCAGGAGTGCCGCTGGTGCCGACGATCGCGAACGTGACCAACGGGCGGTGGGCCTACGAGCCGGTCGCGAACATGCTGCACGACCCTGCCGCGATGACCCGGCACATCAACGACGTCGTCGCGTTGGTGCAGCGGGAGAACTACGCCGGGATCGATATCGACTACGAGGATCTGCGGGCCACCGATCGGGAGGCGTTCACCACCTTCACGACCCGCCTCGGCGAGGCGCTGCACGACAAGAACAGGATCCTCTCGGTTGCCCTTTTCGCCAAGACCACCGACGCCGGCGACGACCAGCGAAACGTCGCACAGGATTACGCGGCACTCGGCGAGGCGGCCGACGAAGTCCGGCTGATGGCCTACGACTACCACTGGGCAGCGTCCATGCCAGGACCGGTGGCGCCGATCACCTGGGTCCGCGACGTGCTGGCCTACGCCAAGACCCAGATCCCCCCGGGCAAGATCGTACTCGGGGTGCCGGTCGCCGGCTTCGACTGGGTGGACGGCCAGGGCGAACCGGTGAGCTGGCTGCAATGCTTCGGCCGCAGCCGCGCCTACCACGCCACCTTGCAGTACGACCGGCTCAGCCAGTCACCGTCGTTCAGATACACCGATGCCCAAGGTCGGGCCCACGAGGTCTGGTTCGAGAACGCCGAGAGCACCACGGCCAAGCTCGAAGTCGCCAAGACCGCCGGGATCCGTGGGGTCTACCTGTGGATGATCGGCGGGGAGGATGACCGGACCTGGGCCGCCCTGCACACCATCTTGCCGGTGGGCGCCCCATCTCCCGGCGGTGAAAGGGCATCCCGCTGATGCCCTGGTGGTCGGTTGCGATCGTCGTCTTCGGCGTGAACTTCACGCTGTGGGCGAGTGTCGGTCTCACGCGGCTGATCGAGGAGACCTGGACGAAAAGGACACTCCGCGGCCGGCTGGCACGTCGTGGTGTCAATACTGATCCTTCGATGACCGTGCAGGACGTGGCGGTGCTGATTCCCGCCCACAACGAGGAACTGGTGATCGAGAGCAGCATCGAGGCGATCGCCGCCCTGGCACCCCGCGAGAATATCCATGTCGTCTCCGACGGCTCCACCGACCGGACCGCCGAGCTGGCCCGCAAGGCCGGCGTCAACGTCATCGAGACGCGCGCCAACGTCGGCAAGGCCGGCGCTCTCGAGGAAGCGATCGACCGTTTCGGGTTGGTCGAACGGTTCCAGGCGGTGCTGCTGCTGGATGCCGACACGGCCATCGAGCCGGGATACTTCGACTCCGCTCTGCCTCACTTCGACGATCCTCAGATCGTCGCGGTGGCCGGCGCAGTCCGGACCCACTGGCACCACCGCGGCCTGTCTCTTATCGGCAAGGCGCTGGTGTGCCACCGCCAGCGCATCTACGCGATCAGCCAGCGATTGCTGAAATTCGGCCAGACCTGGCGGTTCACCAACGCCACCCATATCGTGCCCGGTTTCGCCAGCATGTATCGCACAGCTGTGCTGCCGCAGATCGAGATGAACCCGCCCGGGCTGGTGATCGAGGACTTCAACATGACCTTTGAGGTCTACCAGAAACGCCTGGGTAAAGTGGCGTTCACCCTCGATGCCGTCGCGGTGACACAGGATCCGGATAATCTGCGCGACTACGTCCGCCAGATCACCCGGTGGGGGCTGGGACTATGGCAGACGGTGCGGCGGCATCCGCCGCGGTGCAACCTGTTCAGCGCCATGCTCACGGTGCTGCTCCTCGAGCTACTCACCAGCAGCATGTTCTTCCTGCTGCTGCCGTTGCTGATACTCATCCTCGCCGTGCCGGCGCTGTACCCGGCCGTGCTGACGTGGTCCTCGGTCGCCCAGGTTCATGACGCGGTCGCCGCGCACATGACTCTGCAGGTGCTGCTGCTCGCGGTGACCGGGGCCGACCTCGCACTGACCTGCCTGGTCACCCTGATCGAACGCCGGCTGCGTTTTGTGGCCCTGTGGATATTCTTCCCGTTCCTCCGGGTACTCGACGCCGCGATCGCGCTGTACGTGTTCCCGCAGGCGTGGCTGAGCTCCACCGGCAGGTGGACCAGTCCGGCCCGGCGCACGGTCGGGATGCGGGCGGCACTCGGTGACCAGACGGCGATGCCGCCGGCGACAGCATCGAGGGCGGACTAGACGGAGATCGGGTATTGCCGCCCGGAAGCCCCCCGGGCACTGTTGAACCCGTGGCGTTCTTACGGATCCTTCTCGTGGATAGTCACGCGATGCTGACCGAGGCCCTGACCGTACGATTGTCCACCACTGCTGATCTGTGGGTCGTCGGCAGCGCCACATCCGACGACCCGCGCCTGATGGATATCGTCCGCACGCTGCGCCCCGACGTGATCACCACCGAGATCGGGCCCGGGACGATCTCGACCGGCGGGATGCTCCGCACACTGCGCGCCGCCTACCCTCCGGCGCACCTGGTCATCCTGACTGGCAGCCACGACTGTGCCCATGCCGTCGCAGCGGCGCGGGCCGGCGCCGCTGCCTGGGTGTCCAAGGAGAGCCCGCTGGATCACCTGCTCGAGGTTCTGCGCGGCGTGCCGCTGGGGCACGCCTTCTACCCACCCCGGCAGCTCGGTGTTGTGCTGCGCGAGTTGCGCGACGATGCGCGGCGCGCCCGTCACTGCCGCGCGCGGCTCGACGTGCTCAGCCCTTGTGAGCGCGAGGTGCTGCTGCGCATGGTGGACGGCATGCCAGTGAGCCGGATCGCCGTCGAGTCAGTGGTGTCCACCAGCACCGTCCGGACCCACGTCCGCAGCATCCTCACCAAGCTGGGCGTGCGCAGCCGTCTGGAAGCTGTCAGCGTGGCTCGCGCCGCGGGCCTGCTCCCTGCCGCCGACCCCGCGTGATAGGGACGGGTCTTCTCGGGTGGCTGCCCGGATACGGACCAGACTGCGGCACGCTTACGCGGCGTCAGGGGCGCAATTCGAAAGGCGGGGGCGATGCGATGCGATGCACCGAGATGCCCAGGGTCTCGATCATGTCGTCGACGGTGATGGATTGCGCGTCGCGGTGCATGGCCAGGCCTCGGCGGGCGAGTTCGGTGGCCAGCTCGTGCTGATGGTCATCGACCTGCTCACCACGGGCGCTGTCCCGGGTGGCGAGGATCGGGTAACGCCCGGCGTTGAGAGCGGCCAACGCCGACCCGGTGCCCGCATGGCTGACCACGATGTCCGCCTTGGCCAGCGCGGCGCTCAGCTCGGCCGCAGGCAGCACGGGCGTGGCCCGGATAGGCAGATCATCCACCGGCGTGTCGGCGGTCTGCCACAACACCTCCACCGGCAGCCCGGTCGTCTGCGCCAAGGCACCTTCGGGTGCCAGCAACGGCGCCAGGTGCTCGAACAACCGCCGAAACGGGTACTGGGTCGCCGACCCCACTGTGACCACCACCTGCACCACCGCGTCGGGCACCCGCGCCATAGCGGTGCCCTCGTACCCGTCGAAGACGCTGCCCGCATAGCCCCATCGCTGGTCAGCCCAACTCGGGTACTGGGTATAGGTACGCACGCCGGGCACCCACTGCAGGACTCGCCCGGTCAGCGACGGTCCGCTCACCCGCGTCGCGCTCTCGATGTAATGGCACTCCACGCCGCGGGCGGCCAGATACGGCAAGTACCCCAGTGCGATCCCCGACCCAGTCGACACCGCCCTGGTCACCTTCCGGCGCTGCATCAACCGGCGCGCGTAGAGGATGCACCGAAGCACATCCGGCATGTTGCGCACCCCGACGTAGGGCACGAACTCCACGTCCCGATCCGCCATCATCGACCGGCTCTGCTCATTGGCGTGAGTTACCCACAGCTCACCACCGTTGGGCGGGATCCGGCTCGCCAGACTGTCGAGCTGGGTCAGGTGCCCGCCCGTCGTGGCGACGAACAGTGTGGTCATATCACCGATACCTCATTCGGCCTGGTTCACGCGGACACTCACTGTAATCAACTGCATCCAGCGCGTCACGTTCACACTACCGCAGCAGTGTCGGTACCGTCGCCTCCGTGAACGCCCCCACCACGCAGCCGGAGACCGTGCGCACCGATCCACGCACCGATCCACGCTGGCGCAGGCTCGCCACAGGTGCGCATGGCAGCGTGTTCACGTCGCCGCCGTGGATCGACGCGGTGTGCGCCACCTACGACTTCACTCCCGTTGGCACCATCCTGCTCGACTGGGAGGGACAACCGCGTGCAGGGCTGGCCTGGGTTCCGATCAGCGACATTCGCGGCGATCGGTTGGTCAGCCTGCCGTTCTCCGACCGGGCGGAGCCGCTGACCGACGACCAAGTCGACTGGAAAGCCCTCGTGGACGGGGTCATCGCAGCGGCAGCTCCGCTGACGCTGCGGTGTTTCGACACCGCTGTGCCCGTCGGCGACCCCCGCTTTCACCAGGTCGCTGCGGCGGCGTGGCACGGTACACCGCTTGACGGCGACGTCGAAGAGATCCGGCGACGGCTGTCCCAGCACGCCCGCCGCAACATCACGGTCTCCGAACGCGACGGGGTCCGGATCGAGGCGCACACCGACCGGGATGCCGTGCATCGATTCCACCGTCTGCACGTATCACTGCGCAAGCGCAAGTACCGGCTGCTCGCCCAGCCCGTGGAGCTGTTCGACCGCATCTGGGACGCCTTCGCCGCCGATGACGCGATCGTGACGATGCTCGCCCATGCCGGCGATGAGCTGATCGCCGGTGCGGTCTTCCTCACCTGGGGTGACACGCTGTACTACAAATTCGGGGCGTCGCGCCACGAACACCTGGCTCTGCGTCCCAATGACGCGCTCTTCTGGGCGGGGATCCGGTGGGGTGCGCAGCGAGGCGCTCAGCTGGTCGACTGGGGGTTGTCCGACCTCGATCAGCCAGGCTTGATCTCCTACAAGCGCAAATGGGCCACGGAGGAGCGGCGAATCGTGACCCTGCGCGCCGGTGGAGAGCACGCCCGCAGTGACTCCCAGGCCGGTGCCATGCTCGGCGAACTCACCCGGCTGCTCACCGACGATGCCGTGCCCGACGAGGTGACCAGGCAGAGCGGGGCGCTGCTGTACCGCTATTTCTGCTGAACCGGTCGAGGCGGCAGCTTTTCGGACGCTTGTCCGGGCTTTTTCTCGGGCCGCCCACCAGCTCGCTGCAGCCTACGACCGTGCGGCGTCTTGCCCCAAGGCTTGACCACCGAGACTCCCGTTGCCGCAAGCAGCAGCAACAGCGAGATCGACCTCACGACGAGCGTCTGCATCCCGGCCGGCTCACCGAGCCCGGCCACGATCTGGGACAGTCGAGGCAACAGCAACACCAGTCCGGTCGCGGTCAACGCGACGGCGATCACGCACTTGGCGAGTACCCACCAGTGCCGCACCAGGCCCCAGGGCGTGGATAGTGCCAGCACCAGCCCACTGACCAGCGAGGCGAACACCACCGGTATCAGCACCCAGACGGCGATCGAGGCCATCGCGGTGGCAATCCCAGCCCGTTCTACGGGGTTAACGGTGATCAGGCCGATCACCTCCAATGCCACCAACGCGCCGAGCAGCCACACCCACCCGACCGACATCACCACGTGAATGGTGAGCAGGACCGCCCGGGCTCGGCGTGGTATTCGCGGGATCGCAAGACCCTTCACAGTGGCTATCGCCATAGGCTGCTTCCCCCCAGCTGCCATAAAACAGTTTCTCGTCAGCGCGCGCCATGCCCCCGCAGCAGCGTCGGGACGGTTCGCAGCAGGATCATCAGATCAGTCCAGAAACTCCAGCTACGGACATAAGCCAGATCGAGTTCCAACATCTCCAGCGTGCCCATCGTGCTGCGCCCGCTGACCTGCCACAGCCCGGTCAATCCGGGCGGGACATCGAAACGCTCGGAGAATCTGGCCGGAAACATCTCTGCCTCCCAGTCCAGGCAGGGACGCGGCCCGACCAACGACATCTGCCCCCGCAGAACATTGATCAGCTGGGGAAGCTCGTCGACGCTGGTGCGTCGCAGCATCGAGCCGATCCGGGTCACCCGCGGATCACTGTCGATCTTCCAACTGCCGTCGACCGAAGTGTCCTCACCCCGCAGTTCGCGAGCGATGAGCTCCCGATGCTGCGCATCGGAGCCGCCCACCCGCATGGTGCGGAACTTGTACATCGTGAACGGTCGGCCTCCCCTGCCTAACCGCTGCTGGCGATAAAACGCCGGACCTGAGCTCTCCAGCGTGATCGCCAGCGCGATGAGTAGCATCGGGATCATCAGCATCAGCAATGCAATCACCACCACCACCAGATCCACGGTGCGCCGGGCGACCGGTTCCCATCGAGCCGGCAAGCGCGCTTGTTCAACGCCGCTGGACACTGAGCCTCCCCGTAGTGATTCCCATCAGCATGAAAAGCAAGTCCCCGCTGCCTCGCAGCGTCAGATGCGGATCGAGAACGGTGAGAATGAGCACGAACCACCAGCAGACCCACAGCGCTGAGGCGGCTGCGCCGATAGCGCCCGACTGGCCGTCTGGCTGGGTCATGAGATCGCCGGTTCTCCGCAACACCACGACCGACAACCAGAGGAAAGCAGCCAGTAGCGGGATCCCGCCGATCCAGAGCAAGTCCAGGTAGCCACTCTCCAGATAGATGACATCGCGCCACCTCTCGGGTGCCGGCAGCACCGAGTTGGGCGACACCCCCCACAGGACATTGCTGAGCCCGAACCTCGGTAGATAGAAGGTGGACAGGTTGCTCCAGCGACCGATCCAGCTGCGGGGCACACCGAACTCGCCGAAACCCTGCAACCGTCCGATCAACGCTGGAGCGCCGACCGCAAGCATCACGGGAACGAGCCAGAGGAACCGCAACGAGTTGCGACGCAACGTGCTGAAGCGCCACAGGATGAGTCCGGCCGCCACGATTGCGGAGATCCAGGTGGAGAACTGGCCGGTGGCGAGCACACCCGCACCGAGCACGAGTCCCAACGCCAGGCGCTCCCGGCGATCCAGCAACCCTCGGGCCCCACAGCAGATCACCAGGGTCAGGCAGATGATGATGTAGTCGCCGGTCGCGATCGGCGAGCCGAGCGTCGTGGTGCCCCGCTCGGCGAGTGCTGCCGCGTTGCTGTCGGGTGTCCACAGGGCCTGCAACATCGCCACGACCGGGCCGACGTGCAGCGTCTGCAAAATCGCGATCACCGCGACCACGGCCCCCGGCCAGATGATCAGCCGGAAACACCGCACCAGTTGGGCCTCGGTGGTGACGGTGAAGCGCATCAGCAGATAGAGAGCGACGAGCTTGCCGACCGGCAACACCGCGACCAGATCGGACGTCTCCGGCGTCTGCCCGCGCACCATGAACGACAGCAACGGCCACGCCGTCGACATCAACAAGAAGACACCAATCGTGATGTCGAGCTGGTGCAGCTGTAACGGCACCCGTTCGCCCCTGCACCATCGGAGATAACCGCCGATCAGGGCCCCCGCGAGCAGTACGACCAAGAGCGCCTCGTTGGGGCGCACCAGCGGGATCAGGGTGCCGCGGTCGATGCCGGCGATGATGGGCAGGGTGCCCAGGTAAGCGTACGTCGCGAAGACCGGCCGGTAGACCGCCGCAGCGAACAGGCCGGCCAGGGCCAGCACCCCGATGACGCTGAAGACGATCAGTGGCCCGGCCGCCACCGCGAGGAGCCCACCGAGCACGGCGCAGCCGGCGGCTCCGAGGCCCAGCCAACGACCGATCGCGGACTCCGCAGAGGTGGGGAATGCATCAGACCCGCCTGAGGCGGGAGGTCGGCTAGACCCACCTGAGGCGGGAGGTCGGCTAGAGCCGGGCGGGACGGTTCGTGTCATGACCCACCACCTATCCGCCGCACCGCGACACGGAGCACCAAGACATAGACCCCGAGCGCCACGACACCTCCCAGGGCGAGAACTGTCAGGTCAGCGAGCCGGTCGCCATTGATTCGGTCGCCGTTACGGTGGATGAGCATCCACATCACGACAGCCACCGGCAGAATCGCCAGTGTCGCTACCAGCGCAGCGGCCAAGGTTCGGGGTTCGAAAAACCGCTCGGGCCGGATCGCCCGGCGCAGCCGGGTCAACACCGTCCCAGCGGCGGCGAGCTCACCGGCCAGGATCGCCACTACCAGCCAGATCAGGCGGGATCCGTCGGCAGGCAGCAGCAGCGCCGCGGCCGCGGCCACGAGTATCACCCCGAAAGCCACTTCGCTGGCCCGGCGCGGAATGCGATCATCCAACCGCGCGAACAGCGCCTGGCGACCGATGTCGTGCACCCCGCCGACGAGCTGGGCTACCGCCACCACGCCCAGGCAGGTGGCGAGTGGGCCGATCAGGGCCGCGTGCCGCAGCTCGCCGTTGGCGAGGATGTTTGCAGTGGGTGCGGAGTTCATCGCGAGTAGCACCAGTAGCGGCAGGCTGGCGATGACGGCGTAGGACAGGCCCTGTCGCCACTGCGAGCCGAATGTTGCGCCGTCCTCGCGGTGGGCTGCGTTGGCCAGTCCGGGCAGCGCAGCCATCGACACCGCACGAGCACTGATATAGGACAGCGAGTAGAAGACGGAGTAGGAAAGCTGCACTACGAACACACCACCCGGTACCGAACCGGCCAGCGCGAGCAGCACGTACATCGCCGCCGCCGGCCAAGCCGCCACGCCGACCGAACGCACCAGCCTGCGGGTGACCGCGCGGGCCTCGGGATCACGCCCCCAGCGCATCGACGGCCACGCCAGCAAGCCCACTCGCGCGGTGCCGAACAGTTGTAGTGCCGCGTGTAGCGCAACAGCCGCAGTGCTGCCCACCCCGAGCGCGATCACCAGGTCGACCGGCACGTGCTCGACGTCGAGGCCCATCCCGTAGTACCAGCCGGCCAGAACCACCGTCAGAATCAGGATGACGTTCTCCACCGCCGGCGCACCCGCAGCCAGCGCAAAGCGTCCGCGGGCCTGTTGAGCGGCCATGCCGATGTGCACCATGACGTACAGCAGCACCTGCGGCGCAACGAGCAGGACCAGTATCGTGGTGAGCCACAGACCCCGAGCCCGAGCAGCGGGATCCGGGATCCCGAAGGTCAGCGTCCAGGCCACCACCGGGGACAGGATCATCAACAGGGCGACCACCGCGGCTGAGACGGTGAGCAGCCGTCCGGTCACGCCGCCCAGCACCTCCTGGGCCCGCTCCACGCCGCCTGCACCGACGGCGCGGACCACACCGGGCACCAGCACCATCGCCAGCACCGGCCCGGCGATCAGAGTGAACACCAGATTCGGGACCACGTAACCGGTCTGGAAGGCGTTGGCGAAATATGTCGGCCCCAGCACCGCCCCGATCACCACGACCCGCAACAGCCCGGTGACCCTGCTGACCAGCGTCCAGCCGGCAACGGTAGCCGACTTCCGAGCTGTGGTGGTGGGGGTTGGGTCCTCGAGTGCTGTCACCGTTGAGGCGGCCACAACCGGGCCCTCACAGCCTCGTCCGGCGCCGGACGGCCACCGCCAGCATACCGCCGGCCACGATCAAGCCGATCAGTGCACCGGTACCGGCCGCGATCAACGGCTGCGGGAACACGACGTCGGGCAGCGAGTAGGGCGGCGTCAGCAGCTGAGCGTCGGGTCCCGATTGGCCGGTGAGTTTGAGCTCATCGATCCGTGCCTGGACCGCCTTCTCCCGATCCAAGGATGCGGTGAGCTGTGCCCGGGCGTCGTTGAGGGAATTCTGGGTGGCGGTTCCGGCCACCACCGCGGTGGTGAGTTGCTGCACCTGCGTTTGGATACGCGTGGTGTTCGCATGAGCGTCCGCAAGCTGGGTATCGAGGTTGCGGGATATTCCGGTGGGCTGCCCGATCAGCGTCAGATAACCATCCATGACGGCCTGCAGCGTCTGCATCGCGGCCAGCTTGGTGGCACCGTGCGCCTCGACCTGGATGACCTCGCTGTTATCGAGGACCTGCACGCTGAGGTCCTTGTCGAGGTCCTTGAACTGCCGACCTTGCTTCTGTGCCACCGGTCCGAGCACGGCCCGACTCTTCAAATACACCAGTTGGGTGGACAGTTGGCGATCCTGCTTCAAAGGGTCGCCGCCCTGCTGGTCCTGGCTGATGGAGTAGAGGATCTCTGCGCGTGCTCCGTAAGTCTTCGGTAAGACCAGCGCGCCGGCCAGGCCGGCGGCAGTACCCAGTAGAATGATCGTCAGAGCCAGAATCACCAGGCGCGGCGTCACCACGCCGCCACCACGGTCGTCCGTGGGACGGTCGACCCGGCCGGCCGAACGCTGTGGCGGCACTCCGCTAGCCATTGTGGGACTGGCCATTGTGGAGCTGGCCTGCGCGGGGCTGGTCTCTGTGGAGCCGGTGCCCGTGGGCTTCTGGAGTTGCTCTTCGTAACCCATCGAACGTCCATTCGGCTCACTAGCCCCGTACTGGAAGACATTGGAAACATTGCTCACAGCGCACCTCCGAGCACATCGCAAACCCGCGTAACCTGCTCGATGGTCAGGGTCGGGGACATGGGAAGGGACAGGATCCGACCGGCCGCACGTTCTGCTACCGGAAAGTTTTGGGCGACCGTAAAGCTCTGAGCGACCGGCGACGACTCATGGAGTGTGGCCATAGCCGGCTGCTGATGACAAGGGATCGGGTAATGCACGCCCCACCCGATCCCGGCCGCGGTAAGCGCGTCGCTGACCTGGCGGCGGTCATCGACCTGGATGACTGCCAGGTGGTACACGGGATCGGCGCCAGGCTGCACTGATACCGGCGTGCAGCCCTGGGGCAGCATCTCGCGGTAGGCCGCCATCGCCGCTGCGCGCTGGGCATTGCAGGCATCCAGCCCCACCAGTTTGGCGGACAGCAGCGCCGCCTGCAGCGTGTCGAGCCTGCTGTTTCGTCCGGCCAGGTCGTGCAGATGGCGATCGGACTCGGAGCGACCGTGGTTGGCCAAGCTGCGGATCCGGTCGGCCAGGGCAAGATCGCTGGTGACCACTGCGCCACCATCACCCAGGGCGCCGAGGTTCTTGCCCGGGTAGAAGCTGAAGCCGGCGGCGACGCCCACGCTGCCCGCGGTGGTGCCCCGGTGCCGGGCGCCGGGCGCTTGCGCAGCGTCCTCGACGAGGGCGAGCCCGTGCGCAGCGGCGATCGCCGAGAGCGGCTCGGGGTCCACCATCTGGCCGTAGAGGTGCACCGGAATGATCGCGGCCGTCGACCCGTTGATCGCTGCTTTCGCGGCATCCGGGTCGATCAGCAAGGTGTCGGGGCACACGTCGACGAACCGAGGCCGCGCGCCGGTCGCGCATACCGCCTCGGCCGTCGCGATGAACGTATTCGCTGGGACGATGACCTCGTCACCACGCCCGATTCTCAGGCCACTGAGGATGAGTTCGAGGGCGTCTGTCCCGTTGGCCACTCCGATGCAGGCCGTAGTTCCACAGTAGGTCGCGAAGTCGCGCTCAAAGAGCTCGACTTCGGGGCCGCCGATGAACCGGCCGTGATCCAGCACGGTCTTCCAGGCGAGGTCGAACTCCTCGCGCAGCCCGTTGGTGACTCCTTGGAGGTCCAAAAAGGGAATGCCAGAGGAAATGCTGCTCATGAGGCCACCCCCCGGGCCAGGTCCGCCCCGGCGAGGTCGGTGCTGCCAGCGACCAGGGCTGGGCGCCCGGTGGCTTCCGCAACGTCGGTGGCGGCCAGGACGCGTACGATGTCCAGGCCGCGCTCACCAGATGTGTTCGGCTTGGCGCCGGTACGAATACAGTCGATGAAGTGACTGTCCTGAACCAAGAGAGGTTCATTGAATTGAATAAAGGGTGAGACGATATCGCCGGTTCGGTAGGAAACCGGCATGGCGTGCGACTCACCATGGTCGTCGGGATCGGTCGGATCGACACCGATGTCGTACACCCGGATGCGCTCATTATCCGACATATCGTTATAGACGGCCATTTTGCGTTCCCCGACGACGGTGACCCGCCGGACCTTGCACGGATCCAACCAACTGACATGCACGAATGCGTGGGTAGCTGCTCGCTCGAAGTCCAGTCGCAGGTAAGCGACGTCAGCGTGGCGGTTTCCGACGTGACGTTTGGCCCATACCCAGGTAGTCCTGGGTACCTCGTCGAGCAGAAAAGATGCAATCGAGATGTCGTGCGGCGCGAGGTCCCAGATGACGTTGCAGTCACGCTGGTACTTGCCCAGACTCAGCCGAGCAGCGTCGATGTAGAGGACCCTGCCGAGTTCACCGGAATCGATGATCTCTTTCAGTTTCCAGACAGCGGCGTTGTACTCGAAGGTATGTCCCACCATCAGCTGCACACCGTTGGCCGCCGCTGCGTCGACCATCTCCTGTGCGTCCTCGACCGTCGTAGCCAGCGGTTTTTCCACCAGGGCGTGCCGCCCCTCACGCAGCGCTTGCAGTGCGACCACGGCGTGCGCGGTCGGCGGAGTCGCAACGACCACCGCGTCCACCCGTCCCAACACGTCGTCGAGATGGTAGGCCGATTCCGCCGATGGGTAGCTTCGCCTTGCCTCCGCGATCCGCTCGGGATCCTGGTCCACGATGGTCACCTGCACACCCGGCATGCTGCTGAGCACCCGCATGTGCTTGGAGCCCCAGTAGCCATAGCCCACGACCGCCACACGAACGTCGGGATCGAAGGTCGTGAGACCCTCCGATTCGCCGCGAGCGAAGGTTGCAGCCGGTTGGGTGATACCTGCAACGAACTTCATCGAGACGGGCCCCCTGCCGTGACTTGAGATGTCTGCCGACACTGAATGTTACAAAGCGCACACGAAAAGTAAGCACGCCCAGCGACCGAACCGGTCCTCTGCGACCCGCACTCACCCTCTCGTACTGTGGGTTCGCCCCTCCCCACAGTGCGTATATCTACCGCCCACTCCCAGCCGTTACCTGGTAACTGTAACACCTGAGACTTTCACCCGTATGGAGCAACTTCCTCGCGGAGCGTGTCGAATACGGATAGTCCATATGCAATCACACAGCGAAGTACTCGCTGATCCGACGGGCCCGGCGCGTCCAGCAGGATACGGCAGCCAGCCCCTCACACCCTTGCCGCGAGTTTGGCCAGCCGTCGCGGGGTCGGCCAACGCACGCTCCACGCCCAACCCAGCTTCTCGAACACCCAGATCACCCGGGCCGAGATGTCGATCTGCCCACGGAGCACACCGTGCCGGGCCGACGTCGGATCGGCGTGATGCAGGTTGTGCCAGGACTCGCCCGCGGACAGGATCGCCATCGGCCAGAAGTTCGTCGCCTTGTCTCGGGAGGCGAACGGCCGGTTTCCGATCATGTGGCAGACCGAGTTCACCGCCCAGGTGACATGGTGCAGGAAGGAGACCCGCACCAGTCCCGCCCAGAACAGGCCGGTCAGCACGGCCCACCAGGACCAGGTCACCAGGCCGCCGACGATCCCCGGCAGGACGAGCCAGATCCCGGTCCACAGCCAGAACAATCTGCTGACTCGCACTATCGTCGGATCAGCCAGCAGGTCTGGGACGAACCGGCGCGGATTAGACAGGTCTCGGTTGAACAGCCAACCCATGTGGGCGTGCCAAAAGCCTTTGGCCACAGCGATCGGGGAGGTACCGAACAGCCACGGCGAGTGCGGGTCGCCCTCCTTATCGGAGTACGCGTGGTGCCGTCGGTGATCGGCCACCCAATGCAGCAGTGGCCCCTGCATGGCGGTGCTGCCCAACACTGCCAGGCTCACCCGCAACCACCGCTTGGCCTTGAACGAGCTGTGGGTGAAGTGGCGGTGGTATCCGACAGTCACCCCGAGCAGGCTGATGAAGTAAGTGATCGCGAACAACGCGATGTCAACCCAGCCCAGACCCCAACCCCAGGCGACCGGGACTGCGACGATCAGGGCCACCATGGGGGCGATCACGAAGAGATACACGAGAACCTGCGGCCCCCACGTTCGCTGGCCCGAGAGAGCGGGCTCGGGCCCCATGCGCTGTTGGTCGGCGTCGGCGGTCAGCGTCATTGCCCGATGCTCCTCAGATCGACAGGGCGCGATCGGCCGCCACGCCGCGGGGTGCCACTATGCTCGCACCGGCGGTTGAACCGCAGGTGACGCTCGTGACTTAACCACCTGAACCGTAGATTATGTACACGACACCAGTCACGACACGCCGCGCCACCAGTGGGCGTGTCGTGCATGTTCTGACTCCGCAACGCTGGGGAGGGCTGCGCCCAGCCGGGGGGAGCGCCCGTGCCACGATGTGCCTGCGGGTCCACAGCCCGTTCATCCGCCGTAGTGTAAAGGCAGCACCTCGGATTTTGGTTCCGATGGTCCAGGTTCGAATCCTGGCGGCGGAGCGCTGCTCCAGCAGTATTACCCGGGCAGGCTCTTACCTGACTCAGCGATGGAGCGAACAAAACCCCAGTATGGCCACTAGTTGAACTGAGAATGCCACGGTGCCAGCTCGCCGAGCCCGGTATCCCCGTAAGATCCGGCCTTGTAGAGCGGCTTGGGCTCGCCCACACGCCGGGTGTCGCCCGCATGAGTAAGCGCAGACGAGGGGAAGGACAAATCGATGCTCCCTGGTGGGAGTCTTGTTGCGGGGATTGTGTTGGCTGCTGGTGAGGGTGTTCGGATGCGTTCGGTGGTTCCTAAGGTGTTGCATGCGGTGGCGGGGCGGTCGTTGGTGGAGCATGCGGTGCGGGCGGTGGCGGGGTTGGGTCCGGAGTGTTTGGTGGTGGTGGTGGGTCATGGTCGGGAGGTGGTGGAGGCTCATCTGCGGGGGGTTGAGGCGGGGGTGGGGCGGGGGGTGGTGGTCGCGGTGCAGGGTGAGCAGCGGGGCACGGGTGATGCGGTGGGTGTGGGGTTGGGTGTGGTGGCTCAGGGGTTGGTGGGCACGGTGGTGGTCTGTTGTGGGGATGTGCCGTTGTTGGATACCGCGACGTTGGTGGGGTTGGTGGGTGAGCATCATCGGGTGGGTAATGCGGTGACGGTGGTGTCGGCGGTGGTGGCGGACCCGGGTGGGTATGGGCGGGTGGTGCGTGATGGTGCGGGGGCGGTCGTCGGCATCGTCGAGCATCGTGAGGCCACCGCGGCGCAGCGGGCTATCCAGGAGATCAATTCAGGGGTGTATGCCTTCGAGGTGGGGGTGTTGCGTCAGGCGTTGGGTCGGTTGCGTCCCGCGGGGGGAAACGGGGAGGTGTACCTGACCGATGTGGTGGGCCTGGTCCACGCCGCCGGGCTCGGGGTCGGGGCCTACCCGTGTGCTGATCCCTGGCTGGTGGCCGGGGTCAACGACCGGGTCCAGCTCGCCGCGGTGGGTCGCGAGCTCAACCAGCGGTTGCTCACCCACTGGATGCGCGCCGGGGTCACCATCATCGATCCCGGCTCGGTCTGGCTCGACGTCGACGTCACGCTGGCCCCCGACGTCGTGATCCATCCCGGGGTGCAACTCCACGCCGGCACCGTGATCGGCCCGGGCGCCACGATCGGACCCGACACCACCCTGACCGGCTGCACCATCGGCGACGGCGCGACCATCGTCCGCACCCACGCCACCGACGCCACCATCGCCCCCGGCGCCCAGATCGGCCCCTTCGCCCACCTGCGACCCGGCAGCCACATCGGCCACCACGCCAAAATCGGCACCTTCGTCGAAACCAAGAACACCCACCTGGGACCCCACGCCAAAGTCCCCCACCTCAGCTACGTCGGAGACGCCACCATCGGCGAAGCCACCAACATCGGCGCCGCCACCGTCTTCGTCAACTACGACGGCATCACCAAACACCACACCACCATCGGCGCCCACGCCAAAACCGGCGCCGACACCATGTTCATCGCCCCGGTCACCATCGGCGACGGCGCCTACACCGCCGCCGGCTCCGTCATCACCCACGACGTCCCCCCCGGCGCCCTCGCCATCGCCCGCACCCCCCAACACAACATCGACAACTGGGTCCACCACCACCGACCAGAAACCCCAGCAGCCCACGCAGCCACCCAAGCCCAGCAGGCCGACCGTGACCACACGCGGCAGGAGTAAACAGTGAGTCTTTCCAGCATGTCAGCGACACCGAAGAAAAGCCTGATGTTGCTCTCCGGGCGCTACCATCCCGAACTGGCCGACGAGGTGGCCAAGCACCTCGACGTCGCCGTCACGCCGCAGTCGGCGTACTCCTTCGCCAGCGGCGAGATCTTCGTCCGGTTCGAGGAGTCGGTCCGCGGTTGCGATGCCTTCGTCGTGCAGGCCCACACCGCCCCGATCAATGATGCCATCATGGAACAATTGATCATGGTGGATGCACTCAAGCGCGCGTCGGCCAAGCGGATCACTGCCGTGATGCCGTTCTGGGGTTACAGCCGTCAGGATAAGAAACATCGCGGGCGTGAGCCCATCTCCGCCCGCCTCGTCGCGGACCTGCTCAAAGTCGCCGGCGCGGACCGGATCATGACCGTGGACCTGCACACGTCACAGATCCAAGGCTTCTTCGACGGGCCGGTGGACCACTTATTCGCGCTGCCGCTGCTCGCCGACTACATCAAGAACACCTACGCCGGACGTGAGCTGGCCGTGGTATCACCGGATTCCGGCCGGGTGCGGCTGGCCGAACGCTGGGCCGAAACCCTGGGCGGCACGCCACTGGCGTTCATCCACAAGACCCGCGACCCCCGCAAGCCCAACAAGGCTGTTGCCAACCGGGTGGTCGGTGACATCGAGGGCAGGCTCTGCGTGGTGATCGATGACATGATCGACACGGGAGGCACGGTGGCCGGTGCCGTACAGGCGCTGCTCGATGGCGGCGCCACCGACGCGGTCGTCGCGGCCACCCACGGGGTGTTGTCGGGTCCCGCTATCGTACGGCTGTCCAGTTGTGGGGCCCGCGAGGTCATCCTCACCAACACGTTGCCCATCGCGGACGAGAAGCGATTCCCCGCCATGACTGTGCTGTCCATCGCGCCACTGCTGGCTCGCGCGATCCATGAGGTCTTCGAGGACGGCTCGGTCACCAGCCTGTTCGACGGCAACGCCTAGCGGCACAACCCGTCATTCCAGAACCCACCCGGCCGCACTCCAGGCGGGCACGCGAACGACACCGAGCCGGTGTGTGGGATGTACTCCATCATCCGATCCGATCAGGGCTCCTGCTGAAGGTGACACACCCTGGTGCCGAGCCGGTGGACGTGGCCGGCTTATACTCTGCGGGTAGCCTCGGCGAGGGTAGAGTCGGATTGCTCTTCGTGATCGACGCGGCGGTGTCGTGCTCGGTGCGCCCGCATACCGGTCATGAGGGACAGGCGCCGCCACCGCCGTTGGGTCGCCGCACCTCGCTTCGGCGTCACGCCCATCGGCGTCACGTCTCGAACCCGCTAAGGAGTCCACCGTGTCCGAGGTTCGCCTGGCTGCCGAGCCACGCACCGAGTTCGGTAAAGGCGCTGCCCGCCGCACCCGACGCGAAGGCAAAATCCCCGCGGTGCTCTACGGGCACGGCAGCGACCCGCAGCATGTGGCACTGCCCGCCCTGGAGTTCGCCAGAGTGGTGCGTGAGCAGGGCAGCAACGCTGTGCTCAGCCTTGACCTGAACGGCCGGCCACAGCTCGCGCTGACCAAGACCGTCACCGTGCATCCGCTTCGGCGTTACATCGAGCACGTCGATCTGCTGATCATTCGGCGTGGCGAGAAGGTCGTGGTGGAAGTCCACATCGTCGTCACCGGTGCTCCCGGTCCGGACGCACTCGTCACGCAGGAGCTGAGCACCCTGCAGGTCGAGGCGGACGCGATGACGATCCCCGAAGAGATCGAGGTGTCCGTCCAAGGCGCCGAGGTCGGCACCCGGGTGCTGGCCGGCGAGGTGCCGCTGCCGCCGGGTGTGGAGCTGCGGACCGACCCGGAGTACCTCGTGGTCAACATCGTCGCTTCGACCGCCGGGGACCTCGGAGCCGCGGCCGAGGATGAGGCGGCATCCGATGCCTCCGCGTCCGGGTCGGCCGACGACGAGTAGGGCCTGCCGTGGGTCGTCGGTGCGGTCGTGACCGCTGAGGGCAGTGCTGACCGGGTCGCCGGTGACATCGCGCTGATCGTGGGCTTGGGCAACCCGGGTCCCGGCTACGCCGCCAACCGGCACAACATCGGGTTCATGGTGGTCGATGAGCTGGCTCGTCGGGCAGGTGGGCGTTTCACCTCGCACAAGGCCGGAGCTGACGTTCTGGAAGCTCACCTGACCGGGCGCCGAGTGGTGCTGGCTCGCCCACGCTCGTTCATGAACGTGTCCGGGCCCGCGGTCGCCGGGACTGCGCGATACTTCAAGATCCCACCCACCGACGTGGTCGTCGTGCACGACGATCTGGACCTCGACCACGGCGTGCTCAAGCTCAAGCGCGGCGGTGGCGAGGGAGGGCACAACGGGCTGCGCTCGATCTCGGCATGCCTGGGCAGCAGGGACTACCTGCGGGTGCGTTTCGGGATCGGCCGGCCGCCGGGCCGGATGGATCCGGCCGACTTCGTGCTGCGCGACTTTTCCGCCGTGCAACGCCGTGAGCTGGACCTGCTGGTGGACCGCTGCGCCGATGCCGTTGAGCAGTTGCTCGCCCAAGGACTGGCCGCCACCCAGAACCAGCTGCACTGAGCGCTCGAGGGGCAACCTCGAGTCATCAACCTGCGGCGTCGGCGACTTCCAACCAACGGGTCTCCAGGGCATCCTTCGCAGCGAGTACGGTGCGCAGTTCGCTGTCCAACTCCCGGAACGCGGCGGGGTCGGCGGCCTGCTGGACGATCCGCTGCTGCAGCTCGGTTTCCCGGACCGCCAACCGTTCCAGCTGGCGCTCCAGCCGAGCCAGTTCCTTACGAGCGGCCCGTAGCTGCACGGCTTGCGGTGGGCGCCCTCTCATGACCCTCTGACAGGGCCCTGCAGAGTCCCCGGACAGACTCGTAGCGGCATCGCACCGGTCCAGGTATTCCTCGATGCCACCGGGCAGGTGAGTGATGTGCCCGTCACCGAGCAACGCCACCACGATGTCACAGACCCGGTCGATGAAGTAGCGGTCGTGCGACACGACGACCAACGAGCCAGGCCAGCCGTCCAGCAGGTCCTCTAGTTGCTGCAGGGTGTCGATGTCCAGGTCGTTGGTGGGCTCGTCGAGCAGCAGAACGTTCGGCTCGGCCATCAATAGCCTGGTCAGCTGCAGCCGACGCCGCTCCCCGCCAGACAGGTCCGCCACCGGAGTCCACTGCCGCGACGGCGGGAACCCGAGCCGCTCGGCCAGTTGCGACGCGGACAGCTCCTCGCGCCCCGACTTTCCAGGACACAGTGTTATCCGGCCGGCGACTTCCTCCACCGCCTCCAGCACCCGCAGCGACTCGGGTATGCCCTCCAGTTCCTGGTACAGGTGCCCCAGGAACACGGTCTGGCCCTGCACACGGCGCCCCGAGTCAGGCTCCCGCTCCCCCGTGAGCAGCCGTAACAACGTGGTCTTGCCCGACCCATTGGCCCCGACCAGCCCGATGCGGTCGCCCGGTCCGATCCGCCACGTCTGCCCGTCCAGCAGGCGGCGGCCGGCGATGGTCACTGTGACATCCTCGAACTCAAGCACAGTACGGCCCAGCCGCCGTCGGGCGAAGGCGAGCAGCTCGACGTTGTCGCGCGGCGGGGGGACCTCGGCGATGAGCGCCTCGGCGGCCTCGATGCGGTATCGCGGTTTGGAGCTGCGCGCGGGTGGCCCGCGGCGCAGCCACGCGAGCTCTTTGCGGGCCAGGTTGCGACGCCTGTCCTCGGCCGCAGCGGTCAGCCGGAGCCGCTCGGCTCTGGCATATATCCAGTCCGCGTAGCCACCGTCGTAACCGTCCACCCGGCCGTCGGTGACCTCCCAGGTACGGGTGCACACCGTGTCCAGGAACCAGCGGTCGTGGGTCACCACCACCGTCGCGCACCGCCGTTCCACCAGGTGCTCGGCGAGCCACCGCACCCCCTCGACGTCGAGGTGGTTAGTCGGCTCGTCGAGCATCACGAGGTCGAGCTCACCCACCAGGGCCGCGGCCAGCGCAACCCGACGCCGTTCCCCACCGGACAGCCCGACCACCGGCCGGTCTAGCCCCACCGCCGAGATGCGCAGCCCGTGAAGGACTCCACGCACCCGGGGATCGGCGGCCCATTCGTACTCGGCGCTCACCCGCAACGGATCCAACACCGCCTCGCGTACAGTGGCCTGCTCGGGCAGTTCGATACGCTGGGTCAGTACCGCGGCGCGCAGTCCCCTGGTCCGGCTCACCCGGCCGGTATCCGGCGCCTGGAGCCCTGCGAGGATCTCGAGCAGCGTCGTCTTGCCTCCACCGTTGAGTCCCACCACCCCGATCCGGTCACCTGCATCGATGCCGAGCGAGACGCTGGACAGCAACGGGCAGATCCCGTAGGACTTCGAGACCGCCTCAAGGTTGACCAGATTCGCCATCAGGCGTGCGCCAGGGGCTCGGGAGGCGGCACCGGGCGCGACTCCTCGACAATCCGGGCACCGGGCACCGGTCCGCTGGCTACCCGGACCGTACGGCACACGCCGGCCCCGGCCAACTCGGCGGCAACCCGGACCGCGGCATCGGCATCGATGCAGAGGAACGCGCAGGTCGGTCCCGACCCCGACACGATGCCCACCAGTGCCCCGGCATCCACCCCGGCGCGCAGTGTTCGGCGTAACGCGGGGCGCAGCGACACTGCGGCAGCCTGTAGGTCGTTGCTCAGCAGCAAGGCCAGCTGCCGAGGGTCTCCCGAAGCCAGCGCCTCAAGCAGCGGCTCGACGTCGCCGAACCGCTGTGTCGAGGGACCTGGTGGCGGTGATCCTAAGGGAGCACCCTGCCGCAACCGGTCCAGCTCCCGGTAGACATCCGCAGTGGACAGACCACCACGATCCAACGCGATCACCCAATGGAACGTATGCCGGGTCAGCACCGGCACCAAGGACTCACCGCGCCCCGTGCCCAGCGCGGTGCCGCCGCACAGCGCGAACGGCACATCGCTGCCCAACTCGGCAGCCAAGCCGGCAAGCTCTTCGCGACTGAGATCCAGGCGCCACAACCCGGCCAGCGCGACCAGGGTGCCTGCCGCGTCGGCACTGCCGCCGGCCATCCCGCCGGCCACCGGGATGACTTTACGCAGCACAACCCGGACAGCGGGCTGGCGTCCGACGTGCTCGGCGAGCAAGAGCACCGCACGCCATGCGAGGTTACGGCAGTCGGTGGGCACCGTCGCGGCACCCTCGCCGTACACTTGCACGCCAGGCTCGTCGGTGGCGGCAACGGTCACCTCGTCAGTCATCGACACCGCCTGGAGCACGCTCACCAGCTCGTGATAGCCGTCCCAGCGCAGGTCTCCCACAGCAAGGTGCAGGTTGACCTTGCCCGGGACGCGCACGGTAACCGGTTGCGGCACAACGGCGAGCACGGAACCAGGGTAGGCGCTGCGCACTCGTCAGCGGCTCTGGTGGTCGCCGAGTGTCGGAAACACCGTTACTCATCAACGGGATCGCCGGCTCGACCGGCGGTGGTCTGATCGCCGGCCCGGCCGGCGAGCGCGATCCGCGCGAAGTCCCTGACGGTGAGCTGCTCGCCCCGGGTGCCGGGATCCACCCCAGCCGTGCGTAGCGTCTGCTCGGCGGTGGCGGCTGAACCGGCCCAGCTGGCCAGGGCGGCCCTCAGCGTCTTGCGGCGCTGGGCAAACGCGGCATCAACCAGCGTAAAAACCTGCTCCCTGGGCACTGTGGACGGTGGTGGGCGCCTGACCAACGCGACCAGACCGGAGTCCACATTGGGCATCGGCCAGAACACCCCGCGGGGCACCAGTCCGGCGCGGCGGACCTCGGCGAACCAGGCAGCCTTGACGCTGGGGATGCCGTAGCATCGGGTGCCCGGTGGCGCGGCCAACCGATCGGCCACCTCGGCTTGCACCATCACCAGCCCCCGGCGCAGGCTCGGCAGCTCGGCCAGCAGGTGTAACAACACCGGAACGCCGACGTTGTAGGGCAGGTTCGCAACCAATGCGGTGGGTTCCAGGCCACCGGCCGCCTCGACGATCTCTGCACGCCCTACCCGAAGCGCGTCGGCGGTCAGGATCCGCAACGCATCGGCGCGTTCTCGGGCCCGATCGGCCACCGTCGCCGGCAGTGCGCGGGCCAACAGCGGATCTATCTCCACGGCCAGCACCCGGTCCACCGCGCCGAGCAGCGCCAACGTGAGCGAACCCAACCCGGGGCCGACTTCCAGCACGACGTCGTCGGCGGCCAGGTCAGCCGCCGCCACGATCCTGCGCACCGTGTTGGCGTCGTGCACGAAGTTCTGCCCAAGCCGCTTCGTCGGCCGCAGCCCCAACTGATCAGCCAGCGCCCGCAGCTCGCTCGCCCCCAGCAACGCCGTCATGGAGACATATCGGGGCGAGGCCACGCTCGATAACCCCGAAATGTCTCCATCAGGGAAGGCTAGGCCAGGCCTAGCTCGGCCGAGCAGGTGGGCCACGCGTGGTAGTTGCCGCGGGCGTTGCGGACCCGCTGGGCGATCACGATCTGCTCCTCGCGGCTTGCCTGATGCGGGTACGGGGCGAACCGATCACCGCCGTTGGCGCTCCAGGTGGCCTTGTCGAACTGCAGCCCACCGTAATAGCCGTTGCCCGAGTTGGCGGCCCAATTGCCGCCGGACTCGCATCGAGCCAGCCGGTCCCAGATGGTGCCCTCCTCCACGGTGGACACCCTTGCCGCGGACCCCTTCGCACCGACCCGGATCCGGCTCGGCCTCGCCGGAGTGATCTCCTGAGTGGCGAGTTCCTTGCGACTGGTTTCTTTGCCGTTTGCCAGGGTGACCCGGAAGGTGACGATCTGCTCGCCCGGTGTGCCGGGATCCTCGACGACCACACTGCCCAGGGGCAGCACGGGATCCCTGACCTTCTTGACCGGGGGCGCAACCTGTCGCCGCTCGGTGCGTTGCTCGCTGCGCATCCGGGTGACCTGAACAGTCATCCCTGGTAGCACGGGCGCAGTGCGCCCGGGGACCACCAAGTCCCGCTCCTGCAACGGCGCGCCCTGCTGGGTGAGCAGGTCACCGACCGACAAGGCGGTGGAGTGGATCTCTTTCGCCGGAAGGTCACCGTCGAGCAGGGTGATCGGCTTGGTGATGCGTACCACCAAGGCCATGCCTTCCAACGGGATACGTCGGGATCGATCAGCCGACAGCTCCATGTCGCGCGACCGGATCCCCACCTGCTGCAGCGCGTTGTCGACGGTGAGTGCAGTGGTCCAGACTTCGTGCTGCGTCCCATCGACGGTGAGGGCGAGCGGTCGGCTGCGCTTGAGGACGATACGACTACCGTCTTCGATGGCGCTGTGCGCGGTGGGCGCCAGAGTGTCCAACTCATCGACCCGCAGTCCCGCGGATTCCAGTGCCCCGCCAACCGACGAAGCGAACGTGTGGACGGTGCGCTGCTCGTCATCCACCGTGATGGTGATGGTCTTGTCCATGGTGAGAGCTGCGGCGGTACCGGTTGGCAGCGCGAGGCTGAGAGCCACCAGGGCGCCTCGGACGAACGTGCGAGTAGTCACCGATGTCCAGTCGTCGCAGGTCCGGGCAGGGGAAGCACGAGAACACGCAAGGGCGCACCACTACCCGCCCGACAACGGCAGGCTCACTCCCCAACAGGTCCCCGCCCGCACGGCCGCATCGCCGCTGACTGTGACCTACGTCCTCGTACCAGGCAATACCCCATCCCGGCTGACAGTGACGGAACGGTAACGGTTCGTGGCGGAGCGCGCAATCACCTCGCGGTAGATGTCGCCGACCAAGTGTTCAGACAAGACCAGCGGCATCGGTCGCACCGGATGGGCCACTAGCGTTGTGTGGTGGTTGGGCACCTGAAGCCGAACACCCGCTCGGCGGCAGCCGAGGTCGACGCCGCAAGCTCCGCCACGTCCTGCCCGCGCAATGCAGCGAGATCCCAGACGGTGTAAGGGAGGTTGACCGGCTCGTTGACCTTTCCGCGGTGCGGGTGCGGTGTGAGGAACGGGGCGTCGGTCTCCACCAGCAACTGCCCGTCAGGAACCCGTACCGCTGCCTCGCGCAGCGCACGGGCATTGCGGAAGGTCACGGTCCCCGAGAAGGACAGCACATAACCGGCGTCCACACAGACCCGAGCCATCGTGGCGTCTCCGGAGAAGCAGTGGAACACCACTGTCTGCGGCGGGCCCTCCTGCTCGAGCACCGCCAGCACGTCGCCGTGGGCGTCCCTGTCATGGATCATCAGCGGTTTGCCGACTCGCTTGGCCAGATCGATGTGCCAGCGGTAAGCCTCCCGCTGAACCTCGGGCGGCGAGCAGCCCGGATCACGCTGCGTCCAGTAGTAGTCCAGACCGGTCTCCCCCACCGCCACCACTCTGGGCTGCCGCGCGAGCTGCTCGAGCTCGGCGCGGTCAGTGTCGGTCATGGTCGCTGTGCGGGTGGGATGCAGCGCCACTGCCGCAAAGACCCGATCGTCCCAGCTCGACGCCTGCACTACCCAACGAGCGGAGGCCATGTCGTCAGCCACTGTCACCACCGCGCCGACCCCCACCGCCGCGGCCCGGTCCAGCGCCGCACGAACCCCTACCGGATCGGTGGCGCCGCAGGCGTCCAGGTGCGTATGCGCGTCGACAACCGTCGCCGGCAACGCCTGTGGAGCTGGCGGCAGCTCGGTCACGGCGACGCCTCTCTCCCTGTCCACACTCAGCGGGAGGGACTATCGCGTGCCGAATCACCCCGCTGCACCCACTGGATGCGCGTGGTCAGGATTGAATGGGGGCCCAGGCGGTGCCGGTATCGCCCAGGCCCGGATCCAGTTTGGGGAAGAGGGGAGTGGGTTTGGTCAGGGGACGGCCCACCTCGATCGGGACGCTGATCCAGCGCGCTTGCTCAGCGGCGTAGTCCCCAGTGATCACCGGGTAGTTCGGGCCAGTACCCTCCACGATCTCGCTGACCTCCGTGATCTGCGGCTGCGCCGACCATACGCCGGTGCCGCCGAGCTGCTCGTGCACCTGCTGGGCGGCATGCGGCAGGAAGGGGGTGAGCAGTGTGTTGGCGTCGGAGACCACCTGCAATGCGGTGTGCAGGATGGTGTCCCGACGCTGCGGATCGTCGGTGCGTTTCCATGGTTCCTGCTCGGACAGGTACTTGTTCGCCGCGCCCACCAGCCGCATCGCCTCGCTGATCGCAGCCTTGACGCGATTGCGTTCCAGCAGCTCCCCAACCGTGCCGAAGGCCGCCCGCGAGGTGGCTAGCAGCTCCGAGTCGGCCACCTGCAGCGTCGAGGGCCGCGGCACCGAGCCGACGTTACGGTGCGCCATCGAGATCGAGCGGTTGACCAGGTTGCCCCACTCGTTGGCCAGCTCGAAGTTGATCCGGCGGACGAACTCCTCCCAGGTGAAGTCGGTGTCCTGGGTCTCGGGACCGGCCACCGAGATGAAGTAGCGCAGGGTGTCCGGGCCGAATTCGCGCAGGAAATCCCCCACGTAGATCACCGTGCCGCGCGAGGTGGAGAACTTCGAGCCGCTCATGGTGAGGAACTCGCTGGACACCACCTCGGTGGGCAGGTTCAGCGTGCCGAACGGCCCAGGTTCGCCGCCGCGATCCCCTACCCCGTTCTGACCGAGCAGCAGCGCGGGCCAGATCTGCGAGTGGAAGGTGATGTTGTCTTTGCCCATGAAGTAATACGAGCGGGCGTTCGGGTCGCACCACCAGGCCTGCCACGCGTCGGGGTCGCCCGAGCGCACCGCCCACTCCACCGAGGCCGACAGGTACCCGATCACGGCGTCGAACCAGACATAGAGGCGCTTCATCGGGGCGTCGCGCCAGCCATCCAGCGGGACCCGCACGCCCCAGTCCAGGTCCCGAGTGATCGCGCGGGGGCGCAGGTCATCGAGCAGGTTCAAGGAGAACTTGAGCACGTTGGGTCGCCACTCGGTGCGGGTGGACAGCCAACCACCGAGCGCCTTGGTGAATGCGGGCAAGTCGAGGAACAGATGCTCGGTCTGCACGAACTTCGGCGTCTCGCCGTTGATCCTGGACCTAGGGTTGATCAAGTCGGCCGGGTCGAGCTGGTTGCCGCAGTTGTCGCACTGGTCGCCGCGCGCGCCGTCGTAGCCGCAGATCGGGCAGGTACCCTCGATGTAGCGGTCGGGCAGGGTACGGCCGGTGGACGGGCTGATCGCGCCGAGCGCGCTGCGCGAGAGCACATAGCCGTTACGGTGCAACGCGAGGAACAACTCCTGCACCACCCGGTGGTGGTTGACCGTGGTGGTGCGGGTGAACAGGTCATAGGACAGCCCCAGACCCTGCAGGTCTCCCACGATCATCCGGTTGTACTTGTCGGCGAGCTCGCGAGGCGTGATGCCCTCGGCGTCGGCCTGCACCTGGATCGGCGTACCGTTCTCGTCGGTTCCCGAGACCATGAGCACCCGGTTGCCGACCATCCGCTGGTAACGGGCGAAGATGTCCGACGGGACACCGAAACCGGAAACGTGGCCGATATGCCGCGGCCCGTTGGCGTAGGGCCAGGCCACGGCGGTCAGGACGGGTGCGTTCATACCACCCAGCCTATGGGGCAGTCGCAACGACGTTCCCGAGGGATCTCATACGGATTCGGAGTATGCCGAGACGACGGCGATGGATCAGCTCCCGAGGTGGCGCCAGAGGAACTCGTAGGCCAGGGCGGACATGAAGGCTGCCTGCTCGTTGTCCGCCGCACCGCCGTGTCCACCCTCGATGTTCTCGTAGTAGGTGACCGGCAGGCCGTACTCGCGCATCCGCGCCACCAGCTTGCGAGCGTGACCGGGGTGCACGCGGTCGTCGCGGGTGGAGGTGGTGAGCAGCGTCGGCGGGTAGCGGCGATCGGCGCGCAGCTGGTGGTACGGGGAGAAGCGCAGCAGGTGCTCCCGTTCGGCTGGGTCGTCGGGGTCGCCGTATTCGGCTATCCAGGAGGCGCCGGCCGGCAGGATGTGGAAGCGCAACATGTCGAGCAGCGGGACCGCACCGACGATGGCGCCGAACAGTTCCGGATAATGGGTGAGCATCACGCCCACGAGCAACCCGCCGTTGCTGCCACCTTGGGCGCCGAGCCGGGGCGGCGTAGTGAGGCCGCGGGTCACCAGATCCCGAGCCACTGCGGCGAAGTCCTCATAGACGAGATGGCGGTCGTGCTTGAGCGCGGCGGAATGCCAGCGCGGGCCGTACTCGCCGCCGCCGCGGATGTTGGCGACGACGTAGCAGCCGCCGCGGGCCAGCCAGGCCCGGCCCAGGGCACCGCGGTAGCCAGGTTGCAGGGATACCTCGAAGCCGCCGTAGCCATACAGCAGAGTGGGCCGACCGCCGGGCGGCACGGCCGAGTCGGGCGCCACCACGAAGTACGGGATCCGGCTGCCGTCGTCGGAGATTGCGAAGTGCTGGTGCACGGCGAGACCGGCACCTTCGAAGAAGGATGGTGCCCGCTTGAGCACGACGGCCGGACCGGCGCCGATAGTCCCGATGGCCAGTGTGGAGGGTGTCAGGAAACCGTCGATGTCGAGCAGGTACTCGTCGTCGATGTGCGGGTCGGTGCCCCACGCGCTCGCGGTGCACAACGGCGGCGTGCCGGTCAGCGCAGTGGCGCGCCAGCCCTGCGCCGGTGTCAGCACCGAGAGCTGGCTGACCACGTCGCGCATCACGTCGAGGATCAGGTGATGACGGGTCCAGCGGTAACCGGCCAGCGAGGTGCGCTCATCGGGGCTGAACAAGATCTGCAACCCCGCCCCGGCGCCCGGACCGCGGGCCATGAACTCCTCGAAGTCAGCCACCAGCAGGCAGCCCGCCGGGTATGTCTGGTCCACCGTCCACTCACTACGCAACTCGATCAACAGCCACCGTCGGTAGACGCTGGCGATCGCGTCCTCGGGCACCTCGACGCGGCACAGCCGGTCACCACAACGCAGGTACAGCTCGGAGCGATAGAAATCCAGCGCCCGCCGGACGAAGTCACGTTCGAAACCCTCGGTGTCGTCGTGGTAGGCCGACACGCTGATGTCGTCGGGCTTGCCTTCGTACACCAGCTCGGCCTCGGCCAGCGGCGTGCCGCGCCGCCATCGCCGGGCAGTGCGCGGGTAACCGCTGGTGGTGAGCGTTCCTGGGCCGAAGTCAGTGCCGACGTAGATGCAATCGGCATCGATCCAGCTCACTCTGGACTTCGCCTCAGGCAGCTGGAAGCCGCCGGCGACGAACTCGCGGCGCTCGATGTCGAACTCCCGCATCACCGCTGCGTCCGCGCCACCGCGCGACAGCGAGATCAGCGCCCGCCGGTAATCCGGCCGCAGGCACCGCGCACCGTGGAAGACCCAGTTCTCGTCCTCGTCGAGGGCCAGCGCGTCCACGTCGAGCAGGATCTCCCAGCCCGGCCGCTCCGTGCGGTACTCGGCGAGCGTGGTGCGCCGCCACAGGCCGCGCGGATGCTCACGGTCCCGCCAGAAGTTGTACCGGTACCCGCCGCGCCGGGTGATGTAGGGGATACGGTCCGTCGAGTCGAGCACCTCGCGGATCTCGGCGCGCAGCGTGTCGAACCGGATCCCGCCGGTCAGCTGCGCCACGGTCTCGGCGTTGCGCTCCCGCACCCACGACAGCGCCCGCTCGCCGGTCACCTCCTCCAGCCACCGGTACGGGTCGTCCGCGCTCGTGCCCGACTCGCTGCGATCGGCGGTACTCATGCCGCCAGTCTGCTGCAGCGCACACCGGCCGCCATCGCCGAGCCCGCCCGATCTCCTGGCAATCCCCTCGACCTGCCCGACGACATGAAGCCAACCCGTGAGTGCGTACCAGTGTCATGACACTGGTACGCACTCACGGGTTGTCCACAGCAGCCTGGTAGAGCTCGCGTTTGGGGACGCCGTACGCGGTCGCCACAGCGGCCACGGCTTCCTTGAGCCGCTCCCCCGCTGCTACCCGCTCGGTCACCTCGTCGACGAGGTCGACCACATCCGGCGGGCCGGCGGGCGGCGCACCCGAGAGCACGACGGTGATCTCGCCACGCACCCCGTCTGCCGCCCACTGGGCGAGCGCACCCAGCCCACCACGGCGAACCTCCTCGTAGGGCTTGGTGAGCTCCCGGCATACCGCCGCTGCCCGGTCCCCGCCAAGCACTTCCGCAGCCTCGGCGAGCGTCGCGGCCAGACGGTGTGGCGATTCGAAGAACACACAGGTGCGTCCTTCACCGGCGAGGCTGGCCAACCACCGCCGGCGGGGACCGGCCCGGCGCGGCGGGAACCCCTCGAAGCAGAACCGATCGCAGGGCAGCCCGGAGACCGCCAGCGCCGTGGTCACCGCCGAGGGACCGGGCAGGCAGGTCACCCGAAACCCCTGCTGTATACAGGCGGCCACCAGCCGGAAGCCGGGGTCGGACACCGCAGGCATCCCGGCATCGGTGACCACCAGTACCGTCGCGCCGCCGCGGATCGCCTCCACCAAAGCCGGGATCCGGGCCGCCTCCACCGCGTCGTAGTGTGAGACGATCCGGCCCGTCACGGTGACCCTCAGGGCAGCGACCAGCGCCCGCAGCCGGCGGGTGTCCTCGGCAGCCACGACATCCGCGCAGCTCAGCGCCTCGACCAAGCGCGGCGAGGCGTCCCGGGAGTCGCCGAGTGGAGTGGCCGCCAGCACCAGCGCCCCAGAAGTAGATGGCTCAGCAGCTGGTGCCTCAGAAGCTGAGGTGTCGGAGCCCGACATGCGTCGCACGAAGCCGAGCCTACGATCGGGTCCGTGACGGCGGTCCGGGAGGCGAGCTCCGACACCCTGATGATGGGCGTCGGGCGGATACCCTCGACGCCGACCAGGCCGGTCGGTCCGCTCCAGCGGCTGGTGCCGCGTCCGCTCACCGACCGTGGGCGCAGCTGGGTGGTGGCGTTGAGCTTGACGCTGGTCGCGGGCGTGGTGCGGCTGTGGAATCTGGGATTGCCCACTGATCGTGGCACCCCGGTGTTCGACGAGAAGCACTACGCGCCGCAGGCCTGGCAGATGCTGCGCAACGGCGGGGTGGAGGACAACGCGGGCTACGAGCTCGTCGTGCACCCCCCGCTGGGCAAGCAGCTCATCGCGCTGGGCGAGCTGCTGATGGGTTACAACAGCTGGGGATGGCGGCTGTCCGCCGCGCTGGCCGGCACCCTCTGTGTGCTGCTCATCGTGCGGATCGTGCGCCGGATGACCCGATCGACCCTGTTGGGCGCGATCGCCGGGGTGCTGCTCATCGCTGACGGCGTCAGCCACGTACAGGCTCGCATCGGGATGCTGGATGTCTTCCTCGCGATGTTCGTCCTCGCGGCGTTCGGCTGCCTGGTCGTCGACCGGGAACAGGTGCATGAACGGCTGGCTGCGGTGGTTCGAGAGAGTCGCGTCACCGACACCGATTTCGGCCCACGGTTCGGGGTGCGCTGGTGGCGTTTCGGAGCCGGAGTGTTGCTCGGACTGGCCTGCGCCACGAAGTGGTCCGGGGTGTACTTCCTCGTCGCGTTCGCCGCGATGAGCCTGATGTGGGACGCGTGCGCGCGGCGCACCGCGGGTGTCCGCCGGCCCTGGACCGGCACCTTGGCGCGGGACCTCGGACCGGCGGCATGGGCGATGGCGGTGGTGCCCGTCGGGACCTACCTGGCGAGCTGGTGGGCCTGGTTGAGCAGCGAGACCGGCATCGACCGGCATGCGGTGGGCAACCAGATCGGCGGGGGTGGCCCGTGGCACGTCATACCGGGAGCGCTACGGGCGTTGTGGTACTACAGCGCCGTCGTGTTGCGCTTCCATGAGGGTCTGTCCACGCCCGCCCATCCACACCCGTGGGAGTCCAAACCCTGGAGCTGGCCGATGGGGCTTCGGCCGATGCTTTATTACTACGAGTCCGGTGCCGCTGTTCCGGGCTGCGGACGCCAGGACTGCGTGGCCACCGTGATGCTCGTCGGCACCCCGGCGTTGTGGTGGCTCACGCTGCCGGTGCTGAGTTGGGCGCTGTGGCGGGCGGCCAGTGGACCCGACTGGCGCTACGCGGCAGCGCTGATCGGCTACGGGGCCGGTTGGCTGCCGTGGTTCAGCAACATCCACCGCCAGATGTACTTCTTCTACATGACCCCGGTGGCGCCGTTTCTGGTCATCGCCGTGACGTTGGTGCTGGGCGAGATACTCGGCCGAGCTCGGGACGGCGCCGAGCGCCGCGGCACGGGGCTGTTGGTGGTCTCGCTGTACACCGGGCTGGTGGTGGCCAACTTCGTCTGGCTCTGGCCGATCCTCACCGGTGCCTCGATCACCCCGGAGCACTGGAACGCGGAGCTCTGGCTGCCCTCCTGGCGATGAGCATCCCGTGGTCGTTACTCCAGCAGCAGCGCGTCACCCGACACCGTGATCTGACGTGGCGCCAGTGGTCTGGGCGCGGGGCCGTTGACGACCGAACCGTCCGTGATGGCGTACTTGCTGCCGTGGCAGGGGCAGTCGATCGTCCCACTGGCGACCTTGTTCACCGTGCAACCCTGGTGAGTGCAGATGGCCGAGAACGCTTTGAACGTTCCCGCCGCGGGTTGGGTCACCACGACCTTCTTGCCTGCGAACACCGTGCCACCCCCGACGGGGATGTCGCTGGTCGCCGCCAGCCGCTCGCCGGCGGGAGCGGCTGGCGGAGCAGCCTGCGCCGGTTCAGAAGGGGCTGCCGTTGATGGGGCTTCCGATGCCGGCGCAGCGCCCTGGTTGCTGTCGCTGCTGCACGCGGCAAGCGCAGCGGAGACAGCCAGGATCCCGGTGCCGGCCACGACCGCACGCCGGGTCATTTCTTGGTGGGACATTCGTCACTCCTTGCCAGCCGGTGTCACAAGGTTACGTCGAGTATCTACGAACCGAACCATTCTCCGTCCCGAGACGAACATCCCGCATAGGGAGGTATCTATGATCAACAGCGCGGACCACGCCTCCGCCCGGACCCGCACAACTGCGCCGCAACACCGGTCCGGCGAGCTCTCTCCCCAACACCTTCATTGGGCGGACTCCGGGCGCACTAAACCTGTCCGGCGCAGCGTCGACCTGTCCCCCACCTATCACATCAAGCTCACCCAGTGGTGCGCCGAGACCGCCGACATCATCGGCACCGCCCGCGTCACCGGGCAGGACGTCATCCGCGCGCTGGTAGCACGGCTACTGATGGACGAATCCCTCGCTCGCAGGATCCGAGACGACCTCAGCATGGACATCTGAGAATCAGGCTCGCCGATCAATCGAGCCAGGCTACGAACCACGCCGTTGTCCTCACCGCGCTGGAGCACCTCCCAGCTGCGCGCGGAGGAAGCCGACCGTGGCATCCCAGGCCTTGGCGGCCTGCTCCGGGTCGTAAGTGCCGATCAGATTCTCGTCGTTGAAGAAGGCGTGCCCGGCCGGGTAGAAGCGGAAGTCAGGCGCACGGCCTGACTGCTGCTCGATGGTGGTGGCGAGCTCACGGACCTGGGCGGTGCTCAGCATCCCGTCCTGCTCGCCGAAGTGGCCCAGTAGGGGCGCGGAGAGGTCCGCAAAGCTCGGGTAGTCCTCGCCGAGGACGCCGTAGAACGGCACCGCGGCGCCGATCTTGTCGCCCTGCTGCGCGGCGAGCATCAACACGAAGCCGCCGCCCATGCAGAACCCGATGGCGCCGACCTTGGAGCTGGTGACCGCGTCGTGACCCAGCAGGTAATCGACCGCACCACCCAGGTCTCTAGCCGCCTGATCCGCCGGGAGACCCTGCATGAGCTTGCCCGCTTCGTCGGCGTCGTGAGCGGTGGTGCCGCCGTACAGATCGGGGGCCAGGGCGACGAAACCCTCGGCAGCTAACCGGTTCGCCACATCGGCGATATGGCTGGTCAGGCCCCACCACTCCTGGATCACGACGACGCCGGGACCGCTGCCGGCTTCGGGCAGCACGAGGTATCCGTGCGCGGTGGAACCGTTGGACGCAAAGGTCACGTTCTGCAGCGAGTTCTCCATGCGAACGATCCCACCACATCCGGCAGGTGCGTAACGGGGTGGGATCAGAGGATGCGGTGGCCGGTTTGAGCGGTGGAGTAGCCACCGAGAGCTTCGATCGAGGTGCGGAACTTGTCGTCGGCCAGCAGTGTCCACAGGGGGGCGAGCAGTGCTGAGTCGTAGGTCTCGGCGGTGACCACCAGATCGTAGGGCTCCTGCGCGACAGGCACGAAGTCCAGTCCGAAAGGCCGCGCGGCCGCGAGGATGCCCAACCCGGCATCCGCTCGCCCCGCAGCGACCGCCGCCGCCACGGCGAGATGAGTGTGCTCCTCACGCTGGTAGCCGACGACGTCGCCAGGCTCCATGCCCGCACGGCGCAGCTCGTGGTCGAGCAGCACCCGGGTGCCCGCTCCGCGCTGCCGGTTGACATAACGCAGCCCGGGACGGCTCAGGCTCTCGATGCCGGTGAGCGCCAGTGGATTACCCGCAGCGACGATCAGACCCTGCTCGCGGTGCACCAGCCGCACCACCGCAACCTTGCCGACACCGTCGATGCCAGCACCACCGGCGCCCAGCACCCGGGCCAGGTAGGGCAGGGTGTACTTACCGGTCTCCGGGTCGAGCAGATGCGAGCCGGCGAGGTGGCACAGCCCGTCGCGCAGCGCCACCAGCCCGCCCAGCGAACCGACGTTGGACGACGCGAGCGTCACGCGCGGGTCGATGCTGAGCAACGCTGCAGCGGCCAGGTCGAGCACCAGGTCGTGCGAGCCGATAGCCACGATGGTGCGGTCGATATCAGCCAACCCGCGCAGCAGTTGCACCTCGATGTCGGTACCGGCGTGGTGGCCCTCCAGCCCGGCAGGCACGACCAGTATCCCGTCTGCCCGCACCAGCGAGGTCAACACTCCCGCGCCGCGAGGCAACGGGGTGGCCACGATCCGCCCGCCGACCCGGCCCAGCCGCACCCGGACCCAGTCGTCCATCCCCAGCGGGGAGGCGAGTTTGCGAGCCAACTGGGCACGGACCGTCGGGCGGGTGACGGTTGTGCTGCCTTGAAGGGCAGCCAACAACGGCGCGGCGAAGATATCGAAGGTCAGCGCCGCCGATACCGGGTATCCGGGCGCGCCGAGCACCGGGGTGGTGCCCACGGCGCCGAGCACTACCGGATGCCCTGGCCGCACCGCGACACCGTGCACCGCCAGCGTGCCCACCCGGGTCACCACGGACGCAGTGTGGTCACCACGCCCGGCGCTCGATCCAGCGATGATCACTACCAGGTCGGCGCGCTCGGCCGCGGCGAGCACCGCAGCGGCGATCCGCTCGGGGTCATCCGGCTCGATGGGCAGCGACAGCACGTCGCAGCCGTGTTCACCAGCCTGGCCTGCGAGCATCAGCGAGTTGGTGTCGAGTATCTCGCCGATACCGGGCTCAGAACCCAACGGCCGGACCTCGTCTCCGGTGGGCAGCACCGCAACCACCGGACGGCGGCGCACCTGCACCTCGGTGATGCCCGCCGCGGCGGCGGCGGCGACATCGACCGCGCGCAACCGGTGGCCCGGTAGCAGCAGGAGCTCCCCGGCCGCAACGTCCTCGCCGATGGACCGGACGTGCTGGTAGGGCGGTGCGGCCGCGGCAAGCTCAGCACCTGGGGAACCCAGGTTGCGGGACATCGGGCCGACCAGATGGACGCGTTCTCGCATCACCACCGCGTCGCGGCCCTCGGGCAGCGGGTCGCCGGTGTCGATGACGTCGAAGTCGGTCAGCGTGACCGGGGCGGTCTCGCTGGCACCCACGGTGTCCACCGAGCGTACCGCTACGCCGTCCATGCCTGCGGAGTCGAACGCCGGGGATGACCGGCGTGCCCACACCGGCTCGGCCGTGACCCGACCGATCGCCTCCGCCACTCCCAGCCGCTCGGTGCCCACCCGGTCCGGGCATCCAGCAGCGACGCAGACTTGCCGCCACGCGTCGAGCGCCTGGGCTGCCGGGACATCACGGATGAACGGGCTGCGCGACACAGCGGGGACGCTACCCGGAACTCAGCACGTCAGGGTTGCGCTCCGGTGCCCGCGAACCTGGAGTTCTCACCGGGCCCGTGCGATGGGTCGACGGGGTGATGCAGATGGTAGAGGTGAGCGTACTGGTTGTTGCTGGTGAGGAGCTCGTCATGGGTGCCGGCGTCGGTGATGCGACCGTGTTCGAGGTAGATGATCTGGTCGGCATCGGTGACGGTGAGCAGGTTGTGGGAGATGATGATGGTGGTACGCCCGGTGATCAGGCGGCGTAGCGGAGCCAGGATGCGGTCGCTGGCTTCGGCGTCGAGGCTGGTAGTGGGTTCGTCCAACAGGAGGATAGGCGCGTCGCGGATCATGGCGCGGGCGATGGCGACCCGTTGACGTTGTCCACCGGACAGCAGCCTGCCGCGTTGCCCGACTCGGGTGTCGTAGCCTTCGGGCAACGCGGTGATGAACTCGTGGGCATCGGCGGCCTTGGCGGCGGTGATGAGTCGGTCTTCGGTGGCATCCGGGCGTCCGGCGCGGATGTTCTCGGCGATGGTGCCATCCAGCAGCAGGGTTTCCTGCAACACGATGGCGATGTTGGCGCGGAGCTCGTCGGGATCGAGGTGGCACAGGTCGGTGCCGTCTAGGGCGATCCGCCCGGTAGTGGGATCGTAAAATCGCAGGAGCAGTTTGAGCAGGGTGGTTTTGCCGGCGCCGCTGGCGCCGACGATGGCGGTGGTCTGCCCGGGCAATGCGGTGAAGCTGACCTGTGTGAGAACGTCGGAGGTGGTGTCGGGATAGGCGAAGCTGACCTGCTCGACGCGCAGCTGCCCGCGGGCCCGACCCAGCGCGATCGGATGTGCCGGAGCGCTCACGCTGGGGTTCTCGTCGAGGAGTTCGATGATCCGTTCAGCGGCGGCCGCGGCGGCGAACAAGGAGGTGGACAGCGCGCCCAGGCCCTGCACGGGTTGGTACAGCTGCGACAGGAACACCAAGAACGCGAGTAGCCCACCCAGACTGATGTTCCCGGCGTTCAGCTCCCAGATCCCCACGCCCAGGATGGTGAGCACGCCGAGAATCTGGACCAGGTCCACCAGGGGGGAGAACATCGCACCCAGCCGGGTCGCGGCCAGCTCGGCGTGCACGCTGCCCATGCTCTGCGCGGCGAAACGGTCGACCTCGGCGCCTTCACGGCCGTAGGCCTGGATCAGGGTGACGTTGCTCAGGCTTTCCTCGGCGACGACGGTGATCGACCCGGCGCGGCGGCGGACCTCCCGGGAAGCGATCTTGATGCGGCGGGCGAATACTCGGGCGGTTGCCCAGAACACCGGAACCGCGATCAGGGACGCCAACGCCAGACGCCAGTCCAGGAAGAACAGCACCCCGGCGAACACAACGATCTTCAGCACGTTGGCGATGATCCCGATGACCCCGGAGAGGACCACACCTTCGATGGCGGCCACATCACCGGTCAACCGCGACAAGATGTCGCCCAGGCGCCGGCGATCGAAAAAACTCACCGACAGGGTGTGCAGATGGGCGAACACCCGGGTGCGCATCCGGTGCAGGAAATTCTCCCCGATCCACGCCCCCAGGTACTGCCCCACGAAACCCAGCACGCCCACCAACAGGGTGATACCCACAAACGCCGCGGCCACCGGCGGGAAAGCCGAGAAATCCCGCGGGGTCAAAACCTTGTCGACCAGCACTTTGAACAGCAAGATAGCGCCGGCGTCCACCAGCGGCGTCACAATGATCAATACCAGGCTCAACCACAACCACCGCCAGAACGGCCGGGCATCAGGCCAAAACCGCCGGAAAACCTCCCGCACGCTCGCCACCGGAGCCGCCTCCACCAAACCCCCGGCACCGTCAGCCGATGCCGGCCGCAGCAGCGACCTCACCACCTCCCACACACGCACTCCACTCTCTAGCCCGGCGCCTGAACCCAGCCTAGGACCACGTCGGCTTCCCGGCACGGCACGAGCGGTGGCCGCAACCCGTCACGGGGGTTGCGGCCACCGTCGCTGAGCTACCGGCTACAGCTTTCCCAGCCTACGGTCATGACCGTAGTAGGTGTATCCGCCGTAGTTGTAGCCATTGTAGTAGCCGTAGCTGTTACCGTATCCGGGATAGTAGTCGAAGCTGCCGAACTTCTCGTTGCCGTAACAACCGCAGGAGTGGTCCTTGCCGTGGTCACTTCCACCCATTGCGAAGACTTCCGAGACTCTCATATCGCTCCCTTTTCCGGTCGATGGCGGAGCCATACAAGCCAGAAAGACCTCGGACCGACCTTGGGGATTTGTGCCACCTCGGTAGCGCACGCAGTCGATCGCCGCCTGTCAGATTGCATTCTGACCCGTGAGGTGTAGAGCGATGTCGCAATCATCGACGCAGTCCAGCGCCATAGCGAACGTCCCCCTGTGAACACCAGCAGCTTCTCACTACGCCGCACTCCGCAGCCTCCAAGATGATCCGAGCTGGCCCCCCTTACTCCCCGTGGTCACGCAACTCCCCGCGGTCACGCACGCTTGAAAGTAGGCCATCCGAGTGGCGATGGCAACAACAACTACTTTTCGTACACGAATGATGACTCTCAGTCATGAGATACGAGCGACAGCACCGCCTCGAACCGCCCTGAGCTGGGACCAGGGCGGTGACCCGCATCCCGACAGGATTCGAGGCCACCGCCGGTGACGACCTGTGGAGAGCTGTCCTACCCCAGGATCCCCAGGAGCCCATGGCTGTGGGAGTAACCGTAGCCGCCGTGGCTGCCGTAGTCATGACCGTTGTAGTAGTGGTAGCTCCAGCGGCCGAAATCCGGGTAGTAGCCACTGTAACCGCCATACCCGCAACCGTAGTGGCAGTCGTGGTCATATTCATGCCCACCGCCGCCGCCCATTGCGAAGACTTCCGAGACCTTCATATCGCTCCTTTTCCGGTCGACGGAGGAGCCATGCAGACCAGAAATCCCGAACCAGCCAACGACATTATTCGCAGCCACCTGAAGGCGTGGTTGATGTCCGCCTGACGAATTTATCCGATCGTTCAGCGCTCCCGGAAAACGTGTTGCGGCATGGTGCCACAATCCAGCTTCCTAGCGAACTCTCCCCCGGTATCAGCACCGGCAGCGTGACGATCCGCCGCGCTCAGGCAGCCACCAAGATGATTCGAGTTAGCTCCCCCTTACTCCCCGTGGTCACGCAACTTGAAAGTAAGCCATCCGAGTGGCGATTGCAACAACAACCTTCCGTGAGGAATGGCGACTCTCAGTGAATGCTGTTCAGCCACGCGTAGCTGGACCGGTCAGCGGTAAAGCGTGACAGACACCTGTGTACCGGCGTCCAAGCCGGTGGCCGGTTCGGGCACCACGAGATAACCGTCGGCCCGAGTGAGCACGGAGAGCAGCGCGGACGCGCCGAACAACGGCTCGGCCCGGCCCTCGTTGAGTTGTACCTGAACGACGTCCCGGCGCCCCGCCTCGGAGGCCACCTCACGCGTTAACCACGCAATCACCGACGGTTCGGGAGGCGGCGTGGCGCAGCCCGCGAGGCGCCATACCAAGGGGATGCCGACCAACCGGAAGACCACCAGTGCGGACAGTGGGTTACCCGGTAGACCGATCACCGGCACACCATCACACTCCGCGAGCAGGGTGGGCTTGCCGGGTTTGACCGCGAGACCGTGGCAGAAGATACCCGGCCTTCCCAGAGTCGCGACGGCATCGGCCGTGGCGTCGCGAAACCCCACCGAGGAGCCGGCAGAGACCACCACTAAATCCGCCTGTCCCAGCGCCGCCTGGAGCGCGCTGCGCAGGGCGGCTGGGTCATCGGGCACGATTCCACCGGCCACCGGCCATCCACCCGCGTCGAGCACCAAGCCGGCAAGCGCCGGGGCGATGGCGTCGCGGACCTGCCCCGGACGCAGCGTGACAGTAGCAGGCGCCACCACTTCGTCACCCGTGGACAAGATCGCCACCCGTGGCCGGGCGTGCACGGTGACCTCGGTGATGCCCGCTGCCGCGAGCATGCCCAGATCCGCGGCCCGCAGCGGCCGCCCGGCGGGCATGAGGACTGCCCCTGCGGTGACATCGTCATCGGCCCGCACGATCCCGCCGCCGGGCGCGACGGGCCGCAGCACCTCGACCGTGCCGGGCATGGTCTTGTCGGTGTACTCGACCATCACCACCGCGTCGGCGCCTACCGGCAGCACGCCGCCGGTAGGCATCTCCACCGCGGTACCCACTGTCACCGTCACATCCGGCTGCATTCCCATCCACACCGCCCCCACGACGTCCAGATAAGTCGGCAGGCCCTCTGAGGCGCCGTAGGTGTCGGCAGCTCGCACCGCGTAACCATCCACAGTCGACCGGGCGAATCCGGGCAGCGGCCCCGGTGCGAGCACATCGTGAGCGGGCACCCGGCCACGCGCCTCGGCCAGCGGCACGGTCTGCGTCTGCGTGCGCAGAGTGGGATTGAAGCCGGCCAGTGCCTGGGCGACGGTGCGAGTAGCGAAGAACTCCCGGCTCACGACACCTGCTCACGCGAGGAAAGCGTGAGCACGCTGAGGACGGGGCCGAGCGCTACCTGACCTAGCCCGCAGATCGACGTCTTGCGCATGGCGTATTCGAGCTCGCCGATACGGGCGGCACCGGTGCCGTCGAGCCCACCGGTGTCCAGCGCCGACGTCAGCAGGGCGTGCGCTTTGGTGGAACCGACCCGGCAGGGCACGCACTTGCCGCACGACTCATCGCGGAAGAACTTCAGCACGTTGGTCGCTGCCGCGAGCAGGTCGGTGCCCTGCGCGATGGCGACCAGCGCGCCGGAGCCCAGCATCGAACCCGCGGCGGCAAGAAGGCCGAAGTCCAGTGGCACATCGAGTTGGTCAGGCCCCAGGAAGTTCGACGAGGCACCGCCGGGCTGCACCGCGGCGAGTGTCGCCCCACCAGCCATTCCACCCGCTTCGGCCAGCAGGTTCCCGACGGTGGTGCCCATCGGCACGCAGTACACCCCTGGATTTTCGACATGCCCGGAGACGGCGAAGAACTTCCACCCCACCGATTCACCCAGGCCCGCGTCGATCCACCATTGCGCGCCGCGCGCGACGATCACCGGGACGTCTGCGAAAGTCTCCACCGAGTTCATCAGCGTGGGCCGGCCGTGTAGCCCGTAGACGCCGGGAAAGGGTGGCTTGTTCCGCGGTTCGCCGCGGTGGCCCTCCATGCACTCGATCAATGCCGACTCCTCCCCGAGGATGTAGCCCCCGGGTGAGGTGAAGATGTCGACCTGCAGGGTTCGCCCGCTGCCCAGCACATCGACTCCGAGCAGCCCAGCGGCCCGCAACACCTCGATCTCCGCGCGCAGTGCCTGTTCCTCGGGGCCGTACTCGTGCCGGATGAACACCCAGCCTTGCTGCGCACCGACGCAGATCATGCCGACCAGCAGCCCCTCCAGCACCAGGTGCGGCTGGTCAGCGAGGATCTGCCGGTCCTTGAAGGTGCCGGGCTCGGACTCGTCGGCGTTGCAGATCGCGTATTTCACCGCGGCTGGCTGGTCCGCCACCAGTGCCCATTTCTTCCCGGTGGGGAAGCCCGCGCCACCCATGCCGCGCAGACCGGACTCATCCAGTGTGGAGATCACCTCAGCCGTCTGCAACGACCCGTCCAACAGTGCCGTGAGCACTCGGTACCGCGGTTCGCCCGGGACGTAGGGGTCGTTAGGCCACGGCGTGTGACGACCGGACGGGGTGGGTCGAGCTGCAGGCAGCGCGCCGCTGAGGGCGGCGGGCGATCAGAGCGTCGGCCTCTGCGGCCCGCGCCGGGTGCTCGTTCACCGCGACAACGGGCGCCATATCACAGCGCCCCAGACACGACACCTCCCGGAATTCCACGTCCGGTCCGTAGCGGTCGGCCAACCCCGGCGCGGATCCGGCGAGCCAGCAGGGTAAGTCGCGGCAGGCGTGCAGCGCCACTTTCGGTGGCATATCGGTGCGGAAGTGCGGGTAGAAGGTGACCAGACCCTCGATCTCGTACAACGGCCTGCGCATCCGCCGCGCCAGCGCCACCAGCTCCGCACGGGGCAACCAACCCAACCGGGACTGGATGGCGTGCAGCTCGGGGATCAGACTCGGCCCGGGAAAGCGCCCGGCCCGGGCCTCCACACCCGGCACCCGTGCGCGACCACCCTCCGTCTCATGGCGACCTACCCCACTATTACGGGCCACAAACCCCAGGTTAACGCAGGCCAGAAAGCTCGGGGCAGGACGTCATCGCCCGCCGCTGGACCATCGGCACATGACTGCGGCGGCTAGTGTGGATCAGCCAGCTGCCAACGCAGCGGCCGTTGCACTCTCATACTCTCTCGTGCCACCTGATCGTGACCACAACTAATGCGAAGATCTGCACAAGGATCGGCAATCCGGACAGGTTCGCACTAGTGTCCCCAGGCCGCGCGTTAACTTGCTTGATCGAGCCCATCCGGCGATCCTCTAAGTATACTTCCTCCTCCCGCCGCCATATCACGGGCGACTGGAACTCATAGGTCCGGCCATCCGCCAGGAGCACTGAGCCCTTGCAGCCCACCCGGTGCGCCGAGGCAACCTCCCGGACGTCCTCGGTAACCATCGTGTGATCCGTAGCCAAGCGGTTGCTGCGGATCTTGTAGCGACGTCCATCCCATTCATACGATCTGGATGTGTGAGGAGTCAACCTGGACGACACCAAAGATGTGACGACCCTCCCGTCCATGATTTCCCAGAGATCCGGAGAATTGATCTTGATATTCAACATTGGCATTGGCCGATCCCACCAGATGTCCGCTCAAATGGCTAACTTGGACATGGTGCGAAACCGGTCGAGCTCCACCGTCTGGCGAGCCACCGCCCCCGTCCTGGCTGTGCATGGCGGCGCCGGTCGCATCGTGCCGGAGGAATTCGGTACGCAGCGAGCTGCCGCGGCTGGGCGCGGGCTCGGGCAGAGCTTGACAGCGGGCATGGCAGTGTTGCGCGACGGTGGTTCGGCGCTGGACGCGGTGGTGGCTGCCGTGGTGGTCCTCGAAGACGACGAACAGTTCAATGCCGGTAGGGGTGCCGTCCTCACGTCTACCGGTGGCGTGGAGCATGACGCGGCGGTGGCTGACGGGGCGACGCGCCGCGCCGGGGCGGTGACCTGCGTGAGCGGTGTCCGCAATCCGGTGCTCGCCGCGCGAGCGGTGTTGGAACGGACGCCGCATGTGCTGATGAGCGGAACTGGAGCGCAGGCGCTCGCCCGCCGGGAAGGCCTCGCTTTCATGCCGGCCGACTGGTTCGTGACCGCACGTCGGCAGCAGCAGCTGACCGGGATCCCACCCAACAGCCAGGCCGAGCCCGAGGGCACGGGCGGGACGGTGGGCGCCGTCGCGCTGGACGGCGAGGGACACCTCGCGGCGGCGACCTCGACCGGAGGCACCACCGGCCAGCTCGCCGGCCGGGTCGGGGACACCCCACTCGTCGGTGCCGGCACCTGGGCCGACGACCGCTCCTGCGCGGTCTCGGCGACCGGCGACGGTGAGGCACTCATCCTCAGCGTGTTCGCCCATGAGGTCGACGCGCTCACCCGCCTCGCCGGTCTCAGCCTGGGCGCGGCCTGCCAACGGGCGCTGTATGAGCTCGCGGCCAGGGCAGGGACCGGTGGTTGCATCGCCGTAGGACCGGACGCCACGGTGGCGATGCCGTTCACCAGCGCGGGGATGTTCAGGGGCTGGATCGATGCGATCGGCGACCGCAGGATCGAGATGTTCGCCGAGGATCATCGATCCCGATAACGATGTCTTGGTCGCGCGAGCTCACGGCTCACTGCACCGTGGCGCCCCCAGCGACTCGATCTGGACGGCGCAGAACTTGAACTCGGGGATCTTGCCGTAAGGGTCGATCTCGTCGATGGTCAGCACGTTGGCCGCGGCCTCCCGGAAATGGAACGGGATGAAGCAGTTGCCCGGCGCCTCACGGTGGGAGATCTTCAGCCGCAGCTCGATCTCGCCGCGCCGGGAGCGCACCCGCACCATCTCGCCGTGCGCCAACCCCCGGTCCGCGGCGTCCTTGGGGTGCACGTACACCTCCGCCTCCGGCGCGATGGTGTCCAGCGCGTAGGAGCGCCGGGTCATCGACCCGGTATGCCAGTGCTGCAGCAGCCGCCCGGTATTGAGCACCAGCGGGTAATCGGCGTCAGGCAGCTCCTTGGCCGGCAACCACTGCGCGGGCACCAGGTGGGCCAGCCCGTCGTCGGTGTTAAACCGCTCGTCGAAGAGCACCACCGTGCCGTCGGAGTGCTCGGGGTCGGAGTTGGGGTACAGCTTGCCTGCGGGACCGAGGTTGTCGTAGGACAGGTTGGCGTAGTTGGGCATCACGCCGACCAGCTCGTCGAACACCTCGCGGGGGCAGGAGTAGTCCCAGCCGAGCCCGAGGCGTTGCGCGAGGTCCTGGACGATCTCCCAGTCCACCCGGGCCTGCCCGGGTGGGTCGAGCACCTTGCGGCCCAGCTGTACCCGCCGGTCGGTGTTGGTGTAGGTACCGTCCTTCTCCAGGTAGGACGACGCGGGCAGCACCACGTCTGCGAACTCGGCGGTCTCGGTGAGGAAGATGTCCTGCATCCTGCACCACCAGGAATTCCAGCGCAGACAGCGCCGCGCGCACTTTGTTGATGTTCGGGTCGGACAGGAACGGGTTCTCCCCCAGCATGTACATCCCGCGCACCCCGCCCTTGAGCACGGAACCGATGATCTCGGTGACGGTCAGGCCCTTCCCCGGATCGAGCCCGCTGACCCCCCAGGCCTGCTCGAACCGGGCGCGCACCTGCGCGGAGTCGGCCTTCTGGTAATCGGGGTAGAACATCGGGATCAGGCCGACGTCGGACGCGCCCTGCACATTGTTCTGCCCCCACAACGGGTGCAGGCCGCTACCGGGCTTGCCCACATTGCCGGTGATCGCGCACATCGCGATGAGGCATCGCGCGTTGTCGGTGCCGGTGGTGTGCTGGGAGATCCCCATGCCCCAGAAGATGATCCCGGCGCGGGCGCTGCCCCAGACCCGGGCCACCTCGGTGATGGTGTCGGCGTCGATGCCGGTGATCTGGGCGGCCCGCTGGGGCGGGTAGTCGGCGACGGTGCGGGCCAGTTCGTCATAGTTGGACGTGCGTGCCGCGATGTAGTCACGGTCGATCAGGCCGAGACGGATGATCTCGTGCAGCACGCCGTTGTAGAACGCCACGTCGGTGCCCGGCTTGAGCTGGCAGTAGATGTCGGCGTGGTCGGCCACCCGGGCTGCTCGCGGGTCGATGTAGATGATCTTCGTGCCACGCCTGCGGGCCTGCTTGAAAAATGAGCTGGCAACGGGGTGATTGGCGGTCGCGTTGCTGCCGGTGATGATCGCGACATCCGCGTTGATCACGTCGCCGTAAGTGGTGGACACCGCGCCGGATCCGATGCCCTCGAACAACGCGGCCACCGACGACGCGTGGCACAGCCGGGTGCAGTGGTCGACGTTGTTGGTGCGAAACGCGGTACGGATCAGCTTCTGGAAAAGGTAGGCCTCCTCGTTGGAGCACTTCGCCGAGCCGAAACCGGCGATCGCCGCTGGGCCGCCCGCAGCGTGGATTTCGGTGAGCCGCCGGGCGACGAGGTCCAGCGCCTCATCCCAGCCGGCCTCCCGGAAATGCGGCAGCACCTCGTCGTAGTCGACCAGACCACCCGGCTTGCGGCGGCGTTCACCTTTCACATCGGACGACAGGGCGCCCTTGGGGTAGGAGCCCCGTCGCCGGATCAGCGGGACGGTCAACCGCTGCGGGGAGGCCGCGTAGTCCCAGCCGTAGCGGCCTTTGACGCACAGCCGGCCTTGCGACCCGGGCTGGTCGCGGCCCTCGGCGTAGGCGATCGCCCCGCGCTCGCGGTCGACCTGGTAGGTCAGCGCGCACCCCACACCGCAGTACGGGCACACGCTGTCGACCGCGTCGAGCTCGGCGCGGGGGCGGATCGGGACGTTATGGAGGGGCTTGTTGGTCAGTGCGCCGGTGGGGCAGGCGGCGACGCATTCACCGCAGGTCACGCAGGACGACGCGCCCATCGGGTCGTTCAGGTCGAAGGCGATCCGGGTGGTGTAGCCCTTACCTGAGCGGCCGATCACGTCGTTGCCCTGGATGTCGTCGCAGGCCCGGGTGCAACGGTCACACAAGATGCAGGCGTCGTGGTCGACGGCGATCACCGGGTTGGAGTGATCGATGCCGCGGCCGGACCCGCAGGGCAGCACTGTGGTGTCCCGGGACACGCCGTAGCGGTGAGCCAGTTCGAACAGCATGTTGTCGCCGGTGGTGGTCTGCTTGGGATCGGCGTCGGGCGCTGGTTGATCGGCGATCAGCAGTTCGGTCAGGATGGCGCGGCTACGCTCGAGCTCGTCACCGGTGGTGCGCACCGCCATGCCATCCTCGCAGGGCCGCACGCAGGCGGCGGCGAAGACCCGGGCCCCGGTGTCCACGACGCACATCCGGCAGACCCCGACCGGGTCGTACCGGTCGTCGTGGCACAGCACCGGGATGTCGATGCCGAGCTGCCGCGCCGCGCGGTAGATCGTGGTGCCCTCGAGCACGGTGATCTCCCGCCCATCAACGGTGATGGTGACGCTCACAGCGGCACCCCCTTCGCGGCCGCGCTCGTGAGTGCGGAACAGTGTTCTCACACTGTTCCGCACTCACGAGGAGGTCGGCGACCGCGTCATCGTCCGGGCGGCCGTCGTGACCCAGCCCGCGGATCGCGTAATAGCCGTCGATCATCTCGCGGAGCCGGGCGGGGGTCAGGGTGGCGTCGCGTCCAGAACCAAGCCGGATCGGCTCGCGCAGCAGCCGGGCGGGCAGCCAGTCGTCCGCGGGGGTCCACCCTTCACGCAGGTTGAACATTCGCTTGGCCAGCACGATCCGCCGCGCGGTGGCGCGCAGCTCGGCAGCGTCGATGTCCCATCCGGTGACGACCCGCAACAGTCCGGCCCACTCGTGATAGGGCTCGACGAACACCCCGCGCAGGAACTTGCACAGGATCATCGAGTCCATCACCGCAGCCCGATCCTCGGTGGCTACCGCGGCGGCCACCTGGGCATCCCCACCAGCGAGCCGGTCGTAGTCACCGGATAGGTCTGCCTCATAGGCACCAGAGCGATTGTGGTCTGCGCCCGGGCGTTGACGGCCAAGCCCAGCGCCATGCCCTGCAACGTGCGGGGCTCGTACCCGGGCAGCTCCATTCCCTTGACGTGCGGCGCGAATTCCTCCGACCCGCCACCGACGATGACCGCCGCGCGCCGGGAACCCTCGGCGAGCAGAACGCCCAGCCCGTCGCCACTGACGATCTCGTTCAGCGCCCGAAGCAACGCAGCACCGTCGCCGAAGCGCAGCCACGGCGCGTCGAGCAGCCCACGCTGTGCGCACTCCATCGCCCACGCGATGGTGCCGCCGGCGGAGATGGTGTCCAAGCCCAGCTCATCGCAGCGGGCGGAGGCGGCCAGCACGTCGTCAGGGTCGGACACCCCGCACATCGGCCCCAACGCGAAGACGTTCTCGTACTCCACCCTCGCCGTCTGACCGTTGCGCCCGCGATAGATGTGCTCGCAGCCGATGCTGCAGGAGGCACATCCGCTGCGAGTCTCGCTTCTCAGCTCGTGCAGCTGCTCGGCAGCCAGCTTGGGCGCGTCGACAAAGGTGGCACCGGTGAAGTTTCGGGTGGGTAGCGTGGAGATCGCGTTGAACGCCAGCAGGTTGGATAGCGTGCCCATTTCGCGGTACTTCGCGGTGGCCGGTCCCCAAGAGCGCTCGCGCAGATCCCGGGCGGCGGCTAGTACTACAGCGCTAGATCATTAGGGTCTGGAGGTGGAGGTGGCGCCGGACGTGTGCTCGGCGGGCTTGGGCTTGGTGCCAGCGCCGAAAGATCGACCAGTGCAGGCCGTGGTGGATTTTTGGTTCGCTGCTGTGCGCGAGGTTGAGTAGTCGACGGATTTCGGCGAGGGTGAGCGCGATCAGGCGTCGGTGGATGGGTGGAGTGGTTTCCGGTTCGGTCGAGGGGGTGGATGGATTTTCCTGCTGGTCTGGTTGTGTGGCGTGTTGGGCCCCCTTTTTTTGGCGTGGTGTGCGGTGACGGCGAGGAAGGTGTGGGTGAGCATGGCGAGGGTGATATGTCGATGCCAGGCGTTCCAGGTGCGGACTTGGTAGTTGTCGAGTCCGACTTCGTTTTTGCTGGATCCGAAACATTCTTCGATGGGCCAGCGCGCCCCGGCCACGCCGACGAGTTCTCCGAAGCGTGCGTGGTGTGGGTTGTAGCAGTGGTAGAAAGCGAGTTCACCGTCGTCGATGGATCGGCGGATCAGATACTGGTGGTCGGGATCATCGGAGTCGATGAGTGCCCAGTCGTAGACGCGGTGTCCTTTCGATCCGATGCCGCAGGCGCGGCGTTGCCAGGTGTTCCTGGGTAACCCTCGCGCGAGCTCATCGACCTGGGTCACCTGTCCCGCGGTGTCGGCGAATCGGGTGTTCTTCGGGACGGCCATCACATACGGGATCCGACTGCTCTCAAGATAGTCGCACAGGCCGGGGTTCTGGGGCGAGCTCCTCGTCCGCGGTGAACCAGGCGAACGGCATCCCGGCTGCGCGAGCCGCGCAGATCATCTCGATGACCTGCTCCGGCCTGGTCGCGAACGCCAGCTCCGCCGGGACACCGGCCCCAGCGCAGCGAGCCGGGTCAGCCATCCACGACTTGTCCGGCATGTACAGTCGCCGGTCAACCAAGACGCGATCCCGTGTGGGTGTCACGTAGCACAGGAACGTGGCGATCTGACAGTTATCGATCCGCCCTAACGTTCCGGAATACTGCCGTTGCACGCCGACCGACTTGGTGCCCTTCTTAGCAAATCCCGTCGGATCCGCCACGAGGATCCCCGCCGGGTCGGCCAGATGTTCCATCGCATACTCACGGTTGCATTCCAGCAACGCATCCGCATCCCACGGCGACAGGTTCAGAAAGCGCTGCAACGCTGTCGGGTCCAGCTCGCCACCATGCTCGGCGATCGTCCAGCCATTCTTCCGTTCTAGTGGTGACAACAACCCCCGCACATACTGTTCGGCGTGCTTCTTCGACTCCGCCCGGTAGAAAAACGGCCGAACCCGCGCGAGCAAACTCGCCAGCTCGGATTCCCACCGACCCACATCTTCCCGGGACACCGCATCATCGTACACAACTGGTTGACTCGTCGACGTCAGAGGCACAGAAATATCGTTCCACGCCCCGGCCTCGATTCAGTGGAGGCGCGCAGACCGGCACGGCAGATCACTATTTCTATCGACACACGACATGCGCTCCGACGCTATCTCTCCTCATTCAAAAGTGGTCGCGGCCGACAAGGCACAATCTCGCCCACGGCAGCGGGGTGGGACCGGGCTCGCCGACCGGCGCACACCGCGCACCCGTCAACAGCGTCCGGCCGGCCGAACTCGCCAAGAACGCGCTCACCTGCACCGATGACACGCCAAAAGAAGATCTAGCGCTGTAGTACTAGCACGCCGCCGGGGTCCGCCGGGCCGATTTTCGTCGCGGCCCGCACCGCGACTGCTTTGATGTTCTTCGCGCCGAGCACGGCGCCGAGGCCACCCCGCCCGGCGTGCCGCCCCGCGTGCGAGATCGTCGCGTAGCGCACTCCGCGCTCCCCCGCCGGTCCGATCGCCGCGATCCGCCAACCACGGCCCAGCCCGCCCTTGAGCACCCGCTCGGTCTCGGCGGCAGGCAGGCCCCAGGTGTCTCCCGCCGCGACCAGCCGCGGGGTGGGGCCGTCGACGAGCAGAACCGACGGGATGGCCGCTCGCCCCCGCACGACGATCGCGTCATGCCCGGTGAGCTTGCCGGAGATGGCGAACTGGCTCGATGCCAGCGCGTCGTTGAGCATCCCCGTCAGCGGTGACTTGGCGACGACGGCAAACTTGGCGCTGGTGGTCAGCGGCGTGCCGACCAACGGGGAGAACACGAACTCCAGCGGCGCCTGCGCGCTGAGCGGGTCGATACCCGGTGGGGCTAGCCGGTGCAACAACCACGCGCCCAGTCCCGCACCGCCCAGGTATGCGCGCAACACCGCCTCATCGAGCGGCAGGATGGTGGCCTCGCCGCTCACGGTCACATCAACGATCAACGCCTGGCCAGCGTATCCTCCCGGCCGTCCGTTCCCAGCGCACGGTGGGTACGCCTGCGCTCCGGGGTCCGGACCGGTCACCGAGCTCACCCGCCCGCGTCTGCGGAGATGAAGGCGACGGTGTCACCACTGGCCAGCGGGATATCGCCGTCGCGGCTGATCTGGTCGCCGTTGAGCGCGGCGATGACATGGCGGTCCAGGGCAAGACCCACCGCGGCGGCCGCTCCGGACAGCGTCGCGGCGCGAACGGTGCGGGGACTGCCGTGGCCGTGGCCGGCCAGTGCGCCGTAGCGCTGCACGGTGACCTGCGGAGCAGGGTGGCACCGCGCGGCGCGGTAATCGTCCGGAGAGTTGACGTTGACCACCGAATCCAGCGCTGGGTCGGCTGCGGCCAGCACCGGGTCGGCGAGTAGTGCGGTGTCGTCCATTCTGAGCGTGCGGCAGCGGCGGTGACCGAACAGGAAGGCCGGACGCAGATCGCCGGCAGCCACCATCTCGGCGACCAGCGGCGCGAGGGTGACCCGGTAGGCGGCAGCGAGCGGCTGCGGGTAGCCGCGGGCAACCGGGAGCACCACGTCGAGGTTCTCGGTGAGGGCCGTCAGAACCCGGCGGGCGAACGCGGGGTGCAGGAACGGCAGATCTGTGGAACAGATGAACGCGGCGCCCGCCCGCCCGGCCAACGCGGCGAGCCCGGCGGCAATGCCCTGCAGCGGCCCCAATCCCTCCTCCGGATCCTCCACGACGTCCACCTGTGGCGGAAGCTCAGGAAGTGGTTGCCCCGAGGCGCGCACCACCAGCAGCGGCCCGTCGGTCGAGCGGGCCAGCACACCCAGGGTGCGGCGGAGCAAGGTGGAACCATGCCACTCCAGCGCAGCTTTCGAAGTGCCCATCCGTGACGAGCGGCCACCCGCCAGTACCACGCCGGCCGTCCCGTGCCCCATGCACCTGATCGTAACCCTGCACCCGCGGCGCCCGGAGTCATTGAGATCGGCACCTACCGGACACAACACGTCCGCCATGCGCTGCTCTTCAGCGATCACCGTTCCCATGGCGCGTGAGTGTGGCGTCTCAACGCGACGGGCTAACCGAGCTCAGCGGCGAGTGCACCGTGGATGACCCTCGGCGCCCACGTGGTCGAGGGCCTGCCGTAGTGAGGTTCCCGGGCGCGAAGGAACGGCGCAAGGTGCTTGTCCCGCCAAAGCTGCTCGCACGCAGCGTAACCACCGGGTGTATTGCTGAACGGAGGCCCAGTCCAGCCACACTCACAGCGGGGCACGTACGCCACGTAGTGACCGTCCCGGTACGCCTTCACGTCGCTCCAGATGTCGGTGAGCTGCCCGTCGGCCTTCCGGCCAGCGACAGCACACTGGTGTTCGCCGGTATCTTGGCCGACATCGCCGGCTCGGTGGAGCAGCACCAGACAAGAATCCTGCGCTCAGCTTAACAGGAGGTAAACGGGAGGCTCTCGAACGGGTATACTTAACCCTCGGCGCCGGCACCCACCGCTGATTGCCGTCGATCGGCCTGGGGCATGATCCATCTTCACTACGACGCGGGTTAGCTATAGTAAGCGAGGCAGCCAGCGAGCCACTGAACCATGCCGTGACCGATCCCAAGCAGACCAGGCGATCGCATGAGCTGCCCACCACCGAAGGCAGGTTCGCGGGGAGCCGGCGATTTTTAGCTCATCACTTCAGAGCTGTCCCGATCAGGAGCGCAATTCCCGTTTTTCGAGGCAGAACCCGACGCGCACGATGCCTTTTTTCCTGATTGATCGACCTGCTCGCTCCTGTCCGATCGCTCCGAGTGACCCGCTGACTTATCCTTATCCGACCGCTTCGTCTGATCCGGCCGCCCATCTTGTCCCGGCTTCTTCGACTGATCCGATGGATCAATTTTTCCTGGCCGTGTCGGCTCATCCGACCGAGCAACGTTGTCTGGCCTCGTCGGCTCATCGGGCCGGCCGGCCTGATTCGGCTGCGGCGCCCGTCGCGAAGGGCCAACGTTGTCTGGCCGCTTCACCTCATCCGGTCGACCACTCTTATCCGGCTGCGTCGCGTGTTCGGATGGGCCAACGTTGCCTGGCCTCGTCGGCTCATCCGGACGGCCAGGGTTGTCTGGCCGCTCAGGCTCATTTCGTTGACCACTCTCATCAGGCCGCATCGCATGATCGGATGGGCCGACGTTGTTCGGCTGCGTCGACTGCCCACCATGATCTGGCGATTCCACTGGACGCGGGTCAAAACACCAGCCCTCATCCCCGCGATACGCATCACGAGGACAGCCTGCAACCCGCCGACAGCGTCCGCCATCGTCATACTCGTCGCGACCACAATGCGGACCGCGTTGGTTGACGATGACCCGTTTTGACTGGAAACCCGGCCACCGCGTACCCCGGTAAATCGGCTGGGTCGTTAATTGGATCATGGGTCCAAGCGGATTACCGGAGGCACATCGAACCCGAGAAACACCCTTAGCGTCTACGAGAACGGTGGTACCTTTCTCCAGAATTGACTGCACCGCAAGAGAGGTACCATTGGCAAATTGATAGTCAGTAACCCTGATATCCTCATCAAGGTCACGCGGTGTGAGTTCGTGAATGTAAGCGGGAATCTGCTGAACCTCGACTCGATTCCCCCCGCTCCAACTCAACGCGGGGTCGGAGTTAAGTGCTTTCACCCAAGCTGCTGCGGCTTGCGGATGGGCACCTAGATACGAGATGAGTTTCTCAGGGTCGTACGTTGCCCGGTACTTTGTGCCGGCAGCCGTCTGCAAGAGGGCACCTTTACCGCCGAGGTTCCCGCCCACCATCGAGGGTGAGGAAACCAGCGGAACGAACGAATTCTCCCCTACACTGCCACCCGCTTCGAGGTAGACCTGACTCGCCTGACCCTGCTGTTGGCGGATTACCAGGATAGTCAGCAATCCCACCGCGAGCAAGGCACCTACAAGCGACACCACCAAGAATCGGTGCGCGTGCAACCAACGAATATCCATTGCGCAGCCCCCTGCTTGACACAACGTCCCGGTGAGCCGGGCACGAGCGGCTAACCAAACAAACGAGAATCGTCCGTTGACAAGATTTTAATATTAAAATGCCGTCAATTCGCGTCCGACGGAGAGCATAACAGATATAGAACGCGGTCGACCAAGAAGCGTTGCGTTGCACAAGTTACCGACTTCGTGCCTCCACAATCGATTTCTTAACCCAATGAATTGGTACAGGACGACACTCCGCTTCAATTGGGACGGTCCCCGACCGAAAGTCACCTTAGGTCACACTTCACGTGGTGTCAAGGGGTGACAGGGCGACTACCCAACGTTAACGCTGGGAGCATCCGCCCAGGGTGTGGAGGTCAGGGCCGGACTGCCGCCTCAGACCTTCGCGCCCTGTCGTGTACATCACCGGCAGTAGCGTGCGACCTGGTACAGAAGCCTGAGTGCCGACCCAAGGCGTTGACTGCCGGTAGCTTACTCGAACTGCTCTGATGACCTGCGAGAAAGCTCCAACAGGTAGCGGCCTCCACGATATACACCGTGCGTGCGCAGAGCCGTTTAGACGCTCCACAGGCTGTCCGAGCCTTCGGCTACCTGCTTGGCTGTGGTGACCCGACCCGTAGGGGTCGATCATAGTCTCAAGACCTTGGAGCCACACGCAGACGCCGAGAGCGACTCACACGCTCCTTGTCGATCTCTGTATCTACGCCTGCCCCGTTGTCTTGGTCGTGAACCGACATGATCAATGCAGAGAGGTGCGAGAATGACCGTCGTTGGGTTGGATGCCGAATGCCGACGTCAATTACTGGATGTTCGTTAGGATTCAGCCAGTGCATCACGGCCTTGAGGCTGTGGGCCGGGATCGATACGCAGCCGGCTGTCGGCTTGCCGTTGGAAATGTGCAAGAAGAAGGCTGAGCCGGCGCCGGACACGATGGGATTCCGGTTGTAGTTGATCACCACTGCGTGGTTGTAGACCGGGTCGGTGGCACCGAGGTTCTCACCGGCGCTCTCGTTGAACCGGCAGGTGCCGGGTTTGCAGTGTTGATAGGTGTTGTAGAGCGGTGATGTGGTGTCCGAGACCCACCAGTCCCAGGTGCCCACGCGCCGGTAGGGTAGCCGGGTGCCCTCGTTGGGTTGAATGCCGAACGCCTCGGTTAGTGTCCATACTCCGGCTGGCGTCTTGGATGTGGTCTCGCTGGCCTGACCGATTCCGTCGGAACCGAGATAGGCTCTCACCGGACCCACGACACGCTGCCAGCCGTGCGCGCCACGTTGCCAGGCGGTCAGGGTCGCTATGGTGGCCTTGGCGTCGTTGGCGACAACCGTGATGACCTGTCGCGCGTGACCATGGTAGGACAGCGGCAAATCGTGACGTATCCGCTCGGCGGCAGCAGCTGCAGACGCGCCGGTCAGCAGTGTGGCCACCGTCACCAGGCCTAGTGCGAGACATTTGGACATCTGCACACTCCAATCAGCTTGGTGTGATGAATCCCATTCATAGGGGTGATCACTGTCTGGATCCGACCGCGGATGTGACTCTACGGGGCCCATCCAGCTGGACGGGACCAGACCGGGTCGAACGGCTTGCGGTCGATGCCGCGGGTCATGCCTTGAGTCGAGAACGCGCCCGAGATCAGGTGTACCCAAGTAATCTAGACGGGCAAGCCCACGACGGCCCGATCCCGCTGGAGTTGAGCCTGGACTGGGCGACATCGACCAGCCGCCAGCGTTTCCGAGTTAGCCACCAGCGCGGGCACGCTGGACAGATCAGGACAGATCAGCAGTACCTACACGCCCCAACCAGGCACCATGATCTACAGCACCGATCATCACCAAAACGATCATTCAAAGTGAGGCGGTGGATCCGGCTAAACCGCTCGAGGCCGCCGTAGACCTTGCCCGCCCTTCCGCTAAGGCAACAGCGCTGTCAGGTCCTAGGCTGGTCCGATCTTGTCTATTTGGCCGCCCAGCCAGTGTTGGACAATGCGTCGGATTCCTTCACAAAAAGCCTGGGACCGGCCCCGGAGTCGACGCGCTGGTAGACGTCACCGGCGTTCCCGGTGACGCTGCCCTCGGGATTGCCTTGCCCGACGAGGAACCGGCCGGATCCCGAGCCGGGAGTCGTGCCGCCCTGGCTGGCTGCTCCCCCGACGACGATGACGTGCCCCGGCAGTCGGTCCAGGTCGATCGGCTTGGTGACGGTATCCGCGGTGCGGTTTAGGGCGCAGACCGGGGTCGGTGTGAATTCGTTTCCAACGAATTTAATGCCGGTGGCTACTCCGCGCAGGGAGTTCCCCACCGCGCTGGCATGGTGAATTTTGTTGCCGGAAAACAGGATGCCGGTGGCCCATGCGCCGGAACCCTTGACGGTGATGTCGTTGTCGCGAACCGAGATCCCGTTCACTGCGGAGATATCCGACTGCACGCGCACGCCTTCGGTGCAGGGACCGGTGGCCACCAGCATGTTCTGCTCGATGACGACGTCGTCGCAGCTGCTGAGGCTGCTGCTGATGAGGTTAATGCCTTGCCCGCCCGGGGTGATCCCGCCCGGGGTGATGCAGAGGTTGCCGGCCACGAGCGCCTGGCTGACCGGACGGGCGCTCGCGCCGAGGTGGATCACCGCTGGTGTCCCGGTGCGCTCGCTGATCAGCAGGTTCTCGGTGATGCGCACGGACTCGCCCCCTCGCGCCAGGTTCAGCAGGACTCCCGGGGGCCGATCCGATGCCGGCACGAGCACGATGTTGTTCTTTATCGTCAGCTCGGCGACATCGGTGCAGAAGATCTCACCGCCGAGCACGATGTTGTGGGCGAAGGTCACTCTGCGGGTCGCATCGGTGCTGCTGATACCGGAGATGGACACGGCCGCGGTGCCGGTCTGGTGCACGATGATATTGGACTCAATAATGATGTCAGTCGGCGCACCGGCACCCGTGGGCTCGAAATCCAGGCTCTGATCGGTACTCGGAACGGTCGTCTCGATGTAGCAGTTGCGTACCCACACAAACTCGGCCGCACGCTGGAAGCTCACGCCGGAGCGCTTGTTCTGGATGAAGCGGCAGCCCTCCACCCAGATCTTGCGAGCCTTCTGGTCCGCGCTACCGAGCAAACGCAGACCATCTCCAGCGCACTGGAACACCCGCACCCGGTGCACGGCGATCTCCTCGGAGCCCGCGGTAAGGTCAATGCCGTGCATCTGCTCGCTGGCATTGCCCAGCGTGAGGTAGGAGCCGTGCACGGACAAATCCCGGAACGTCAGATTCCGGCACCCAAAGGTCCTGATCACGTCGGCATCGGCGCGCCCCTCGAAGGTCTGGTTGGGCATGAGGCGAATGACCGTCGCACCGGTCCCCGCCCCCCGAAACGTCAGGTTCCTCAGGTTGCGCAGCCCGATCGCGGCCCGCTGCGCACCCACGGTGAAGTCATAGACCCCGGGCCCGAAGCAGATCTCCGCGGACTCGACGTCCTGACTGGCCAGGCTGGCGAGCAGCCGCTCCAGGCCGGGCCGTGAGTCGGAGTCGAGGTCGGGCTTCCAGACGTCCGCGCCCCGGTCTTGCTCGGTGACCGCGGACGTCGCCGGCGCCGCCAAGCTCGCCTGAGTGGCGCTGGTGACGGACTGGATCGTCGTGACGAACAGACCCGCCGCCCGGATGGTCACGGTCTTGGCAAGGTCGAGCCGCGAGAACTTGGCGGTCGGGCTCGTCAGCCCCCGGCTCCCGAGCGTCATCGCGGCATCGTGGATGACGCGGTCCCCGAGGTCGACGGTGACGCCGGCGACGCTGCGGCGGGCGTAATTGCTCAAGCCGACGAAATCGGGCCGGTTCAGCGTGGCTTGGACACCCGTCACGGTGGTCGAAGCCGCGTCGGCGAGGACGAGGGTCATCTGGGTCGTGACGTCGGCCACATCGGTGAGCAGCGGCTGGCCTCCGGGGCCCGCCCCGAGGACCACGATGCGGCGGCCGGTGTGGAGACTCTTGCGGAATCGTTCCTCCTGATCGGTTGTGAAGATCGCCGTGAGCACGTTGCTTCCTGCGGTCATCAAGGCGTTTTTCACCTCGGTGATGTTCGCCAGGCTGACGATGGTGGCGTCGAGATCAACACCGCCGGGGATCGCGATGTTCTTGCCGACATCAGTCGCCCGCAAGCCCCCGTCCGGACTGGTGAGCACCGCCGAACCGGCGGCGATCGCCACCCGCTCCAGAACCCGCCCATTAGGCACACAGCCGAAGTCATCCACGCGCAGTTCCATGGGAAGCCTCCCCTAGAGCCGGTTCGTCGGCGGTAAGGAGGCACTAGATCCGCCGCCGCCTTTTCACGTCCCTCCAAGAGAGGCAGGTTAAGGACGTTCTGATACCAGGTGATCGTGGTCTCCGGCCGGTTGGCCCATCCAGATACAGCCATCGGGTGTCGTCACCGGGTTAGCTCAGCATGTCGGTCTCGGTCAAGAGCGCTGTCCGATACGGCTCTGACACGGTGCTGGTCGAAGGCCTTGAAATCACGGTCCGTTCTGTCGGTACCCGTCGCGTGACGGGTGGTCTCGATGAACTCCATTACGATCATCGCTGGGTTGACGCCGGGCGAGTTATGGAGCTGGTCTGCAACGTCTACGGTGCGGACTACCTCCCGTGCCGAGCGTCACTCATCGAAGATCAAGGCTACGACCACGCTGCCCACGACCTGGCACCAAGCGCCGGTACTGGACTTGCATGAAACTGATCACCCGAACCCACAGCTACACGATCCACAGTTCAGGCTCAGAGGTCGCACCCATCGCGGCATGAGCGGACGATGGCGCCGGACGACACGGGCTACGGTCTAGCCAGCAGGGTATTAGGCACGTCAACTATGGATCCTCGGTCCCTAGAACTTTGACACTTGAGTAGAGTTTTGGGGCCGTCTACCGTTGTGGTTGCCCGCTCCAAAATTCGCAGACAGTGGGTCTGACCAGCCACTTTGAGGTGGCACGGCCGGTTGCTTGGTGACCGGACTTCGGCGCAGCGGGTGGCGGCGGTCTGCCGATCATGACCGCGGGTCCCTGCGCTGGCTGGGAACGCTGTTGCGCGCCGGCCACCGGGTGGGTAGCCTCGGTGGCGTCTCCCTCTTGTGGATGCAGGCAGGCAACATTCCCTCACAAGAGTTCTCAGGTTCCCCTTCCTCCCGCTAGACGTGGCTTTCGTGGTGAAGCCGTTCCTGGCGCGAACGGGATCCCCTTCTGCGGCGTGCGCCGGCGTGTCCCGGCCCCGTCACCGCACTCCCCAATGATCAATGAGTCCAGGAAAGAAATCCCTATGTATGACAACGATGTCCCCAGCCATCCTGCCGACAACGGCAGGGCCCACGAGTCGCGAAAGGAGGGTTCCCCCCGGTCTGTCACCGGGATCGTTGACATCGTCGACGGCCGCGCCGTCGTTCGAACCGAGGGTTATCTACCCGGGCCGCGTGACGTCCCTGTCCCGCTGGGGCTGGTCCGCGAACACGGGCTGCGCCGCGGCGACACGGTCACCGGCAGAACCCGCCCCGTCGCCAGGGGCGAGAAACTCGCGCCTCTGGTCCACATCGACACCATCAACGGGCAGCATCCGCGCCACGCCGTGTCCCGAGCTGTGTTCTCCGAGCTGGTCCCGCTTTACCCGAACGAGCGGATGCGGCTGGAGACCGAACCACACGCCCTGACCACGCGGGTGGTCGATCTGCTCATGCCGGTCGGCAAGGGACAGCGGGCCTTGATCGTCGCGCCGCCCAAGGCCGGCAAGACCTCCGTGCTGCAGACAATCGCGCACGGGATAGCCAAAAACCACCCGGAATGCCACCTCATGCTCGTCCTGGTCGGCGAACGCCCGGAGGAAGTCACCGACCTGGCACGCGCCGTGCCCGGCGAGGTCATCGCCGCCACGTTCGACCACCCACCCCACGAGCACACCGCGCTCGCCGAGCTGGCCATCGAACGCGCCAAGCGCCTGGTCGAAATGGGACGGGACGTGGTGGTGATGCTGGACTCGCTGACCCGGCTGGGCCGCGCCTACAACCTGGCCGCGCCATCCTCTGGACGGATCCTGTCCGGCGGCGTGGACTCCACCGCCCTCGTGCCACCGAAACGGTTCCTCGGCGCGGCCCGCAACATCGAAAACGGCGGCTCACTGACCGTATTCGCCACAGCACTGGTGGACACCGGCTCGGTCGGCGACACACTGATCTTCGAAGAATACAAAGGAACCAGCAACGCCGAACTCAGGCTGGACCGCGCAATCGCGAACAAACGCGTCTACCCCGCCGTCGACATAGGCCAATCCAGCACACGCAAGGAAGAGCTGCTGCTGACCGCCGAGGAAATGGCGGCCACCCGCGCCCTGCGCCGGGCCCTCGCGGGCCGGGACAGCCAACAAGCCATCGACATGCTCCTCAACAGCCTCCGCAAAACCCCCACCAACACCGAGTTCCTCACCCAACTCACCAGGACCACCCCACAAAACGGCAGCGGTTGGAGTACTGCCAGCCGGTGACCCCGCCGCACAACCAGGCCAACCGAACACCCCAGTACCCGCAGCGCGAGGCCGACGACCGGCAAACCTACGGCAACGACCACTGTTGCGGGCGCCTTCGCAGGTTTGGCCACATTGTCGCTGGTGTCCCGTATCAGCTCGGTGACGACCGGTCCGGATTCGATGATGCTGACGTCGAGATCGAGCTCCGGGTCCACTGCCGTAGCTCCTGCCGATCACGGCGAGGATCCGGCTTATCCCGGTCCTTGCTCCTGGTTGCGGTGGCGGTAACGTCGCGCGTCGTGGCTGACGTGTCGAGATCGGTACCGGAGATGGTTGACGAGTTCACCAAGTTACTCGAGCGGCAGGACGGCGCCGAGGTGCGGCTGAGGCAGGCGCGTGATGATCAGCCGTTGGCGTGGGCCCTGGTGATGGCGGCATTGTCCTGGGACCAGGTGGACCGGCGGGGGTGGCGCGCACCCGCGGTGTTGTGTGCGCAGGCGCGCCGGCTGATGGCCGGCTGGGGACTCCCCACTGAGTCGGTGGACGACGCGGAGGGGGTGGGCGCGGCCCTGGAGTGGGCGGCGCAGGACCCGGCGCTGGTGGAGTGCGACGGCCAGGGCCATTACCGGCCGGTGTGTGGGGTGGTGTTCCCTGCCGGTTCACGGCTTTGGCAGGACCACCACGGCGCGGCGGTGGCCTCCGGTGTGCTCACCCCGCTGGAGCTGGTGGGCAAGGGTGATGCTGACCGCGATGCGAGCCCGGCCGATCTCGAGGCCGCTGAGGTGTCGTATCGGCTCGCCGTGGACGGCGACGACCCGGACGCGGCGGCGTTGGCGTCGCTGCGGCTGGCCGAGCTGGCCGAGTGGCGCGAGCAGCCAGCGCAGGCGGCCCGCCGGTACGCCGACGTCGCGGCCCTGCGGCATCCGGTTGCGTCGCCGCCCGCGGTGCTGTGGCTGGCCCGCAAAGCCGCCCAGGACGATGACCGGGCTGCAGCGCGTGCCCTGGCCCACGAGGTCGTCAGTAGCGGCCCCGGACCGGTACTGCCGGAGGCATGGGGCCTGCTGGGCAGCCTCGCCTGGCTCGACGACGACAAAGACGAAGCCGTGGCCGCCATGCGGCGGGCGGTGGACACGTCCGGAAAGTGGCACTGGTCCTACAGCCGGCACCTGGCCGAGATGCTCGCCGCCAGCGGCGACCTGACGGGCGCAGCCAAGATATACCGCGAGTTGCTAGACCAGTCACTACTCCCAGGCACCGACGCCGGGCGCTACGTCCAGCTCATGACGACAGCTAACCGTCTTGACGAGGCAGTGGCCGTCCTTGAGCAGTACGCCACTGACGACGGGCCCTTCACCGGGGATCTGCTACTAGCCCTGGCGTCCGCCCACATAGCTCGCGAGGACCTCGACGCTACTCGGCAGGTACTGGCCCGCGTTCGCGCCCACTGGAGCGCGGTACTGCCGCAGGTGTCGGTACGAGCCGATGTGATGGAGGCGTCAGTGGCCGCCGCCGACGGCGACGACGAACGCGCCGCCCAGCTGTTCCAGTCGTTGACCGACACTGACAACGCCGAGCGTCGCGACCTAGCCCGCCCGCTGCTCATCGCCGCCGGAGAGCAGTTCGCCGCAGACAGGAAGCTCTGCCTGATCCCCGGCGTACGACCATTGCTGGAATACCTGTCCGAGGCCGCAGCGCCTGACACCGCAACATGGGCCGCCACCAGTCTGGCACACCTGGCCACCGCGCAAGGCCGTCTTGACGACGCCGAAGCCGCCGTCCGCCTCGCGGCCCGCCACCTAGACCCCGATGAGGTAACCATTCTGCGTGCGCTGCTACTGCAACGTGCCGGCCGCGACCGCGAGGCACTCGCCTACCTCATCGACGCCTGGAGGAAGCGGGGCTGAACAACGCCGAGCCGGCCCGCACGGGTTCATCGACTGCGAACCACCGGGGAGGATCCCCACCAAAATCAAACTCACCGACCAGCAGAAAGAATCGATTTCCCTCAGTCGACACGAGGCGACTGAAATTACACCATCGAACCACAAATTGCACAAGTTAATTCATTCCGGCTCCTAAATCTCGTTGTCGCGCAGGCAACGCAAGGCGTCAGGGTCGTCTCGCCAGCCGCTGGCCAACGCCTGCACCGGCGGCTCGCCGGATGGCCTCGTTGCGGTCGGTGGTGGCGCGCTCACGCAGCCAGGACACGTGTCAGGATCGTCTCGCCAGTCGGCGGCCAGCGCCTGCACCGCTGCTCGCTGGACAGTCCCGTCGGGACTGAGGGTGGTTGGAGCTGAAGTAGCTCATGGAATTTGTGCTGTCGGCCAATAGAACGGCGGCACCGATGCGCGCAGCCAGCGAGGCGACCGATTCTCGGCACGCGGCCAGCGGCATCGACGGAATACCGGCCAGGATCAGGCTGAATCAGCCACCACGGTGACGGTGACGTCGGGGTCCACGGTGCGCAGTGTCAACCGCGTGGCCTTCGCTACCTTCGCACCGATGCGCCGGGGTTGCTCCCTGGCGCATCGGTGCGGGGAACCGGTGAGGAGAGGGTTTTTGATAGACGTTGAGCAACCGCGGACTATCGGCCAGCGCCTTGGTGAGATCCGACACTGGTGTGGTAAGTCGCTACGGGTGGTCGCGGAGCTGGCCGGGATTTCCGAGTCCTATTTGTCGCGCTTGGAGCGGGGTGAACGCCAGGTCGATAGCCGCTCCTGCTGGAGGCGCTTGCCGCGGCGTTGGAAGTCGCGCCCGCCGAGCTGACCAGGGTGCACGGGCTGACCTCGGCCAAAGGCATGGGCGAAGTACATGCCGCGGTCGTGGCGCTGCGGGTCGCGCTGGCCGACAACACACTCGATGACCCGACCGACGATGCGGCGCGGTCGTGGCCCGACCTGGCTGTGACGCTGCATCGAGTGAACTCCGAGCTACGCCCTGCGGCGGACTACGCGGGGATGGGCCTGGTGCTGCCAGGTCTGATCACGGACCTGCATGTGGTTGCGGCTGACGACCCGAGCCATTGAGTGACGCGCTGGATGGCCTGCTGGACGTGTACACCGCGACCACCTTCATCGCGAAGCATCTCGGTGAGCCGGACCTTGCGGCCCTGGCGGCGATGCACGCCCGCGCGGTGGCCGCCGAGCTGAGCGCGCCTGCGCGTATCGCGCTGGCCGAGTTGCTGCGTGCGCATGCTGTGTCCAGCCCGGCTCGGGAACGCAGTATGGCGCTTGCGGCTCGGGCGGCCGATCGGGTGGCGCCCTGGGTAGGTAGTGATCCCGGCGCTGCGGAGATGTACGGGATGTTGCACTTGACGTGCGCCTTAACGCTGCTGCGCTGCGGCGGCCGGTTGAGTCGGCCGAGCATCAGGCTGAGGCTGCCGACGTGGCCGTGCGAGTCGGCGCCGGTACCAACCTCGGTCACCAGGGTTTCGGCCTGGCCAACTACGGGTTCTGGCGGGTCCATCTGGCCGTCGAGCGCGATGAGGCGGCAGGGTCTGGGAGCTGGCCCGTAGCATCGACCCCACGGGCGTGGCCGGAGCGTCGCGGCGCGCGGGCTACTACAGCGATCTGGGCCGGGGACTGGCGACCGAGCAAACATACCGGCAAGAGGCCGTGGCAGCGCTGCGCACCGCCGAGCGACTCGCGCCGCAACGGGTCCGGGCCAACCCCTTCGTTAGAGATATCGTCACCGACCTCATGCGCCGCGCGCGACGGGATGCGATCGGCCGGGAGCTGCGTGGCATGGCCTACCGGATGGGTCTGACCGCGAGCTAACCAACTGATCTTGCCTGCGAGGCAGGATCACAACGGTATTCGCGCTCACCGTTGTCAACCGTGACCAACGGCACCCCTGACGTATCAACGACACAGCCAGCCAAGAACCGCACGGTGATCGACGTACCCGAGACGCTGCACTCGCAGCGTGAGCGTGGCCAGATTCAGGTCCTGGGCCGCCGTACCGACGACCGCAGTGATCGCACGCTGCTGGTGATCCACGAGGCAGATGGTTCGTGGGCGATCCACGGCCTGGGCGCACCCGGAGTGCGACTGTCCAAGGCCGAGAGGATCGCCTTGGCCGAGGCGATCCTGGGGCATGCCCGGTAAGCTGGTCCGTGCGCCGTCAGCGGGACTGCGCCGTCAGCGGGACTGCGCCGTCAGCGGGACTGCGCCGTCAGCGGGACTGCGCCGTCAGCGGGACTGAGGCAGGCACCGGCGTGGCGCCGCGTGCAGACCGGTTCCGAGGGCGCATCAGCATCGGTCGATTCGGATCGTGGATGCCCGGACCAGCATGGAGCACCTGGTCACCGATGAGTCTGTGGTGGCGCATCGCCGTGCGGGCCGGTATTTGCGGTGTGTGGTGTGCAGGTGCTGGCGGCGAGCTTGACCGCGCCGCAACGCTCACGGTGCCCGGCGTGCACGCGGGGTGTCCGGTGACCGACGACGCCGACGGGTCCCGCCCGAAGGGGCAGCAAGACCCAGCAGGGCCAGCGCAGGACGTACCCATCGGACGAATGGCTCAGCGGCCGTCACAGACGAACTGGCGGCCATCACGAACCAGCACGAACTACCCGCATGGTTGGGCACTGCTCAGACAGCACACAGCGAAGACCCTCACAGGGCTACTACCTGGGAGGATGACTCCCGGTGCCTGGCCTTGGTTTATTCGGGCCAGGGTTGAAGTAGCGATGTGATGGTGGAGGTACTCGCCGCCTACTCGCACACCCGCGTAGGCGTCTGAGCTGTACGAACACGTGGATCGGCGAGTGAGCCTGCTTACCATCCTGCGGCTTCGCCTCACGGGGCGCCAGAGTGGTACCATCTTCTAGTACGAGGGAGTGATGATGATGGCAATGTCAGCAAGCGAGGCCCGTAAGCGCCTGTTCCCGCTCATCGAGCAGGTCAACGATGACCAGGAGCCAGTAGAGATCGTTTCGAAGACGGGCACGGCATACCTGGTGTCCGCCGACCAGTGGCGCTCGCTCATGGAGACAGCCCACCTACTCCGGTCCCCGGTCAACGCGGAGCGCCTGCTGCGCAGCATCGCCGACGCCGAAGCCGGTCGCATCGAGGTGCAGGAGTTGCTCGACCCGCAGCACGACGTCGCGTGAAGATCAGCTTCACCCGCGATGGGTGGGAGGACTACACCTCCTGGGCCAACGAACAGACGATCCTCAAGCGGATCAACCGCATGATCGAGGAAGCGGCGCGTGACCCCGCAACGGGCATCGGCAAGCCCGAGCGCTTATCACACAACTTGTCCGGCTACTGGTCTCGCCGCATCACCGACGAACACCGCCTCGTCTATCAACTCCGGGACGAAGAACTCGTCATCGTGCAAGCGCGATACCACTACTAAGGGTGTACGTAGTCAAGTCGATCGATGCTGTGGGGTTCCAGAGGTCGGCCTGGGACTTTGACCTGGGTGATCAGTGGGCTAGGTCGGCAGGGCATGATCGTGAGCCGTGTCGTTACGTCTGCTTTATCTGATCTTCCTCCAGCTTGTGAACCTGGTGTTGTTGGTCGGCCGCTCGTCGGCGTCCAAGGACGTTGGGCTCCTGGTGTCACGTCACGAAGTCGCCGTGCTGCGCAGAGCCAACCCGAAACCTCGCCTGGACTGGGCGGATCGAGCGATCTTCACCGCACTGGTCCAGAGGTTGCCGCCGATACCGCGGAAGCATCGCCTGGTCACGCCGGGCACGGTCCTGCGCTGGCATCGTCGCCTGGTCACCACGAAATGGACGTATCCACATCGCCTCGGCCGTCCACCCCCTTGCGGACGCGGTGGCCGTGCTGACTAAGCGCCTAGCCACGGAGAATCCCAGCGGGGGACACCAACGAATCCAAGGCGAGCTGCTCACACTCGGCTACCGCGTCGGGGCGTCGACGATCCGCCGCGTCCTGCAGCGAGTGCGCATTTCTCCAGCGCCGATCCGTGATACCGAGACAACCTGGCGTCAGTCCTGCGCGCCCAGGCCTCGACCATGCTGGCGTGCGACTTCTTCCACGTGGACTGCGCGCTCACCCTCCAGCGGATCTCCGTATTCTTCGTGCTGGAGGTGCCCAACAGGTCCGTGCACCTGCTGGGTACGACCACGAACCCCGACGGCCGATGGACCACCCAGCAGATCCGCAACCTGGCGATGGATCTCGGCGACCGCGTCACCCAGTTCCGGTACCTCGTCTAAGACCGCGCCGGACAGTTCACCGCGTCGTTGGATGCTGTCCTGGCCGACACCGGGATCCCCGTGGTGCGGATTCCTCCTCGCTGCCCGCGTGCGAACTGCTTTGCCGAACGGTTCGTGCGCACCCTCAGGGCCGAACTCACCGATCGAATGTTGATCTTCAATCAGCGGCATCTGCGTGCGGTGCTCACGAAGTACGTTCAGCATTACCACGGTCGACGGCCACACCGGGCCCGCGAACGTCACCCACCACACCCGACGCATCCCGTAGCAGACCCCAGCTATGAACAAATCAAGCGACGTCCGGTTCTCGGCGGCTTGATCAATGACTACGAGCCAACGGCGTGAAGCTGCTGCTCAGCATAGGTGACCGACTTCTGGAACCCCACAGGCTGACTCCGGTCTCGGTAGATTGTGCTAGCAGCCGGTTCTCCAATGCGGTGCGTAGTGCCTGCGCCGAGTGGTAGGTCATGGTGTCTCCGCTTGTTGGATCGCGCGTTCGATGTAGAGCGCGGCGCGGGGGTCAAGGGCCTCGGCGCGGGATCGGAGGCGGCGATGGGTGACCAGGCCGGCGCGCCGCGCGTCGTCGATGGCGCGGGCGAGCTGGTCCTCATCGGGTGCATTCGCGGCGATGTCGATGATCGTTCGCAGTGGAGTGGTCACCCGGTATCCCGAGCGTTCGGAGACGTCATCGGCGGGAAGCTCGGCGTGGTGAAGTTCTATGGCGTCGTTGCGCATGGTGAATCCTGGTGGAACCGTCAGGTGGATATGCCGTGATTCGAACTCGCCGATGCCATGCACGCTCATGGCCGACTCGTGTGACACGACCCCTCGCCCTCGTGACCACAGAGTCCAGCGAGCGAGCTCGTCGTGTGCGCCTGGAGCCCACTCGACGAGGCGGAACAGGCCACGATCAATGCGCCACCAGTTGCCCGCCCCAACGTGGTGGGCTTGGGCCTGGTGGGAGTAGCCGAGCGACTTCGCCTGAGCGGCAGTGAAGTAGCCGCCTTGCCCGGCGGCGAGTTCGAAGAGCCTCCGACGGAGGTCACGTCGATCAACTGGCACCGGCCATCCTACAGTAGAACTTTAGTTCTAGACCCCATGTGGTCGATAGAAATCAAGTTATGATTGAGTATCAGCAGGCGCTGAGCTTGTGACGTACCGGTGAGCTGACAGTATGTCAAGATCGAGGCCGCCCGTGTGTGTGCGAGTGCGGACGCCGCGTTCCCGCAGGCGGTTCAGCACGGTGGTCGGATCGACGGCGAGGCGTTGGCCGACCCGCGCGAGTGACCATCCGGAGCCGAGTCGGGCTTGTGCGATGTGCTGTCCGACGGTGGGCAGTTCACACACCTGCTCGATCGAGGCGTTCGATGAGGCTGGGTTTGCGTGTGTGTGCTTGACGTAACGCAGTTATGTAGTGGGCGAACGTGTCATGACGGCCGTCGCGTTCGGCGAGTGCCTGGAGGTCGGTGAGTAGCGTGGCGGCGTCGTAGTACTCGGCCGGTTTCGGGTGGCGATCAGCGCGTCGACGCGTGACCACGCGGCGGTTTCCTCGTGCGCGAGTTCGTCCAGTTGTTGTTCGCGGGCCAGCGCTCGGGCCTTCCCTTGGTGCGCTTCCTCCTCCGCGCGCTGGGCCGCCAGCCGACGCCCACGGTCTGATCGCAGCCGTGCGGCGTCGTCGAGCAGATCGGCCACGGTCCGGTGGGGTTGGGGCGGGGATGTTCGGGGCGTTTTCGCCGCGGAAGCGGCGCAGCATCTCTATCCGTATCCGCGCAGCGTCACCATGGACGACCCGCCGCAGAAGCCGGTCCTTCTCAACAACAACCGGTAGGCGTTTCACCCAGGCGGCGAGTTCGCCGGGATCGTCGGCGATCTGTTCGAGCGGCAGGCTTGTTTGGGCTGCGATCATGAGCCCCTCGATCGTCGCGTCATCGACAAGCGACGCCCAACCGCGCCCGCTGACCTGGTCGCCCTCGTCGACACCATCCCAGGTGAACTCGACACCGACCTGACCGTCCCGCTCGACCGGGCGGCAGCCCAGCCAACCGCGGACCGCGATAAACCGAACTGGCCGGTCCCGCCCGGCGAACTCGATGAAGCCCGTTCAACGAGTTCGCCGGCATCGCGGGCCCACCCGCCCATCTCCACGATCCGCCACCGACCGATCAGGCACCACTGCCCTTGGAACACCTCTTGCCCCGAGGCGTCAGGGTAGCCACCTCGGGGAGGATCGGTTCGAAGTGCGCCGGCTCCTGAGAGGTGCACCGGCACCCCAGTCTTTCAAGATCGGGAGCGCCTTGTGTGTCATCAGCCCGGATGCCGCGTTTCCGCGCCGGTTGGACTCATCGGAGGTGTTTCGGTAATTCAGGCACTCCTGGAGGAAACCACAGGTCACCAGCTGGATCAGTCTGGTTGCCTCCTCGGTCCAGTTTCCAGGTTCTTATCGCATCGCTGAACACGCGGTCATACTTCGCTCTCATCAGCCACTGGATCGTGTTGTCGTCAAGTTCGTTCGGGGTATGTAGGGCGAGGTCGAGATCCTCGACGCGCGCCGGCTGATTCTGCTTTGCCCATGCCGTGACCGCTGCCTCCTACCAGGGGTTTCCGAACCAATCCGGGGCATAATTGCCGCCACAGATCGCGTAGTACCTCATGGCTGCGGCTTCGTCGCCGCCGAACATTCGGCCAGCCAGATCTAAGGGCAGCCACGCGCCCTCATTGAGATGCCACACCAGCTTGCTCCAGGCGCCCGCGAACAAGTTGCCGCACGTGAATGTATTTGCCCCAATCGTTACTGGCCGCTTCTTATCGCGCAGCAGGTCGCGGACAGCCATGACATCGATGAGTTGAATGTACGTGCGGTCTGATCTGGCGCCAAGTCGCCACGTTAAGTCTGGCCATGTCTCGGTCTCGGATCCCATCGCGGGCATACGATCCACGCCGTGCGCTCGGCACGAACCCGCCACTGTGGATGTCCTCGAGAACGGTATTTCGCGAACACGAGACGACATAACCGGTGGTCGCCAGGGCGCATACCTCGTCATGATCACGGTCAGGGTCGACGCCGAACGAGCCTCTCAGGGCGCCGTCGATCGTCTCGATCAGGCTCCGAGGATCGTCCTCGAGTGACATCAACAACTCCTTCCCGCCCGCAACATCGCTCGGTGATCTTGCCGCAGCCATTGGAGGTTACCCTTCCTGCGAGCTGTACAAGACCCGCACAGGCGCGAAGGACAGTCCCCAGCTCACACTCGAGTATGGTGAGATGTCCGGATTGTTGGCGATCGACCTCATTCGGGCTCGTGGTCGACCGTGCGTGTCTCGTGTAAGGACACCATTTTCTCGTAGGCGATTCATCACGGTAGTGGGGTCGACGTCCAGGTGTTCGCCAACCTGCGCGAGTGACCAGCCGGAGCTGGTCTCGATGGCTTCCACCTGGTCTTTGTGTTGTAATAAGCTCCTCGAACCTCTACTGATGAACGCCCAGGCTGCCGACCTGGGCGTTCATGCTTTTCCGGTGTTACGAAAGCCCGCAATCCGGATCCCGCTCGCGCCTGAGCTGTCCGGCGTACGGGGCAACCTCAGGCAGACCTGCCCGGGGTCTTCGGTCTGGACGCCAGTCCGACCACCGGTCAGACTGGCGGTATGAGCGTGAAGGTGGGTATTTTCCTGCCGGAGAGAACGCATGCCCGTGCCGTGGAGCGTGCACGCAGCATGGGGACTACCCTCTTCGGGCTGATCGATGCGGCACTGAGGGCTGAGCTGACGCGCCGCGAGGTGGCCGATCACGTGGCGATGCTCGCCGAGGCCGACGACGCCGACCGGCTACGCGCGCGGGCCCGGGCGCGTAGCCGGTCGCTTTCGGCGTGGAAGAGCGGTCAGTGACCGCGCACCCCGTCAGGGTGACGTCCCATCTCCAATCCGTCCCCGCTGACCGGCGAACGCGAGCTGTACACCGTGGTGTCTGCTGATGCGTACAACGCTGGGGGCGGACCTACTGTGCTGATCGCCGAGATCGAAACCGGTACCCGGTACCGTGCCAGCGGCTACGCCACCGAGACCGACTACGGTGTCGTGCTCGCCGACCGGGTGGTGTGGCTACCCGTGGACATGCTCGGCGAACCGTTTGGTCGACTGACCGATGTCCAGCATGATCAAGTTGTCAACCAGATCGTTGCCATTCTGCGAGGGCAGTAAGCCGGTTACTGGCATGGCCGGGAGGCTTGCTCAGCTCAGCTGTTCGACTCGATGCGAACGCTCTCAGGAGAGCCATAAAGCTGTAGGGTGATGTACTCAGGTGCTCGGGTAAGCTCGGTCCAGTACATACGTTCTTCTGGTATGCCGGTAGCGTTGACGGCCACTGTCACCAGTTTTTCGTTTTCTACTACCGCACTGCGGAGGATAGTTCGTGCTCCCCACTTCATGAGGGTAGATACCACGAACAGGCCAGCACAGGTAATGGCTGTCCGGGTAGACACAAGCCTCATGCTGTCGTGGAAGCGTGGCGTGCTCACGAATACACTCCGCACTTCTGGCAGCGCTTGCGTTTAGCCTTGACCCAGTTCTCACCAGTGCGCCGGACGTGGGCCATGTCAGTCCAGCCTTTAGGCAACACGGGGATGGTGTCGAATACTTCGACCTTCAGCGGCTCGTTCGGATAAATATCAAGCTGCTTGCCATCGAAGATATAGGCCACGTTGTCGCCGCGTTGCCAGCAGATCGTACAATCCCCCGAGAGGAGCTACGCCCAGGCAGTCGGTCGGTAGACCGGCGCAGTCCCGCCGTAACTCATGGCGTGTATCCGCGCGCTTCTTGAGTCGTCTGGTTAATCAGCTCAACCAGGGTGTCGGCTTGCGCGGTCTCCAGGATGGCCACGCAGATGAATGGGCAGTGATACGTCGTGATCCAGACCCTGCCCCGACACGCCTCCATCGTGAAGGTGGTGCGGGCCTCCGGGCGTTGAGCCTTGACGGTGATCTTCCGTTGCGCCATGTACACCGTCTCCAGGCCCGTGTGTGGTGGCCGGGCCTGGTGGCGGCTCGGGGGGCAGCACCACCAGGCCCGGCTCTTAAGGAGTGGAGGTCTCGGGAGATGCCAAGCTGTTGTTGATCCTGGCCATCACCGTGACGGGGACCATCGGCGTTCTGGTTGCCCTGACCTCCACGTGCTCTCAGCCTCGTCTGTGTAGGTGGTCTCATTCTTGGACGGCACCCAGGACCGGGGAGCAGCCAGACTAGCGGAAGCGGGGGACACGTCCTTGAGGTGAAGGACGCCGCGCCAGCTTGGGAGGGCTCAGCCCGGTCCTGGGGCCATGGCGGCACAAGCTACGGGCCAGGCAGTGATCAAGGCCGTACAAACTGTCTAGCGTTGTGCCGGGTTGGCTCCTGACGATCCCGTTAGGCTGGTTAGACAAACCGACCCGGACACCGAGAGGCGCTAGGCATGACCGACCCTGACCACGCGCACCGCCAAGAGGCGGCTGCTGTGGTGATGTACTGGATGCAGCGGCGTGGTATGACCCGTAAGATTTTCGCCGACCGCATGGGCAAGTCGGTGAGCTGGGTGGACAAGATCCGGGCCGGAGATCGTCAGCTTGATCGCCTGTCGGTGCTGTGTCAGATTGCCAGGGTGTTAGACATTCCGTTGGCGGCGCTGATTGATCCTGAGGAAGCCGAGCGCAGGCGTACCTGTCCGGATGAGCAGGAGATCGACGCCATTCGCGATGCCTGTGTCGCTACGACGTCATTACCAACGTCTTCCGGCCGAACGACGATATCTTGCCGGAGCCGAACTTAACCAAACTCGAACGCACCGTACGGTTCGGCTGGATGGCGTTTCAGGCTTCCAACTACCAGGCCATCGGTCAACTATTAGCCGATCTCATCCGTGACACACAAGCGGCAGTTTGGCAATTAGACAATGATGAGCGACGGCAGGCGCAAATCTGGTTGACTTGGACGTATCAGTTGACGGCATCGACTGCCTTCAAGCTCGGGAATGAGCAGCTCGGCTGGGTCACCGCGGATCGCGGCATTCAGATCGCCGAACAGACGGGCGACCTGACGCTGATCGGTGGTGCGGCGAATGCGGGTCGGAAAAGCGCTCATGGCCACCCGCACGCGCAACAGTGGCGATGCTGTACAGATGATTAAGTCGGCAGCCAATCGGCTCGAACCAGACCTCAGCAGTGCCACGCCGGCGTTTGTCTCAGCCTACGGCATGCTACTGCTTCAGGGGAGTATCGCTGCGGCTCGAACCAACCAGGCAGCCGACGTACGGGATCTTCAGGATGAAGCCTGGCTGTCGCCGCCCGCCTGGAATATGACCGTAACGAAAATTGGTCGGCATTCGGGACCACCAACGTCTTAGTACATCGCGTGTCAGCTCTCGCGGATATGCAAAGCGGTGGCCGAGTCATCGAAGCTGCTGCCGACATTGCCTATGATGATCTCATGCACCTACCCCGTGAACGCCGGGCCAGCCACTTGCTCGATGTAACCCGCGGGCATCTCCAGGCCGGACAGCGTGACGAGGCCGCCGCCAACCTCCTTGATGCTGACCAGCTTGCTCCAGAAGAGGTGCGCTGCCGCGACCTAACTAGGCAGATCATCACTGATCTCGTGCGCAGTTATCCGCCTGGCTTAACCCCAATGGTCGGCGTTACGAAGTTGGCGCGAACGGTTGGGGTAGCGGTGTGAGCAGTCAACAAGAACCCTCTGATCGGGTACTTTACATCGTCACCTGTGCGACACCGGCGGCACGCGACATCGGCAAGCTGGTGACCTTGGCACAAGCAGCAGGCTGGCGGCCGTCCGTGATCGCAACACCAATGGCGCTGCGATTCATCGATAAGCCCGCACTCGAAGCTCAAACCAGCTACCCGGTGCGGTCAGACTACAAACAGCTCGGCTCGCTCGACGTGTTGCCACCGGCTGACGCTATCGTAGTAGGTGGTGCTAGCTTCAATACCATCAACAAGTGGGCAGCTGGGATCTCCGACACATTAGCTTTGGGACTATTGACGGAAGGAATCGGGCTTGGCCTCCCGCTTGCAGCACTCCCGTTTCTCGAATACAGCCCAGGCGGCGTATCCGACCTTTGGTCGTAGCGTCAAGGAACTACGCGAAGCGGGTGTAAAGATTCTACTTGGATCGGAAGGCTACGAACCACACGTGCCGCACCAGGGCTCAAAGTACCTACACGAGTACCCGTGGCACGTTGTCTTGACAGCGGTGGAGATCAATCGAGAGTAGTTAGTCGCAGTGAGGGGCTGATTCAAGTCCGCGTGGTGGACTGGAATGCATGAAAATATGCAAGGTGATAGTTTCGTAGCTTTCGTGAAATAAAAGGCTCTACTGCTCTACATGTGGATGGTGGGGATGTGGTATGGAAGCTTCAGGTTGACGGGTCCGCAGGCGAACATGACGGTGGCGAGGGCGGCTTCGGCGGTGTGGAAGCCGTAGGCGCGTCGGATGATGAGCAGACTTTGTTGTTGAGTCCTTCCTGGCGTCCGTTGGACAGGCCGCGGTCGATGGCGGCGGTGATCCCGTCTCGGTGTTGCGGATGGTCCGGGCGGTTTTCGCGAATTCGGGGATTCGGCTGCGTTGGGCTTGGGAGCACCAGCGGTCCAGCAGGGTGTTGGTGGTGTCGGTGTCGAGGTCCCCGGCGAACACCGCGCGCAGGGACTCCTTGAGCGCTCCTTGAGCTGGTAGGCCCGCCACAGTGCGCCACCGGATTTTTTGATCTCGCGTAGCGTGCCGGTCTGGTCGGCGTTGAGGTCGCCGGGGTTTTTCAGCAGCGCCCAGCGGGCTCCTTTGTACTTCTTTGCGATGGTCTTGTCACACAGTTTGAGAAACGACCGGTCCCTGGTCCACCGCTTTCGCCGCTGCCTCGCCCCCCGATGCCCTGCTCAACCAGCAACTCCATAACTCGGCGTTCAGACGACCCCGGCAAGAACGCCCGAGCAAGATCGGGACGCTCGGCAAATGCCGCTTCCACCGCAGTACGGCCCATCCAACTCACCGCAGCGCTGGTCTCCGCAACAAGGATCTCCCTCAACCACCTTTCTTCGGACGGGCTGGGGTCGAGCGGGAGCACCAACGTCCAAGCCACCATGTCCGGCTGTCGCTCTACCGCGGTGCGCAACGACTTCAACACTTGCCGCTTCTGCGCAGCGGTGAGACACCTGAAGAAGCTCTTGATCTCAAAGACGTGGTCGCCAGCTGACCCCGCACGACAACATCAACACCACCATCTCCCCCAGAACCATCGATCCGCACAGCACCGTCCACCGTCCGCACGAGCAGCGCGGCGATCAGATCCTCCACGTCAGCCGCACGAAGGTCTTGCCACGGGATGGACAGCACCCCAACAGGATTCCACCAACTTCATCTGCTCAACCGGCGTACCTGCGACAGCAGGGCTCGCACAAGCAGATCATCTATTGAAACAGCTGAAAGACCGTGGGATGTCGCAGGTGTCCGCACCGCCTGCCCGCAGTCTGATGCGGCTTGACGCTGAGACCCCCGCTGCCCTTGATCGCAGCTCACGCTGACCAGATCTGGCCCTGATCATGGGCTGCGGTTCGCACACTGACACAGTGGTCACGACAAGCCGCAGGTCACAGACGGTGGTGGAGCTGAGGGGAATCGAACCCCTGACCTTCTCGATGCGAACGAGACGCGCTACCAACTGCGCTACAGCCCCCCGCGATGCGCGCCAAGTTTAGCAGCCGGGCATCGGCTACTCCCCGGCCGCCCGGCGGTAAGGGGGCTGGAAAGCGGGCTTCAGCTCGTCGAATATCGGGTCTTCGTCGTCGAGGTCCAGAGCGACGGCTGTGGGGTGTGGAGCGCAGTGGGCGGCCGCAGGCCACGCCGACGGCTCCTGGACCGGCTCTGGCCTCTCGTGGGCTGCATCGACGGTGGCCTCGTGGGACGCGTCGTCAGCGGGCGCCCTGCCTCGAGATCCGACGGCTGTAGATCCGGCGGCTCGAGATCCGACCAGCCGAGCGGCCCGACGTTGGCGAATCTCCTCTTCGATATGCACCTGCCGGCGCAGGTAGCAAAGGTAACCGACCAGCACCATATCCAGCGCAGCATGTATCCACCACAGCAGACTTGACGCTACGTAGGCCAGCACCAGAGTGGCGGTCGCTCCTATGGCCAGAGCCAGCACCGCCCGCTGCCGGTAGGCGAACTTCGCCCGGGCCAACTGCGCAGCGACCTCCGGGTCATAGCCGCCGCGACCCGACCTGTACCGACGCTCTTCCAAGGCGGGCGCCAGCTGGGCAATCCGTCCGTCGGTCATGCGCATCTCCTGACTGTCCATGGGCATCCCGCGCGGCGGATCAGGTCGACGAAGCACCCGCGAAGCAAGCGCAGACTCCGCAATGCGCACCACCTCTTGACGTCGCTTTGCGACCATCGGGACAAGGACGACAAGCCATGCGCCAGCCAGCGACGCGAAGATCAGCGAACTGGGCACTCCTCGCCCCCTACCCCGGTCCGCCATCCAGACAAGTTGCCTGCGCTAACGCATAGTCACGGTAGTCACCGTGAGCACCCGGATGCCGGAGGCGCGCCGGGATGATCGCGTACGCCGCCGTTCACGAGGTGCCGACACGCCGGGCGCGCAGGTTGGCCACGCACACTAGCCCGAGTTTCCGAGATTTCTTGATTGTTTGTGGTGTTTCCGCTGGTGGAGGTGTGGTTTGGGTGTTGGGGAGTGTATGACCTAACTGGGTGGTGCCCAGTGCTGGAGGTTGAAGATGTCGATGAGTTGGGTCTGGTCGGGGCTGGTTTCGGTGAGCATGCGGCGGGCTTTGGGGCGGCCTCCGGTGGAGGGGTAGATCAGGACGGTTTCCTGGATGCCGGTGAGGTGGTCGAGGAGTTCGCGGACTGAGAGGTGCATCCCGGCGTGTTCGGCGCGGCGTCGCATGAGGTGGGCGATCTGCAGGGCCAGCACGCAGGTGAAGACGTGCACGCGGATGTTGTGGTCGGTCCAGTGGTGCATCGGGGAGAACGACACCAGGTGGGGGTCTTTAAGTTGGCGGAACCCGAATTCGGCGTCGGATTGGGAGCGGTAGGCGGCGACGACCTCGGGGATGGGCCAGTCGTCGCGGTCGGTGATCAGGATGCGTTTGCCGAAGACCTCGCCTGTCAGTTTCGTGCGGGCGCGGGTGTCGATGTGCCAGCTCAGGCGGTGTTCGGTGGGGGTGTCACCGGTCAGTTCCCAGCGGATGACACGCCTGGCCCAGGTGTCGCGGCAGATGCCCGAGGTCTCGGCCTGGACCTGCTCGCGGGGGCGGCGGGTGCGGCCACGGGCCAGGGTGGCGGCCAGGTCATCGAGGCGGGCGCCGGCCTTGGCCAGTGTCTGATCGAACCCGCGGACCTGTTTGTCGTGCAGGGTCGGTGAGTGGGTGAGCACCACGCGGCGGTCGGCGCCGTAGATCTCCCGGCGGGTGGCTACGGCGGTGAGGCCGGGGAACTGTTCGATATCGACCGGGCTGCGCTGGGATGCGGGTAAAGCGAGCAGGTCGGGATGGTCGCTGGGCGGGACCGATCCGACGTAGTGCAGACCCGCTTGGGCCAGGTAGGCGAAGTTCACGGTCGAGTTCTGCCCGGCGTCAAACACCACGGTCACCTCACCGGCACCGGTCTGGGGGCCGGCCCCGTCGGTGAGGAGTTCCTGGTAGCCGCCGGTCAGCTTCTCGATCATGGTGGTGAACTGGGTGACGTCAGGCCGGTTGCCCGCATAGGCGTGCGACACCAGGGGGATACCACCGTCGCGGGTGATCACCAGGCCCAGCCCGACCAGGCGCAGATCGGATCGTTTCTGCTTGGCCTTGCCCCGTTGAGCGATCGGTGCCTTGGCGTTGCCGGTGTCGATGTAGGTAGCGAAGTTGGTCATGTCCAGGGCCAGCGCTGAGGTGTCCAGATCGAAGCGCCCGATCATCGCCGCCGTGACCCGGCGCTCGATCTCGGCCAGCTCAGCCAGCGAGACCGCGTGCATCGCATCCCAGAACCGGCGGTGATCCAGCACCGAAGTGCCGATCTTGGTGAACCGGTCCGCGGCGGTGCTCTGCCACCACTTGGCCAGGGCGAGCTTGGAACAGGGAGCCACCACCCGGTTCAGCGCGGCCAGCGCCAGATACGTCCCCGTCGAGACGCCCGCGCCCGCGACCTTGCCCCCGGTCACGGCGTCCACGATGCCGATCACGTCTAACCGGGTCATCACCTCCCACACCGCGGCCACGTCCCCGAACGCCAGATGCCGGGTCCGTTGCGGCGTCATCGCTGCCTCGCCGCCCGCCACCGCGGCCGCGATATCGGCCGCGGTGCCCAGGTAGCGCTCGCAGACCATCTTCGGCTTACCGTCGACGCGGGCCATCTCCCGCAGGTACCAGTACGTCTTCCCGCTGATCTTCTTCGGATACAAGCTCGCCACAGATTAGGTCATACACTCCTCAGGTGACCCGATCAAACACCGACACCGCGTGTCATCAGGCCAAATAAATCAAGCCACCGGACGGCCACCCCGCGAAACAACAAGATCGTCGGAAACTCGGGCTAGGGGTGGCGGACCTGCCCGGAGGTGATCAGGCGTGCCACCAGCCCGATGCCGACCTCATCGCGGGTCACGGCAAGCAACCGGTGGTCTCGCCACACGCCGTCCACCTCGAGGTACCGTCGCAGCAGCCCCTCATCGCGGAACCCGAGCTTGGCCAGCACACGGAGGCTGGCCGCGTTCTCCGGCCGCACAGTGGCCTCGACCCGATGCAGCCCGACCGGCCCGAACGCGTGGTCCACCGCCAGCGCCACTGCCCCCGTCGCCACACCACCACCGGCCGCACCCGATTCCACCCAGTAACCGACCCACGCTGAGCGCAGCGAACCACGCACCACGTTGCCCACCGTGAGCTGGCCGGCGAACTGCCCGTCCAGCGTGATGGAGAAGGGCAGGGCGAGCCCCCGCCGGGCCGTCGCCCGCAGCCCGCTACACATCACCGGCCAGGCCATGAGGGTGAAGCGCTCCGCCCAGGTCCCTTCGGCGTCGGGCTCCCAGACCCGTAGGTAGTCCTCGTCGCGCAGCCGCAGCCGGCTCCATGCCGAGCCGTCGCGCAGCCGCACCGGGCGCAGCGCGATCTCCCCCGCAGCGACCCGCACCGGGCCCAGCCGCACCGGCCAGCCAGGATGGCGTCCATCAGGCCCAGACCCGAACACGGTGCGTTATCCACGCTGGGCGAGGAAACTCACTGACACCTGCTCGCCGATCGGCACCTCAGTGGTGTCCGGCTCGACGAGGATCAGGCAGTTCGCCTCAGCCAGTGAAGCCAGCAAATGGGCACCGGAGATCCCGAGGGGTTGCACCAGGTACTCCCCGGTGTCGGGATCGCGCAGCAGCTGGCCACGCAGGAACCCGCGACGACCCGCCGTGGACGTCACCGGGGACAGCAGCCGCGCGGTGATGGTGCGCCGGTAGGGACTGCGCTTCCCCAGCGCGAGCCGGATCAGCGGCCGCACCAACACTTCGAAGACCACGAGTGCGCTGATCGGGTTGCTGGATAACAGGAAAGTGGGCACCGAGGCCGGGCCCAGCCGGCCGAAGCCCTGTACCGACCCGGGGTGCATGGCCACCCGGCCTACATCCAGCGGACCGAGCTCGGCCACCGCGGCGCACAGTTCGTCGCCCATCGCCCCGCCCACCGCGCCGGTCACCACCACGATCTCCGAGAGCAGCATCCTGCCCTCCACCGCCTCGCGCAGTCGGGACGGATCGCTGGGCACGATGCCGACCCGGTGCACCTCGGCGCCGGCGTCGCGGGCGGCCGCGGACAGCGCGTAGGAGTTGATGTCATAGACCTGCCCGGTGCCCGGCGTGCGTTCCACGTCGACGAGCTCCTCGCCGACCGACAGCACCGACAGCCGGGGCCGCGGGTGCACCCGCACCTTGGCCCGGCCCACCGCGGCGAGCAGCCCCACCTGCGCCGGGCCGATCACCGAGCCAGGCCGCACCGCGACGTCGCCGGTCTGCACGTCCTCTCCGGCGCGGCGCACGTAGGCCTTCGACGGTACCGAGCGCGCCACGGTGACCCGGGCCGCGTGGGGCACCCCATCCTCGGTGTGCCCCAGGGGGACCACCGCATCGGCCAGCGCCGGCAACGCCGAACCGGTAGCCACCCGGACCGCCTGGCCAGGCTGCAGCCGCATCGGCTGCCGTGAGCCGGCGGCGATCTCGCCCACCACTGGCAAGGTGATAGGGATCTCCGTGACGTCCACGCTACGCACCGCGTACCCGTCGACCGCGGCCTGATCGAAGCCGGGCAGAGGTCGTTGCGCCACGACTTCCTCCGCACAGAGCATTCCCTGCGCCTCGGAGATCGCAACCCGGACCGGCTCGGGACGCACCGCAGCGTCCAGCACCCGCCCGAGCTGCTCGTCTAGCGACCTCACGTGCGCTCCTGCTCCAACCTGTCGCGCAACCAGCTCCGCAGATCGGGGCCGATATCGGGATCCGCGAGCGCGAAGTCCACCGACGCCCGAAGCAACCCGGCGGGGGTGCCCAGATCGTGGCGCTCACCGCGGTGGACCACGACGTGCACCGGATGGCCCTCACTGATCAGCAGTGCGATGGCGTCCGTGAGCTGGAGCTCGCCGACAGCGCCGGGCACGATCCGGCCCAGCGCGTCGAACACCGCACGGTCCAGCAGGTAGCGCCCGGCCGCCGCGAAGGTGGACGGCGCCGCCTCGGGCGCCGGTTTCTCCACCATCCCGTGCACCCGCTTGACGTCCGGGTCGTCGGTGTCGGCGACATCGAACACTCCGTAGGCGGAGATCTGCTCACGCGGGACGTCAAAGGCGCACAGCACACTGCCGCCGTGCCGCCGGCGGATTGCGGCCATCCTGATGAGCACCCCGGTGGGCAGCACGAGGTCGTCGGGCAGCAGCACGGCCACCGCATCGTCGAAGTCGTCCAGCAACGGCTCGGCGCAGCCCACCGCATGCCCCAGCCCGAGCGGTTTGTGCTGCAAGGCGACCTCAGCGCGGATCAGCCCGGGGGCCCGACGCACCTTGGCCAGCAGCGCGTCCTTGTCCCGCCCGCGCAGCGCAGCCTCCAGATCCGGGTTGGGGTCGAAGTGCGTCGCCACCGATTCCTTGCCCGGTGAGACGACGAGCACCAGCCGGTCGGCCCCGGCCTGGGCGGCCTCCGCCGCGACGTACTCGATCGCCGGCGTGTCCACTACCGGGAGCAGTTCCTTGGGTACCGTCTTGGTCGTCGGCAGGAATCGGGTACCGAGCCCGGCAGCCGGCACCACCGCGGTGTGGAATGCACGGTACCCGACGGTGCCACTGGTCGAGGCGCTCATGGCGCACGACCCTATCGGCCCCACCCGACGGCCCCGGCCCGACATGGAAACTTATCGGGGCTGTCGGGCGTCCGTTGGCTTGAGAAGTCTCCATGTCGGGCGGGTGAGGTGGACGAGATCGGCAAGTGGGAATGGCGGCGGCGGTTGACGGCGGAGCGCGAGGCGGTGCCGGCGGCGGAGCGGGAGGCCGAGGCGTCGGCCCTTACGACGACGGCGTTGGCTGAATGGAGGTCGCCCGGCACGGTCTGCGCTTACTGGCCGATCGGTAGCGAGCCGGGCTCGCCGGAACTGCTCGACGGTCTGGCGTGCCGCGGCTGCCGGGTACTGCTACCGGTAGTCGGTGCGCCCGCCGAACCTGCGGGGCCGCTGGACTGGGCCGAGTACACCGGCGCAGGGTCGCTGCGGGCTGCGCCGATGGGGCTGCTCGAACCGGCCGGGCCCCGGCTGGGCTACGCGGCGATCGCCGGCGCGGTTCTGGTACTGGTGCCGGCCCTGGCCGTCGATCGGCACGGAATTCGGCTCGGCCGCGGCGGTGGGCACTACGATCGGACGCTGCCGCTGGCGAGTCCCGGCACCCCGCTGGTGGCGATCGTTCGTGACGACGAGGTGCTCGCCTCGCTGCCGGTGCAACCGCACGATGTCCCGGTCACTGCCGCCCTGACCCCCGGGCGGGGTCTGATTCCGCTCGGTCGACCCTGAGCCGCTGAGTCCAGATCGCTAGACTGGCTTGGCCGTCAGATGGATGGCAGTCCGTTCCACCTGGCCCGCTTGGTGAGATGTGGGGAACGCCGCTTTCGTGGCAGCTGGGTGCCGTCTGGTTCAAGAGGGTGTGTTGATGTCAACGGAGGCGTCCGGGAAGGCCGGTCCCCGGTCCGGTTACCGCACCGACGCGGTTGCCGCCAGCGTGAAGGATGCGCCCGAAGGGACGACCTTCCGTCTTGCCGGCCGGGTCGTCCTGTGGCGCCGGATGGGCGGACTGGTCTTCGGACACTTGCAGGACCGCAGCGGGCGCACGCAAATCTCGCTGTCCAGAAACGAACTAGGCGCGGACGCCTTCAAGGAGTGGTCTCGGACAGTAAAGATCGGCGACTTCATCGGGGTCGCCGGCAGTTCTTACACCACCCGTCTCGGTGAACGAACAGTGGCAGTATCCGAGCTGACAGTGTTGAACCGGACGGTCCGCGCGTTGCCGGACAAGTGGCAGGGGATCTCGAATGTTGAGGCCCGCTACCGTCGCCGCTACCTCGACCTCCTGGTGAACGCCGATTCTCGGGAACGGTTCCAGGCCAGGGCGAAGATCATCGGATGTATCCGTCGGTTCCTCGACGACAACGACTTCCTCGAGGTCGAGACACCGATCCTGCAGGAGGCGGCATCCGGAGCAGCCGCGCGACCATTCGTGACCCGCCACAACGCGCTCGGGGAGGACTTCTACCTGCGGATCTCACCGGAAACGTATCTCAAGCGCGTCGCCGTCGGCCCTCTCGACCGCATCTATGAGCTGGGCCGCAACTTCCGCAACGAAGGCATGGACGCCTCCCACCTCCAGGAGTTCACGATGCTGGAGTGGTACGCGGCTTACTGGGATTACCGCGACAACATGAACTTCGTTCGCGAACTTATTCTCACGGTACTCGACAAGGTCCTCGGCACCCGTACCGTCACCTATGACGGGGTGAAGCTGGACTTCGGCGCCGACTGGCCGGAGCTGGACTACCGGACCGAGATCGCCCGGCGAACCGGGATAGACCTCACCGTCATCCGCGACCTGCCGACACTGCGGGAGCGCGTCGCCGGGCTCGGTCTAGACGTCGAGAAGGCGGTGTCCTACGCGGGGCTTGTCGACCTGCTGTACAAGAAGACGGTCCGGCCCGGACTCATCCAGCCGTGTTTCCTGGTGCATCACCCGGTGGAGCTGGTCCCGCTCGCCCGGCGCAGCGATGAGGACCCGACCAGGCTCGACATGTTCCAGGTCGTCGTCAACGGCTGGGAGATCGTCAAAGCGTACTCAGAACTGATCGACCCGGTCGAGCAGCGGCTCCGGCTGGAGGAGCAAGCCGAGCTGCGCGAGGCCGGCGACGACGAGGCGATGATGATGGAGGAGGACTTCATCGAGGCGATGGAGTACGGGATGCCGCCGATGTGCGGTCTCGGCCTCGGGATCGACCGGTTCGTCGCCCTGCTCACCGACGCGCCCACCCTGCGGGAAGTCGTCCTCTTCCCGGCCATGCGTGGCACCAGGAAAGACCAGACCAGCCCGGACGACGACACCTGAGCTATCATCGGTATTGGCACTCTCGCGCGCAGAGTGCCAATACGTGGAGGCAAGACGTGCCGACCTACTCCTACGCGTGCACCGCGTGCGAGCATCACTTCGACACCGTGCAGAAGTTCACTGACCCGTCGCTGACCGCCTGTCCCGAGTGCTCCGGCCGGCTGCGCAAGCTGTTCTCGTCGGTGGGCATTGTGTTCAAGGGCAGCGGCTTCTACCGCACCGACAGTCGCGCCGGCAGCACGGTCGAGCCCAGCTCGAACGGCAAGTCCGAGTCCGGTTCCAACGGCAAGTCCAAGTCGGAGCCCAAGCCGTCGGAGTCCGGGTCCGCTTCTGACTCAAAAACCGGGTCGGGCTCGGCATCTTCCTCGTCGGCGTCGAGTTCGGCAACTGCCGCCGCCTCCTGACCTGACAGTTATCCTCAGCCGCCTGGTTGTCCACACCCTGCGGAGGTGCGGACCGCTGATCAGACCCGGTCCTGCCTAACGTCACAAGTCGTGACGACGAGAGCGGATGGTCAGATGGGGCGACAGCGACACCACAGCAGTCCGCCGACGTGGGCGCCACTGCTGCGGCAGCGGTGGGATGCGCTCAAGTGCCGGTCCGGGTTCGGGCGAACGCTGGTGCTCCGTCGGGCCACAGCCGTGATGCTGGTCGGGCTCGCCGTGGTGCTGGCGTTGACTCCGGGCCGGCAAAGCTCTGTCGATGATGTGGTGGTGGTCGCTGCCCGGGATCTGGCCCCGGGCACCGTGCTGGAAGCGGGCGAGGTGACCCTGCAGGGATTACCCGCACAAGCGGTGCCCGGGGGCGCAGCCCGAACCCCCGCCGTGGTGCTGGGCCGGACGCTGGCCGCACCGGTCCGGCGAGGTGAGCCCCTGACCGATGTACGGATGACCGGTTCCGATCTCGTCCGAGCGGTCAGCACGAGTCCGGATGCGGTGAGTGTCCCGCTGCGACTGGCCGATCCGGGCGTCGCCGCACTGTTGCATCCCGGCGTCGCGGTCGACGTGGTGACCGTCGGCGCACGGCAGGACGAGCCGGTGGTGCTGGCCCGAGGCGCACGGGTACTCGCGGTGCTGGCAGGCGGCAACCGCACCGGGGAGCGAGACAGCAAGCTGGTCTTGATTGCACTCGATCCCATTGCCGCGACCCGGGTTGCGGCGGCCTCGATCTCTCAGACCCTGACCGTTACCGTCCATTGAGGCCACAGGGGAGTGGGCGAGTCGGTTACCACCGGACGGTGTCGTGGTGCGGTGGGCAATTGTCCCGTACCCACCGTTCGTGCTCGTCGGGTTCCGCGTCCCCTTGGACGGGCCGGTCGTCTGAGGTGCTGTCGGGCAGCACGTCGCCGAACACCTCGTGCAGCCTGCTCTGGCGGTCGGTCGCGCGCTCGTTCACGATGACATCCTCCCCGACCGCGTGATCGCACGGGTCAGCCAGGCCCGATCACTTCCCGCTATCGGGTCCCAGTGCCAGGATAGGGATTCTCGATCCCGCGAGCGAAGGGGCTCCCACCATGAGTTTAGTGAACAAGTTCAAGGACGTGGCTGGTCCGGTCATCGAGGTCGCCGGCCCGGTCGTTGCGCAGGCCATCGACAAGGCCACTCCACTCGTAGAGATGGCCCTGGAGAAGGCCAGCCCCTACCTCGAGCAGGCCAAGGAGAAGGCCAGCCCGTTCATCGACGTGGCGAGGGACTTGGCCGGCCCACTTGTCGAACAAACGATCAACAAAGTCGGGCCCTACGCCGAGAAGGTAGCGGTGACGGCCGGTCCGATCGTCGAGCAGGCCATAGAGAAGGCAGGCCCCCTGGTCGGGAAGGCCAGTGGCATCGCCGTCAACTGCGTCGAAGCCGCAGTCTTCACGATGGACAAGGCCACCGGCGGACGCTACCACGACCAGATGGAGAACGTGAGCCATCTGGTCGGGGATGCGCTGAACCGAAACGGCAAGGTAGGCGGTAACTCCTGAACCGCCCCGCCCCGCGGGCCCGAAACGACGACCGTTCGGGCCCTCGTGGTGGTCACCCCCCTCGTGGTGGTCACCCATCGTGAAGGGCACGCTGTGGTGAATGCTCGTCGCGGCGGGTACTCAGTCCTGGTCTGGCCAGGACAGTTCCTCGATCACCCGTCCGACCAACGGCGTGAGGGTGGCCATCCCATCACGGACCGCCGCCCGCGAGGGTGCCAGGTTCACCACCAGCGTACTGCCCGAGACTCCGGACAGCCCGCGGGACAGACCCGCGTCCACCGCGCCAGCGGCCAGCCCGGAGGCGCGGATGGCCTCGGCGATGCCTGGTATCGGGCGGTCCAGCACACCGGCCGTGGCGTCCGGGGTGACGTCCCGCGGCGATACCCCGGTGCCGCCGACAGTGACCACCAAGTCCACACCACCGATGACCGCCGTGTTCAGGGCGTTGCGGATGTCCACCGACTCGCCGGCTACCGCGACCGAGCCGTCGACAACGAAGCCGGCTTCTTCGAGGAGCTCGGTGACCAGCGGACCCGTCACGTCCTCATGTTCACCGTGCACCACCCGGTCGTCGACGATCACGACGAGAGCCCGTCCCAGGCTGCGCACGCTGCGTTCCATGGCGTGCACCGTAGCCGGAAGCAGGCACCGAGGATCATCGGGTCCCGACCTGCTGGCTGCCGAGGGTGACCTGGACCTGCCGGGTGGCCCCGGTCGAGTTCTTGACGGTGATCGTGGCGTGGGAACCCGGTGCGTGCGAACGGATGGCCGCAACCAGCGCGTCCCCGCTGTCGATCACCCGGTCGTCCACCTTGGTGATCATTTCTCCGGGTTGGAGCCCGGCAGCGGCGGCAGCACCACCGGGAGTGACCTGCTGAATCGTCGCTGAGCTGTCCTCCGGCCGCCCGGCTGTCACGACCACCCCAAGGATGGCCTGGGTGGCCTGACCATTGTGGACGAGCTCACCGGCGATCCGCTTGGCTTGGTCGATCGGGATCGCGAAGCCCAAGCCGATCGAACCCACCTGCCCGTTACTGGTGCCGAGCGAGGCGATGGCGGAATTGATGCCGATCACGCGGCCCAGCATGTCGGTCAGCGGGCCACCGGAGTTGCCGGGGTTGATCGCGGCGTCGGTCTGGATCGCGTCGAGCACGGTGTCCTGACCGCTGCCTTCGCCGCCGGCCCGCACCGGACGGTCCAGCGCGCTGACGATACCGCTGGTCACCGTGCCGGAAAGACCCAGCGGCGAGCCGATCGCCACCACTTCCTGCCCGACCCGGACATTGCCGGAGCTGCCCAACTGGGCCGGGGTCAGACCGTTGACGTTCTGTGCCCGCACCACCGCAAGGTCGAACGAAGGTGCCCGACCGACGATGTCGACCGGCACCGAACGGCCGTCCTGCAACACCGCGGCGACGTCGCCGCCGCCGGTCGCGGCCGGCTCCACCACATGGTTGTTGGTGAGGATCAACCCGTCTGCGCTGAGCACTATCCCGCTGCCCTCAGCAGCCAACCGTGAGCCGTGCACCCGGAGCTGAACCACGCTGGGTGTCACCTTCTGCGCGACCTGCTCGACCGAGCCGTTCGGTAGGTTCGCGACCGGCAAGGCCCCCGGCGCAGGCAAGTCCAGCGCGCTGGTCACACTGCGCCCGCTGTCGGCCAACTGATAGCCGACGGCGCCTCCGACGCCTCCGGCGACCAGAGCCACGATCAGCGACAGCACGACAGTTCCCAGGGCAGGCCCGCCACGGCGCCGTCCTGGAACGTCCGACTGCGGCAGGCCGATCGGAGCGGTGGGCGGCGCTGTCCCCCCGTCCGGTGCCGGCCAGGCGTCGGTGGGAGCGCTGCCGTGCGGCGGTGAAGCGCCGTAGGGCTGGTGCCAACCCGCTGCCGGGGACGACCCGGGGTGACCAGCCGGTGCCCGGAACGGATCGGGATGTTCACCGGGGTCGCCGGGCTGCTGAGGTCGCGGCGTGTCGTCGGTCATGTCTCTAGGTTGTCCTGGATTCCTGAGATGTGCATGTGAAGTACCTAGGCGTGGCATGTGGATGGTCGTCCGGGCAGCTCCAGAGTCATCAGCGTCCCCCCCGCAGTACTCCGGCTGGCCCGTACCGTACCCCCGTGACGGGTGGCGACTTGCGCCACGATGGCCAGCCCCAACCCCGACCCGGGCAGGGTGCGCGCATCTGACGAGCGATAGAACCGCTCGAAGATGTAAGGCAGATCCGCCTCGGCAATCCCCGGCCCGGCATCGGCCACGTCAATCGCAGCTGTCCCACGGCCGGTCAGTGTCAGCCGGACCGTGACTGTCGCCGCCGGGGGGCTCCACTTGGCGGCGTTGTCGAGCAGGTTGAGCACGGCGCGCTCCAGGGCGTTGGCGTCACCGAGCAGGTTCCACGGCACGAGGTCCACCTCGAAATGGACGCCCGGCGCCCGGCGCCCGGCCCTAGCCAGGGCACGCTCCACCACCTCGGCCAGCTCCACCGGTTCGTGCACCACCTGCGGGGCGTCCTCGCGAGCCAGCTCGACGATGTCACCGACTAGCGTGGACAGCTCCTCCACCTGGGCCCGTACGTCGTCGGAGATCTCCCTGCGATCCTGTTCGGACAGCGAAGGAGCGTCCGGACGGTCGGAGGCGGCCAGCAGCTCCAAGTTGGTGCGCAGTGAGGTGAGCGGGGTGCGTAACTCGTGCCCGGCGTCGGCGACGAGCCTGCGCTGGCGTTCCTGCGACTCCGCCAGCGCGCTGAGCATGCTGTTGAAGCTACCGGTGAGCCGGGCGAGCTCATCGTCGCCGGAGACGGCGATCGGTTGCAGCTCACCGGTGCGCGCGACCCGCTCGGCCGCTTCGGTCAGCCGCTGTACAGGGCGTAGGCCACCCTGGGCGACCGCGGTGCCGGCAGCGGCGGCTAGCAGCACTCCCGCTCCCCCCACCAGGGTGAACACCAGACCCAGCCGGGCCAGGGTGGTCCGGGTGGTGTCCAACCCCCGGGCAACCACCAACGCCGCGCCCTGTCCCGCAGGCACGGCGGCGACGCGCAGGTCGCGTGCCCGGTCGGTGCGCAACGACTGAGGTTGCTGGCCGCGCGCCACGGCGAGCTCGTCGGGACCCAGCGCCAGGTCGCCGCCGACCACGCCGCGGCCGGTGCGGCCATCGAGCAGGCCGACCCTGATGTCGGCCGCGCTGAAGAAGCTAGCGGGTATGCCACCGAGCTGCTCGGCGCTGGCCAGCGTGCTGCGCAACGAATCGGCGCGCTGCAGCAGCGTGATGTCGAGCTGATCATAGAGGCTGGTCTTGACGGTGAAGAACCCGGCGAGCGACACGAGCGCGACGGCGCTTCCGACACACACTGCGGTCAAGCCGGTGACCCTGGTGCGTAACGACATCCGCCGATTCCCGAAGTTCGGGTCGACGGACGGGATCACGGGGGCGTTTCTCGCAATGCGTAGCCTACCCCGCGCATGGTGTGGATCAGCCTCGGCTCACCGCCGGCCTCGGTCTTGCGCCGCAGGTAACCGACATAAACCTCCAGTGCGTTGCCAGAGGTCGGGAAATCGTAGCCCCAGACGTCCTCCAAGATCCGGCTGCGGGTGAGCACCTGCCGGGGGTGTCGCATGAACAGCTCCAACAAGCTGAACTCGGTGCGGGTCAGGCTGATCCACCGGGCGCCCCGGGCGACCTCCCGGGTGCCCTGATCGAGGACGAGGTCAGCGAACTTGAGCGCGGCCCCAGCTACCTCGACGCTGTCAGGTGGGGAGCGTCGCAGCAACGCACGCAACCGAGCGAGCAGCTCCTCCAGTGCAAAGGGCTTGGGCAGGTAGTCGTCCGCGCCGGCATCCAGCCCGGCAACCCGGTCAGAGACCGCATCCCGGGCGGTGAGCACCAGGATCGGCAGATCGTCACCAGTGCCGCGCAGCCGCCGGCACACCTCCAACCCGTCCACCCTCGGCATCATCACATCGAGCACCATCGCGTCCGGTCGCTGCGTGGCCAGCACCTCCATGGCCTGCTGACCGTCCCCGGCAAGCTGGACGGTGTAGCCATTGAACTGCAACGACCGGCGCAGCGACTCCCGGACCGCCCGGTCGTCATCGACCACGAGGATGCGCATGCGACCAGTCTGGACCCCTCGCCTGAGAGGAGCCTTAGACCACCGGGCGGGTTGCACCGTTGATGACCGCTGAACCGATCATCCGCCGACACAACTGTGCCTAGGATCACCATTGGGTCGAGTTCGGGTTCCAGGAAGAAGAGCTGGTCTCTGATTGTATGCGGCTCGCGCTGGCTTGATCCCCTCGTTTGCAGGATAGTTGGAGAGCGTAGAGTAAGTGCGCACACCACAGTACGGTTAGAATCGTGGCCCATCGCAACCACCACACGGAGTTAGGGTCACGGAGTATTCGACGACGCACACGGGCAGTCATTGCCAATGCTTCACTGAGCGGTCGCGGGGCCTGCGAAAGTCTTGTTTCTCCCCAGGGGCGATATATGTGTGTTATCGGAGTCTGGACCATCAGGATGCGGCCGAGCATCAACAGGGCAACCCCGGCCTCCCAATCTTCACCTCGGTTGGACGCTCCGAATCCCCCCGAGAGCCGGAAGGCATCGGTGCGAAAGACAGTAGTATTGGCAATCGGAACGCAGCAGCGGGCAGCGTTGGCGGCGGCCAACAGCCAGCGCGATCCGGAGATTCGATAAACCCAGCCTTGGGGTGTGGATGGCGAGTGAGAGTCCCTCCAGGTTCGACTATATACGCATTCCCACCTGCAATGCCGATTAGTTCGGGGGCCTGTTCGAGTTTTGCCAGCAGCCAGGAGAGTGAGTTGTCCGCCGTCAGATCGTCAGCATCACAGAAGATTACGAATGGAGTCCGTACTTCCTGAAGGCCCAGATTTCGGGCTTCTCCGACCGTGACACGACTTTTCGTCCGGACGATTTGAACTCCAACCAGAGAAGGTGGTTCGATTGGAGAGGCGTTGAGTACCAGAATTATTTTCGGTCCTACCATTTCCTGCCTGCATAGAGACTCGATGCATGTCTTAAGAAGTCCACGACGGTCCAGTGGTTCGTCGCTGTTGTCCTGCCACCATGGAATGACCGCCGTTAGCCTGACCGACTGCTCTTTGGGGGCGTCACTCATAACCCGATCCCTCCAGCATCTGGCATGAATTTCTGCCTACTTACAGTAACCTACAGATATGACGCTGTGGATTGAAGCGCCTTGAGGAAGGGAGTGAGACTCCACGCTGGGAGGTCGTGGGCGGCCCCGGCGTGATCCGGGTACGGGCGCGGGACTACCCAAGACCGAACGCATCCACGAGCGGCAGGCACGCCACCATCGAGCAGATGTGGACACCGCCGCTGGCTACCTGGCCGAGGCCAAGAGTGCCCGAGCTGCTGCCCGCCCGAGGGGAACGATCCCCACACGAGGCAGGATAACGACTGGACTGGACCCTTAGAATCGAAGGCTCCCGGACATCCAGGACGTAGGTGAAGAGCATGCCCACCGGGTCCTGCGAGTGTGTGGAAGTCGATCTACACCCTCGCCGCCTCCACATGACATACCGCACAAGCAGCAAATCCCCACCCACCGGCACGCCGATGAGCGGATATCGTTGAACGACTTCCATCCACCTGGAGACGGTGAGACCCTTCCTGAGCACACCGAACGCGGTGCTCTCAGACCAAAAGGAGGCAGCACATTGCCCGAGAGACACCAACATGCGGCTCCGGTCCCCGCTGGACAGCAATTGAGCCTGCGAGCCGACTGCGAACGCTGCTTCGGGCTGTGTTGTGTCGCGCCGGCTTTCTCAGCCTCGGCCGACTTCGCCATCGACAAAGCCACGGGGCAGGTCTGTCCCAATCTGCGATCGGATTTCCGTTGCTCTATTCACGATCGTCTCAGACAGCAGGGTTTTCCGGGTTGCGCCGTTTATGATTGTTTCGGCGCGGGGCAGAAGGTCGCCCAAGTCACGTTCGGCGGACGGGACTGGCGCCGGACACCGGAAATCGCCGGGCGAATGTTCGAGACGTTCGGGATCATGCGGAACCTTCATGAGCTGCTCTGGTACCTGTCCGAAGCACTGACGCTGCGACAGGCCCGCCCGCTCCACGGTGAACTCGGCCGCGCGCTCGACGAGACCAAACGCCTCACTCACAACAGTTCCGACGCCTTGATGGAACTGGACCTGAGCGCACACCGGCGAGACATCAATACCTTGTTGCTGCGCACGAGTGAACTCGTGCGAGCCGACGTCCGGCGCAAGAAAACCACCCTCAGAGGCGCCGATCTCATCGGAAAGAATTTCAGAGGCGCCGACCTGAGAGGCGCCGATTTAAGAGGCGCATACCTCATCGGCGCCGACCTCGGAGGCGTCGACCTGAGAATGGCCGATCTCATCGGCGCCGACCTCAGGGGCGCCGACCTAAGAGCGGCAGACCTCACCACGAGCATCTTTCTCACCCAATTCCAGATCAATGCGACGAAGGGTGATCTCGACACCGAGTTGCCACCGTCGCTCACTCGCCCAACGCATTGGCCGTCTCAGGCCACGTCCGAACACGCCGTCGCTTCCACTTCAACCTTGGGGTTGACCTGACTTGACGTCCAGGCGACGTCGAAGCCGGGTCTCATCCGCATGCGTCCGTCCGCGTTCAGAGGCGTTCGAATCACTGCTGTCGGCCAGCCAAGTCACAGCAACTCGAGTCTATCCAGGAACTCCTCCACCGACGCATCGGGAACAACTTCGACCCATCCCTGCGTAGCTAAGCTCACGATCGCTTGATTGATGTCATCGTGTTTGAATGGCGGTTTGCGTCTGATCTTCCACTGCTCGACCGCCTCAAGAACCTCCCTGGCGAAGGGTGGCCTGTTCAGCTCATTACCAAGAGTAGAGGCCGTGTAATGAACAGTTGCCGCGATCTCCGCCTGACGAGTGTCGAAGCGGGCGAAGAGGTTCGACACTCGCTCGACGACTTCTCGCCATTGAATCAAGAAACCTTGAGATTGGGCTCTAGCAGCGATGAAAGCTGGACCAACTGTCACTTCGAACATTTTGCCTCGCCGTTCTTCGCGGACCAGGCCGTTGTCCTGGAGACGAGCGAGCTCACGCTGAAGACCTGGCGCTAAGGGACCGCGGTTTGCTGCTTGAAATTCGAGTCCGGTCGGCAATCCACCGGCCGTCGCGAAATAAGCAATCTTCTGCAGCATCAATCGTCCGATCGGCCAGTGATAAAAGCCCTCCTCAAGGCCGGCCAGTATGGCCACGAGTGCAATCGATGAATCCGGGACCTTGTGCAGCGGTGCGGTAGGCGGCTGCCCAATGTCAATGAGATCCAGTCGGGCATCGTCGAGCGAAACTTCATGCGGCACATACAGCTCAACAGGAATGCCGAACCTCGCGAGGTGCTCACGCAGCATAGGGCCCACGACCGACCAATCAAGCTGGCCATTGCCGCAACCAAGCGGGGGTAAGGCAATCGACGTGATGCCCCACTCGTTGAGACGCGCTCGAAGATGCCGTAAACCCTCCTCTATATCGCCAAGATGGCTGGCTGACCGCCAGTGTCGCTTGGTCGGGAAGTTCACAACAATGTGATCTTCGACCTTATAGGCGTAGGGCTTGCCGAGCTCGACTTCATCCCTTTTGCATCGTGCGACATAGTCGTGGTACATCTCAGGGTACTTGCGTTTAAACGCAAGCGCGACTCCTTTTCCCATTATGCCAACACAGTTGACCGTATTGACGATCGCCTGGGCTTGCGATTGAAGAATGTTACCTTTCGTCAGTTTTACTAGCGACTCCCCCGAAGAAGACATGCGCGTTCACCTCCACCGACAAGGCTGGAAATCGGGAGGAGCATTCCAGGCGACGATCCCTATGGTCGACGTAGCAGCCGACTACGAACCGCGGCTCAATTCGATTGGGCACTAGCAACTCTGCACATTTAGCCCGCTTCAGCTCAACTTTTGCCCAATAGTCCTGATTGTCCCACGAGTCCGCGTAGATCCGGTCCTCATCGAGCCGGGCCAATCCGCTGGGGCTAGGCAAGAAAATTGTGTCATTCGATGCCGCATTTCCGTCGGTGATAATCGAGCCGAGCAAGTCAAGAACAGCAGGTTCGAGGCAGACGACGGTAAGTGGAACATCGCCGTACTTTAGCTTGTACATCATAGCGTTACGGGCATTAAAGTAGAGGTTCGCGTAGTCGTGTAACGGCCGGCCTTGCGGGACTCGTCTCCGAGCTCGGCGATCCTGGACGGACTCCAGCGACACAGAGGTGTGAGGAAGCCGTGCTGCGAGGTTGTGACTGAGTATCCCCCTAGCGACGATGGAGCTGAGGTTCGCTATCGGGGTGATGTAGTGAAGCTCAGTCACCCTGCTGCGGAGCATCGGGGCTTCCCACCACCTCGGTTCGGTCACCAGCAGTCTGGCATGACCGACCATCAGCCTGCGCGAAACACCGGGGCGTACCGCACACTGACCCGGGACCGCCGCCAATCCGGGCAGCAGTCTGCGCCGTCGGCTTGGCCTCCTCGGCGACGCAGCACAGCGCGTCCGAAGCTGCCAGCCGGCGAAGCGTGCCGCACGGTCGTACACAGCAGTCACTCCCGTTGCCACCACGAACACTATTCGAACATATGTTCGGTACTTTGTCACGCACATACAGCCTCACAACGACACGGAGGACCAAGCAGGTACTCCCAACTAGTCCCCATCCCTGGCGCAGCGGGTCGGTCGGGAGCTTCTCCGGCCAGGTCGAGGCGTCTTGGACAGCCAACGCGGCCCCCGGGAACCTCGTTCCAAGATCAACTCGATCTTTGCGGCGGGCGGCGGGCCAACCACCACATTCGGCCAGCGCGGTGCGGTCTGCAACGTCAGCCGTCCCCGGGGTGCACCATCACCACCTGCCGGTGTCGATGCACCGTGCCGTCGAGCTCCATGTCCGCCACCTAGCGACCCTTGGACGCTAGTCCATACACCGCGCTGAAACGGGTATGGCGAGAGCCTACGACACCACGGGGAATCTCCAGCGTGGCGGTTGTTGACGACCGTAACTGAAGCTGCCGCTGGTCGATGGCGATAGACTATCGGGATTTCGTAACGGTTAATGTGGTGCCCCAGGTGGTCTTCATAACGTCTTGATCACCTTCTGAAACGGTATGGAGCGAGCCAGCGATATGAGGAGCGTAATTCTACCCCCGTAGGACCGGGCATCGCGACGGCCCGCCCGACGAAGGGATGTATTCATCATGATTTCGCCGGTTGACTCTGCGAGTGCGGAAACATTACGGGGTGGTGTTTCCAATTCCGCGCGGACCTTCAGCGAGATCACCAGGCCGATCGTTCCGGAGAGCGATCTGCCCCCGTCCGGCTATTAGGTTCAGTTCAGGAGGCTGCACGCAACTCATGGCCGGTCGTACGCGTCGAGGTCCACACTGGTCGCCACGCTCAATATCGTGTTCGAAGTGGCGTTCTTTCATCTGACTGCTGCAACCGGAGCACTTCCCACGGCTGTTCGGCAGTCTCGCGGTGGCCGCCGCGAACATCTTCGTGATTGCGTCGATCCACACCAGGCGCGTACGACGGGGTAGGTCTGTTCGGTGGCAATTCTCATTCCACCGGGCAGGGGGCTTGCGCCCGACCCGATCGGTCTATGTATCCTCACTCCTGTTCACTCCAAACTCTCGGTGTGGACAGTGCAGAAGCGGGCAAGGTCGGTAGCCGTGAAATCCGCTTCTGCGCGTACGATACTGGTGCACTTCATGAGGGCACGCGGCATTACCGCACCACCCCGGCACGTTAAATTCCTTCCGAACCTTCTGTCGGTGGTGGTTGTTATTGCAGGCTGCGGCAGCCACCGCAAAGCCGGTTACCACTCACTGGCTGGAATGAGTAGCTTCCGCACCTGCGGCAGGTCCGCCACGTCAGACGAACTCGCCGTCTACGGGCCCGTCGTCGCGCGATTCACGCAGCCCACAGCGTGCCTACCCCAATCGCCTTCCACCTCCCTTTTCTTACTGTGGGAAGAGCGCGGTTTTAGTCCACGGGTTCCACGACGTTGCCCCCTTGTTCATCGCGTCGGTGACCAGCATGGCCTTCTCCGGCTTCCGCTCGGCCCAGTACAGCGCTTCGTGGTGGTGTCCCGGCTGGTCACCCTCGGCCAGCACATGCGTCCGATAGTCCAGCGGAGACAACACCCACCACGGTGGCCCCAACACCCCTCTCGGCGGAGCCGGGTCAGGCGGCCGCCCCTCTGGCAGGCCAGGACCGCTCATGCCGCAGCCCGCCCCCGCCCTGTCGACCGCGGGACCCGCCCGATGCCGACTTACCCGCTGCGGCCCCCTCAGCCGACACACCACCCGGCGCTGTCATGCCCGTCGCCCGGATCGTCCACGTGCGCCACGTGGCCTGACCGGAGGTCTCCGCCCGCGGCGCCACCGTCATGCCCTCCAACGCCACCGGCCGAAACGGCAGCCCAGACAACGCCTCAGGCGGAACCGGCTGAGGCGTATACACGAACTCCACTGTGACCGACTTCTCCCGATCCTTGTCCGCCGAAAGGATCGGCGAACGTGCTCACTTCGGTTCACTCCTCGTTCCCCGACGATCGAACCGGTCACGCACTGTTACCTGCCCCCTCGTCGCCGGGGGCCACTGGCGCAGCGACGACCGGACCCGGTATCAATTCGGCGCTGCGCTGCGCGAACCGCAGCGCAGCGGCGGCAAGCTCGCGAGCGAACTGAGCCGCCAGCTCGGTACTGCCCGGCTCGTCATCGACCTGGACCGACAACGTCCCGCCGGTATCGATATCCGCCACCAGCTGCGGACGGCCGGTCTCTTCGGTCGCGACCCGGGCCGTGTCGCCAAATCTTGGGTGAACCACAATATGCAACGCCATGACGTGCTCCTTCCTCCTAGCCCCAGTGACAGGTGACTACCCACCGCAAGCAGCTTGACGGTTAGGCTGGTCGGGAGGCCACAAGATGCGGGATGCGCGCATCACATGCGCATATTCAGGAGGTGACCAGGCCGGTGGCGACCTTCGGTGACACCCTGCGACGGCTGCGCACCGAGGCCGGTCTCAAGCAAGGTGAGCTGGCCAAACAGGCCAACTGGAGCCAAAGCCAGATCAGCCGCACCGAACAGAACCTGGTCACCCCCGACGAAGCCACCGTCGCCCGACTTGACCGGGCACTCAACGCCAACGGCCAACTCATCACGGCCTACGCCAACGGCAGCGCGTCCAGCTCGGAACTGGTCCATCCTGGACGTGATCCGCTGGTTTTCAGCGACCTCATGCGTAAGATCCACCGTACCGACGTCGGCCGCGACACCATCGACCAACTCACCGTCATCACCGAGCAACTGTGCTGCGAATACGTCTCCCGCCCACCCGAGGAGCTACGCGAGGATGCACACCACCAGCTCGAATACGTCCAACGCCTCCTCGAAGGGTCCACGCGACTGGGTGAGCATCGAGAACTACTGGTCATCGCCGGGTGGCTGGCACTGCTGATCGGCTGCGTGAACTACGACCTCGGCCTGGCCCGACACGCCGAGACCGCCCGCACCGCCGCACTCCAACTCGGCCGCGAAGCCGGCCACGGGGAAATCATCGCATGGTCGTTCGAGATGAGCGCCTGGTTCGCCCTCACCCAAGGCCGCCTGCGATCGGTTCTCGACTACGCCGACGCCGGCATCAACGCCGCGCCCAGCGCGTCTGTCGCCGTGCAACTCGCCGCCCAAAGCGCCAAAGCCCACGCCCGCATGGGCAACCGCACCGATGTCCGCCGCGCACTCGACCACGGCTTCCACTTACTCGACGGTCACGAGCACCCCACCCGGCCAGACAACCACTTCGTCATCGACCCCACCAAGTGGGACTTCTACGCCATGGACTGCTACCGCATCGACGGCGACAACCCCCGCGCGGCCGAACAAGCACACGAAATCCTCCGCCTGTCCCAACGGCCAGACGGCAGCGACCGCAGCCCCATGCGCGCCACCGAAGCCCGGCTCACCCTGTCCATCGTGTCCCTACGAGACGGCGACATCGACCGTGCCACCGACTGGGCACGCAAAGCATTCAACACCGACCGCAAATCCGTCAACACCCTATCCATGGTCACCGACGAACTGCACCACGAAGCACGCAAACTCTTCGGCGACGATCCCGCGATCAACGCCCTCAACGACGTCATCACCTCCTTCTACACAACAATCTCAGACCGATAGCCGACCGCGTCTTCACGCCCGACACGGACACGGTTGGACGGCGCTTGAACATCCGCTGAGGACCGTCTGTACGCTGCCGCGGGTCGGTATCCGGCCCCCGTGCCTGGTCCCACGTGACCGGTCCCACGTTGTTGCCGAATTTGGCTCTATGAGATCAAGGCGCCGCCTCCGGCGCCGCGGTGCCCGGGTCCCCTAGTCACCTGGCCGCCGGGCCCAGCCACGACACTGCGCGCGGCCCTTCGGGCCGTGCTCGGTCGTGCCCGGCCGGTCGGCCTGTTCCGGGAGTGCTGGCGCAGGCGCCGCAACCTCCTCGCCGCGTAATGCACGCCCAGCGGTGCACTAATCCCGCGCGACCACGGCCGCCATCATGAGACGATGCTTACTGTCCTGACGACCGCCGTCCTGCCGCTGGTCTCCGTGCTGCTGGGCGGCGCACTCACCTACTGGCTAAACGTCCGCGGTCGCCGTCGTAGCTTCATTGAGGATCTCTTCAACGCAGCTATCGCGGCCGTAGCGGTTGCCGACGCCAGCAAGAGCTACCTGCGTCGCGTCGGTAAACCACCAGAGCTTTCCAACGACGACTACCGCATGCTGCTCAGCAACATCGCACGCAGCGCTGTAGAGGTTCATATCCAACGCGCGGCAGAAGCGCGCGAGGCACTCGCCAAGGTGCTCCAGTATGAACCTCGCGTCCAACCGTTCTACGCAGACGCCGAAGCTATCACGAGCCGCGCGGACGACGTTATCGCGCTACTGACCGAAGCGCGAAAGCGGCTGTCTTGACCCGATTGCGCCCTAGAACATGCCCCACAGTGGGGTCACGACGTGCGCCGGGCATCCCCGGTCACGGCGCTTTCGTCAGGCGCTGTCTAGCAACTCGTCGCCAGACAGCGCGAAGATATCGGGGATGACGTGCTGGTTGTCGCGGAGGTACGACTCACGTAGCTGCGTCTTGTGGCCGTGACGCCCGCCGATGAACGCAGGGTTGAGGCTGCTCGCGGCGATCATCGCGGCGAACAGGTCGTCCACCTCGTGTAGTCCAAAGTCGTACGTGTCGCACGCCTTGACATGCGAGGCGCTGAGTTGTCCCCGAATTAGCCCCACGCCCATCACGATACTGGTGGCGTTGGGGAAGCCGCCGTACCGGAGTGCCTCCCAACGATGCAGGTTTTTGATCACTGGGTCGAACCGCACGAGGTCGGCACGTGCGACCTCCCGCTTGTACTCGGCCCACAGCTTCTCAAGGTTGTGGCCGTAGTCGTTCTTGACCTTCTCCGTTGCGGCGCTCCGCTGATTCTCCGATACGTCCTTGAGCAGCGTGAACTTGATCAGCAGCTCGACCGCGAGGTGGATCAGGTTGGGTGCGATGTTCAGCCGGTTGACCGCGGCAAAGCGGCCGGTCAAGTAGTATCCCAACGCGAGGTCGAGGAAGTGGTAGGGATCTTCGGTGCGAGGCACGCGCACGAGGATAACCCCCTCCACGCTGTCTCGCGTCGACGAGGCGGCTGGATGCCGATCGTCCAGCACGATCATGCCGTTTCCATGCCGTGGGACATTAGGCCCCCGCCTTCTCGAAGCTGTGTCCACAGGTGATCATCGTCAGCCAGCCGTCAGCGAAAGCGGCACGATGAGTCCACACAAGTCGATCCACACCGGCGCGTAACCGCAGTTCACCGGCGCACAACGACACTCCCAGGCACGCGGACGCGCGGCCGATCCGTGTTCACACCGAAGAGCACAACCGATCTGAGATCAACAATCCCGTGCCTCCGGCAGGCCTCGCTCCGGGATGGCCCCCGGCCTGGGCACGAGGGTGGTGGGTCACCAGGGGGCGCGGGTATCCCGGCACGTCGGCGCCGGAGGCGTAGCAGACCAGGGGGCAGGGATTCCAGGTCGTTCAGCCGCAGGGTGCTCCACCTGGAATCCCTGCCCCCTGGTCTGCTACGAGACAAGCTCGCCGACGCGACGGGATACCCGCTTCCCGCCCTTCCCGCCCTGCGGCAGGCCAACACCCCGCGCGTGCCATCAGCGCGCCACTACCACCGGTCAACCACGTCAACAGCGGAGCCCTGTGACCCAGCCTGACCACCGATCGAGGTCTCTGACTGCTCTGGCCGGAAAAAGCCCTGACCGACCAGAGGTCTCCCACGTCTCCCGGCTCGCCAGGGCCGTGTTCGTCAGGTGGTCAGCAGCCGGGTACCGTCACGACAAGTCACTCAGCGCGCACGCCACGCCCCGGACTCGTCGCCGAGTGGCCCGAACCTTGATCGACTCATAAGTGAGGTACGCACCCGGTTGGTCGGCGACCGCAACTGCGCGGTCCCGAGCATCGAAGCTCAGCCGGGTAGCACGCCCAGGACCACGATCAAACGTTCCCCTGCGGGGTCAGGGTTTCGGGGATGGCGATCACACACCCTCTGGCGGGTGCGCGTGCTCGGTCGCGGCCCGATATCCATGTGGGGTTCGCCATGCCGGAAATATCCTTGGTGGTCGCTGTTATTGCAGTGTCCGCTGTCGTCAACCTTGCGCTATGCCTGGTATTCCTGCTCGTCGTCTACCTCAAGGGCGGCAAGAACGACCTGGAAGCAGCTGCGGAGGCATTGCACAAGATCCGTAACGTGGGTGTGGGCCCGTCGATTCGAGGTGCGATCGATGCCTGGAAATCGAAGGGCGACGGGTCCTAACCGACGGTGCCGGTGTTGGTTTCTGAGCTAGTCCCGGCACCCTGATAGAGCGAAGCCCGGGCCCGAGGTGAAGACATCTCGGGCCCGGGTCTCGTTGGTGGTCGGCTACTCGGCAGACGGTCCGGCGGTGATCGCCAGCTGCTCCTCGTTCGCGAGCCCACAGAGAGTTCACCGGGGTACAGGACGTGCACCTCCATGTAGAGCCGGTAAGGACACAGAGGATTGACCATGATCAGGCCGTCTCCAGGCCGTCGGAAGTCGGGCAGGTGGTGAGAATCGGCGAGAATTACTGAGATGTACTTTCGCTGCTCAGTCACTGCTTGCGGGTAGATCGCCCAGTTCAGCGTCGACCAGGTGAAAGATCACCCAGATCTTTGACTCCTACCCCTGGCCTGTTCCGGGCCGTGAGAAACCGCCTGAACGATATCGCTGGCCGCTCGCCTTTATATCGGGCTTATTCAGGACAGTGTTATCGATCTTGTAAGATCCATCTTAAGCTGCAACGATCAGCCGTCGATCAAGATCGCTGAATAAGCCTCATTGTTCTGATGCGACAACGTCGTATTCTTCCTTTGAATGTCCCGGAATGAAGTCAAGGAGCTTGCTTACCTAGCGAGCGGATAACTCCTGGCCCACGTAGCCACCGGCTGAGACGAGTCTTGCTTGAGATCAACTGCTTGAGGTCCGCCCCTGACACAGCAAAAATGACGCCACTCTCGGCCTGGAAGTGCTTGAGGCGCTCCAGGAACGTGTCCGCGAAGCCCGCCATGGAGACAAAAATACCCACTTTGCATAAGGCTCCACGGTCCCGAATCTTAGACTCAAAGATTCGCAGATCGGGCACGCCAACCTTATCTTTCGTATTCTTACACTCGATCAGTACAAGTGGACTTCCGTGCGCAATCCAAAAAGGGTGTTCCAGCCCGTTTACAACAAGGACATCTATCTCTTCCTCCCGGGTGCGAAAATTTCTCTCGATCACCTCCAGTTCTGGCTCTTCGGTCCGCAACAGTGCTTCGATTAGCATTTCGAGCGCATCGCCGCGCGCCTTCGTCGTAGCGTCGACCCCTACGTCACTAAGCGACAAGAGGCGTGCGTACAGAACCGAAGCTCGCGCGAACCAAAATTCCCGTCCAAGCATACTGTCGAAAGAAGCGAGGACGCTGAAGAGGCGACCCATGGTGCGAGCAGACGATGCGAGACTCTCAGACGTCCAGGTCCAGTAGTTCGCGGCGTACTGGCCCGCTTCCTCCGTCGTTCGAACGCCCTCCTCGCGTGCATCATCGGTCAAGTCGAGGACGACCGTCGCCGTAGGGCTAAGATGCCGTAGAAACACGCACAGCAGCATGGGCCACGCCAAGAGACGTGCCTCGCGATAGAGGTCGCACCAGGACTCGACGGCCCGAACCAACGCACAGGCGTTCACCCCCTCAAGCGTGCTTATCGCGTAGCGGTAGACGTTCAAGCTTTTACTGAAGGTGCACTCGATACTGCCGTCGTAACTGATGTCCTTGAACAGCGCAATTTCGTGGACGTCCGAGTCACCCCACTGATGTGACAGAAATTCGCCTAGAGCTTCAAGGTCCACCTGCGGTCCGAGGCCACGGAACTCGGCTATACGTTTTTCGGTCTCCGCAGGATCAGCGCCAGCGGAGATAGCCCTGACCATGGCCAACCCAGCGCTAGTTCCCTCGATACGTGTCTCCGCGTAGGCCGCGACCGTAGCGTCCCAGCCCAGCCCCACCTCGTCGAGAGTAGCCAGCACCTCTTGAACAGTCGCTCGGTATTGAACGGTGACACCCCCTCGGGAAGAGTCCTCGTCCCCGTGATCCTTCCCATCGTCGAGATCCTCCACGACCAGCTGATCATGTCGGAATAGGAGCCGAGGAAAGCTGCTGGCGTATTTGCGCCAGAGAAGTACTACTCGACCGTCGATCTCAAGGGAAGTGTCATAACCCATGCCGATAGTGTTCCATCTCCTTAGTAGATCGACATTACAGCATCACCTCTGATCGCAACTTAGCCCATCTGCCCAACCCCCGCTGTGATCAGGCGGCCTGCCTGGTCTCCCAGAAGATCTTGTCAATCCCAACGACCCCGTGCCCTCGCCGGGCGGGCAGACCTCCGGGATGGCCAGCCACCAGAACCGCCCGCCGGCAGGGGTCGGGTGGACGGGGTGTAGCGTCCCGTCGGCCTCCCTCCAGGGCTACCACACGCCAGCCCGGGGGCAGAGCCGCACAACGGACGCGCCGGTCCCGTCGAGGGCTGCCCCCGAGCTGGCGCGCGGTCGGGCTGCGCCAGGCCGACGGGACGCCACACGACCCCCAGCGTGCAAGATCGACACTCGGGCCGTCGCTGGGCCGTCGAACGTCGAGAAGTATCGAGAAACTCGGAGAAGCACCGAGAGCGTTCCTCCTGGCCAACCCCATCGCGTCCGCCTATTGGCGCAGGCGGCGAAACGTGGGGCGGACGAGCTGGCCTGTAAGCCGGAATCAGTGCTTGCTACGGTTGAACTGCTCCCAACGATGGGCACGGATGATGGTGTCGTGCGTCCGGGCTAGCCAGGGCAACGCACCCATCGCTTCCGTGAACCTCTGCGGCCATGTTGAGGTCGGCCAGCCCGGCGTCGGGGGTCGCCGACCCTCAAGGCGATCTTGCCCCGGTACAGATCGGGTACAAACCGCATCACCCAACACCACCCAACGTTAACCAACATCAACAAGCGTCTTTGCAGGTGAACGGCCGCTCCAGCCGCTAAAGCCCTGGTCGGCGTTGTTCCAGCGGCGTTACATCAGCAACCGCAACACTGCCCAACCAAGACATGCCCTCGCCGGGCGGGCAGATCTCCGGGATGGCTAGCACGAGCGTCAACCACCAGGTGGGGGTTGGGTGGGGCATCCCGTGGATCTCCCCCCAGGGCTACCACACAACGACCCGGGGGCAGAGCTACCCGAGGCCTCACCGGTCGCGTCGAGGGCTGCCCCCGGGTCGCCGCGCGGTCGGACTCCGCCAGATCGACGGGATGCCCCACGAGCCCCAGCGCACAAGATCATCCGTGCGCGTCAGACAGCAGAAGGGCATCACAACCTCCGGTATGACGCCGCACGGGCCGGGTAGTAGGGCGCGTATAGGGCGCGACTGGCCGTGAACAGCCAGACACGGCCGGACAGCGCCGGACACAACGAGCGTCGGCCCCTTACCGCGTTGGTACTGGTCAGGGGCCGTTTGTGCTGGGTGGCGGGTCAAGGATTCGAACCTTGGAAGGCATCAGCCGACGGATTTACAGGTCGTGTGCGCCGTCGGCTCACCTCTACTCACCTCTATCCGTCATGGCGACCCTCCACCTCGTCTCTTCAGTGCACCTTGGCGGCGGGTGGTGGGATGCCAGATGCCGTACATGCCCGGGTCCGCGTGCGATGACACACCGATCCTCACCAGCCCGCGCGCCGACAAAGGACCGAGAAGTCGCACACGAGGAGGGGGGTCGCTCACGAGCCGGTTCATCTCCCACGCTGACACCTGATTCACCCGTCCAGTCCGCGGGCTTGGTCGTGCTCACCGAGATTCGCCGGGACAGCGGCCAGGCTGTGGGCCGAGGTCAGGGTGTCGGGGTGGTCCTCGCCCAGGACCCGACGGCAGCGGGTGAGGGTGTCCTCGCCGAGCTGACGGGCCAGCCCGTGCTGCCCCACCCCCCACAGAATAGAGGCGAGGGTGGTGGCCGAGCGCAGGGTGTAGAGGTGGTCCTCGCCCAGGACCCGACGGCAGCGGGTCAGGGTGTCCTCGCCGAGCTGACGGGCCGGCTCATACTGACCCAACCCCCTCAGGGTGGCGGCGAGGGTGGTGGCCGAGCGCAGGGTGTAGGGATGGTCCTCGCCCAGGACCCGACGGCAGCGGGTGAGAGTGTCCTCGCCGAGCTGACGAGCCGGCTCATACCGACCCAACCCCCCCAGGGTGGCGGCGAGGGTGGTGGCCGAGATCAGGGTGTAGAGGTGGTCCTCGCCCAGGACTCGACGGCAGCGGGTGAGAGTGTCCTCGCCGAGCTGACGAGCCGGCTCATACCGACCCAACCCCCCCAGGGTGGCGGCGAGGGTGGTGGCCGAGAGCAGGGTGAAGAGGTGGTCCTCGCCCAGGACCCGACGACAGCGGGTGAGAGTGTCCTCGCCAAGCTGACGAGCCGGCTCATACCGACCCAACCCCCCCAGGGCGGCGGCGAGGGTGGTGGCCGAGAGCAGGGTGGAGGGGTGGTCCTCGCCCAGGACCCGACGGCAGCGGGTGAGAGTGTCCTCGCCGAGCTGACGGGCCGGCTCATACCGACCCAACCCCCACAGGGCGAGGACGAAGATGGTGGCCGAGATCAGGGTGGAGGGGTGGTCTGCGCCCAGGACCCGACGGCAGCGGGCCAGGGCGTCCTCGGCGAGCCGACGGGCCGGCTCATACCGCCCCAACCCCCACAAGGCGCCGACGAGGTAGGTGGCCGAGAGCAGGGTGTAGGAGTGGTCCTCGCCCAGGACCCGACGGCAGCGGGCCAGGGCGTCCTCGGCGAGCCGACGGGCCGGCTCATACCGCCCCAACCCCCACAGGATGGCGGCGAGTGTGGTGGCCGAGAACAGGGTGTAGGGGTGGTCCTCGCCCAGGACCCGACGGCAGCGGGTGAGGGTGTCCTCGCTGAGCTGACGGGCCGGCCCATGCTGCCCCAACTCAAACAGATTGAAGGAGAGACTGCCAGCCGAGGCCAGGGTGTCGGGGTGCTCCTCGCCCAGCATGGAGCAGCACAGCTCCAACGCGCGTTCAAACAGCGGCCGGGCGGTGGCGGGTTCCCCCCGGGTGTGCAGATACTCAGCGGCGCGGTGAAGCAGCCAGGCCACGTCCCGCTCCACCCCGGTGAGAGTGCGGTGAGGATCGGCGGCGGTCAGGACGTGCGGCAGGAGCTGACGCCACGCTGGCCAGGCCGCCGGGTTGTTCCACGGCGCGCCCGGGACCGCCGCCCGCAGCAACCCCACCACCAGGACAGGCAGGCCGGGTTGCTGGTGAAGTTGACTACGCACAATCGCAGCAAGCAGCCGATGCAATTGCAAAGTGGCGGGCTCGACGCGGGCCAGCCCGTACTGGCGCAACAGCCGAATCAGCTTGGTGAACGCCAGCGGATCGGCGGCCACGGGCGCCAGGGGGTCGGGCAGCTGGGCGGGGTGAGTGCTGAACAGGGTCAGCGGGATCGGCTCCGGCCCCAGGTAGGCGACCAAAGTGAGCAGCTCCAGTGCCACCGGGGACTGGCGGGCCAACCGATCCAGGGCGATCTGAACACTGGCCGCCAACGACACCGGATACGTGACGCCCACACCCTGGGCCAACAGGTCCCTGGTCCGCTCAGCCAGCAACGTCAGATAGCCCGCCACGCCGATCGTAGTGTCGGCCAAATACGCCCCAGCCTGAGCCAGCGCCAACGGCAGATCCCCCAACGCTTCCGCGACCCGCCCCGCCTCACCCTCAGTCAACCCCGGGACACGGCGACGCACCAGCGCGATCGACTCACCCCGCTCGAACACATCCACCCCCACCGGGGTAGCCAGCTCATGCCAGCCGGGGTTGCGGGAGGTGATCACCACCTGCCCCCCACCCCCCGGCAGATAAGGGGCCAACACCGCGGGACCCTCAGCATTATCAAAGATCAGCAACCACCGGTCCCGCTCCCGCAACACCCCCAACAGCCGGGCCACCGCCGCTGTCGTGGAGTCGGTGAGGCTCGCCACACCCAGAGCGTGCGCCAGCTCCGCCAACCGAGCCGGCACCAACGCGGGCTGCTCCGCCGGCACCCACCACACCACGTCATAGGCGGCCCCGTACCGGTGCGCGTACTCAATGACCAGCGCGGTCTTCCCGATCCCCCCATCCCATGCAACGCCCGCACCACCGCCGTCAACCGCTCGCCCCCCAACGCTGTATGAACCACCCCGGGTTCGGTAGAGACTCGTTGTTGGGGTCAGGCGACCAGACTGGTGAGGTCGCCCAACTCGTACAGGGTCTCGAACTCCACCGGTGGCCTGCCTCCGCAGGCTCCGTGCAATCGACGGTTGTTGTACCAATCCACCCATGCTGCGGTGGCGACGTCGACTTCTTTCATAGTATGCCACGGCCCACGCGGTTTAATCAACTCGGTCTTGTACAAGCCTATCAGTGATTCCGCGAGAGCGTTGTCAAGAGCGTCGCCGACGGTGCCGATCGAGGCATCGACACCAGCATCGATCAAGTGCTGAGTGAACCGGAACGACGTGTACTGACTCCCGGCATCAGAATGGTGAACGAGCTTGCTTTCCCCGTCTTGTTGGCGGTAGTCTCTCGCGTGAAGCCCCCTCTCGATCGTGTCCAGCACAAGGTCGGTCTCCTTGGACATGCTTGTTTTCCAGCCGACGATTCGCCGGGAGAACACATCGATGGCGAACGCGGTGTACACCGTGCCAGCCCACGTCGACACGTACGTGAAATCAGCGACCCACAACCGATTCGGCGCGCCCGCAGTGAACTGACGTTTCACCAGGTCGGGAGCACGAGCACCGTCCGGATCGGATACGGTCGTGCGGACTTTCTTACCCCGCACCGCGCCGACCAGGCCCAACGTCCGCATCAGCCGTTCCACCCGGCACCGGCCCACCACGATCCCCTCCCGGTTCAACGCCCACCACACCTTCTCCGCCCCATACACCGAATAATTCTCCTCATACACACGTTTGATTTCTTTCTTCAACTCCTCATCGCGCACCGCACGCGCCGACGGCGGCCGAGCGATAGCAGCGTAATACGTGGACGGAGCGATCTGCATACCGAAATCAGTCAACACTTCACAGATCGGCTCGACTCCGAACCGTTTCTTATACTGTGGGATGAACTCTACGAGCGTGGCAGTCGAGGGTCGAGCTCCCTCGCGAAGAAAGTCGCCGCTGCCTTCAGAATCTCATTCGCCCGCCGCAACTCACGATTCTCCCGCCGCAAATCACGAAGCGCCTCAGCATCAGTAGACGTCGTTCCCGCCCGTCGACCCGCATCGACCTCGGCCTGACGAACCCAGCGACGTAACGACTCAGCCGACACTCCGACCTTCCCCGAGATCGACACGATCGACTCCCACTGCGAGCCATAATCCGACTGGGTTTCCAACACCAGCGCCACCGCACGCTCACGCACCTCACGAGGGTGCCTCGAAGACCGGGCCATCTCTCCATCCTCCACTTAGGACAGAGCCTCCATCAGACCCGGGGCGGTTCAGTATGCAACGCGGTGAGCAGCTCCTCCCGCCCGGTGAACACCGGATTCCGCGCCGGCACATTCCACACCCGCCCCACCACCACCTCACCCGACCGGGCCTGCGGCAGATCCCGCAACCCCGCAAACAACACCTCACTCAGCTCCTCCGGGCTCCGCACCGTCGCCGTGGTCACCCCACACTCGGCCAACCGGGCCCGGAACGCCTCCTGCCGAGCGCCATAGCGCAGATCGACAAACAGATCCCTCGGACCCTCGGCCTCCTCACCGAGCAGCACCACCAGTCGCGGTAACCCCGCCTCGCTGGCCACCTCGAATTCCCACTCCGTGTAGGACAACTCCGGGCGATCAGCCACCGGCGAGCCATACCGAAACCCCACCACCGCCACATACACATCCGCACCCACCACCGCATCCCGACACACTTGTGCCGGTTGGTCCTCCTGCGGCCCGAAATACGCCATCTCCACCAGCGCGTCCCCCGCCCGCGACACCGCCCGCGCCGCCGCCACCACAAACGACCGCCCCACCGGAAACCGCGCCAACTCCGAGGTATAACTCACAAACACCCGCCGAGGCCCCACCACACCACCCAGCATCCCACCCCCAGGCCACTGCCGGTCACGTCGAGGGCTGCCCCCCGGAGTCACCGCGCGGTCGAGCTACGCCAGCTCGACGGGATACTCCACAGCCCTCAGCGCGCAAGATCACCTGTGGTCAGGCAGCAGAAAGGCTCGGTACTTGACCTGTGCGGCACTTCATGGCCGCGGATGGGGCACAGCGGCTCTCCTGGAGGACGAGGGCAGGACCTTCCCCACAGCCACCACAGCGGTTCAGTTCAGCCGTCTCATCGACCCGACGAGCATCACCCCAGCCAACAGCAACCACGTCGTTACCCCATCGCTTGCGTGGCCTCCAGCTCTGGGCTCGACACCACCCGCCGTACAATCGGCGCCGCGTGTGAAGACGGTGGTGAGAAGCTGGTCCACGGCACGCGGCACAGGTGCGGCACAGACCGTCGGGAACGAGGCAACCAGCCCGAGCCCGATGGACCAAGACCCACCCGTCATGCTGGGCAAACGGACAACGCAGGCCCTCGTAGCTCAGGGGATAGAGCATCGGTTTCCTAAACCGTGTGTCGCAGGTTCGAATCCTGCCGGGGGCACCTTTGAGCAGCCAGAACAGTTGACCGAAGATCGCTCTACTCGGGTCGCGTGGTGCGAAATGTACGCTCGCACCCAGCGCCGAGGCCCGCGAAAGCTCCGCACATGTATCGATAGTGATACGATTGCGTCATGTCGAGAGGTAGGGCGCTGGCCACGTTGAGCCCGCTCGCAGCCGAGCAGTGGGGCATGGTGACCGCTGCCCAAGCTCGTGAGCTAGGGGTGACGCGGCTCGACCTCAACCGTCTGGTCCAGGACGGCGCCTTGGAGCGGATCGAACCGGGGGCACGAGTTTACCGGCTGACCGGCAGCCCCCCGGATCCGGACCTGGACCCGCTGCGGGCGGCGTGGCTTCAGCTCGGCGCCGGCACGCCGACCGCGCGGCGGCTCCGAGCACCCGACGCAGTCGTGAGCCACCGCTCAGCTGCCGCGGCGCTGGGTCTGGGGGACCTGTTGCCCGACGTACACGAGTTCTACACTCGGATTCGGCGACGGCTGCGCCGCGAGGATGTGCGGAATCCGCGTCCGGGCGAGCTGCCCAGCCAAGACTGGACGGTGGTCCGCGGCCTTCCCGTCACGACCGCCCGAAAGATCGTCGCCGACCTGCTCCTGGACCGCGAGGACGAATCCGCGATCGCCCGGATCGTCCAGGACGCACTGCGTGCGGAGCTGCTCACCTCAGCCGAGCTGAAGGACAGCGTCCGCGGTCATGCTGCCGCCTATGGCGCGCCGTCAGGCTCCGCTCTGGCCACCACCCTCGCCGGGGTCGCCAGCGGCTCAAAGATCGGGTGAGCGCCATGAAGAACAGCAGCGCAGCAGAGGATCTCGACGGCAGCGCACGGTCAAACCCCGAGGCGGCCAGCAGCGCGCTGCCCTACGCCACGGCGGCCGCGTTCCGCTCAGCCCTCAAGGCGAAGTTCACCGAGATCGCTGTGAACGACCCCCGATTCTCCGTGGCCGAGCTGCAACGCCAGTTCGCCTACGACCGGATCCTCAGCCGCTGCTTCTCAGCCGACGACGCCGACAGGTGGATGCTCAAGGGCGCCGGAGCCCTGCTTGCCCGACTACCCGTCGCCCGACACAGCAAGGACATCGACCTCTACTACGCCGAACGGGCCACCGAACCCGACGTCGCCGTTGCCGCGCTGGCCCGCGTAGCCGACCGCGATATCGGGGATCACTTCCGATTCGAGCTCACCAAGACCACGCCGCTGCAGGAGACCACAAAAGGCCGCCGGGTCCACCTCTCCGCGTACCTGGGCAGTCTGTACGCAACCTTCCATGTGGACATCGTGGTCAACACCTCCCTCACCGGCGAACCCGACACTGTGCCACCCCTGACTCCACTGCTGGTCGAAGGACTGCTGCGCCCGCCCTACCGCGCCTTCCCCCTACCCGATCACTGCGCTGACAAGCTTTGCGCAATCATCGAGACCCACGAACAAGCAGGCCAAGTCCGCGCGAGCACCCGAGTGAAGGACCTGGTCGACTTGGCGCTGATCGCCCGCACCCAACACGTCGACGGCTCCGCGTTGCGGACCGCGATCCTGAGTGGCACCGCGCACCGCCGCCTGCCGCTGCCCACCTCATTCTCAGTGCCGGACCTGCCCTCGTGGAGCATCGGCTTCGCGAAGACCATCGCCGCCGCTCCAGGCGAACCGGTTACCTTCACCGACGCGGTCGACCTGGTCGGCCGCTTCCTCAACCCGATCCTGGCTAGTCCGATCACCGGCACCTGGGATCCCCACAGTTCCGACTGGACGACACCGGTCGCGTGAAACCAACCGAGAGGGCAGCCCGACGACGAGGCCAGCCGTGTGCACTGAGCAAGCGTGCGTGGCGCGCCCCGTGACACGGTCACGTGAACCGGTTTATGTCGATGTCACCGGTGCGGGCGAGGCCGAGGTCGTAGCCGATCGGTTGCGCCACTGCCAGCAGATGTCGATGGCGACGAACGTGTCCGGTGCGTCGACGACGGGGAGGTTTTGCGGGCAGGCGTCGCCGTGCCTCCCGATCGCCTGGGCGCCTGCAACCGGATGTGACTGGCCCTCGAAGGCGAGCAAAGGAACATGGCCGACGTGCTCACGTCCTTGACCGAGGCGCAGTGGGCGAAGCCGTCGCTCTGCACCGGGTGGGCGGTGCGCGACGTCGCGGCCGGTCTCGGCAGGCCGGGTCGCAGCGCACGGGTCGGGTCGGCGCCCGCAATGGTCGGCACCGCCGTGTTCTTCATGGCGGCGCTGGCATCGATCCCGATCAACGACCAGCGCATGGACGAACCAGCCAAGCTGATCGGCTCGTCACGGCTCCTGGGCTCGCTTCGGCCATACTGCATATGATCGACAATAAGGCGCGCGGGACCTGGCGAAGCCCGTTCTCGGCACGGACACTCAGGCAGGGCGACAACGTATCAACCCAGCCTCCCCGCTTGCGATAATCCGCCGATGCAACAGTGCCGAACTGTCTGCTCCTCATATGAAGGCGGCGTACGTGGAGCATTCCACGAACCTTCCGCTGCGAGTTCCCAGACCACGCCGAACCCTCGGCCGGTAACGCCGACAGACGGTTCGTCTGCAATGGCAGCGCCTTTGTATAAAATCCACAGCACTTGATCCTCACCCACGGTGGATTTGATACTACACACGCGCACCACAGTATCTCGACTTCGATGCCGTGAGTTATAGGAAGTACCTCTGCAGGTAGACGACGGGACGCACGGTGGCGGCGCGACGCGGATTCTCGGCGCCTTTACCAGGCTCTACCGTAGCCAACCGGCTCTGGCCGTCTACACGCTGGCCTACGCACCCCGAGGTCGGCCCTCCTCAAGCTCGCGGCGCTCGCAATGCGCTCAGACCGCGGCGGCCGCCATAGCTAAGCCTCGGCCTGAAACTCATTGCCGCCAGTGCGTCAAGGGTCGCCAACGTGGTGCGGATCGTGGTGCGAAATGAACTAGGACCATGCCTCAGGACGGGCGTGATGCGATGCTGCGCGAACTGTAGTCGCTGGTAGCAGGCGTAGCACCCGGAGACGCAGGTCTTCCTAAACCGTGTGTCGCAGGTTCGAATCCTGCCGGGGGCACTACACAGACCATCTACTGTGACGCGGGACCGATCCCCCGTAGATGGTCTGCGTGGAATCCTGTCGAGGGCGCTACGCAGACCATCTACTGGGGGGAGCGCAGGGGGAGTGTGTTCGGCGCTGTCGTTTTCGCTGGTAGTGAGGCTGTTGGGGGTTTTGCAGGAGATGATGTTGGTCTGGTGCGCGGTCTGGGAGATGGTGTCGAGAGCGTCGCCGATGAGGGTGACGCGGTAGGTGGCTGTGTGGGTGTTGTGGTTGTAGTGGATCTCTAGCCGTAGGGCTTCGAACAAGCGGCGGGTGAGTTCGTCGGGCAGGTCGGTGAGATCGACAGGTCCGATGGGCAGATGGTGGAGAAGGTCCGGGTTAGGTGCTTGCCGGGCCTGGTCTTCGGTTTCGGCGAGGCGTTGCTCGTAGTTTGCGCATTCAGCTTTTAACTCGGCACGGCGCTCGTTGACTTCGCGGACGAATTCTTGAAATTTTTGAAGATCGTTATTGTCGGCGACTTCGATGCTGCGTAGCAGGTTTTTACTCTTGATCTTTGTGTCTGTGATGGAAGATTGCAGAGCCTTGACGTGTGTGGTGTGGTCGCGGCGGTTGGTGTCGTTGAGGGTTTGGAGGTTAGTGTCGAGCAGGTTGTGTCGGTAGGTGCCGAAGATCCTGGTGGACAGGAACTCCCTTAGTGCGTCTAGTAGCGAGTCTTCGCGGACTCGGAAAATGGTGGGGTGATCTTCTGGTCGCCAGGCTTTTTTGGGTGCGCAGGCGTAGTAGCTGTGGCCTTTCATGGTGTTGCCGGACATGCGGCGTTCACACATGTGGCAGTAGAGGTAGCTACGCAGTCGGTATATCCGTTTGGCTTGGGGGTTTTTACTGATGCCCGCTGCGGTGCGGGAGCGTTCGCGGCGTTGTGCTACCTGTTGTGCTTGGACGAAGGTTTCTAGATCGATTAGGGGTTCGTGGACGGGTTCTTGTGACCAAACCCACTCGCTGGTGGGGTTGATCCGGTTGTGGCCGTTGCCTTTGCGGGCGCGTCGATTCCACACCATATGACCAGTGTGTTTAGGGTTGGTTAGGACCTCGCGCACATTGGAGTAGGTCCACATCTCGACTGCCTTGGAGGGCTTAACGGGGGTGGGTGGTGGATTGGTCACCAGGTCTATGTTGAGCCGGTCGGCGATGGCTTGGTAGCCGAGGTGTTCGGCGACGCGCCATATGAACATCTTGCGAATCGCTGCACCTTCGGTGTCGTGGACCTTCAGCTTGGTCTTCTTCATCCCTTTCGCACGCTTTGCGGGTACGGGATGCTCAATAATCTCGGGGCGGTAGCCGTAGCAGGGTTTCCCGATGTTGTAACCCTGCTCAGTGTGTTGTTCGTATCCACCCCAACTTTTTTCCAGCATTTCAGTGACGTACCACTCGGCGACACCCTGTTTAACACGACGAGTCAGAACTTGAGTCGAGGATGCACCCCGCCGACCCGTCTTTTCCAGCTGAACACCCTCGTCCACAGCGACCAATTGGATGCCGAGTTGTTCAAGTTGATGCTCGATCTGAGTGGAAATATAGGCGCGCCGTCCGACACGACCTATGTCCTCGCAGATGACTCCATCAAATCTGCGGTCGGGTTGAGCGGCTTCATTGAGAAGTTCTTGGATTCCCCCGTCGCGTGGTATCGGGATATCAAATAATTCGTGCGCACTGCCCTGACTGCGTACAGAAGCTTCCTTGCGCCCTGATTCAATGTCGTAGAAATGAGCCACGATGACAGCGTTTTCGGGTAGCGCACTCTGACAGGCGCTCAGTTGTCGGGGTAACGACAGTGTGGGGTCTTGCCGGTCGTAGGTAGAGGTACGCCCGGCCCACGCTAAGCGTTTGAGGTCCAGCTTAGCAGTTCGCAGCCCGTCTACCTGGTGTGGTTCTGCCCAATGTCGGATGATTTCCGGGCTGCGAGCCATGTTGTTATCTCCTGAAATATTCGTGCTTGTTCAAGTGCCAAATGTCGGGCTTCAGCACCTTGCGCGAGCTTGACCTCGAACACAGTGTGTACCATCCCGTTGCCGGAGGCAACGGGTGACGATCGCGATACTTTGTCGTTGATCATCCCGACCGGCCTTGCTGGTCAAGTTCTGATCATCCGGCTACACGCCGCCCAGTAGCGCTGGGCATGGTTGCCATGTATGAAGCTTAGAAATGACAAGTATGGCCCCTGATATTTGGATCTTGCGCGTGAGAGCTACTACCTGGTCGCGACCGCGCATGAGATGATCAGATCTGGCGGCGATGGCATATGTTGTATCGCGTAGGGCATGGAGGCTCATCGAGCATGAGTCGTAATGCGGGGCGCTGCTCAATGCTGCCGGTGCCACCGTATTCGACGTACTCTCGGATGATCTGAGCATCAAGTGTTGCAGCTACCTGCTCGCAGGCTGCACGCTGCCAGGAAATCATCTGCTGCCCTACCTCGCGATCTGCACCATTTGATCCGCAGGTGATGGGCGCGTAGAAAAATAACTGCCGTTGGGTGAGCTGGTCTATTCTGCAACGTTCTTATCCTTTCAGTCATAAGCGTTGCTAGCCCGCAGCGCTTATTATTGTTATGTAGCAAGTAATTCTTTGATCAAAAAGGTGTGGGCGTCGGTGTGCGTGGTGACGTTGATGAGATAATCGTCCTGTGTGGACAGCGTGGTGATGACGTTGTTGATAGCGTGGGTGCGCTGGGTGCCGGGTGCGGTGAACAGGATGCGGGGTGGTACCCCGTCTGGTCCTAGTCCGCCGCAGCTGAGGAAGTCGAGGTAGGTACGGCATTTGCGTTTGATGCGGGGCAGGCTTTCGGTTGCTTGATCGATTTCTAGCCACCAGCAATCCCGGTGGGTCGCGGTGTGAAGGAGAAGGTAGGCGTCGGGTTTGAGGTGCCGATCATGGTGGGTGTGGCAGGTGGGTTCGGTGGTGAATCTGGCTACGTGAAAGGTGTGATCGCGGCTGGCTTCGGTGAGGGTGACGTAGATCTCGCTGATCGCCAGTGCGTGAGTGAGGAAGGGAGCGCCAGGGCTGCGCCGGTGCTCCCCCGTGGAGGGTTGCTGGTGGCGACGGGCGAGCAGGCGCCGTCCCGCGGGGGTCAGGGTGTAGATGTGGCCGGTGGAACCGGCTGGTGATCCGCCGACGCGGCGGCGATCTAGTGTCGATACCAGTCCGAGGGCGGTGAGCCGGTGCCAGGACGCGGCGACGATCGCGGGCGCGGGAGCGGGTGTCGATGTGGGTGAAGTGCAGCCGTTGCAGCTGCACCCCAGTGAGAACGTGTGTTCGTTCTAGGTCAGTCAGGATCGCGTGGTCGCGTGACGACAAGCGGCCAGTGATCGTGTCAAGATTTTTAGAGGTGATGTAGCGCATACCGCCGCCTGTGTTGGCAACGCAACCCCTCCGGGAGTCCGCGCCGCCTGGGGCGTGGTTTATGCCTTTGACCTGGGGTGATCGTGCGGCGGTGCCGACGCGATCGGTACAGCGACCGGTACACGGTCGATGCCTCAGGTGGCGCGGACTCCCGGAGTGGTTGTGTTGTTGTGGTGTTCATGAGGTGCTGTTGCTCTTGCTTTTGGTGATCATGCGGTTGGAGCGGCGGTCCAGGATGGGGGCGATCTGGGTGCGGTTGTCGATCTGGTGATCGATGGTGGTGTGGGGTATGCCCCAGCGGCGCAGGCTGAACCGTGTGAGGTCTTTGGGGTTGGTGGTGGGTGGTGGTAGTGGGTAGGTCACGCCGGTGACCGGTTCTAAGGTGATGCCTGCTACGCAGGGGCGTAGCGCGATCTCGTGGGGGCCGAGTCCGGTGAGGTCTTCGCGGGTTAGGGGTGCGAAGCGGGGGGCGAGTTCGGCGGCGTCGCTGTGATCGATTTGGAAGATGGCTTGGGAGCGGGTGGTGCTGAGCACTGCGGCCCGGACTTCTGGGGTGAGTTGGTCGAGGTATTGATGTGCGAGGGTTAGCCCGAGTCCGAAACCGCGTGCTTGGGCTAGCATGTCGGCCAGATCAATCGGTAGTCTCACGACTTGCTGGAATTCGTCGAGATAGAGCCATGCGGGGTGGCGTTGGTCTTTGGGGATGGCGGCGCGTGCCAGGACGGCGTGCCAGACGCTGGCCATCACCAGCGAGCCGATCAGGGCGGCGCTTTCGGCACCCAGTATCCCGGTTCGTAGTGGTACCAAGACGATCCGTTTGTGCTCGATCGCTTCGGTGAGGTTGATCCCGCCGGATTGGCCGAGGGTCAGTCGTAGGGTGCTGTAGAGGCTGAAGGGGCGCATTTTGTTCAGCACTGGGCTGATCACGATGGTGCGATGGCCCCCGGATAGTGATTCATACCAGGTCCAGAACTGGGTTAACGCGGGTGTGAGTGGCTGGCTGGTGACCAGTCGCCGGAAACCGGTGTTGGTCAGCAGGTTGACCAGTTCGAGGAGGGTGAACCGTTGCCCATCGGGGGCACAGGTCATGGTCAGGGTGAGCAGTCCGGCGCGCACGATGTCGGCGGTGCGTGGTCCCCATGATTCGGCGTAGATCGATTCCAGGACGTGATAGCACAGCGCTGCGGCTAACTCGTGGTCCTCGGGTCCTCTGCTGTGAAGGGGATTTAGCCCCACGACATGACCTGTGCTGGTGGGATCGAGGACGATCACATCGTCTCGTCTTGTTTCGGGGATGCGGGCGAGTACATCTGTGACCAGATCGCCACCAGCATCGATCACGATCACAGGATCGCCACGGTGAATGTCATAGGTGATTAAATTGGCGAGCAATGTGGATTTGCCCATCCCGGTGGGACCGGCGATCCAGAGGTGTCGTAGCCGATCCTCACGGTTCAGGCACAGCGCCCGGTTAAGACCGGGATAATTGGCCTGCGCCAGGACCAAACCCGTCTCAGGCAGCAGTGGTGAGGGTGGTAGCGCGGGGGCGATACCCAGCGACACACCGGGCAGCATCATCGGCCCGACGGCCAATCCCAGCAGTCCGGAGATCTCGCGGGAGGTGACCAGCAGCGGCCAGCACACCAGCGGGATAGCGCGGTAAGTCACTCGCGCGCCGACCACCAGGGCCGGAAGCAGCCAGCGGCGCATTACTCGCCCGCCGGGCACGTCTTCTCCCCGCAACGCCGCGCGGACCCCGCGTACCAACGCGCGAGCCCGCCGCCGGTCATCGCTGGCAGCGGCCACCCGGCACACCGCGCTGAACACCGGATCACCCTGGACCCAGCGAGCGGGCAGATGCGGTGTCCGCCGATCCTTGACCCAGGTCCCGGAGAAGCGCTCCCGCTCCCCTCGATCGCCGCCATCGGGACATTGGTGTACGGCGCGGGGAATCCTCGCCCCGACAAGTAACCACTGCACTCGCACTATCTCGCCCGGCTGTACAGGTTGAAGACAGGCCAGCACATGACGGCTGGTGTCCTCGATGCGATCCACCGCCAGCAAGCGCTTCCCCCGTAACCGAACCTCGCCAGCCCTTACCCGACGAGGGCGAGAACTCCGTGCTGGCGGCGGAGATTGCGTTTCCAGCCGTGCTCCCGGTAATGCCGCCGCGAGTGAGGCGGCCACCCCCGCGCACATCCGGGCGGGCATCACGACCAGCCGCTGCACTCCCTGCTCTGTGGCTACCAACTCGATAGCCACCGGCCAGCGCGGGGCGATGTCCCACCACCGGGGCACGCGCACCACCGCCGCCAGCTGGCCCATCCAGTCGCCGATGTGCCCGGCGGTGGTTCCACGGGGCAACCGCAACCGATACACCCGCACCGTGCGCTGCCAGACCACCGCCGAGAGCACATGAACCAATCCCCAGCACACCCAGGGACAGACCAGGATGATCAACACCCAATCACTGCCATTCACGATCCACACCCCACGAACAGCAGGAAATTCGCGCATGACGTCGAGTAGCCCACGATCCGAAACGAACACTCCATGATCTCAACACTCCACAATGGATTAATAGTTTTCGTCGCGACGTAAAGAAAGTTTTGAGAGTGGTGAGGCGGCGGGCAGGCGTCGCCTCACCATAAACATCTACAATGGACACCAAGACGAAATGGTGTCCATTGTAGAATTGTTGTTTAAGGGATAGGGCTGTCCACGGTGCGTAGCCAGCGTTGCCGTTCGGTTTCCACGTCATTGATGACGCGGCTGATCGCTTGTGCTCCCGCGAGATCACCGAGTAGGTGGTACCGCAGTTGTGCTCTTTCCAAGATCCATCGTGTCCGCAACAGTCGCAGGGTATTAATCCTGATGTCTCGGTGTGCTTGGGTCATGAGGCCACCGCCTGGTTGATCGCCTGAAGCCGGGTCAGCACTGGTGCTACCCGATGGGCTTCTCGGGCGAGCTGATCAAGGATTCCTTGACACTGGCGGCGTGTGTGCTCGATGATCGGCGCCATATCATGGCATGCCCGCTCAATCTCGCCACGGGCCTGGCCGATGAAATCAGTGATTTGCTGGCCGATCACAATCGCTTCAAGAATGGCCTCCGGCTCCTGCGCGATACGCCAGGCGTCGATAACATGAATATTGTTACTCATCAAATCCGTTCCTTATCTTCTTGTCTGGGGATGGTGGGATACTTACCGAGACCTCGATCTCATGTCTTGTGAGCCGGGGTCCCTGAATTCACACCCTGATGCCTCGATCCGTCACCGTGAAGATGGTGTGGCCGCGTGTTAGTCCACTCCAGGGACAGACGGTTGGGAATCCTGGGATTGTGGGTACGCCTTTATCGTGGCGGCTGTTACTCGACCAGATCGGCGACCGGCATACCAGCGGATCGCCGACGACCTCCATGATCAGATCACCAGGGGCCGATATCGCCCTGGTGACATGCTGCCCTCGATACTGCAACTGTGCGCGATGTACCGGGTGTCGAAAACCACCGCCAGCAGCGCGCTAGCCGTTCTCGACCAGCGCGGTGTTATCGCGGTACGCCACGGCTTGCGCGCACGAGTCCTCGCACCCCACACCGGCAGCACGGACCTCACCACGATGTACCAACAGATCACCACCATCACCCATCGTCACAAACAGATCGTGGCGCAGGCTGACTCCCTCGGATACCTGATGCGTCACGCGCGGCAACGAGTACGCGAACTCGCCCGGCTAGTGCATCAACTTGATCCATAAGCTCCGTCACCTCGGCGGCCAGCCGGGTAAGAGCGTTACTGATCCGCCCGGTCTGGTGGACAGCGTGCGACACCTCCATAGCCAACCGAATGACCTCCTGATCGTGTCCCGACCAGACCAGCGGACGTGAGCCCTCGTATGTATTCACCGTGCTGAGGTCCTTCTTTCTCAGGCCCCCATACATAAGACCTTTAGCACCCATCGCGTCCTCACACACAACACCAGAAACGCGTATACCCGCACCGAGTAAAGCCCTCAAGATGTCAGCCCACCCGTTGTTGATCTTCCGGTCGGGGAACCAGGTATCAGCCAACCGGCCCGCCCACGCGAGCAACACCCAAGTCCACACGCCGATCTTTCGTAGTTCTCGGTTTTGTGTGCGCAACCGATGATGACGGGTCGTTGCCGCAGAGAGCGAAACAGAGACGGCGGCAGAAACAGGTGATGAAGCCATAAGCCCCCCCAATCGAGAACACGCAGATATGACAAACAAGCTCAGGGAATCGTCAGCGGTGGCCATCTCCGATGGACGAAGAAGCAACGGATGAGCCAGGAGAACGCCTCATGGTATGAGTCGAGCTTGAGACCCCTAGAGCGGTTAGCGGGTCACGCCTGGCGGCCAGGAGGCGGTTGCAGGGAGCAAGCTTGCCCGGTCAGAAGCCCGCCGCACAAGGCCAGAACTGAGGACAATCCCCGCTCGCTCGCTCCCGGCGCTGACCTGCGACAACAGAGACACACCAGCTGGCTGAGTACCCCCCGCTGGGGACGAACGCGGGTACACCTGGGGTAGCCGAGCGCTGACGCGACGTCTCCGTAGGATCACGGCACTGGCTGGCCATGGGTGTGCTCGGGGGTGAGGCGGCGTTGGCGGGCGAGGCTACCGGCACCAAGAAACAACGCGACCAGTTACGCGCGACCCTGCGGGATCAAGGCTGCACACTCGGGCAGACCGCCGCTGAAATGAGCCGGCAGTTCGGTTTCCGCGCACGGCAAGCCTGGCGGCACACTCACGGGTGGACCCAATCCGAAGCCGCCGCCACCTACAACCGCCTACTGAACAATGATCACGCACCGATGACCGCAAAACGCATCAGCGATTACGAAGCATGGCCACACGGAGGTAAAAAACCCACCATCAACGCCCTAGCCACGCTGGCACGAGCCTATTCCACCGAAGTACTCAAGCTTGTCGATCTCGATGATCGCCGGGCGTTCAACACCCAAGAACTGCTCACCCTCGACACCTACAAAACATCACCACCACCAATAACAGCCTCACCATCACCCGACACAACGCCAGACAACAACGTCCAGAACCTCGCCGCAACGGACGAGGGCACGGTGCGACCTGAACCAAATATTTCCATCACAATAAATCAAGCCAACCGCACGCCAGAGACCGCGACACCATCGCAACGTCGCTGGCGATGGCATCTCGCTATAGCCTGCCTCCTTGCCATCCTCGCAACCATCGGCAGCGCAATGACCACACAGGAAATAGCCAGAGAACCCCACACCATAATGCCGGTCCCTACCTCTACGCCCTCCCCATCTGGCGCTCCAATCCCATCATCCGCCTCGGCCCTACCACCGCCTCCGCCATCGCAGACAGCGCCCCCTCAACAGCCCCTGATATCGGCAACGCCCGCCCCGCATCAACCACCGATACGAACACCACCATCACCCTCCGCCCAGCCAGACCCACAACCGCCACCACCAGAATCGCCTACCACCAAAACCGCCAGCACCTCCACTATCGCTACTACCATGTGGAAAAATATTCAAACTGGCTGGTGCTTAGAGCAAGAAGAAAATGACGCCCTTACGGTGTGGCCCTGCGATGGAAGAGCGGACCAGATGTGGACAGAACAAATCATACCCGCTCATCCGGAATACTTCACCAGAAGTCTTGTCAACCCCAAATCCGGAAAATGCGTAACCTACCAGCCCGAATCCGGCGGCCACATATCAGTGTCGCTAGCACCGTGCGGCAAAGACGGCCAAGGATGGATTCGCGGCCGGAACGGCGAAGCCTATGAAGCCTACATTTTCCAGCCAGCCGGAATCCCCGATCATATGTGCATGTCAGCCCCTATGGACATCGCCGCTGAAGGGACCAGAGTCCAATTACGAAAATGTGACCCACCCTCACCCCTCACAGAATGGCAACCGTCACCCAATAATTGATCCCACAAGCCAAGCCTGACACACGTACAATGAAGCTGTAACCCCCACCCACCTCACCCGGCACCTATTACGCCACCAGGCGATATCCCCGCAAACAACTACTCCGACGCCGACACCTATCCGCGTTAAACTCGCCAGCCTCCTTGTCATGGGCGTAGTCCGACAAGGATGCATGCTTGGTCCCAGCAGTCTTGACAGGTGGGCCACAGTGTTTTTTCCAGTTCACTATCAGGACCACGCGGGTGAGTTAAGCCGCAGAGGCAGCGCATGAGTGTACCTATGGGGACGTAACGGTCTTCCCGATCGATGGCGTGGCGCCGTCCAGCGAGGGGAAACCAGACAAACGGATGCGGCTCGGAAGGTGTAGCCACACATGATTGATGTTCCGAATTGTTGTTGATCACCGTGCCTCCTTTTTCTCGTGTCGTATTCTCGTGCTGCTTGTTGCCTGCGTGTGGTGGCACCTGATGTCGGGGGACAAAGCCTCACGCATTAATCCCGCGTGATCGTTGGCGGGGGTGCGTCTGCCCGTGCGCCACACAGAGGGGACGGGGCTAGGTGGCACGAGTAGCCCCGACACCAGGTGCATGAACGCCACCCTGACCTGACGGAGGTCGGTGACTGTAGGAGTGACCGTGTTGGCTACTGAACTTGTCACTGGTGCCGGTCACCCCCACTACAGTGGTCAGCCATGACCGATGAGCTGGGGGACTTGGTAACAGAACAGGCCAGAGTGGATGCGTTGCGCACGGGTTTAGGGGGCCAGCTGGCCAGTGTGCGCACCCAAGCAGGCATCTCACAACCACAGCTCGCCCACGCGTTGAGCCGAACCCGTAGTTTCATCTCCAAGGTCGAGCATGGTGTGCGCCGGATGCCCGAGGCACTGTGGAAGATCGCTGATGAGCTGTGCGACGCCCACGGCGAGTTGATCACCAGCCACAGCCAGCTAACACAAGCCGAGGCCGACTATCGCACCCGGTGCCGTGCGTCCCGCCGTCAGGCGCAGTCCACGTCGCCGTCGTTGGATGCTCGTCACAACACGATCTGGTCGCCTGTTGGGGTGGGGCCAGCCGGGCACGGGGACGTAGTGTGGCCGCCAGAGACATTGGTCAGCGGGAAGCTAGCGCAGGAGCTTATGGCAGTGGTGGCCAAACTGGCGCGGTTGGTGGGTCGTCGTGAGGCGATCCGGTTAGCTGGGTCGGTGCTGGCCGCTGTGGGGCTGTCTGATCTTGATAGTGATGGGTACATGCGGGTTGCTCAGGCTGTGAAGTCTCCCCGCCGCATTGATGCCCAGGTGATCGACAATTTCAGGATCATGCTCGCGGTGTGCAAACGCCAAGAAGACACCCTCGGCCCCCGCGAAGTCTTGGATACTGTCAAAGCCCAACACGCTATCGTGCGCCGTTTGATTGTCCAGAGTGATTGTCCCGACAAACTGCGCAAACCCCTTCATCTTGTGGATAGCACGATGGCTGCCACGATCGGTGGCTATCTGAACAATATGCTGCAACCCGAAGCTGCTAGCCGCTATTTTGCGCACGCCCGTAAAGCTGCTCACTATGCGGGTAATCCCACCTGCGCCGCGTATGCGGCCATCAACGCCAGCTTTGTGGCATTTCAACGCGGCGACACACCCACCGCACTGGATACTGCGGCTGCCGCCCGCAGCCTCGCCACCCGCACAGGTGACCCACGACTGAAAGCCCTAGCGGAAGAACAAGCCGCTGGTGCCTATGCACTAGATAAGCAGCACACAGCGTGTATGCGGGCGTGTGACCGTGCCCACGACTTCCTGACCACCGTCAACGGGTCGGCCCCTGATTCACCCGCATATTGGGTTCACGAAGGAACCCTGGGCAGTAAAACCAGCACCTTTCTCACATTGCTGGGTAAACCCCGCGAAGCCGTTGAAGCCGCCCACACCGCTCAGGCGCGAATTAACCACACAACCTATATTCACCTGTATGCACGCTGCCAAGTCCGACTAGGCCACGCCCTCGCGTTGTCCCACGACATTAATGAAGCCGCCCGTGTTCTCGTTGATATCACCAGCCACGCAAGCCTGTCCTCACGGCTCACCCACGAACTACACACCGCACGGGCACTCATGCAACCCTGGGCGGCCACCCACGCCATCAAAACACTCGACGATCAACTACGTGCATGCGGACTGCTATCTTCACACCCAGCCTGATCAACGAATGTGGAATACGGAACCTCCGATGTGGGGCGTTAAGTTGACTATGCGATTTCGTTTGTCTCTAGAGTGTCTGGCCAGATGAGTTGGACGTTGCCGTGAGTTGATAATAATTGTCGGGCGTTCTCGGCTGTGGGGAACGTTAGTCCTTCATCGCGTAGCGAACACACGACTTTTGCGCAATCTTCGAAAGATAAGCCCAGCGCGATTATGACGGGGGGAATCCCCTCACATAAGACAAAAGGTCGAGGTGTCACCTTTCCCGGTGACCATAGTTCTATTAGGTTAGCGTCTGGGGTTACTATATCTTTCTCTTGTCTGGCGTGGTATGTTTCGATGCCCTGTAGCGCTTCATCGAATGCGACACGGAACTGGTCAATCATTTTCTCGCGTAGCTCGAAAAACCATAGTGGTTCATTGGCATCGCCACACCCGATGCGAAGAGCGCCCCGGTGTGTTTCTATCCAGCAGACCTCTAGGTTGCCCTCGCTATCGCAGCATAGTATCGGCCATCGGTGCTCGGAGTCGTTGACTGCTTTGATTGATTCATCGAGTGCGGCGCGAAATTCGGCAGCGGCTTCTGGGGTGAGTTCGAAAAAATCGCTTGATGCCACTTTTCGATCGACTCGGATATCGCTACGATCCCAATCAATTGAACAGGTCTCTAACGTGCCGTCGGCGCTGTAGCAGCGAAGTCGCCACACTTGGTGTGAAGCGCGGGATGATGTCGTCTCTTCCATAGTAAACCTTGCTTTTCGCCCGTGATTGAAATTGATTTTTTTCCCGACGTATCTAGGGCTTTCAGTCGTTTGGGTTCCGGCGTTCTTGGGTTGACTCAGCGGCTCTTTCTTGCAACAGCCGCTTGAAATGGGGAACCCTTTTACGACCGACTGGAAGCTCGGCAACGCCAGCACCGAAACCTACAGTCACGACCCAACCCCAGCCGCCTAGACGCAGCTCCCGCACACAAGGGAGAAATACCAAATATGATTTATGAATTCGCACGAAACAGTGCTTTTCCCAGTGGTGTTCTAGGTTTTTTAAGGTTTCTCGCTTGGAATAGCTCTCTCCGGATTTGGTGTGTAGCCATAGATAATCCCCGTGAGCCTTAACCCACAGCACTTGTGACCGTGCCACTACTACTGTCCGCCCGTCTTTCGGTTGAGCGTAAATAAATCTGAGTTCGTCCCCGCCCTCTGCCGATTCCTGGTCCTGTGTCACGCTTTGCGTCCCGCTCCCCATCAACAACTAACACAATTTGCGTTAGCGAATTTCAATATGCGTTGATACTTGTCTGATTGTTTTGATATTTCAAGGTTTGGTTAGGCCAATAGAGTGAGCACTTGGTCGCAAAAGCTCTAAACTAGACTGTGAAATGAATTAAAAAACCTGGAAAGGTGATCGTCAAAATGGCACAGCGGGCAGGTCAACCGTCCGTTCGATCACGACCCATTGCAGCAGCGCTACGCGCACGTCGAACGAGTGCGGGGCTCAACATCGTTGATGTTGCCAAAGCCACCGGCATGGACGCAAGCAAGATCACCCGAGTAGAGAAAATGAATGCCGGAATCTACCGGGACCAATTCGAAACACTGCTAGATCTCTATAACGTCACCGGACCAGACCGTGATGAAATGCTCAACGATTTTCACCAAGCAGAAGAACGTGCCTGGCTACGTCTACGCAGCGACCGCACCCTTCCAGAAAATTGGCAAGCCTGGACCGAGCTGGAAGCCGATGCCACCTCCGCTAGTAACTACGAAGCCTCCATAATTCCCGGTCTCCTACAAACAGCCGAATACGCCAGGTCAGCCATTCAAGGCGCTGCGCCGAATCTATCCAACTCGGAAGTAGACAGATTAGTAGCTAGCCGGATGGCCCGGCAGATACGCCTGAGCCAGGCCCGCCCTCTCAAGCTGCATGCAATCATCGACGAGAGCGTCCTGATGAAGCCTTTCGGTGATGCCGATGCTCACGCCCGACAGTTGCGCCACCTTATCGAATCCGCCTCACACCCAAATGTTGTGATTCAAATATTACCGATCAAAACAGGGCCACATCCCGCAATATACGGTCCATTCGTCATCTTGGAATACGCCGACAAAACCAGAATGGTCCATATCGAGCTAGCATCCCTGACTCTATTTCTCGACGAAGATAACCACATCGCGATCTACACACGAGCCGCTCACTAAACGTTCCCATGACCCCAACGAATCAATCAAGCTAATATCGGCACTCGCCAATCAAAGCACGGAAAGAATTTACACCAGCCATGAGCAAGATCAATCCTATTAGTTACGACAAAACACCCTGGCGAAAAAGCAGCCGCAGTGTAGCCCAAAGCAACTGCATCGAAGTCGCAAAAAGTGCAGAGTTCGTCGGTGTTCGCGATAGCCGGAATCCCGATAAAAATATCCTTCTCGTCACGTCAAATCAATGGCAGAACTTGATTCAAGTGGTGACACGCGGGAGTCTTATTTTATAGATCACTGCGGTAAAACATCTTTTCATCCGAAGTGATCGAATCGAAAGAAATGAGACAACGGGCGACCTATAATTTTGCGGTTTTATCTTTGGGTATGTCTGTTTGACCTTGTTTTTTCTTCGTGTGGTGTAGCGGGTTGTGTTGAGCCTTTTGTGTGGCGGTAGCGGGCTTGATTTGGGTGGGGTCGCTGGTTTGGTGAATGGTGGCTAAGAGTGTCGTGAGTTGGTCGGTGTAGTGCTGGGTAAGTGTGGCGCGCTCGTCGTGGGCTTCTTGCCGGAGGGCAGCGAGATCGCGGCGGTGGTCTTGGTGTTGTTGTTCTAGTTGCTGCCGTAACACTTGGATCGTGGCGCGGTCGTGTTCGGCGGCTTGATGTGCGGATTCTTTTTCTGCCTCAGCGTGGGCCTTGGCGTTGAGTGCGTTGGCGAGTTCAACCTGGATCTGGTGGACCTGGCGTAGCGCGTGTTCGGCTGCATCATCGGCCTGGGCGCGCTGTTCGGCCTCGCGGGCGGCTTGTTGACGGGCGTTGCTGGCTTCACGTTCAGCGGCGGCCTGCGCGCGTTGGGCTTCGGCTATCTGGATAGCTGTCTTACGTTTGTTCTGTTCTACCTCGTAGCTAGCCGCATCAGGATCGGACACAGTACGCACGACCTCGATAGCGCGGTTAAGGATCGCGGCTAGTTGTGTACCGGACTGCTCAAACCTGGTGAGCAGGGCGCCGATGGAGACTCGGCCATCTGTTACGGGATGCTCGGGTACCGCATCCTCGGCTTGGGTCGCGTCATGCTGGCTGTTGTTGCTGCCAGCAGCGACAAGCTCATACCGGCGACGCGCAGCAAACGCTTTCCCGCGAGTGTGATCAGGGTTGTCACAATACTGGGGGCGTCGGCCAGTAACAGCTTGACTATTTGTGGTTACGGGACGGCCACATACCTGACCCTCAGGGCCTGCGGGGAACATGCACTCATTTGCGTGTTCAACAGATGTCATATCATTTTTTTGATTCATATTCTAACTATATCAAAACGTTTGAAACGTTTTAGATAAAACGTTTCAAACGTTTTAAACGTAAGTGCTTGGATCGCTCTGCCGACATGTCCACTTAGCGCTCTACTGGCCGTAGAGTCCCACCGGGAATCCGGCCTCTTGATGGTCACCGGACTCTTTTATCTTGACAGGGCGGTGACGACTAGATTTCGAACCTTTGCGGGAAGCCGTAGTAGATCAACGCTACGGTGGAGTCGAAGCCTCAAACCGTGCTCAGCAGATGAGCCTCATGAAGCTGTTGATCTGTGCAGTAGACTGCGCGGAGCGCACTGCTCCGTGGTGGGGGGTCAAGGGGGTTGCAGGTTCAAACTCTAGCTCTCTATCATCGCCCCATGGCTATCCGGTCGTTATCGTTCGACGACGACTCAGAAGACGATTTGTGTGTTTTCTGGCGACGACCTCGTGATCACGCACGCCGACGGTCCTGATCTCGACTGGCGAGAGGTCGCAGAACGCTCAGCGCTCGACGAACGTCGCGGCCTGGTGATCGCGCAGGTGGCTGTCCTGGAAGATCTGATTGATGAATTTATTCTCTATCTTGTTGATCCGACTGACCCGGAAGATTATCAGCGAGGTCTGGACGAACAGACGATTGGTCCACGCATAAAGATGCTCAAAAAAATTCTCGGAGATCGGGCTCTGCTAGACGAAACGGCATCACGTCTCCTTTCTGACTTACGTTCTGTGGTGAATCGTCGGAATGAACTGGCACACGGAACTCTCTATCTCCAACCTGTTCAATTCGTACTCGGGCAACGCGAGGTCGATCTAGAGTGGAAAATGCGCAGTCGCCGTTATCGTAGTTCGCGGAGGATAACGATGTCGGAACTACGAAATGATCTATATAAAGCAATCGGATGCTTCACGGAACTGTTAAAGTGGAGTGATCATTTATTGCAGCTGGCACCGCACCCTCGTCATTTTCGCGGCACGTATTTGTAATCAAACGAAAGGAAGAGGTCGGGTCATCGTGGCCCCACGATCTGCGGTGGTGAAAGCGTCGCAACGGGCTAAATTGTAATTCGGGGGCAGAGTTGCCAGGGTCCTAGGACTGTTCAGCGCAGGTATGGCGTTATATTGCCGGGCTATTTTCCCGCGACCGTAACGGTCGCGGGAAAATAGCCCGGCAATGATGCAGGCTTGATCCCAACCTTGTGGACAGGTGGGCGAGTATTTTCTGTCTAGCTCGCCGTCAGAACCTCGGGGGTGAGTGACGCCGCAAAGACAGCCGCATTGATGCTCCGAGGGGGTGCACCTGGTGCCAGGGGTCCGGGCAGCCAGGCAAGGGAAACGGTCGTCGCCTGCGTGTACCTCCGTCGCAATGGGGGATGCGGCGGCCTGGCACCAGGTGCTAGAACAGCGGTGCTGTCATTGAGGATTTTTAGCCGTCGTTTTCAAACGCTGAGGCTGCTAAGGATTTAGTTTGGTGTTCGTGCTGAAGCTTGCGGTAAACGGTGGCGCGTTCGTGTGACGCGTCCAGTTCGGCGCGTGCTTCGTCAAGTTTGAGGGCGAGAGTTTGGATCCTTTCTTCTTCCTCTGAAAGACGTTGGGAGGCGTTCGACTGTGCCGCCGCGTGTAGAAGATCGTCGGTATCGGTTCGCTTGATCCACAAGTTTGTGAGTGCTTCAAGGACGTTCTCGGCGTAGCGAAGGGTGGCATCAGGGAGGTCATTCCATCCGTAGTGTCCTGCGCGGTTGATCTGAAAATGCCGATTGTGTGGATTGGTAGGTTTTCCTTCAAGATCAACGGAATACCGGCAGTCAATCGGGATGCCGTTAATCGTGAGAATATCGTGCTGTTCGGGCTCACTCGAACGTCTGCCGGACTTTACCCAAAGTCGTGAAGGTGTCGTTTCGATGTTGTCGCTATAGCCGGGGGACAGTCTAACCGTCCCGGATAAGCGTTTACCCTTAACCGTGTACGTTATGACCCCGGTGCCGTAATCGACATGTTCGACAACGGACATAGTTAAAGACTTATTGAGCGTGACAGTTAACACCTCGGGTATGGTAAGCTCTTTTATCTTTTTTTGGTGAGCTTCCCATGTAACCCCGGATGGGGTGATGATCTCCGGGTAGGCGTCCACTATTTGCACGGCGGCGGCGTGGCGGAGCTTCAAGCCTTCGCGCTTAGCCTCTGCCGCTGCCGGCATGTCCCGGTCCGGTCGGCACCACGCATCGGTAAATCGCATCCAGTTCTCTAGGAGTTTGTCGAATGCTTCAGGGTTCACCTCTTTGAGCAAATTACCCGCCCATAAGTCGATGTCGTTTTTGATCGCCAGGCTCATAATCTCGCCCCGTAAACGGTCGGCGACATCAATGATTGTTGACTCCCTCGGGCTGTATTTCATCGGGGGCCTCCTTTATTTTTTCGGCTCTTGTTTTTGGTGATGGGCTCGTTTTCACCCCTCACTCCCCGATACGAAGCCGCGCTCAGCCGGTATGCCAGGGTGTCCAGGGCCGCACGAAGGGCGGTCGCGTAGCGACGGTTCTGCGTCCCCGGCGCAGGTTCGCCCTGGAAGCACTGGCGTACCGGACAGAGATAATCCGACCTAAAGGAAGAGAAAAATCGAGAACTTCGCACAAATGTGTCAAGACCCTTAAGACGTTTGGGCTATCTGCTCGGCTGTGACACCGGACCTGTAGAGGTCGATCATGGTTTGTAGTTCGTCAGCGGAGAAGTGGCCACGCATACTCTTGCGGGCGAGTACCAATCGGACGGAGCTTGATCTCAGGCCCTTCAGCCAAGAGGGCCTGGTTCTTATGCTGACACGTTAGGTCCACCACCGGCGGTGACCTGTGGCTTTGTCGTGGCAACTGTGTCAGTGTGCGAACCGCAAATCATTAATCTCGCCACCCGCCACAACGAAAGCGTGATCGACCAGAACGCGGCCTGTTGCATCAAGAGCTTGGTTATGAACGCTGATGACGAAGCCGAAGCTGTGCGCGAGCAATATAAGCGCCGTCACGGGAACACGCGCCCCCTATGCGTTAGGCCGAGCCCTCTGCAGCCTCAGACCTCCGGAATCGGTTGAGGGACGTGCCCGTGACGTGGCCTTTCCGGAATCGGCTTGTTCCCGAAAGAGATGAGGTTCGCCGTGGCTGACGCAGCAGCGGCGGACAGATCACCTACACCACCAGGTCAATCACCGTCGCGATCGACACGCCACCCAGCCCCAAGATCACTCGACTGCTGCTCGACGAGTTCAACATCCCGGCGCCAGATCCTCCAAGCGACCCCGCTCGCATCACCTACAAGATCAAAAAACGGCTCACGAACCTCAGCTGCGACCGTCACTCAAGTTCCGGAGGTCTGAGCCTGATCCCCCGTCATCACGATGGGTGGGGCCATCGATCCCGACAGTGTCGTCTGAATAAACCTAATTGTAGGTGTCAATACAAGGTGTCACACATGTGAGTGACAGGATATTGCCCTATTAGCGGTACTATGTGTCCGCGCAATCATACATGATCGTGTCACGGCTCTTTGGGGGCGACTGTGGCATCAGGCAGCGGAAACCACAACATCAACTGCGCAAGGGCTGTAGGGCACGTGTGTCGTTGTACGGGCTGCGGTGGATCTCTGCATGGCTGGGAGGGCTGGGTGAGCCTGGCCTACGAGGCTGACAACGAACGGCAGAGCCGACGGCAGCAGGTCGATGCGCACTGGGCAAAACACTTCCATCCCCAACGGAAGCGATCGAACGAGAAGAGCAGGGCGGCCAGCACCGACTTAGCCCGGCTGGACATCGTAGACTGGCTGGCTGACCAAAGGGTCGGCAACACGGGCGTGATACCAGAGCAACGTCAACCGCGTAACGCAACCATTGGAGATAGGAGCCAACCCGAATCGAGCGACCAGCCAACCAGCTCCCTAAGCGACACTCCCGAACCCCATGAATCACAGCTGGGACAGGCGAAACCAGGCGACGAATCTGAGAATCGCAGTCAATCCGAATCGCAATCTGAGCGGTCGGAAAGCGGTGAGCCAGATTATGTTCCGTACCCGTCAGTGGACCAGGTGATGACATGTGCCGAGCCTGGCGCATCAATGTCAGTACGGGTGACATCAGTCGGACCTAAGGATCGCAGTGGAGCCGAATCGCAATCTAAGGATTCGGAGCGCAGTGAACCGGATGACGTTCCCCTGCCGACGGTTAAACAGGTGGAGATATTCGCCAGAGCGATGACATCCACCTGGCCGGAGATCGCGGCAGAACTTGGCGATACCAAGAGCGCTAGAGATATCAAACGCGAGCTGGCGTATCACGGTTGGTGTGATCTGTTTATAGGCATCGTTCGGATGATCGAAACTACCCGACATGCCCTCGACAAGATCCCGGAGACGGCCAAAGAGGTGGTGAAGCGGGCGATCCGCCGTTCGTCCATGGACGCCAAACGGTCACATGTGACGAACCACGTTGTGGATATTGTGGTGGACAGGGTGTGGCAAGCATTTAAGGGAGCGATGGTCGCCCAGGTTCCCTTGCTAAGCATCATCACTAGAGAGGAAGCCTTACGCAACCTGCGGATTCTGGCCGTGTTCACTTGTCCAGCACCCGAAAAACACAAGGAGGTGCGTGAACACGCCCTGAAACCACTCGGCGATGACGCCAGGCAGATCCTCACCGAAAAGACGAAAGAACGGCTGGCTAAATTGTTCGACGAGTGGGCAACCGGTGATGACGAGTTGACCTCTGCAAATTTAGTTTCGGTGACACCTTAGCCTGATTCAATCATGATTAGGGTTACCCACATATGTCGGCAGATACACACTATGCCAAGTACGACTCGGCTACGCCCTCGTCCTGTCTAAAGACATCGCCGAAGCCACACGTGTCCTCGGCGACGCCGCCACCCACGCTCACCTATACCCACGACTCACAGCAGAACTCCACACCACCCGAGCATTGATGCAACCCTGGGCAGCTACCCATGCTGTGAAAACACTCGATGCCCAACTCGAAGCGTGCGGACTCTTACCCTTGCGTTCGGCCACAATATCGAAGACCGCAGACCAAAGGTGATCAGCACGCAAGGCAAGTAGTCCAAACGCCGATCCGCGCGGCGCATGTCACCTGGTCGAGACTCGAACAGCGATACTGCACGGGCCTTAGTGGTCATGCTCGGTTGCGGTATGCGCGCTTCTCATGTAGTTAATTTCAAAGCAGGACCCGTCTTTCCGATGCGGAACACGTGTCGCTTTCCATCGCGAGGGCCAGAGATCGTTGACTGTATCGAGTGCAACGTCGCTAATAAGTGCATCATTAAAATCTGCACCTGCGGCGAACGTCGCATGCTCAGTTTGAAGTTCTCTGTATAGATGCGAACCGGACAGATCTAACATCGCATCGAAACGTGACTTATCCAGGATCAGATGATTCTCAAACATGCATCGATTGAAGTAAGCTACGGCCTTGACTTGTGCGCCCGCAAAGCAGGCTACTTTCGCAAACTCTGCATCGGTAAACCAAGCGCCGTTAAATTCAACCCCGCCAAAAAAAGCACCGCTTAAGAATTTGCCGTGAGCAAAATTTGCGAGATCAAGAAACCGCGCGTTCGAGAACACGCAGTCGCTAACGAACTCGCACTGTATGATGTGAACACGACCCTTGAAATACGAATCGTTGAAGTGTGCGGGACCCACCCATCGAATATCGTCGAAAAACACCATCGCCGCGTGAAATCTTGCATCAATGAAGTCGGCTGTACCATGGAATTCAGCCTTACTGAAGACTGCATCGTCGTCAAAAGTGGCATTCGTGAACCAACAGTCTCCCAAAAAGTGGGCCGCCTTGAAAGTCGCATCGCCAACAAAGCTTACACGTATAAATGCCACCTTCTCTTCGAATCGCGCGCTACTGAAATTAGTCATTTCCATAAAAACTGAACCAAAGAAGGTTGCGTCCTCCGTGAACAGTGCACCTTCGAATGACGCGTTGCGAGTGACACGAAGGCTGTCGAAGTTGGACCGCCCGAAGAGATGACAGTCTGCCATATCTAACGAGCGAACCTGACGGTTGGATAAATCAACATCCTTGAGGTATGCACCGCGCAGATTCAGATCAATATCAGCCCATGCCTCTTGTCTCCCCCTAGCATCATTGTATCGCAGGTTGCCAAACAGTACCTCTTGAACCGTAAGGCGAACGTGTCGCTCTTTGTCCCCATCGTCGGCGTCATGGTTCGCACTACTGATAGTCAATTTTATGCGAAGATAAGCACAGAGCACGTTGACGATTGATTGCCGTATCCCTGTATGCTGCCTAGCGAGACGTTCTAAAGCGTACACGCCGCCAAGCCTGACTGCCACGTTCCCGGACCCAAGCTGATCTATCGCTTTCGCGTATAGATCGGTTGCTCGCCGCTCAAGGGCATCGTCCTCAGTATGCGCCTGGCTTCGCTCACCGAGCCATTGCCTGCGTGCAGCCAGAAGCAGTGTTACCGCCCCTCCTACTCCAATCCCGATCGTTACGCCGGTCCGGATGGCATCTATGCGTAAGCCCGGCCTTTGAGTGACACTGGCAAGGGATGCCTCATCAAGCAAGAAATCGACGGCCAACCACG
>CAWGMP010000006.1:0-72177 GCA_963823755.1 uncultured Actinomycetota bacterium
GGCTCCGCCCCACCCGCACCTTCAGCCGGCGTCGCGCCTATCCCCTCGATCTCCCTGGCTGGGAGCGGAAAAAAGAGGGGAACGGTCACGGATGGTTCCCACGTTCACTGTTGCCCGGTTGACGGGTTAGGCACCCGGCTCTACCCCTGCGGTCTTCACCATGGCTACGCCGTAGACTTTCACCATGGTCTCCCAGCCCAGGCTTCGCAGACCCTGCCAGAAGTTCCCCACCCGCCATCACGAATGGGTGCGCACCGCACACCAGCCCAGATCCACCGGGTTTCGAGCTGGCACGTGTTCAAGAGGCGTAACAACACCGGTTTCTCGCGTATACCTTCCCGTCTCGCTCACCACGCCCGGCCCATCCGGCAGTCCTGAACCGACGCGACTTCGTCGAGGCTGCTCCCACCCTCCCCGGCGACCCCCGGATCAGGCTGCCTCCAGCTTCACCTCGCCGCTACGACGACGAAGAAATGGACGGTCTCTCACCTCCATCCGGAAACAACAACAGCGCCTCGTGGCGCACACGAAGAACACGTACAGTCGACGGAGGAAGATCGTGTCGAGGTGGAAGAAGTCGCAGGCGAGCAGCCCGTCGGCCTGAGCGTGCAGGAAGGTCCGCCACGAGGTGTCGCTTCCCCGGGATACCGGGCCTGTAGAGCGCCAAAAGTCCGTCACATGCCCTGGCCTGGACATTCATGTCAGACGTTGACCAGCCATGAAGATCAAAACGACACACTCAAGCCCAACCGCCAATGACGTGAAGATATTCAGCCAAATAGCGCCCAAGACCAGTGAGAACGAGATTCCTGTGGGTGCCCGATATTCGGCCACGGCGCTGACCTGGGGTGATGTCAGGCCGGTTCGGTTCGGCATGATCCGTGTCCGTGATGTTGCGACTGGTGTATCTGATCTTCTGTCAGCTCAGCGCCTGAATAGCGCTCCTCATGCGATCGGAGGAATCCAAGAACGCGGAGATCCTGGTGCTATGCCACCAGGTGAACGTCTTGCGTCGGCAAATCGCACGCCCTCGGCCGAGTTGGGCAGACCGCGCCCTCATCAGCGCGCTGGCCCGGCTACTGTCCAAGGCACGTCGCAGGGACCTGTTCATCACTCCCGGCACACCCTTGCGATGGCACACCAGCTTGATCACACGACGATGCACCGGCAAGCACCACAGGTACCGACGCCCACCCACCTCACCGTCACGGCACAAAATGATTGTGCGCATGGCGGCCGAGAACCCAGGCTGGGGCTACCGACGCATCGCCGGAGAACTCGCCGGCATGGGCCGTCAGGTCGGCGCCTCCACCGTCTGGGCAATTCTCCAACGCACCGGCATAGATCCGTCCCCGCGACGCTCGGGTCCCACCGGGACCAAATTTCTGCGCGGCCAAGCACACCGAATTCTTGCCTGCGACTTCTTCCCTTGCGACACCGTGCTGCTCACCAGGCTGTCCTGCTTCGCGGTCGTCGAACACGCCACCCGCCAGATACGCATCCTCGCCATCACCGCACATCCCACCGCAGACTGGGTCGCCCAGCAAGCCCGCAACCTGTTCATGGACCTTGACGACCTTGTTACGCAGGTCAGTTCTGATTCGCGACCGGGATTCGACGTTCACCAGCACGTTCGACGCGATCTTCACCAGCGAGGGTATCCAGATCATCTAGACCCCGATCCGGTCACCCCAAGCAAACGCGATCATGAAACGCTGGATAGGCGGTCTCCGTTGAGAACTCCTCGACCGAATGCTCATCCTCAACGCCCGACACCTACGCCAAGTCCTCGCCGAGTACGAACACCACTTCAACACCCATCGCCCCCACCGCGCACTACATCAAGCAGCACCACTCAGACCACTCCCACCGCCCGTGTCACAGCCCGACCTGCACCTCCGACGTCATGACCGGCTCGGTGGGCTGATACACGAATATGGCCAGGTCGCATAACGTGGATGACCTATTCGGGACCCATGACGGGTTGTCTTCACCGAACTCGCCCTCGCCATCTGAGCTATGCACCGCCGCGCCCAACCTTGCCCACCACGCAACAACGCAACAGCGCCCAGCGATGTTCCTCACGTTCGATCCTGGCCTGCCCGAAATGATGCCCGAAGGGGCAGGGGTTGGCCTTGTGCGGCGACGAGAATGAACTGCGGTCGGCTTCCCACGCGGAAGGAGAGCGAAGGATGCATGAGTTCAAGCAGCGTCGGGCAGCTCCAGGAGCGGGCGGTCGTTCCCCCGTCCGTCCCAGGGACGCGCTCAGGGGATCGCCCAACGTCGACACCATACTGAGGCTGCAACGACTAGCGGGAAACGCCGCAGTAGCACGGTTAGCCGCCAGTGGCGGGCCGCCGGTCGTGCAACGCGATCCTACGACACCCACGATCCCCGCACCGATACCGATCTCCCCACCGACCGCAGCCTCGGTGCCGCGCCAGTTACCTATCACCCCCGCCCCGGCACAAGCCACCGACAACACCGATCAGGACCCGGAGGCGGTCGGCGCCGTCGGGGCAGGGATCACCGTCAACCCCGCCGGCAATCAACCAACCGACGTCCCGTTCACCGTCCTCGGCCAGATCGGCTTTCCCCGGTTGTATCTAATTCGTGACTTCCGGTATGACCGTCGACGACCGGATCACCCCAGTTTCTGGCAGCACGCCAGCTGGCTCGGAGAATTCACATACCAAATCAGCGGGGGCACCGACCAGCTCCACAACCCACACATTTTTCAGCAAATATCGATGAACCTGCTGAAACTGCACTTCAAAGAGTTCCTACTAGGCGGAGACCTGGACCTTGGGGCTCAGGTCGCGGCCACACTCGAGCATCCCCAGGGCGGCGTGACGGTGCCCTCAGCCGGGGGTGGCACCTTCGCGCAGGGCACCTGGGGCCACTGGGTCTTGCAGCTGGGCGCGAACGGCTCAGCCGGCCCGGGCGGCTTCAACGGAGTGACCTTTAACGGCGTTTTGATGTGGCAGACGAACTGATCCCGGTAGCGAGCCTGTAGGGTGCCAAAAGTTCGTCACATGTCCTAACCTGGACATTCATGCCAGACGTTGACCAGCCATGAAGATCAAAACGACACACTCAAGCCCGACCGCCAGCGACATGACGGTGTTCCGCCAAAGAGTCCAAGGCCAATGAGGGCGAGATTCCCCCTCGTGATCACCAGCAGCGGCACCCCGCATCCCCACCAGCCGGAGCCAGAAGCTCACCCGAAAGCCCGGGTAAGGCCCAACCACCGCCCTCATGCCACTAGACTGGATTACCAGAGCTTGATCGCAGCGGCCCGGGTAGGGACTGCGACCCCTTGACCTGACGGTATGTTGCCACTTCTCCCCCAGTGCTGTTCCCGCAATTCCTTGACCAGGGGAAACGGAGAATCCCCTGCATAAAGCGGGTCCGTTGACTCGGACTGACCGCAATTCAGGTCATCACGGGGATATTCCCCGCTCCCATTTCGCTCCTGCTCCACCGCGCCGCAGGGCTGTGCTCTCAGGGTCGAACGGGCACATTTCTCGTGTAGGAGGAGCGTTGTGGGTACCGAAAACCTCATCCGTGTGCTGTGAGCTGCAACTTCCCGAGCCCACCGAGGATCGGTGGACAGGCTCACCCGAGGATCATCCGCTGTGCTCCTACGACTGTCCTACCTCGCCCTCACCAGCATGATCAGGTTTCTCCGGTTACCGGCGATGAGCAACACCGACAAAAACATCAAGTCTTCAGTAGGGTTCAGGGGACTGGAGTTAATGGACCGTCATATGGACAAGGTTGTCCATATTGGGCAGATAGTTGCCAGTATGTCGTGAGATCAAAGGCATTCTTGGCTACCAGGATGGGGGCACCCGTCATCCTGGTCACCGGCGGCACCCGGCCGCGTGACGGTTGCCACCTGATTATGCACTGTCTCCTTCGTGAACTCTCCGTAACCATCCGATTACCTAGCTCGTTGGCCCCAGGACGCTGGGGCGAGATATCACGAGATGGGTGGATGATGTCGGGAAGACTGACCAAGAAAGTGCGCGCCGTGATGGCGGGCTTGCTCGCTGTGTTGGCCACGGCTGCACTGACGGCCGCAGGGCCGGCCACCGCGCAGGCGAGCCAGGGCCCCGTGGTCGAAGTCCCCGTGACATTCAGCGTCAAGAACACCAACCACACCCTCGTGGCCTGTCAGAGCGACGGGAAGGACTACACGGTTCGGGGACACATCGTGGCCTCGCGCTCCGCCCTGGAGCACCCCACCGCAGTGACGCTGTACCTGCATGCGGTCACCTGGGGCGAGTACTACTTCAACTTCAAAGGCGTAGCGGACTACGACTTCGCCACCCAGCTCGCCGAACGCGGCCACACCTCGGTGATCGTCGACCGGCTCGGTTACGGAGCCAGCGACAGGCCGCCCGGCGAGGCCACCTGCTTCGGCTCGGAGGCCGACGTCGCCCACCAGATGGTCCAGGCCCTGCGCAACGGCAGCTACCACGCCGGATCGCACCCGCCGGTGAAGTTCAGCAAAGTCAACATCGGTGGATCCTCGGTCGGCGGGCTGACCTCGCATATCGAGGCCTACACCTTCAAAGACGTCGATGCCGTCATCAACATGTCCTGGGGCGACTTCGCCGCCACCCCATTCACCGTCCAGGAATTGGCCGACGTGCTGGGCCGCTGCGCGCAGAGCGGCGACCAGGGTGCTCCAACGAACTACGCGGCGTTCTTCAAGAACTCGCGGGACAAGTTCTACTTCCACAGCGCCGCGCCCGACGTCCGGGCCGCGGTGCCGCCGTTGCACCCGGACCCGTGCGGCCAACTGCAGTCGATCCCGGCCGCGATCGCGGCCGATGTGGCGCTGCTCGGGACGATCGACGTGCCAGTTCAGGTGATCTTCGGAGACGCCGATGCGGTGTTCGGCCCGCAACCCCTGGCCGCCAACCAGCAAGCCGCCCGCTACACCGGCAGCCCCAAAGTCACCACGACGATCATCCCGGCAGCCTCGCACTACCCCTTGGTCGAGGCCAACCACCTCCAAGCAGTCAACGGCGTGGACCGGTTCCTGACCGAAAACGGCTCCTGACCGGGACCACACACGGCTGATCCCCGCGTGGCCCCATCATCCGTCAGGGACCCACCCGCATCCGGATCCGGGAGGTGACGAATCCGTTTGCGGCCCACCGACAAGCTGGCTAACCACGGTGTGGCCCACCGAGGGGACCACACTGGTGACCTCGCGTTTATCTGGACATTTTGATGCTGCTGTCAGTGGCAGGTGCCTGTGATGTTGAGTTGGGTGTCCTCGCCGAGCTGGGTGAGGAGTTCATGGATGCGGGCGATGACGGCCTCGTGTGTAGGGTGCCAAAAATCCGTCACATGTCCTGGACATTCAAGTCAGACGTTGACCAACCGTGAACATCAAAACGACACACTCAAACCCGACCACCAGCAACGTGAAAGTGCCCAGCCAAAGAGCCCAAGGCCAGTAAGGGCGAAGTTCCCCTCGTGATCACCAGCAGCGACACCCCGCATCCCCACCAGCCAGAACCGAAAGCTCACCCGAAAGCCCGAGTAAGACCCCACCACCCTCGTGCCAGTAGACTGGATTATCAGAGCTTGATCGCAGCGGCCCGGAGCAGAGACCGCGACCCCTTGACCTGACGTGATACGGTCACTTGACCCCCAGGGTTATTCACACAATCTGCTGACCTGCGGAAATAGAGAATCCCCTGCACATGACGGGTCCCTCGGCAGCAGTTGACAGCAGTTCGGGTAAGTCCCGGAACAGTCACGGCTCCTGTTTCGCTCCTGCTCCTGGTAACGATGAACACCTCAAAGCATCCCCGCTGGCCGTGTTGACGAACTCCTGCTGCAGATCGTCACCACCGTCGACCGGGCCAGCCGTAGTGCCTGGCTGCACAGCCTGCAAGCCTCCTCAGGGCGCGTAGCGGTGTGGGTGCCGAAAACCTCATCCGTGGTCTGTGACCTGCACCTTCTCGGCCCCACCGAGGACCGCAGGACAGGGCAGGCGAGGATCGTCCGCCGTGCTCGTGCGACTGTCCTACCTCGCCCTCACCGGCATGGTCACGCTCCTGTGGTTACTGCCGATGAGCAACACCGACAAAGACATCGAGATCCTGGTGCTGCGCCACCAACTCGCCGTCCTGCAGCGCCAAGTCGACAAACCCCGGCTCACCTCAGCGGACCGGGCGTTTCTCGCCGCCCTGCTCCCCATGATCCCCCGACCAACGCTGCGACGGCTCCACCTGATCGTCTCCCCCGACACCGTCCTGCGTGGGCACCGCGACCTTCTGCGTCGCCGCCACTCCAGGGTCTCTCGCCCCACACAACCCGGCCGACGTCCCACCATCCGCAGCATTCAAGCCCTCGTCCTGCGCCTGGCGCGCGACAACCCCAGCTGGGGTTACCGCAGAATCCACGGTGAACTCGCCACCTTGGGAATCAAGGTCGCGCCCTGTAGGGCTCGGAAACACAATGCAGTATCCTGACCTGCACTTCTGGTGTGCTGGTCGGTCACGGATGATCGTCGGATGCTGCTACTTGTCGATCTTGCACGGCTCGTGTGTTGTCTGTTCGGCTTGATAGCCGTGCTGGCGCGGCGAGATCTGAGCAAAGACGCCGAGCTGCTGGTGGTGCGGCACGAGAACGCCGTGTTGCGCCGACAGATCTCTCGGGTCCACTACACCCCCGCCGACCGGGCATGGCTGTCCGCCGCCAACTGTGCCGGTAGGTGCTAGTGTGATGATGGGTTGTGGTCATGTAGTTCCCCGTTTCGTTGCGAAGCGTCCGTGGAATGTGTGGCTATGGGCTTCGCGCTCCGGTCGGGGACTTGTTCCTCCTAGATGCGTAGTCCGCGCAACCGTGGGCTGGCACGGTGTCGGCCCAGGCATCAGATTTCACAGGGAGAGCACATGGCACAGGGCGTCGTGAAGTGGTTCAACGCGGAGAAGGGGTTTGGCTTCGTCTCCGTCGACGGGGGTGGCCCCGACGTGTTCGTCCACTTCTCCGCCATCCAGGGTGACGGATACCGCAGCCTGGACGAGAACCAGCGTGTGGAATTCGAGTCGAGCCAGGGTCCCAAGGGCCCGCAAGCCGACTCGATTCGCACCATCTGACATCCAGCGCGGTCCCGCACCGGAGACCGGTGCGGGACCGCGCTGGTGGGGTAGGCGACGGTCACTCGGGTTGGGTGATCCGCCACGATGCCCGTCATGATCTACTCGCTGGTGTATCTGCTGGCGCACGACTGTTGGATCTGAGCTGGTGATACTTGTACTGCCAAAACTCGATGCACGCATATAACCAGCGCCTTGGTGTACTAAGACTGCGGCGACTGGGCGCAGTCTTGAACCTGTTCAAATTGTCTCGGCCATCCTGTGGGGCTCGGAAATGCGATACAGCGTGTGGGTGCCGAATAGGTCGTCCATGTCATGCGACCTTGTGGGATTCCAGAAGTCGGCCTGTGCCGCTGACCTAGGTGATCGATACGGCCCGGCCAGCGGGGAATGATCGTGCGCCGTGTCGTTATGTCTGCTCTCCCTGATCTTCCTCCGGCTGCTGAACCTGCTGTTGTTGCTCGCCCACTCGTCGGCATCCCAGGACAACTGTCACGATCCTCGGTACCGGCATCATCGGCTCAGCGCTGGCCCAACACGAATTCACCGTCTAGGCGTGGAACCGTTCGACCAACCACAGACTCCATCCGCTCGCCGCCGCGGGAGTGCTCCAGGATGCTCGGAGAAGCCGTTCGCACCGGACAGGGCCGAGGACATCGCCGTCGCTGCCGAGCTGCTGTGAATGCCGGACCGCTCTGAAGGGAGCCCGTCATGACCACCGCACCGACCTGTGGGTGCCGAACTGGTCATCCACAGCGGTGACCTGCGGTATCGCTGGCAGCGGTCCTCGGGCATGATCGCCCGCCGTGGCTATGCGACTGATGTATCTGATCTTCTGCCAGGTCGTGGCTTGGCTCGGCCTGCTGGCCCGGAGCTCAGGATCGAAGAACGCGGAGATCTTGGTGTTGCGGCACGAGGTCGCCGTACTGCGTCGCCAGGTGAGCAGACCGCGGCTGTCCTGGGCAGACCGAGCCGTCTTCGCAGCGCTGAGCCGGTTGCTATCCCAGGCTGGCCGAGTGCATCGAATCGTCACTCCCGCCACAGTGCTGCGCTGGCACCGAGATCTGGTGACCCGGCGCTGAACCCAGCCCCGACGCCGCACCAGCGGCCGGTCCACAGCACCCGAGGTGCGTCAGCTGGTGTTGCGACTGGCTTCGGAGAACCCGACCTGGGGGCACCGCAGGATTCACGGCGAACTCGCCGGGCTCGACCACCAGATTGCGCCTAGCACCGTATGGTCACTCCTCAAGCGAGCCGGCATCGACCCCGCCGCGCCGCAACGGCCCCACCTGGTGGCAGTTTTTGACCGCCCAAGCACACGGCATCCTCGCCACCGACTTCTTCAGCGTCGACACCCTGCTGCCGCACCGGCTCTCTGTGCTGTTCGTCGTGGAGCACGCCACCCGCCGCGTCCACCTCCTCGGCATCACCGCGAACCCCACCGGTGCCTGGACCAGCCAGACCGCCCGGAATCTCCTGACCGACCTCGATAACCGTCTGGCGGGCTTCGCGTTCTTGATCCGGATCGCGACAGCAAGTTCACCGGCGTCTTCGATGCCGTGTTCGCCAACCAAAGCATCCGGATCCTGCGCACACCGGTGCGTGCGCCTCGAGCCAACCCTATCGCCGAGCGATGGATCGGCACCGTCCGCCGCGAGTTACTCGACCGGATGCTAATCGTCAACCGCCGCCACCTCAAGACAATGCTGGCCGAGTACGTGGCACACTTCAACGGCCCATCGCCCCCACCGGGCATTGCATCAAGCAGCACCACTCAGACCACTACCCCAGGTCGCATCATCACCCGACCTTCGCCTCCAACGCCGCGACCGGCTCGGCGGACTGATCCACGAATATACCCAGGTTGCATGACATGGATGACCTATTCGGCACCCACAAGGCTGACGAGTCGCCGTGGGCCGCGAGGCCGTCCCGGTTCGGTCCTGAGCATCGCGGCCACGCTCGCCGGGTGCCTCGCGCGGCGGGTCAGCTCGTGCGGAGTTCAGCGGCCAGGTGGGCGGTCTCGTTGACGCTGTACACCGTCCACCGGCCGGCGGCATACCAGCAGCGGGTCAGCGAGGCGTGTGCCGGGCGTAGCGCGTAGTCACGGTCGAGTCCCAGCACGTCGGCCAGGTGCGCGTTGATCACCCCGTTGTGGCAGGCGATCACCGTGGTGCCGTTGGTCCGATCGGTACCGTGCCGGGCGGCGATCGCCCCGATCGCGGCCCGGACCCGGTCCCGGAACCGCGGCCCAGGCTCGGCCGGTACCAGCGTGTCCCACCGACCGCCGGTGGCGAACTCGGCCGCAGCCCGATGCCAGCCGGCTGCGTCCAGTCCAGCTCCGGCGGCCATCACCGCCCCGCCCAACTCGATCTCCCGCAACTGCGGGACCGGCCGCGAGGACAGGCCGAGCGCGTCCGCCACGATTCGCGCGGTCTGCGCCGCGCGGTCCAGATCGCTGGTGTACACCGCGGTCACCGGCTCGGTCGACAACAGCATCCCGGTCGCCTCGGCCTGCCGGCGGCCCAGTTCGCTCAGCGGCGGGTCGAGCCGTTCGTCGGCGCGCCGACGTGCGTCCGGTTTCGGCTGCCCATGGCGGAGCAGGATCACCTCCAGGTGTGCTGCACCCCAGCTGGTGGCCGCGGCGATAGCGTCGTCGACGATCCGTCCTGGCTCGGCCGGCCCCGGCCCGCGCCAGCCCGACTTCGACCGTGCCATTCGGCTGCTCCTCGGCTCAGGCGGGGTGGAAACCGTCGTGTACCGGCCAGTCCTGGTGGTAAGCCTCGCGCGCCGCCTGCACCAGAGCGGTCAGCCGTGTGGGTGCGCCATACAGGTGCAGGTCGGCTAGCGACTCGCCGCAGGCAAGCCAACCGGCCAGCCAGTCGGTCCGTGGCGCGCCGGCCGGCTGGCCCCAGGCTCGCAACGCCGCCGGGCTACCCACGTGCTCCAGCCGGGCACCATGCCACCGGGCGGTGATCGCGAGCGGCTCGGCCCGCCGGTACTTCCCGTCCCGGGTACCGGTGCCGTGCGACTGCCCGCCGTGCAGAAGGGCAGCGGGTCGTCCCGCCTCCCCGGCGCCGAGGTCGGTGGTCACGTTGAACACCGCGGCCGGTCCGTCGAGCGCATAGCTGGTGTGCCAGATGCCGAATGGGACCGCCATCATCTCGCCAGGACCGCAGACCTGTTGGTAGACAAAGGGTTTTCCACTCACGGTGTGACCGGCGACCAGCATGGCGACGCGACCGGTCAAGGTCTGGAACACCTCGAGCTGACCAGGCAGGTTCCAGTGTCCGGTCGACCGATACGGCTCGCCGCCCGGTAGGACGCCCGGCTGGTACACGACGAGGTCGGCCAGCAGGTATCCGGGACCGTGCGGCAGGCTGCCGTCCGGCCCGCTGGCCGGTACGCACCGCTCGGTGTCGAGCTGCCGCGGCGGCAGGAAGTGCCGCACGGCCCAGTACAGCAACGGGTCGTACCCGTGCCGGCAGCTGGCCGCGGCCGCGGCCCGGTCGGCCAGGTACACCGGGTTGTGGCCACCGGCCCGGAGCAGATCCGACAGCCGGCGCGGCTCGGCGGCGGCGAGATACCCGTCGACCGCGAGCCGGCCGTCCTGGCGCACCGTCACACCGGGGATGCCGACCGGCAGCGACACCGGGTCGGGCAGCGTGCCCCGCTGCCGCAGGTGTGCCAGTACCAAGTCGCGCGCCGGACTGCGCGGTCCGGCCGTACCGTGGGTCATCGTTGGCTCTCCCTCGGGTCGGAGTCGGCCAACTGGGCCAGCCAGCCGGCAGCACCCTGCCCGGCGAGTAGATGACGCAGCTCGGCGTGCCGGCCGGGGAAGCCACGCGGCGCGCTACCGGTGCCACACATCGCCTCTCGGAGCGCCGCGGCGGTGGCTGTCACATCGTATGGCTGTACCGGCATGACATGGCCGGCAAGGTGCTCGTAGGCACCGGCATTGACCGACAGCAGCAATGGCGCGCGCTCGGCCAGGAACAGCGCCTCCTTGGCCACCAGATTCATTCCGTCGATCGTGGGGTTGACCAGGGTGACCTCGGCGCCGGACAGAGCCGCGGTAACGCAGTTGCGGGAGCTGGCCGCGTCCGGGTACACCAGCGACACCGCCGGGCGGTCGGGTGTGGCGAACCGGTCGTTGATGTCGGCCACCATGGCCTCGCACAGCCGCTGGTGTTCCCGGCTGCGCTCGGTGGTACGGCTCGGTGGGGTGGCCACCGCGCAGAACCACCACTGGCCAGACAGGTCCGGCTCGCGGTCCAGCAGTGCCCGGTAGGCGGCGAACCCGCGCGGCTGGTTCTTCCACAGGTCCAGCCGGTCAGCCCGGGCCACCACCCGACGGCCGGCGCCGAGCACGGCCATCCGCTCACGCCATCGGTCGGTGCTCGGCTCGGTGTCCATCCGCCGTAGCGCGTCGATGTCCAATGGGAACGGTGCCACCGCGATACGCGTCTCGTGGCCCTGGTAGGCCACCTCTCGCTCGCTGACCCGGCAGCCGGGCAGGAAACGCGCGCAACAGGACAAGAACGCCGCAGCCCACCGGCTGTCATGGAAGCCCACCACATCGCAGCACAGCAGGCTGGCCAGGATCCGGTCCCGGATGGCGGCCGGCAGGATGCCGTAATAGCCCGGCTCGCACCACGGTAGACCGTGGAAGAAGGCCAGCCGGCCGCGCCGTTCGACCGGGCCGGACAGGAGTTCGGGCAGCAGGAACAGGTGATAGTCATTGATCAGGATCAACTCGTCGACCGAATCGGCCGCCACGCCGGCCAACCGGTCGGCGTAAGCCCGGTTCACCGCCTCGTACCCTGCCCAGGCGCGAGCGAACTCGCTGTCGAAAGCCGGTTCCCGCGAAGTGTCGAGCAGGTAATGGAACAGCCACAGCATCAGCCGTACCCCGATGGTCAGGTAGTGCTGTTCCAGCACGGGTTCGGGCAGGCGGACCTGGTGCAGGGTGACCTCACCAGGTAGCCGCACCGGTTCGCCGTCGTGGTCCGGCGCGCCGGCCGGCGCGGTACAGATCCAGTCGCCGCCGAACTCCTCAAGCAGCGTCACCAGCAGCGGCACCAGGCCACCTGGGGAACGGGGCAGCAACCCGACACCGTTCTGCCAACGCGGTGCGCTGTTACTGCAGACGATCAGTTTCACGCGGGTACCCTCCTCGCAGCGCAAGGATCGGATGCCGACCGGTACTCACAACCCCCACAAGATCGCCAACCGCAGCGGCGGACGCCTCATCAACGACCGCCATGATCGTGGCGCCAAACCACCGAACTCACCATGCTTACCGCCTCGGCGCCGTGGAAGGCAACGTCAACGGGCCATGCGGGATATCGGACCGAGCGCGACCCGCCATCGCGCTGGACCGAGGCACTCGGCCTGTTGCACGGGGATGAGGTCGCCCGCCCGGGGTGATGGAGGACCTGATGGCGGCGGTGACCCGGCCGGGCGCGGGCGCGGTGGGGATGACGACCGGGCTGTGGGGTGCTGGGGGGTTCGGTAACACACGAACGTTCACTGAAGACACACCTAACGAGTGATCCTCGTCCATGCAGACTGAGCCTGCGGCGAGCTCGTCGACCGGGCTCGTGATCACCGTGATGCACTCTTCTGCCGATGACAGGTTGAGCTGCACCGGAAGTCTCAGGAGGCGTCGCCACTGCTTGATCTTGAGACGACCGTGCAGGAGGTGACCGCCGCATCAGGTTCGCATGAGTTTCCGGGACCACCTTCATGTAGAAAGTTGCCCGTTACCAGCAGGCAGCCGGATACCGTGCCGGGAAACATGACTTCACGCTGCACAGCTTGTCGTGCTCGTTACGCTCTGTGTCTCACAGTGCTCACCATCGCCATATCTCACTCTAATGGCATATCTAAGCCTAAAAACTTGCTTCCCTTCATGACTTATCTGCTCCATGATGCCGCTGAGCGCTGTCGTGTCACCCCTTTGTGAACCGATGCGTGAGCCTGATGCGGTGTTCGACCGGGAGGTGTGGTGGCCAGGGTTTTCGTCAGCTACGCCCGTGAGGACCTAGCCCTGGCCCGCAAGGTGCATAGCTGGCTGGTCGCGGGCCGCCACGAGGCGTTCCTGGATCAGGACCCGCGTGATGGGATCGTGATCGGTGAACAGTGGCGGCAGCGGCTGCACGAACGGCTGCGGTGGGCTGATGCCGTGGTCTGTCTGGTCACCTCGGCTGCTGTAGCGTCGAGTTGGTGCACCGCCGAGGTCGCGACCGCTCAGTCACGGGGAAGTCGATTACTGCCACTGTTGGTGAAGCCCGACCTCGCTCATCCTCTGCTGACCGAAACTCAGCATATCGATATGACGCAGAACCCACCCGCGGCTCGTGCCGCGTTGATCGTGGCGTTGCACCGGATTGATGTCGCTGGGGGCTCAGGCTGGCCTGACGATCGTTCACCGTTCCCGGGACTGCGCCCGTTCGACAGCGACCGGCGGCGGGTGTTCTTCGGCCGCGCCCACGAAATCAAGCAGCTCGCTGAGCTGGTGCGCTCTACACGCGAGGATGCGGCGCTGCTGGTAGTGGGCCCCTCGGGATGCGGCAAGTCCTCGCTGGTGCGGGCCGGTTTGGTTCCAGTGCTGGCTGACGAGCCGGGGTGGCGGGCCCTGCCGCCCATCTTGCCCGGGGCGAATCCAGTGGGGACGCTGGCCCGAGAAGTTGCCGCTGCGGGCGTGCGGATCGGTCTGGAGTGGACCCTGGACTACGTCCACCACCGACTCGGCGAGAACGGCTTCGCGGAACTGGCCGACGAGCTGCTACTGGCCGACCCGGACGGTCCCCAGCAACGACTACTGGTCGTCATGGATCAGTTCGAGGAGCTGCTCACCCAGGCTACGCCCAGCCAGCGAGCCCGGTTCACCGAGCTGTTGCGTCCAGCGCTGAGCGGCCCGGTGCGACTAGTGGGCACACTGCGCCCGGAATTCCTCGACCAGTGGCTCGCCGACCCTGATCTGACCATCCTGTCAACCGAGACCTACCTGCTACGGCCCCTGCACCGCGAGGCGCTGCGGCTGGTGATCGAAGGCCCGGCCCAGTTAGCCGGCCTCGACGTGGAGGCCCACTTGATGGCCCGGCTGATCGACGATACCGATACTGGGGATGCGCTACCCCTGCTGGCGTTCACCTTGGCCCAACTCGCCGAAGGAATCTGTCGCGGAGAGCAACTGTCCGCCTCCCGCTACGACCAGCTCGGCGGAGTGCAGGGAGCACTAACCCGCCAGGCCGACGCCGCGCTGAACGCTGCCATCGCCACCGGTGGGCGCAGACGCGATGAGGTGATCGCTGGACTACTACGGTTGGTCACCGTCGACGAACAGAGTCGCCCCACCCGCTGGCGGGTCCGCCGTGACGAGCTGCCTGCTCCCGTGGTTGCTGACTTGGATGCCTTCATAACACGGCGGCTGCTGACCACCGACGCCGACAACGGCGCCGTGGTGATCGGCGTCACCCACGAGGCGTTCCTCTCCGCATGGTTTCCGCTGGCCGAAGCGATTACCGCGAACGTGTCGGCGCTACGTGCCCGGCGCGCGGTTGAACACGCTGCCACCGAATGGCATGACCACGGTCGCCCACCCAGCCGATTGTGGGGTAGCGGCCAACTCGCCGCCGCCGTCGCCGATACCGGCGCTCGCATATGCCCCGGCGGCATCCCGTCATCCCGGCAAAGCCCATTCCGGTGGCTGCCGCGCCGATACCGAGTACTGGTCACCGATCGCGTCGACCTCAGCGCGCAGGCTTGTGATTTCCTGCACTTCAGCATCTGCCGCGACCGGTCCCGCCGCAGGCGAGGCATCAGCATCCTGTCGGCACTACTCATCCTCGCCCTGGCTGCAGCCGGTTTCGCGGTCATCAAGCAACGCACCGCGCAGCAGGGGCAGCGGATCGCCACCGCGCGCCAACTCCTCGTTCAAGCCGAAGCCACGCGGCGCACTGACCTGTACGCTGCGCTGCTTCTCGGCCTTGCCGCTGACCGTCTCAATCCTGACGGTGAGACCCGCTCTAGTCTGCTCAACACACTGACCGCCGGCCCCTACATTGGCACGCTGACCGGACACAAAGCCGCGATAAAGTCGGTGGCGTTCGCTCCCGACGGTGACACCCTGGCCAGCAGTAGCGCCGATAACACTGTGATCTTGTGGGGTCTGACCGACCGTGCTCATCCCCGCCAGCTCGGGCAACCCCTGACCGGCCACACCAACTCAGTCAACTCGGTGGCGTTCACCCCCGATGGGCGCACCCTCGCCACCGGTAGCGCCGATAACACTGTGATCTTGTGGGGTCTGACCGACCGTGCTCATCCCCGCCAGCTCGGGCAACCCCTGACCGGCCACACCAACGCGGTCAACTCGGTGGCGTTCGCTCCCGATGGGCACACCCTCGCCGCCAGCGGCGACGACGGCACACTGATCTTGTGGGATACGACCGACCTGGCCCAGCCGCACCGCCTCGGGCAACCCCTGACCAGCCACACCAACTCGGTGGAATCAGTGGTCTGGACTCCCGACGGGAACACCCTCGCCACTGCTGCCGATAACACGGTGGTCCTGTGGGATCTCACGAACCGGGCACAGCCCCACCCACTCGGATCACCGCTGACCGGTTATACCGGCCCAGTCACCTCCCTGGCGGTGGCCCCTGATGGGCACACTCTTGCTACTAGCAGCAGCACGAGCACCACCGCAATTCTGTGGGATCTGACCGACCGAGCCCACCCCCATCAACTCCGGACACCCTTAGGAAATCAGTTCAGCCCCATAGACACCGTGGCATTCGCATCCCAAGGACGTATGCTCGCCACCAGCGGCGCTATCGGCACCACCCTATTGTGGGATGTAACCGACCAAGCCCAGCCCTATCCCCTCAGTCCACCGCTAACCGATCTCGCCAGTCCGGTGAGGGTTGTGGCGTTCTCCCCCAACGGGCGCACCCTCGCTACCGGCAGTGACGACGGCGCGGTGATCTTGTGGGATACAATCGACCCAGTCCAGCCACACCGCCTCGGACCACCCCTGACCGGCCACAGCAGCTATGTGTTTTCGATGGCGTTCGCTCCCGACGGGCGCACCCTGGCCACCGGCAGCTTCGACAAAACCGTGATTCTGTGGGACACCACCGATCTAGCCCATCCGCACCGCCTCGGACCACCGCTGACCAGCCATAACGCCGAAGTACTGTCAGTGGCGTTCGCCCCCGACGGACGCACCCTGGCCACCGCTAGCGCCGACAAGAGCGTGATCCTCTGGGATCTCACCGACCGTGCCCATCCCCGCCCACTCGGGCAACTCCTAACCGACCACACAATATTCTCAGTAGCGTTCGCACCCGACGGAGACACATTAGCCACTAGCAGCGGCGACACAACTGTGATCCTCTGGGATCTCACCGACCGTGCCCATCCCCACCAACTCGGCCAGCCCCTGACCGGCCACACCGCCCGCGTCTCGTCAATAGTGTTCTCCCCCAACGGACGCGCCATGGCCACCGGCAGCGCCGACAGCACCGCGATCCTGTGGGACCTGACCAACCGTACCCAGCCCCACCAGCTCGCCCAGCTCGGACGACCACTTCCCGGCCACACCGGTACTTTAACGCCCATGGCATCGGCCCCCGACTTTCATACTCTGGCCATCTCCAGCGCGGGCGGCACCGTGAACCTGTGGGACCTCACCGACCCAGCCAAGCCACACCGCCTAGGCGCGCCACTGATGGCCACCATCAGAGTCGCTGATACGAACAACAACCATGATGTGATATCCTTGGCGTTTTCTCCCGATGACCGCACCCTGGCCGTGGGCAGCTACGACGTAATCCTCTGGGACCTCACCGACCCGACCCACCCCCACCGCCTCGGCTCGTCTCTGGCCAACGACATCGCTGCGAGTTCGGTGGTGTTCACTCCCGATGGGCGCACCCTGGCCGTAGCCAGCAATGACAAAATCATCACCCTGTGGGACCTCACGAACCTCAACACCCTCCGAGACCAAGTCGTGACACGCGCCTGCTCGGCCACCCATGGCGGGCTCACTCATGCCGAATGGGCGCGCTACATCCCAGACCTGCCTTATCAAACCACCTGCCCCACCTCCTGACGGCGGCTGACCTCAGACAGCGACGAGACCCTCCCAATTCGTCGACGCCGCCGACCACAGCGAAAAGATCCTTCACTCACACCCCTCAAAGGACGAGGTGATCGCTTTGGCAACCGCAGTGGAATGTCCGCTCATGCCGCTGACCGCACGTGTGCCAGCGCAAGCTGTCTGAGACGTAAGTAGGTGCCAATGAGCCTGAAGTGGCCGATGTAACCGATGTGGCACCTACTTTCACCCACCCGTCAGCGTCCCGCAAGGGGCATCCACATCTTAAGCGACCGTCAGCGGAACCACCGGAAGATCCTGCACCGGGAGCAACGGCGGCACTGCATGGAGAAAACGACGATGGCACGGTTGCTGGTACACCGCCGGGAGGTCAGAGAGCAGTTCCCCGACGGGTGCGGTGGGTGACCGTCGGCGAGGACACGACGGAGCCGGAGTTGGCCGAGAAGGTCACTAACGTGGTGAGCCTGTTGCGCGGTGTCCGGCCTCCGTTGACTGATCCGTTGGCGGCGGGGCGGAGTTGGGGCGCGTGTTGGGGTATTCACGCTGCGAGCCACAACAGCCTGTACCGCACCAGCACCGAGGTCGAGCTTCGCCAGGTTCCGCTTCCCGCCAGACGTGATCATGTTGGCGGTCCGTTGGTACTTGCGTTACGGCTTGTCCTCGAATTTTCCGACCGTTGTGACGTTCGTGATGTCTCTGAGCTGGGTTTTCGCGTCGCGTGCATGTAAGTGACGTGGGTAGCTTACTGGGTTGTTCGTGGTGTTACTGATGGTTGGCATTGTCGAGCAGCTTGGCTTCGAGGTCGGCGAGCCGACGGTCTTGGAAGCGGAGGTTGGATCGGGCGGCGTGGAGCCGTTCTTCCAGGATGCGGTTGTTCTGGGCGAGCTGATGGACCCGGTGTTTGAGGGTGGTGTTCTCGGCTGTGAGGTGTTCGACGGACTCGCGCGGGTGGTCCTGTTCCAGATCGCGGACGTTGCCCATGAGCGTTCCGATGCGAGAGCGTTGAGTGCGGATCTCAGCGTGCGCGGCCGTGAGCGCGTCCTCGGCGTTGAGCGCCCGTTCGCGCCAGGAAGCTTCCTGCGCGGCGTCGCGTTCTGTGCGGGCCTGCGCGCGGGTGGCGACGGTGCGGGTGAGGGCCTGCTCGACGAGGGCGCGGGCGTCGGGGTTGTCGTAGAGGAATGTGCGGGAGACCGCGGCTTGGCGGGCGACGGCGGGGAAAGTGACGTCGGTGTGCTCGCGTCGGAGCCGGGTGAGGGCGACGCGGACCTGTTCGAGCTTGCCGGCGGTGTTGCGGCGCCGCGCCGCGAGGGCGGCGGCGGTGCGTGACGGTGGGGTGGCGGTCATGCCGGCTGCGCGCCGAGCCGGTCGCCGGGGGCGGGGTCGATGTCGTGTTGGGTGGCGGTTTTGGCGAGGTCGGCGGCGGGGAAGCCGGTGCTCCAGAGCCGGTGGAAGTAGTCCTGCGGGCGGCGTAGGTCCAGAGCGAGGGCGTCGTCGAGCAGGCCGAGCCCGGCCAAGGCGTTCTCCAGCCCGGTGATGGCGCGGGCAGTGGGTTCGAAGACCTGGTGCAGGTAGTCGGCGGTGGCGTCGTCGGGTGCGCGTTCGGCGATGGAGCGCCACTGCTCGCGTTTGCGGCGCCAGTAGAGCAGGTCAGCTCCCGACAGCACGAACTTGTCACAGTTCTCGCAGTCCAGCTTCCAGGGGCAGGCACCGCCGTCGACGACGGGTTGGAAGGTGCAGAAACCACCCTGTGCCGGGGTGCTGGCCCGGGCGAGGTCGACTGCCAGGGCTTGGGCCTGGGGCCGGCTCATCGGCGCGGCGCTGCCCGCGATCAGCTGCCCGGGCGCGGCGGCGCCGGGGCAGCTGACCCACACGTGCGCGAGGATGTCCTCGATCTCGCAGACCGCGACCTTGGCGTAGTGCTCGGCCATCCGGTCGGAGACGTGACCGAGGTAGCGGCGGATGTGCGACAGCGTGGCGCCGTGGCGCAGCAGCTGGGTGGCCAGTGTGTGGCGGGCCTGGTGGGCGACGACGGGTCCGAGGTCGAGCTCGGTGACCCAGGCGCTGAACCTGGCCTGGAACCAGCTGTAGGACATCGGCCGTTGCCCATTGCGGTTGCGCTGAGAGGACGGGAACAGGGCCATCGCCGCGCGCTCGGCCGCGGTGGCGTGGCGGCCGCCGTGCCGGTCGGCGAACAACGCCAACGTGGCGTGCTGGCGCTGCGCGAGGCGGGTGTGGAGGGGTTCGGGGATCCGGATGGCCTGGTCGTATTTCCCGACCTTGGTCTGGTCGTGCCAGAGCATCGGCAGCCCGTCGTAGCGTCCGAGGCACTCCAGCCGCAGCGTGATCACCTCACTGGCTCGCCGGCCGGTGCAGACGATCGCTTCCCACATGTCGCGCAAGCCCCGATCGGCGGGGTCGTGGACCGCGGCCAGCCGCGCGAGGTTCGTCTCGTCGGCTAGGGCGCGGGCGACCTCGTCGGAGAACGGGCTGCGGCTGCGCGTGACCGCGCGCCCGCCCGGCGGCATCGCGGTGATGAAGCCGCGATCCAACCCGAGGTGTTCGCGCTCCCCGGACTCCAGCGCTTCTCGCAGCACTCGCCGGACACCGTTGAACAGGGTCTGACGCATCCCCTGGGTGATCACCGCCTTCGTGTCCGGGCCCCGGGATCGAAGGGTCAGCGCGGGCAGCCCCAGCCGCTCCCGGCGCCGGATGTCGGCGACGAACCTCTCGGCGTGCTCGGCGGTCAACACCGCGGGATCATGCCCGCCGGCGGGTGCGTCGGCCTGCAGGAAGGCGCCGAGCTCGACGCATGCCTTGCGTGCGATGTCCATGAACGTCGCGGTCCGCGGACAGCGCGGCGATCCCAGCACCCCAGTCAGGTGACCCCAGAGCAGATCCCGTAGCCATTGCTGGGGCACCTCGGTGAGCGGGTAGTGGCCCGACCGGCCCGCGAACAGCACGCCGCAGTGCTGGGTCTGGATGAACCCGGCCTCCCGGGTATCGGCCGGGGTCAGGTAGATCAGCCGCAGCTCTGCCACCATTTCCGTGGCGATCATCCGATGGTAACGATTCCCCAGCCCGGCCAGATCGATCTCCAGCAGGGAGTTCAGGGCCTGGCGGTGGCCGACCCCGACCAGCCCCTGGATCCAGGGCAGCTCCCACGGGTGGCGCTGCTCGCCCTGGCCGTGTGCGTGCAACCCCCACCGGATCTCCGCGCGCAGCAGCGGCCGGAGCCCGCGCAGGTCGATCTGCCCGATGCGCATCACCGGCGGTGCGTGCCCGCACCACGCAGCGAAGGCGCCCTTGTCGTCGATGGTGACCGGCGTCGGGCGGCCCTGGCCCTCGTAGCTGTTGAACCACTTGCCGGGCAACGACGCGCCGCCGGGGCGGCCCGCGACCCGGTAATGATCCAGATGCAGGGTGCACAGCCCCAACGGGGACTCCGCCAGCTCGTCACACACCCGTGTCCGGCACTGTCCGTAGCCGGGGTAGGGACGTTCCGCCGCCAACCACTGCGTAAGTTCGACATCGCGGTCAAACCCGCCACCGTTCCTGCCCTCGGCGTGCTTGCGCAGGTGAGCCCGCCACCTGTTGCGGTGCCGATGACACAACCCCAGCTCCCGGTTGAACGCCGGCCGACCCGGGCAGACCCGGCACCGGACCGCCTCGAGTGTCTGTCCCAGCTCCAGCGGCGCGGCAGTGTGCACGAATCTGCTCTTGCTCATCCCCACGGCGCGCGAGGTGCGCCACCCGGCGGCGTGGATCACGCACAGGTCCTGCTTCGCCCAGCGCGGACGCCGGCACCCGAGCACGACGCAGTGCCATGGGAAAACCGCATGATCACCCGGGATCGCGATAACATCACCGCGCAACACCGGGTCGAACCCAGGCCCATCGATCAACACGGTCAACAACTCCAGCCGATCCCGGGACTCACGACGGTCAGCCTCGCCCGGAGCGCGACCTAGCCGCGGCATGCCCACCGTCGGCGCGGCGAGCGCGACGACGACGCTCATCGCTGCTCACCCCACACCGTGCGCAGGGCGCTGTCGAACACCGGATCATGCACGTCGGTGTGAGCGTAGATCTCGTCCACCGTCGTCGCCGAGGCCCAACCACCGGCGTCCCGCGTGACCACGAGGTTCCCACCGGAGGCGTCCAGGACTGCGGTAGCGAAGCTGTGCCGGAACGCATGCGGCTTCACCAACCCCAACTCGGCCCGCGCACCGGCGCGGCGCAACATCCCCCGCGCCGCGTCCGTCGTCCACGGCCGCCCAGCATCCTCGCCGTGCAACCCGACCAGCAGCATCTCGTGCCCCGGCCGGCGGGGATACTCCGTCGCCACGTACTCGAAGTAGGTGTGGATCATCGCTGGGCTGACCCGCCTAATCAGCCCACCCCGCACCGTGCCGTCCTCCACCGACCACTCGAACTTGGTCTTGGCCGCAGCCCGGTTCACGTTGCCGGCGCGGTGGCAAATGTGCACGTGCGGCGCCCGGCACTCGCCGCACCGCGCGTTCTCCCGCAAGTGCAGGTCGGCCACATGCAGACCACAGAGTTCGCCGATGCGGAACCCGCCATCGGCCAGCCAGGTGATCACCATCCGGTCCCGCGCGCTGCCCGCCACCTCCACCAGCCGTTCCCGGGCACCCTCGGGCAGCATCTTCGGGTGCCGCCGCAGCACCCGCCGCGGCGCCAACGGGTTGCCCGGCATCGTCGCCGCCACATGCCCCAGCAGCGCCCGATTCCGGTCAGCCCTGGTCGGCAACCGCGTCCGATCCAGCTGCCGCCCGAGCGCCTCGTTCACCCCACACGCGCCCTGATGCAGGTAGAAACCCTTCAGACACGCCGCCGAGGACAACGCGGCTCTGCCGTAGGGGCGCTTGCCGACCCGCCACGGCTCACCCAGCGGCATCGCGACCTCAGCCCCGACGACACCCATGTAACGCTCAAGATCCCGCAGCGTCACCGCGCCGAACACGAGGCACTCGCGCTCCACCCAGCACAGGTGATCGACCAGCAGATAGGCATAGGTCCGCTGCGTGCCCGATCCCTCGCACAGCCGCAGGAACCGGTCCGCCAGCACGTGCACACCACCCTCGGGCCACAGCACCGTCCACGACCGCCAGCCGCCACCCCGACCGATCTCCTGCACTCTCAAATCCCCGACCAGCACCATCCGCGCCACACACCCCGTCCCGACACCAGAACGAGACGGACGTCCCGGACCTGGCCGGTAAACGATCAGGCGAACACCAGGTCACGGGTCCTCTCGGACGCCACGTACACGGCTCGCTACGGTCGGTAAAGTACAGAGATGTCGAGGAGTTGCCGATCGAACACGGGATCCAGGTCGATCATGTCACAGTCTATCGGTGGGTGCAGCGGTTCACCCCGCTGCTGATCGATGCGGCACGTCCCTGCCGGCACGCCGCCGGTGATCGCTGGTTTGTGGACGAGACGTATGTGAAGGTCGCTGGGCGGTGGGTGTATCTGTATCGGGCGATCGACCAGGACGGCCAGGTCATCGACGTGCTGGTCTCGGAGAAGCGGGATCTGGCGGCCCACCCGACGGTTCTTCTTCCGCGCCCTCGAACACGCCCCACGCCCGACCGAGGTGACCACCGACCGGGCACCGGCCTACCCGCGAGTGATCGAGGAGTTGATACCTACCGCGTGCCACATCCCCGAGCAGTATGCGAATAACTCCGTCGAAGCCGATCATGGGCGTCTGAAGGCCCGGCTGCGCCCGATGCGCGGTCTGAAACGGCTGCGCTCGGCACGGGTGATCAGTACTGGGCAGGCTCGCGCACCGCCGTACGGATTCCGACGATCTCGCGGTACTCGAGGTCCACCCGTGCCATCGCGCCGCCTCCCGGGCAATCTCGCCGACCGACAGTCCGGAACATACCGAGTCACCCCCGCCCGGCGGCCGCCGACGGCTCGGCGAGCAGGAAACTCGGCTCGGCGAGCCCGCGCCGGGCGGCCTCCTTGCGCACCGAGTGCACCACGGTGTCCACCGACGAGGTCGCCACCAGCGCGATCACCGAGCCGCCGAACCCGCCACCGACCAGCCGGGCGCCCAGCGCGCCGGCCGTCCGGGCGGAGTCCACCGCGCTCTCCAACTCCGGGCAGCTGAGTGCGTAGTCGTCGCGCAGCGAGGTGTGCGAGGCGTCCAGCAGCGGCCCGAGTTCGGCCACCCGGTCCGCCGCGAGCAGCTCGGCCGCCGCCCTGGCGCGCGCCGACTCGGTGATCACGTGCCGGACCCGCCGCAGCAGCACCGGGTCCCGTTCGCCGGCGTCCGCCAGCCGGTCCACCGCCTCGTCCACCGACTCCATCCGCCCCAGGCCGGGTATCCCGAGCAGCGCGGTGGCGTGCTCCACCGCCGCGCGCCGGTCGGCGTACTCGCTGTCCACCAGCCGGTGCGGCGCGTTGGTGTTGACCACCAGGAGGGCCAGCCCGGCGTCCAGCGGCAGCGGGATCTGCACAACGTCGAAGGTCAGGCAGTCCAGCCGCAGGCACCGACCGGCTTCGGCGTGCACGGCGGTGGCCTGGTCCATGCCGCCGGTGGAGGCCAGCGCGATCTCGTTCTCCGCACGCACCCCGGCCCGCACCAGCGCCGCCCGCGCGGGTGAGCCGGGCGGCCCCGAGCCGCCGCCGTACAGGTCCAGCAGCGCGACCCCGAGTGCGCACTCCAGCGCCGCCGAGCTGGACAGCCCGGCGCCCACCGGCACGTCGGAGTGCACCGCGACATCGACCCCGCCGAACGCCGAGCCAAGCATGCCCGCCGCGCCCAGTGCCCAGACGGTGCCGGCCAGGTAGGCCGCCCAGCCGGCCTGGTGACCGGGGCGGATCGCGGTCACCAGGCCACTCCACGGCTCGTCTAGCTGCGCGGACACCACCCGCAGCAGCCCATCCGCGCGCGGGCGCACCGCCGCCCAGGTCCGGTGTGGGAGCGCGAACGGCAGACACACCCCGCCCGCATAGTCCACGTGCTCACCGATCAGGTTGATCCGCCCCGGCGCCTCCCACACCCCCGCCGGGGTGTCGCCGAACGTCGCGGTGAACAGCTCGGTCGCCGCCAGCGGGGACGCGGCCGAGGACGGCGGGTGCCAGACGGGACCGCTCACGCCACGTCCCGCAACCGGGCGGCGATCCGCTCCGGGGTGGTGTCGTTGATCCAGGCGCCCATCGCGGACTCTGAGCCGGCCAGGAACTTCATCCGCCCCGGCGCCCGCATCAGCGAGAACAGCTGCATGTGCAGCCGACCCAGCTCGCGGTCCGCGCCCACCGGCGCCTGGTGCCAGGCCGCGATGTACGGTGTGCGGGCCACCCCAGGGAAGAACCGGTCCACCCGGCGCAGCAGGTCCAGGTATACCACCGTCAGCTCGGCGCGCTCATCGCCGGTCAGCGCGGCCAGGTCGGGCACATCCCGGTGCGGGGCCAGGACCAGCTCGAGCGGCCATTTGGCGGCTAGCGGCACGTACGCGCTCCACCGCTCGCCGCGCAGCACCATCCGCACCCGCTCCCGCTGCTCGTCGGCCAGTACGTCGGCCAGCAGCGACCCGCCGGTGGCCGCCCGGTGCACACCGGCCCGCCGGACCAGCGCCTGGGTGCGGGGCGGCAGGTACGGATAGGCGTAGATCTGCCCGTGCGGGTGGGTCAGCGTCACCCCGATCTCCTCGCCCCGGTTCTCGAAGGGCACCACCTGGCGGGTGCCGGGCAGCGCGGAGAGCACCTCGGTCCGGTCGGCCCAGGCCTCGATCACGGTGCGCGCCCGCCGCTCGGACAGCGTGGCGAAGCTCTTGTCCGGGTCGGAGGTGAAGCAGACCACCTCGCAGCGGCCGATCCCACCGGAGAAAGTCGGGAACCGGTTCTCGAACACGACGACGTCGTAGTCCGGCGCGGGGATCTCGGTCGGCGGCTCGCCGGGGCGGGTGGGTGCCAGCGGGTTCTCGTTGGCCAGCGGCAGGTAGGTGCGGTTCATCCGGTGCGCGGCCATCACCACGTACTCCCCGGTGAGCACGTCCAGCCGGATCTCCGAGTAGGTGTCCAGCGGCTTCAGCGCCCGCGTGTCCGTTTCTGTCCGGTTCGCAGAACCGGACAGAAACGGTTCCCGGTCGTCGAAGTAGATCAGCTCACGGTCGTCGGAGAGCCGGACGGCTGACTTGCGGACCTGGGCGGCCGCGGTCTCGGGGGTCACGTACAGCTCCCTCATAATGCCGCGACGACCAGTTCGACGACCAGCCCGGCCAGCTGTTCGCGAGCGCCCTCGTCGATCTGTTCGTCGGTCACCAGTACGTCCACCTCGGTCAGTCGGGCAGTGGTCTGCAGCGCCACGACCCCCCATTTGGAGTGGTCGGCGACCACCAGGATGCGGCGTGAGATGTCGATCAGCGCCCGGTTGGTCTGGGCCTCCAGCAGGTTGGGGCCGGTCAGCCCGGCGCGGGCGTCCATCCCGTGCACGCCCAGGATGAACAGGTCCAGGTGAATACCCTGCAGCGCGGCCACCGCGAGCGGCCCGACCAGCGCGTCGGACGGTGTGCGCATCCCTCCGGTGAGCAGCACCGTCTGCTCGACACGGCGGTTGCGGTGCAGCTCATCGGCCACCGGCAGCGAGTTGGTGACCACGGTCAGGTCCGGTACGTCCAGCAGCTCGGTGGCCACCAGGTGCGTGGTGGTACCCGCCGAGATGCCCACCGAGCTGCCCGGCCGGACCAGCGCGGCGGACGCCCTGGCGATCGCCGTCTTGGCCTCCACCTGCTGGGTCGCCTTGGTGGCGAAACCGGGCTCGTGCACGCTGGCCATCCGAGGCAGCGCCGCGCCGCCGTGCACCCGGTCCACCAGGCCCCGCCCGGCCAGCTCGCCGATGTCCCGGCGGATGGTCATGTCGGACACGCCCAGCTCGGTGACCAGGTCGGCGACCTTTACCGCGCCACTGCGCGCCACCTCGTCCAGGATCAGCTGCTGGCGCTGCCGAGCCAGCATCAGCCCACCCGCAAGGCGGTCCGGCACCGTGGATGGCACAGTGCGCGGCTGGGTATCGTCATGGGCACATGATGTCCAGCAGGTCCCGCAAAGTCAACAATATCGAACATATCAAGGGGGAAATATTGAGCTTTTCCGAGGTTTTTTGTTGTTAAATGTTGAATTACTCACCGATCATCGGTGATGCTGCTCGTCACCACTCACCCGTGGGCACGCGCCCCTTCGGTGCACTCGGTGCAAAGGAGCACTCCATGAAAACGTCCCGGCTTCCCGCCATCGCGTGCGCCCTCGGTGCATCCGCCTTGCTCGTCGCGGGGTGTTCGAGTGGCCAGCAGGCCAGCTCGGGTGCGCAGAGTGCCGGGCCGGTCAGCGGCAACATCACCATCGCCTACTTGCAGAAGCAGGGCGACCAACAGTACTTCATCGACGAGGCCGCCGGTGCGCAGGCCGCCGCCAAGGAGCTCTCCACGCCGAGCTCGACGGTCACCGTGAAGATGGTCAACCTCGGCCAGGACGCCAACAAGGCGGTCACCGAGACCGACTCGGCGGTAGCCCAGAAGGTCAACGGCATCGCCATTGTGGTGCCGGATCAGAAGATCGGCCCGCGGGTGGCCGGCGCGGCGTCCACCGCCGGGGTCCCGCTGGTCTCCTCCGACGACAACATCTCCGACAGCTCCGGCGCCCCCGTGCCGTTCGTCGGGTTCGACGGCTACGACATGGGCTCGAAGGTGGGCACCGAGGCGGCCAAGGAAGCCGGCACCAAGGGCTGGACCGCCGCCGACACCGCGGTGCTGTACTCGTTCAAGCAGGATCTGACGGTCTGCCAGGACCGTGTGCACGGCGAGAAGGAGCAGTACACCAAGGGCGGCGGCATCGGCAAGGCGATCGACGTCGGCACCGACAACAGCGTGAACGGCGCGCAGAACACCACTTCCGGGATCATCACCGGCAACCCGACGGTGAAGGACTGGGTCGTGATGGGCTGCAACGACGAGAATGTCTCCGGTGTGCTGCAGGCGCTGGCCAACGCCAAGGTGCCGGCCGGCGACGTGGTCGGCGTCGGACTCGGCGCGTACATCGCCTGCAAGTCGTGGCAGCCGGGCGCGGCGGCCGACGGATTCCACTCCGCGCTGTACATCGACGGGCACGACGTGGGCGGCGACGCGGTCCGCGCCCTGGTCGCCAAGATCCGCAACGGCACCCCGCTGCCGCCCAAGACCATCGCCAGGACCCAGATCGTGGATGCGCAGACCGCCGCGTCGACCACGCTGAAGTGCACCTGAGCTGGCGGACACGGTGCCACCGACAGGACCTGTGACGACCGATCCGGCCAGCGGCGGCCACGACGGGGGACCGCCGCCCGCCGCGCTGCGGATGTCCGGCGTGAGCAAGCGGTTCGGCCCGGTGAGTGCGCTGCGTGAGGTGAGCGTCGAGTTCCGGGCCGGCGAGGTCACCGCTCTGATGGGCGAGAACGGCGCCGGCAAGTCGACGCTGCTCAAGGTGCTCATCGGCGCGCTGGCGGTGGACGAGGGCAGCGTCGAGCTGGACGGGCAGGTCGTCACGTTCGCCGACCCGACGGCGTCCCGGGCCGCTGGGGTGCGGGTCGTCGCGCAGGAACCGGAGATCATCCCGCACGTCAGCGTCGCGGAGAACATCTTCGTCGGCGCGCTGCCCGCCCGGGGCCGGCTGTTCCGCAAGGCCGAGCTGGTGGCCCAGGCCACCGAGCTGATCGTCCGGCACGGGTTCGCCCAGGTGCTGCACCCGGAGACGCTGGGTTCGCTGCTCACCCCGGCGCAGCGCCAACTGGTGGAGATCCTGCGCGCGCTCACCGACCAGCCCAGGGTCATCGCGTTCGACGAGCCCACCTCGTCACTGGGCGACGGCGAGGTGGAACTGCTGTTCACCCTGATCCGGCGGTTGCGCGAGCAGGGCGTGGCGGTGGTCTACGTCAGCCACCGGCTCAAGGAGGTGTTCGCCCTGGGCGACCGGATCGCGGTGCTCCGGGACGGCGCGCACGTGGGCACCCGGCCGGTATCCGACACCACGGAGGCCGAGCTGATCAGGACGATGGTCGGCCGGGACCTGTCCAGTCTCTACCACGACGAAGTGCCCAGGTCCACGGCCGGCGACGTGGTGCTGGAGGTGACCGGGCTGTCGTCGGCGGACGTGCACGACATCAGCTTCGACGTGCGCGCCGGCGAGATCGTCGGGCTGGCCGGGCTGATCGGTGCCGGGCGGTCCGAGCTGGTCCGGGCCCTCGTCGGGGCCGAGCCGGTGACCGCCGGCACGGTGGTGTTCCAGGGCAGGCAGCGGCGGTTCGGATCGCCGAAGGACGCGGTGCGCGCCGGGATCGGCCTGGCCCCCGAAGAACGCAAGGCCGAGGCACTGTTCCTGCAGCGCAGCGTGCGGGAGAACGCCGCTACGGCGATCTACGACCGGATCCGCCGTTTCAGGGTGATCAACCGCAAGGCGGAGCGGGTCACCGTGGCCACGTTCCTGGCCCGGCTGCGGGTGCGCACGCCCGGGATGGAGTACCCGGTCGCCAACCTCTCCAGCGGCAACCAGCAAAAGGTCGTGCTGGCCCGCTGGCTGGCCCGCAACCCGGCCCTACTCATCCTGGACGAACCCACCCGGGGCGTCGACGTGGGCGCCAAGTCGGAGATCTACGCGATCATCCACGAGCTGGCCGCCACCGGCATCGCGATCCTGATGGTGTCCTCCGAGCTGCCCGAGGTGCTGGGGCTGGCGGACCGGATCATCGTCATGCAGAACGGCCGGATCACCGGCGAGCTTCCCCGCGCGGCGGCCACCGAAGAGGGCATCCTCGCGCTGGCCATGGCCGACGACCTGTCCGACCTCGTCGTCGGACTGCAGACCGAGACCTCCGGAGCAACCACGTGACCGACCCCCACACCGTGACCGAGGCGAACAACCCCCCGGCCGAGAACTCGCCGGCCCAGCACTCCCGGGCCGAGCCGGCAGCCCCGGCCCCGGCGACCGAGAAGACCGGGGCCCCGGCGGGTACCCCCGCCGGGCGCCCCAGCTCGTTGGCCCGCGTGCTGGGCGTGCTCGCCAACGCCGACCGGGTGCAGAACCTGATCCTGCTCGTGGTGATCGTGGTGATCGCGGCGTTCGTGACGTCCCGCCAGCCGGCGTTCCTGACCTGGGGGAACCTGAGCATCGCGGTCACCGGCACGATCATCCTGTTCGGGCTGACCGGGTTGGTCGAGCTGCTGGTGATCATCGTCGGTGGGCTGGACATCTCGGTCGGCTCGATCGTCGGGCTGAGCTCGGTGGTCGGCGCGCTGGTGTGGACGCACACCGGCCAGAACGGTGGATTGGCGGTACTCAGCGCGCTGTTGATCGGACTGGTCTGCGGGCTGGCGAACGGGCTATTGATCATCTATGGCCGGGTCAACCCGTTCATCGCCACGCTGGCCACGCTGGCCGCCTTCAAGGGCATCGGCCAGGTGCTCTCCGACGGCGGCGCGATCGGCAGCGGCTTCGCCTCGAACGCGATCTTCATCTTCCTCCAGTGGGGCTCCGTGGCTGGTCTGCCGACCCAGCTGTTCATCCTGGTGATCGTCGCGATGGCGCTGGCGTTCCTGCTGCTCTACACCGACATCGGCCGCAACGTGTACGCGATCGGCGGCAACCCCACCGCCGCCCGGTTGGCCGGCGTCAACATCAATCGCTACGTGCTCGCGGTATACCTGGTGGTGGGCTTCGTGGCCGCGATCGCCGGCGTCATCCTGATGGCCCGGCAGGGCTTCGGCCAGCAGACCGGCTCGGTGGACGGCCTCGAGCTCAAGGCAGTCACCGTGGCCGCCCTGGGTGGCGCCTCCCTGCGCGGCGGCCGCGGCGGCGTGCCCGGTGCGGTACTGGCCATCGTGCTCCTCGGGTTCCTGGAGAACGGCATGAACGTGCTCAACATCAACACGTTCTGGCAGAACGTCGCACAGGGCACCCTCCTGCTCATCGCCGTGATCGCCCAACAGCGCCGCCGCAAGGAACGCGCCATCGGCATCCCGGATTGATCCTGTGGGATTGAATATAGGATTCTGGGTTTGACCTGCTGGTTTACAGGCTTGATTCGATCATGCTGCGATCTGGTATTCGCTGGTGAGCTTGTCCAGGATCGGTCTGCGGTGCACTTGGTGGTCGGCGAGGTTGATCAGTGGTGGGGGTTGGGTTTCGGCTTGTGCCGAGGTGAGTTGCGTTAGCGTCCGGTGTGGTCGTGCGTTATTGAAGTGGCGTAGGTAGATCGTGGGGATCTTGCGTAGGTGGTGTTCGTTGACGACCAGGACCTGGTCGAGTAGCTCGCGGCGCAGGGTTGCGATCATGTGTTCGCAGATCGCGTTCGCCCGGGGTGCTCTGGGTGGGCTGGTCAGGATCTGGATGCCGTCCGCGGCGAAGACTGCATCGAACGCCCCGCTGAACCGGCGGGAGTCGCGGTCCCGGAGCAGAAACTTGATCGTGGTGGCGCGGTCGGCGAGGTCCATCAGCAGGTTGCGGGCGGCTTGGGTGGTCCACGCCCCGGTTGGATGTACGGTCACACCGAGCAGATGGGCTCGGCGGGAGCCGTGCTCGACCGCGATCAGCGCGTAGATCCGCCTGAGCATGACGGTGTCCACAGCCACGAAGTCCGCGGCCAGGACCGGCCTGGGCCTGGGCGGTGAGGAACCGGCGCCAAGTCGGGCCCGACCGGCGTAGTGCGGGATCGATGCCGGCGTCGCGGGAGGATCTGCCAGACGGTGGAGGCGGCGATGCGGTGGGGCGAGGCGGACTAGTTCGCCCTGCACGCACCGGTGTCCCAGGTGGGGTCCTCGGTTGCCATGCGCACCACGAAGTTCTTGATCGCCGCTGCGGTGGGTGGACGTCCGGGCTTGCGGCGCGCGGTGTAGTCCCCTTTCCAGGAGACGAGCTTGCGGTGCCAGGCCAGGAGCGTGGCGGGTGTGACCGGGAAGACCTCGGCCCAGCGGTGGCGCGGCAGCAGTCGGGACAAGGCGGCCAGCCGCACCCGGTCGGCAGGTGTGTAGCAGAGCCGGGAGATCTGGCGGCGCAACACGGTGTTCTCGTGGCGCAAGACCAGCAGTTCGGCGTCCTTGCTCAGGTCTCGCCGCACCAGCACCGCGGTCAGGCCGAGCAGCGAACACTAGCCAGTACAAGATCGACAGCAGCAGCATCCAACGATCATCCATGACTGACCAGCAAACGAAGAACACTGGTCAGGACGCTGCATCGAGTTTTCGAGCCCCACAGGCTGTTGACGGCCGCGCCGGTAGCCGGGTGAGGTTCGTACCGGCTGATAACGGCTTGGCGGGAACGCGTGCCCCGAGGATGCTGGCGACACACCGGTCTGTGCCCCTTTACCCGCTCGGGGAGTGCTGATGAAAGCTCTGGGATCCACATCCCTCGGCCGCGCGGCGGACCTCGGCCCGCTCTTCATCCGGCTCGGGGTCGGACTTATCTTCGCCTGGCATGGCTGGGGGAAGTTCGACAGGGGGGTGAGCAACTTCGCCGACTCCCTCGCCTCGCTCAACGTCCCATTCCCAGAGGTGGTGGCCTGGCTCCAGGTCATCGGGGAGGGCGTCGGCGGCCTGCTGCTCATTGTCGGCCTGTTCACCCGTTTGGTCACCCTTCCGCTGATCGCCATCCTGGTCGGCGCGATCCTGTTGGTGAAAGTCGACCTCGGCTTCGTCGGAGCCGATACCCCAGGTTATGAGTACGACATCGCTCTGATCGCCGGACTCCTCGGCCTGTTGTTCATCGGACCGGGCCGGGTGTCGCTGGACGGTGCCCTCGGGCTTGAGACCAGCCCGGCACCCCTCGCCCGCTGACCCGGCACCTGAATGGTCTGTACCGCGATCCAAAACCACGGGCATGAGCTGCTCGGCCGGCGGATGCGGGACGTGAGGCTGAAACGGGGGCGCCTCTACGAGCTGATGCACGGCGGCCGTGGACTGCTGCTCGACCAGACCGGCCGGCTCTCGGTGGCGGGCTGGGCAGATCGGGTCGACCACGTCGTGGACGTCAGCGAGGAACTGGACGTACCCGCCGTGCTGCTGCGGCCGGACGGCCACGTGGCCTGGGCCGGTGACGATCAGCAGGAGCTGCTCAGCCAGCTGCCCCAGTGGTTCGGCGCTGCCGTCAGCTGAGCGCGCAGGTGTGACTCGAAAGGGCGGGACCTATCTCCGGCCGAGTTCAGCGCGGTCCGGTGCCGTACCCCACCGGCCGGACCCGGCCCCGCACATCGCCGGACCGGCGCCCCGGTCGCCCCGCCCACGCAACGACAAGATCAACACGGCCTGCATCTCTTGCTAATCGCACGCGATGATCTCCGAGACCCCAATCCGCAGTGAACTCACCGGCCAACCCGTGGAACGACTCACCACAATCTGACAGGCTGTGGCCCGTAACCTCGTTATCCCGCACACGATCCATGCTGATCGAGGCGGTTCGATGACCTCGAAACCGGTGTCCGAGATGATGATCGACCTCGGGATCTGCCGATCCCACTCCCGACCCCGGACATCGAATGATAACCCCTTCTCGCCAGGCGCAGTTCAAGACCCATCAAATACATTCCCGACTTCCCGGACCGGTACGGCTGCCTCGCCGACGCCCACGCGTTCAGCGACCGGTTGTCCCCCACCTACAACCACGAACACCGTTCTCCGGGATCGGCATGCACACCCCCGCCTCAGTCCACTACAGAACCGCCACCGACATCAGCGCACGACGCCAGGCCACCCTCGACCGCGCCCACGCACAACACCACGAACGGTTCAACCGCCAGCCTCAGCCGCCACGCCTGCCAGAGCGCGCGTGGATCAACCAACCCACCCAGCAACAGCCAACCCAGTAAGATCCACTGTCTCATTTGACTTGACAACTACCGGAAACGCTTGAGAACACCTCGTACTTAATGCCTCCTACGCCACCACTGCCGGGCTGTAAGCAGGATCCAATCCCGGAGAAACCAACACCAGCACAACACCGCAACACACAGCAGAACTCGCCTTACGACCCGCACAGCAACCCCCTGCCAGCGATCTACCACCTATACCCAGCCTTGAGTATGAGGACAGTGAAAGTCTATGGGATTCCTCGACTACGACGCCGAGATCCGCACGATCACCTGTTCGACCAACGCGATCGAGTCACCCAACGCCCACCACCGACTGTCGCGCCGTGCGAGCCAGAGGACACTTCCCGACCGAACAAACTGCGCTCACGTGCCTCTACCTCCTCACCCGCTCGCTGGACCGACCGGACGCGGCCAGGCAACGGCTGGGTCGCCCGATGCGCCTATGACCACCGCGACCATTTACGCACCACTGTCCTGTGGGGGCTCGGGAACTCGACGCAGTGTCCTGACCTGCACTCCCCGTGCCCTGCCTGGGCATGGATCATCATCGGACGTTACTGTCGATCTTATATCCGCTGCTGCGCGGTCTGCTCGGTCTGACCGCTGTGCTGATGCGCCAAAACCTGAGCAAGAACGCCGAACTGCTGGTCTTGCGTCAGGAGAACATTGTGGGCGCCGACAGGTGGCGCGGGTACGCTACACGCCCACTGATCGGGCGTGGCTGACCACGTTATCGCGGCTGCCGTCGCGTCGCCGCTGGGCTGCGGTCTTCCCGGTCACTCCCGCCACGATCCTGACCTGGCACCGCAGGCCGGCCTCGGCGAAGGGGACTAACGTCCGTGGTGTGGGGCTCGAATGAACGATCACGTGATCCCCCTGGGGACGCCAGCCGTCGCAGCTGCGGGTAACCGGGGGGACGATGAACCGGGCTCCGGCATCGCCGTTGGCGGTCGCGGTGGAGTTCACCCGCGGTCTCTGCCGTGAGCCACCGTGTCGACTCGGACCGCTGCTGACGTCCGGGAAGATGAGCGTCGCGCCCTGGTGCGGCGGGTGCCAGCCACAGAAGTCGAAGGCAAGGTGGCCAGCGGCCACCGCGGCAGCACCTCGGTGTACCGGGCCTCCAGGATCGCAGGCGTGCGACACGTTTCAAGTCAACCGCGGTGAACCGTGACCGTCGTCCCAGCGACGATCCGTACCTCGTCGTCCAGGGGACGCTCTTGAGCGGCAACTGGGGGAATAACTTGATCGCTGACAGTGATCCCTCGGCGGCAGCCGCGTTCCAAGTCCGCCGTCGTGTCGAGGCCAACTCCGTTCAGCCATCCGACGCGGGTTCGTCGAGGATCGATGTGAGACGATATCTTCATGACTAATGCGTCATTGAGTATCGTTGTGCATCTCCCCCGAGCACTCATTCTGTGGGACATTGATCACACGCTCATCGAGAACGGTGGAGTGAGTAAGGAAACATACGCGCTGGCCTTTGAGTTACTGACAGGTTGCGTTCCTTTGGTATGTCCCGCCACCGACGGCCGCACCGACTTTCAGATAATGCGTGAACTTCTGTCCGCTAATTCCGTCGGCATTGAGAAGTACGCAGAAATCACACAGTTTGAGAGCGCTCTTACACAGGCCATGACGCGGAATGCCCCTCGACTTCCACAACGTGGGCATGTTCTTCCTGGCGTAATCAGCGCGCTAACAGTCTTGTCTGCCGTGTCCACAGTAGTTCAGTCCGTTCTGACTGGAAATATCGCGCCCAACGCGCACGCAAAACTAAGTGCTTTCAACTTGGATGCGTGGGTTGATGTGGAGGTCGGCGGCTTCGGTTCGGATGATAAAGTCCGATCCAATCTCGTTGACGCCGCTCGGCGGAAAGTCTCGAAGAAGTACGGGATCCGGTTCGATCACTCGTCAACAATTTTGATTGGAGACACCTTATTGGATGTCCAGGCGGCGCATGACGGGGGCGCCAGAATAATCGCAGTAGCCACTGGCATATACAGTACTTCCGAATTGATCGAAGCCGGCGCCGACGTGGTTCTCGATAGCCTCGCCGACCTCGATCGATTCATGACCGCCCTGCTGCATCTCCGAACTGGCGCAACCTCGGCCTAGCTTACTGGCGTGGGTTCTTCAACATGAATGCTATACGATTCTTCACGCCAGACCAGTTCAAAACTTTTCATGTAAGTCTCAAATAGGTCACCGCCGGTCGCTTGTAGCTATTCAGCACGCTCGGGGCGGGAGGACTGCTGAGGTGTCTGGGACGGGTTGCGGAGTGTCGGCTTGATCTTACTGGTTGATGCTGATCATGTGGTGGCATGTCCGGCGGTCCGGGTGTTGCGAGCCTTCCCACCTCGGTGGAGGAGTTGCGCGCGCTGGTTGTGGAGCTGTGGGAGGCCAACGCGGGTTTGCGGGAGGTGATCGCGGCCCAGGAGCAGCGGATCGCGGAGTTGGAGCGGCGGCTGGGTAAGGATTCCTCGACCTCGAACAGGCCGCCGTCTTCGGACTCGCCTTACCGCAAGCCGGTGTCGCGGTCGTCGCGTAAGTCGTCGGGGCGCCGGCCGGGTAAGCAGCCGGGGGATCCGGGGTCGACGATGCCGTTGGTGGATGACCCGGATGAGGTGATCACCTGTGATCCGGCCTGCTGCGGCGGTTGTGGACAGGACCTGTCGGGTGCCCCGGTGGCCGGGGTGGAGCGTCGTCAGGTGAGCGATGTGCGCCCACCGCCGCCGCCGCGGGTGACCGAGTACCAGCTGGTCAATCGGGTCTGTCCGCGGTGTGGGACGCCGGGCACGGGTGCTGCGCCGGGGTTCGTGCGCGGCCGAGCGTGCTACGGGCCCGGGGTGTTGGCGCGGGCGGCGGAGCTGCTGTGCGGGCACTACCTGCCGGTGGGTCGGGCGGCGATGCTGATGGGTTCGCTGCTCGGGGTGGGAGTGTCCACGGGGTTCATGGCCGGGGTGCGGGCCCGGGCTGCCCGGTTACTGGAGGCGACATTTCTGCCCCGGGTCCAACAGCTGCTGCGCTCGGTCGGGGTCCTGCACGCCGATGAGACACCAGGTCGGGCAGCGGGCGGGTTGACCTACGTGCACGTGGCGTGCACCGAGTTTTTGACCGTGATGCACACGGGGGGACGCAGCAGCGCCGACATCGACGCCGGGCAGGTGCCCCCCGGCTACGGCGGCACGATCGTGCGTGACGGCTACGCCGGGTACGCCCATCTCATCCAGGCTCATCACGCGTGGTGCGGTGCTCATCTCCTGCGTGATCTTCGTGCGGTGCACACCGCCGACCCCGAACAGCAACTGTGGGCGCAGGCAATGGCCGACACCCTCACCGACGCCCACCAGCAGACCACCGCCGCCCGCGCCGCCGGACACGACACCCTCGACGACGCCGCACTAGCCCAGATCCGTAACCACTACCGCGGCGCGGCCCAGCTGGGTATCCAGGCCAACGCCGCCCGCGCAGGACCTCACGCCCGTGACGCGCTACGCCTGGCTCGGCGTTTCCGCGACCACGAGGCCATGATCCTGCGATTCGTGGTCGATCTCGCCGTGCCCTGGACAAACAATCTCGCCGAACGCGACGTCAGACCGGTCAAAGTCCAGCAACGCACCTCGGGCGGCTGCTGGCGCACCCTAGCCGGCCTCGCCGACTTCGCCATCGTGCGCTCCTACCTGTCCACCGCCACCAAATGGGGCATGACCAGCCTTGACGTCCTCGAGCAGCTGTTCACCACCGGCGCCTGGCTACCACCAGCCGCCGCCCCTACTGAATAGCTACGGTCGCTTTACGAAGATGTAAAATTGGAGCAATGTATCCATATGTTCCGTAGATGTGTTGATTGACGAGCATCTGATCATCGTAGCGGAATATTGAGTTGTACAGTGAAGTTCCGTGTAGCCGAAACTCGATACCTTCGACGTCGACCAGGGGCCGGTAGTATGCCAGCGTCATCCTGATTCTGCTTGGTATGGCCTCGAATAGCCGCTCTTCTTTTCCGCGCAGTTCCATGGCGGGGTGTTCGGGATCGCCAAGCAAGATCCGCACCCTTACACCACTGGCAGCTTTCGCGTTAAGGATTCCTATCGCTTCTGGATTTTCTTCCGGGAGGAACAGGCTGGCGTTGGCGAACAAGGAAATTTCTTCTTGCGCTTGAACAAGCAGGTCCATCCAAAGTTTCTTTGGAGTGTCCGATCTATGCGGATAGAACGCTACCACCTGGTCGACAGTGTGATCGGCTGGTTCAGTTGGCGCGATGGATCGGATAGTCGGCGTCTGCGGCTGCGACGTGGGCGGCTCGGGTATGTAATCGATTCCGCCGTCGTGGGTTTGAAACAGTTGATCGACTTTCCAGCCGGGAAACACGGCTTCTCCAGGCACCTCGCCGCGTAGCCTATCCTGCAGCCCAACGGCCTTCTCATGCAAGCCGAGGCCACGTTCGCGCACGCCATCGAGGACGGCGGCGCTGAAGCGGTGTCCGAGTTCGCGCTCTTCATGCGGAGAACCGGACGTCTGGAGAGGTCAGCGTAAGAACCACACTCTGCTAGTCGAAGGACCGGAGATCACGGATCCGCCCAGTCGGTACCCGCCGTCGAGTGACCAGTGACGTCCGATGGGCCTTGATATGACGCCAAGCGGAGGAGCCGACTCCGAGCAGACTGACCAACCCGGCGAACCTATGCGGTCACCGTGCTGGATGACTGATCCCTAATATGTGGTCAACGGTAGGCGATCAGTGGTCGCTCATGGAGAGTATGTTGATCTTCTAGTTGCGCCAGATCACGGCGGAGAGAGCGAGCAGACGTTGAACGACGTTGGCTGGATTGCCCGCGCATGGGAGTGGTGAGGGCGTACGTGAACGTCGGTAACGGCATCGCGCTCGTCGCGGCGCTCATTGCCCTGATCGCGTTGTGATTCGCGCAGCGTTCCGCGAAGGCTTCGGAGGACTCTGCGAGCGCGGCCGTCAGGTCGGCTGCTGCGTCGGAGACCGTGAGGCTCGCAAAAGCCGCACATGATCGAAAGGACCGTCCCAGCTTGGAGCTCTCCGCCCGTTACTTGCGCAATGAGCGGTATCAAGTCACCATCAAGATGATTGACGGCCCACCCCAGATCGAGGTATCGGCAGACTACATCGCGGAGAGCGAGAGCCGTGACATCCCGATACCCGACGGTGGTGGCGTGCCCGGGCGGTCAATCTCACCGCCGGTAGCAGCAACAAGCGCGTGCTGCTCGTGAAGAACGATCCGATGGTGACGGCGGTCAAGGTGCAACCTGACGCCGTCGCGGGCACGGTGCAGGTCACAGTACTGTGCGACGAGACCGACGGCAGTGGTACCACGTCGAGAGCGTTCGCTGGTCTCGTCCTACTACCACCACGACGCGGACGCGACCAAAGGTCACGTTGGGGCCGGGTATCGGCACTACGTCGAAGCGGGTCGTGGACCCACGCACTGCTGAGCCGGATGTCGGATCGGACGCGACCTCTCCACCAATCCTGACGACTAGCCTCAACCTTTCACGCTGGCGGTGTGTGATCTTTAATCTCACTGAGCGGGTCGAGATGCTCAAAGTAGCTGTCGACGAGCAGGGTTGGGATGGTGGACATCGTATTGTTTGCCTTTCAAGTCGAAGTTATTCTTTGATCTGCTCACCGCAATGTCGGCATGTCCTCCGCTGCGATCGGTGAGTTCGATGCCGATGTCTCGGAGGTTATCGTCCAGGTACCCCTGGAGTCCTCGGATAGTGTTCCGCAGAGGGTACTTCGTGCGGCCGCACTCCCGGGGATCGCCGACCGCCGAAAATCGGGCGGATATGCCGGTGACCTGCCGCACGCTGTGGTCAGCGGTGGAACGGATTACAGTAGCGGCTGGCCCGGCCGGGCCTTCCCCGATTGAATGACGGGTCGACGGTGTGGGCGGCCGGCGACGGCCAGGCGGCAAGCGAGGAGAGGCCTAGGATGCGGGAGCTTACCGAGGACGTACGCGAGCGGCTGACGGCGGCGGTCATCTGGTTTGTGGCGACCACCTGCCCGAATGGGTCGCCGCATGTGAGTCCCATGTGGGTCGGTCTAGACGGGGACCGCCCCTGGTTCAATACCTCGGTGGGCAGGGTCAAGGAGCGCAATGTGCGCCATGATCCGCGGGTGTGCCTTTCGCACCACTGCGACCCCTTCGATCGCGTCCAGATCCATGGCCGCGTCGCCCGCTTCGTCGAGGGGCCGGAGGCGGAGCGCGACATGGACCGGCTCGCGCACAAGTACCTGGGTGCGCCGTATGAGTGGCTGCTGCCCGGGGAGCGGCGGGTCACGGTGGTGATCGAGCCCCTACGCGTGCGCCGCGTCGTCGGCGTCGAGCCCTTCGGGCCGCGATGAACAGCGAGTCGCACGGGAGCAGCACGGCGGCCAGAGCTTTGACGGCATCGGCGTCGGCGCGCCCCAGCGGGCACTGCTGCATGAAGCGGCCAGCCCAGAGGAGCTGATCCAGTTGCAGGCCCAGAAGCCGCGAAGCGAGCCCTCAGATGCCCGGTTTGTGACGGTTATCTAGGGGTTCCTGAGGGGCCTTCCTTCGCACTTTGGGGCATGGCGTGGAGCGCTTCGCCTCATGCAACAGTGCCCCGTCGAACTGGCCGACCGCGGGCTCGAGTTGGTCAAGGCCGAAGGAGAGGCGGCCTTCTACGGGCCGAAACTCGACCTGCAGGTCCGGGACGGGCGCGGACACGAGGAAACCATCACCACCGTGCAGCTGGACTTCAACCAACCCCAACGCTTCAGCCTCAGCTACGCTGCCGACGGGTCACGACAGCCCGTCGTCATGATTCACCGCGGTACCGTCGGCGCGATGGAACGGGTCGTCGCCGCGCTGCTGGAGCGCTACCAGGGTCGCCTACCACTGTGGCTGGCTCCGGTGCAGGTCTGCGTGATGCCGATAGGCCCAGCCCATAATGGTGCCGCCCACGACCTCATCGACGACTTGCTCGCCGCGGGCCTGCGCCCCCGACTGGAGACTCAAGAATCGCTCGGATCACGCATCCACGCCAGCAGGCAACGCCGCGACTGTCTGATAGCCGTGCTTGGCCAGGCCGAGATCGACGCACACCAAGTCCAGGTCACCGACATTGCCGCAGGGTTCAACGGTCCCATCGCCCGAGACCGGTTCATCCAGACGCTGCAGCACAGTCACTGCAATCGCACCGCAACCCCGAACTGGGCAGCACACGACTAGCACCCCTGTCGACGATTCACCAAGCTGCAGGACCGTCCGCGTAAGGATCCGCAATCGGAATAGTCGTGATCTTTTACCAGGTGTGCCTGGCCTCGTCGCCGGATGTCCCGCAGGCGGTTGGTGGTGAGAGACGCCTGGGTCGGCAGAACAGCTCTTGTAGTTGGGCTCGGCAGGGGGCTGGGGTCAGGGTCGAGAGCTCGGCTCGCTTCGCAGGCGACCGGGAGCTGGCGAATGACACCGCTGCGCAGTTCGTCCCGGTGAAGGTCATCGTGCCCGTTGGGGTCTGGGAGACCGGTGGTCACCAAGGGAGGAGGTGTCTCCTCGAAGAGCGGTAGAGCCCGCTCCGCACCCACGTGGCTTCGGTTTCTGGGAGTCTGCTGTGATGGTGGCCGAGTGGTTCGGGCTCAACGGGCGCCGACAGTTACTCGAGGAGGCTGCGTGGCGCGCGGGCCGCTATGTCGAGGACGTGCAGTGGCGTGCGGTGTCGCCGACGCGGGCTGGGCTGGCGGGGTTGGAGCGCTTCGCTGAGCCGCTGCCGGAGCACCCTTCACATCCTCACGAGACGTTGGCGCTGTTGGACGAGGCCGGCTCGCCGGCCACGGTCGCCAGCACCGGGCCCAGATACTTCGGTTTCGTCACCGGTGGGACGCTGCCGATCGCGTTGGCTTCGGGTTGGCTGGCCATGGCGTGGGATCAAAACGCTGCGCTTCCGGTGATGAGCCCGGTCGCCACCCGCCTGCACGAGGTCACCCGCGCCTGGCTGGTCGAGCTGTTCGGATTACCGAAGACCACGGCCGCGGCGTTCGTCACCGGAGCGACGATGGCCAACGTCACCGCCCTGGCCGCTGCGCGTGATCACCAGCTTTCGGCCCTGGGGTGGGACGTGCAGCGCCACGGGCTGTGTGGTGCTCCGCCGCTGACCGTCGTGGTCGGTGAACGAGCGCATTCCACGCTGTTCAAAGCCCTGGGGCTGATCGGGCTGGGCCGCGACCGGGTGCATCGTGTGCCCGTCGATGACCAGGGACGGATGCAGGCCCAGCTACTCCCGCGCGTCGAGGGTCCCGTCATCGTGTGCGCGCAGGCCGGTGAGGTCAACACCGGAGCGTTCGACCCATTCCCCCAGATCGTCATCTGGGCACGCGAACACAGCGCCTGGCTGCACATCGACGGCGCCTTCGGCCTGTGGGCGCTGGCTGACCCTACCCGCCGCCATCTCGCCGACGGTGTCGCCGAGGCCGATTCCTGGGCCACCGACGCGCACAAATGGCTCAACGTGGCCTACGACAACGGCATCGTGCTGGTGCGCAACCCCCAGGACCTGCAACGCAGCTTCGCCTCGGTCGCCGACTACCTGCCGCCCGAGGACGGTTTCGAGGCGATGCACCACACGCCCCAATCCTCCCAACGCGCCCGCCAGATAGAGATCTGGGCAGCGCTGCGCAACCTGGGTCGCACCGGATTGGCTGAGCTGGTGGCCACCAGCTGCCGCCACGCCCGCCGCATCAGCCAAGCCCTGACGCAAGCAGGGCTGGACATCCTCAACGACGTGGTGCTCAACCAGGTCCTTGTCGCCGCCGGCGACGACAAGACCACCCAGCACCTCATCGCCGCCATTCAGGCAGACGGGACCTGCTGGTGCGGACCCACCACCTGGAACCGGCAACTCGCGATGCGCATCAGTGTTTCCGGCTGGAACACCACCGACGACGACGCTGACCGCAGCATCGATTCAATCCTGCGTTGTGCCCGCGAAGCCGGAGCGCTTCCTCAATAGCGGATCCACTACTGATACGCGGCGATCCGCAGCCAAGACGTTGGCGGGTCCCCGCTAAGCCGAACTTACTTGATCTTGGTCGTCATGGTGGGCTGCTGACCTGGGTGAATGCTGTCGATCAGGGTTGGATGCTGGGGTTGTTACTGGCTACTGAAGGGTGACGGGGACGGGAGCGCCGAGTAGCTCAAAGGCGCGGCGTTGGAGGGGTGTCGGGGTGGTGATCTTCTCGATTCGTTGCCCATCGAAATTGATGACTTGGCGGTCCAGGGTGGACAGGTGGTGGAGCAGGTCTTTATAGCGGTGCAGCGGTAGTCCGTCGGGGGTGTGCTTGGTGGCGTCTTTGGTGGTGGCTTGCGGTGATCGCCGTGCGGGGGCGACGGGATCATCGCGATCGGGAATGTGTTGATCGGTGAAAGTCAGTTCTGCGAGCGCTTCGCGCAGATGCCAGGTGAGGTAGGCGGCGAGCATGCAGATCAGCACGTGGGCGCGGACGCGCTTTCCCAGGTAGTGATGGATAGGCCGCAGGTCCAGATCATCGGCTTTGATGATGTGAAAATCTCGTTCGACGTGCTTGAGGTTCTTGTAGGCGGTGACCGCTTGCGTGGAGTTGAGTGCCTCGTCGGTCACGCTGGTACGGATCACGTAGATGCCGTCGAGGGCGGCCTCAGTGTTAATCTTGTCCTCGTCGCGACGGTAGGTGAAGGTGGTGTCGGTGACCTCGCGGAGGAAGTGCTTGGCGACCTTGTGTTTGTGGATCACTTTTCCGATGCGTTCACCGATCTTCTCGGCGCCGGTGAGTCGTCCCGCGCGCACCGACGCGGAGATCTTGGTCAGGTCTTTGTCGGTCGCGGCTAGCAGAGCTTGGCGTTTACGGGCGCGTTCGTCGGCCAATGCTGGGTTTCGGCAACAGATCAGTCGTTCACCCGGATAGTCCGGGTGAGTGATCTCAGCGAAGTTCCGCGTGTCGAACAGGCTGGGCTGCAGCGGGCCGTCGTCGCTGGCCAGGGCCGCGATCGCCGGCGCCTTCAACGCGGTGATCCAGTCCATGCCCTCCAGTTGACGCAGTTCGGTGATCCGCGTTGTGGTGATCATTCCCCGATCACCAACCAGGATGATCCTCTCGATCCCGAAATCATCGCGCACCCGTGCCACCGCGGTGGTGAAGGAGACGGCGTCGGAGGTGTTACCGGCGAACACCTCGATCGCCACCGGGCGGCCAGTCGGGCAGGTGAGCAGCCCGTATTCGATCTGTTTCCTTCCCCGTTTCCCATCCCGGGAATGCCCAAAAGCGGCCAGTTCACACTGTCGCCCCTCCACCCACGAGGAGGACAGGTCAAACATCGCGATACCACCAGCGCTCAGATGCCGCTGAGCCAGCCGCGCCTCGATATTCTTCTGCTGCTCGACCAGCCAGTCCATCGCGGCGTACACCTCATCAGTGGAGGCGTCCGCCACACCCAGATCCGCACCCAGGGTGGTGTCGCCGGTCTTCCACCAGCGCGCCGTGGACAACTTCGACTTCGGCGCGACTACCCGAGACACAATCAGCGCATAAGCGATATCCCGTTCATGGCCAGCCGGACCCAGCAGCGTCCGCAGTCCCAGCCGGGAGGCCATCACATGCGCCGCCGCGACATCCCCATGCGGCACCGACCGTTCAGTCTCGAACACGGCGTCGGCGTCCACTAACGTCTTACCCTTCAACGCCTTCCGAAGCACATCGATCGCCTCAGGCGGAAGCGCCGACAGGTTCGCCAACGTCTCTTTCCTCGGTTTGCCCTGCTCGTCCCGGAACGATCGGCGCAGCAGATGACAAGGGTAGGCCCGGCGCTCCCCGTCGACCGTCGTGTACTGGCGACTGGCGTTGTCGATGTGCATCCTGCCCACGGTGCTGACCACCAGCACATTCCACCACATCGATCATGAAAAGTCCATCATTTTTACTGGCTACAAATCGGCGTGTCGAGAGCCCGTTCAGTACCTGTCATCGCAGGTAGAGCAGACGATCAGACCATCAAGATCAAGTAAGTTCGGGCTAAGCACCGTCATGGTGGAGTCTGGTGATCGCAACGCGCTAGGTCAGGGCGCTGTCAGCAGCCGCAACCGGCGCATACTCATGCAGGGAGGCTTATTCACGGCCCACAAAACTAAGGTAGAAATCGGCGTGTCGACGTAAGTGACGGCCCGTTGGATGTGAGAATTGGGTTACCACACTCAACCTCACGAAAACGGACCGTCCCTTGTATCATACCACCGTGCTGCACAAAGCCGAGATACTGGATCTGTGCGAGATGATCCACAAGGAAGCTACTGAGGACGAGCAGGTGTGGCCGCCGACTCTCGGGCTGTACAAGTCGGTGGTTGTTGCCCTCACCTACATGCGCAGAAACCGGGTTCAAGCCGAGCTCGCGGAAACGTACGACGTGTCGCAGTCGACGATCAGCCGAGCGATCACCGGGATAACACCGCTATTGGGGAAGCTCTTGCGGAAGTACGTGCCGACTGCTGATGAACTCGACGACCAGAAGCAGTACGTGGTCGACGGCACACTGCTCCCGTGCTGGTCATGGGCCGGGCACCCCGAGCTGTACTCCGGCAAGCATGAGACGACCGGGATGAACGTGCAGGTTGCCTGCACCCTCGACGGTGATCTCGCGTGGATATCCGATCCGATCGATGGTTCCCGCCACGACACCCATTGTCTCCGCGAATCTGGCGCCCTGCCAGCCGAGGCCGCCGACAACTGGATAGGAGATAAAGGGTATGTCGGCAATGGCATGATCACCCCATACAAGAAGCCCCTCTGTCGTAACCTTGCCGACTGGGAGAAGGACTACAATACTCAGATCAACAAAGTCCGCTATGTCATCGAGCAGGTGATCGCGAAATTCAAGACCTGGCGGATTATGCACACCGATTATCGACGGCCGCTCTCGACGTTCACCACAACGATCTCAACGGTGGTTGGTCTACATTTCTACTTGACCGGCTGAATAACCCTCAGGGTGAGTCGCCAGGTGCAACGTCCTCTTCTGCCGCTGTGCGCGCGGTGAATGCCGCTGGGCATGGTGGCTAAGGATGCATGGTGGCTGGTATTGCCTTCTCAGATTGTCGAGTGGGTGGTGTCCGGCGGACACCGGCGATGCGCAGGAGGCGTTTGACGCTGCTGAGGCTGAGATCGTGGGCAAGGCGAGGTGGCGGGCGGTGGCTCCGGCGCGGTAGGAGCAGGCTATGGCTCGGATCATGTCGTCGGAGAGCCGTTCGCGAAGGCTCCACAGTGTCGTGGTGGAGTCGATTCGGCCCGCGGCCGCCGGTTCCGTGTAGCCGCGAGAACGCAAACTGGCAGGTCAACGGCTTGCGCCGAGTGCGAGTAAGAGGTAAGTACCTTCACCACAGTATTTGACCTGCGGTTTTGTTGTGGCGGTGTGTCATTGCGCGAGCCATAGACGGCACCGAGCGCGACGATCAGCGATGAGTGCCCCGTTCAGGCGAGCTTGGGCCGGGTCATCGGCTGGTTCGGTGCGCGACCGCCAGTCGAGCCACAGCGCGTGATTCCACTATCTGGCGGGTGTCTTGGCTACCGTTAGGTGGTGTCTATGTCTTGATCGGTCAGAGGAATGGTCGATCGCGCGCACTGTGTAGGGACCCTGATGCGGGTGTGCTATCCACGCGGACCTGCCTAACTTCGTGCTGACGGACGGGCCGGTCCTGGTCTGGGGTACGGCGACACCCGACTCATCCGACACCGCGTTCGCGGTGCCCAACGCATCGAACAGCGATGATCACACCGGTAAGGAGAACGGCCACGGCTTGACCCGGCTTGACCAGTACGCTCTGCCCGGTCGCGCCGCATCGTCATCGACTTCGACGGCGTGTACTGGCTGATCGAGGGTAAGTCCGATCACGACGTGTCCCGTGGGGAGATGGAGGCCAAGCGCGCGGCGGCCGAGGAGTGAGCCGCGTTTGTCAACGACAACGGGCGGTTCGGAACCTGGCGTTGCCTGTTCTGCTCCGAAATCGCAATCAAGAAGGCGCACGGTGGCTGAGACGGGTTGCTTGTGGCGGCACGCGCACACATAGCCGTCGAGCCAACCCGTGGTACCCGCAGGTCTCGGTCAGCGCGGCGTCGACTCGGCGACGACCGCATCGTCGGCGCACCACTTCAGCGCACCTTCGCGCAGGTCCGTCCCCTGGCTCGACGTGAAACGCCGGTTTATGAGGCGTTGGTGTACAGCTTCGTTATCTCGTAGAGGAAGTCACGCGCTTCGTAGAGCGAACGGACCGGGATGCGTTCATTGAGACCGTGGTTATGGTTGTCGCCGGGGCGGAAGAATCTGCCACTCAAGCCGTAGGTGGGAATACCCCCCTGGTTGAGATATCTACCATCGGTAGCTCCCACCGACATGGTCGGTAGCAGCGGGACGTGCGGCCACATCTTCGACGACACTTCCCGGACGGGCCCGAGGATTTCCTCCGACAAGGGAGGTACCGGTGCGGCCGAGGTGTACGGTTTAACCGGTTCGACCGTGATCTTAGGATCGTTCACGACGTTGAGCAGGGTCTGGCGCACCTCGGCGCCCGGCGTGCCGGGAAAGATTCGGCAGTTCACATTTGCTTGGGCTTGCTGCGGCAAAGCATTCGCGGCGTGTCCGCCCTGAATCGTGGTGACCACGCAGGTGGTGCGCATCGTCGCGTTGGAGAGTGGTGTCGTCGCTAGGGTCGCTGCCGCCGCGGTGTCGTTCGGGTTGTTGGCTAGCGCCTTCATGGCTTGACCGGTGGCGCCGCCGGTCAGCTCGCTCTGCCGATCGAAGTAAGCTCGGGTTACTTCATTGAACTGCACCGGAAAGGCGAACGCATTGAGCCGGGCCAGCGCGGCACCCAGAGTTTGGATAGCGTTGACCGGCCCAGGCTGTGAGCTGTGCCCACCGGGATCCGTAGTGTGCAGCGTAAAATCCTGATAAACTTTTTCGCCAGCCTGGATTTCCAAGGATACCCGGTTGTTCTGATCATCCAACGTGCCGTCAGCCCCTTCGTTGAGGGCAAAAGCGGCGTCGATCCAATCGCGGTGGTTCTGCATCAGCCACTCGGCGCCATTAACTTGCGCGGCACCTTCCTCGCCACACGTCAGCGCAACCTTGATATCGCGTTTGGGTTTAAATCCCTCCGTGCGGTAGCGAACCAGGCTGTCGACCCAGATCGCGGCCATGGCTTTGTCATCATTGGCGCCGCGAGCGGTGAAGTATTCGTTGTCCTCGACCAGCTTGAACGGATCGCGGCCCCAGTCCTCCGCCTTGGCCTCGACTACATCGATATGAGCCAGCAACAGGATCGCTTTGCTCGCCGGGTCGGTTCCGTGCAGGGTAGCGATCAAGCCGCCGTCCTTCGGGTGGTCCGGCGGAACGAAGACGTTGAGGTCACTGCCCGGATAACCGGCCTTCTTCAGGCGGTCGGCCATTCTCTGCGCGGCCAGGGTGCAGTCGCCAGCCGAGGCGGTGGTATTGGTCTCCACCAATTCCTGATAAAGTTCGCGAAACGCTGCCCGGTCTGTCCGCGCCGCCGGTGGTGGTTCCGGTAGTGGTGGGGCAGCGGACACGCAACCTGCTAGGGCCAGCACACCGACGCAGGCCATCACCAAGGCTCTCAGCACCATCGGTTCATACCATGGTGAGAGCCGATGGTGTTATCTCGATCGCGGGCGGCGCGCACCTTGGTTGAGCCGAACGCCGCGCCCTATTTGCCCCGGCCACAGACCGGAACGATGATCAAGTCCAGATCGATGGTCAACGGAGCCTGTAGGGTGCCAAAAGTCCGTCACATGTCCTGACCTGGACATTCACGTCAGATGTTGATCAACAATGAAGATCAAACGACACACTCAAGCCCGCCGTCAGCGACTTGACGGTGTTCAGCAAGAGAGTCGGAGGCCAGTGAGGGCGAGATTCCCGCTCGTGATCAACAGCGGCACCCCACATCCCCGCTAGCCGGAACCGAAAGCCCGGGTGAGGCTCACCCGCCGCCCTCCTGCCAGTAGACTGGGTTACCAGAGTTTGATCGCAGCGGCCCGGAGCAGGGACGGCGACCCCTTGACCTGACGGTATGTGGTCACTTCTCCCCCAGTGATGTCCGGTCCAGTGCGCTACCAGCGGAACAGAGAATCCCCAGCACACAACCGGTCCGTTGACTCCAGCTGACCGCGGTTCAGGTAATCACGGGGATATTCCCCCGCTCCTATTTCGCTCCTGCTCTACCGTGTCACAATGCTGCGCAGGCGCTGTCGCGCGAGCGGGGCGACGACACATCAGCTCAGCCTGCCCGAACCTGTCATCCGCGAACGCACCAGACCCCCTCGGCATACAACGGTGCAATCGCCTCGGCGGTACTCTCCACGAGCAACGAGCATGTCTCCTGACCGCACGGACGAGGTTTTTGGCCAGCACACCGTCGTGTCACCCCCGCCGCTTCACTGCACGTGCGGCTATCGTGTCGGCATGACCGTGGCAGCCACGACCAAGGTTCCGTTTGCTGGCGCCTCCCCGGCGCAGCTGCGGGAGGCGATCTTGCCGGAGGACGTGCCCGAGTTCGATCGGCACTACCAGCGGGCACTGGAGGTGGCCAGGACGACGCTGCGGCTTGATGAGTTGGAGAAGTTCCTGGAACTCTGGCGGCGGGTCGCTTGGTCTGCCAACGCGAACGGTCACGATCGGTGGCGGGCAGTGCTGGCTGAGGCGCAGCGAAGGCTGGCCGGTGGGCCACCACCTCCCGGGATGGTGCTGATGGAGGAGATGGAAGCCCGCATCCAAGCCCGGTTGGCCGGCCAGTAGGTGTACCGGGTTGAGCCCGACGATGTGGCTATGGCGCAGATCGACGCGCTGCCCCACGCGGCGCTGCTCGGCTTCGCTGAGGCACTGGGCGTGATGAAGCTGGTGCCGTGGAACGGCAGGCCGTTAAACGACACCAACCCGGGTGGCGCGGTCCGGCAGTTGGTCTTCGGCCCCGAGGGCAAGGGTCTGGTGACCTATCTGGTGCTGGAGGATCAGCAGCGGGTGGACGTGCTCGAGGTGCAGTGGGCGGGATGACCTGTGAGTGCCCGAAACTCGCCTGGTCTGTGGGTGCCGAACCTGGTCATCCAGGGCGGTGACCTTATGGGGATCGAATATATGATTTTGGGCTTAGCCTGCGGGTTCATGGTCACTCGGCGATCACGCTGCGATTTGGTACTCGCTGGTGAGCCCTGTAGGTGCCGAATCGGTCATCCACGACGGTGACCTGCGTCATTGCTGGACGTGTGGGTGCCGAATAGGTGTACCGCTCCAGAACCGCTCGAGTGCCATTGACCTGCAGGTTAGAGAAAGCTGAGAATCAGGCAGGACCCTGTGGGGCTCGAATATAGGATTCTGGGTTTGACCTGCGAGTTTATGGGCACCTGTGTTCGATCAAACGGCGTGTACCGTGCCAAAACTCGTCATACATGGGGTAACCTGGTGTTTCGTTGATGCTGCATGATCATGGCATGATCGCTAACTATGCTCCTCCGCCTGCTGTATCTGATCTCTGTCACGATGTCCGGCTGACTCAGTTTGCTCGCCCGCAGCGCCGTGACCAAGGACATCGAGATTCTGATCCTCCGCCACGAAGTCACAGTGCTGCGACGTCAAGTCAGCCGACCTCGACCCTGTGGGTGCCGAAAACCCCGGTTCCGGGTTGTTGACATGCGGTGCTGGTGATGTCCACGCGGCCAGCGGGATCCGGCAGGATGCCCGTCGTGATCTTCTCGCTGGTGTATCTCCTGGCGCGACGGTTGTTCGAGCTACTGATACTGCATGCCCGCACGGACGCCAGTAAGGACGTCGAGATCCTGGTACTACGGCACGAGGTGAGCGTGCTACGCCGCCAGGTCACGCGTCCGCAGCTGCGCTCGACCGACCGCGCCCTGCTGGCGGCGCTCTCTGCAGGGCTCCCCCGGATACGTGTGGGGTTCCAGAAGTCGGCCACCGACGCTGAGCAGCAGCTTCATGCCGCCCGTTCATACTCGTTGATCAGGCCACCCAGAACCGGTCGACGTGTGATCTGTTCATGGCTGAGGTCTGCCATGGGGTGGGTCGGGTGCGGTGGGCGAAGGTCGCGGGCACGATGCGGCCGTCGACCGTTGTAGTGTCGAATGTACTCCGCGAGTATCACACGCAGGTGCCGCTGACTGAAGATCAACATGCGGTCGGTGAGTTCGGCTCTGAGAGTGCGCACGAACCTTTCGGCAAAACAGTTCGCCCGCGGGCAACGAGGAGGAATCCTGGCGACGCGGATGCCCACATCGGCCAGGACAGCGTCGAACGACGCGGTGAACTGACCAGCTCGGTCTCGAACGAGGAACCGGAACTCAGTGGCGCGATCGCCAAGATCCATGACCAGGTTTCGGATCTGCTGTGTGGTCCACCTGCCATCGGGATTTGTGGTCGCGCCCAGCAGGTGCACGTACCGATTGCCAACTTCCAGCACGAAGAACACGTAGATCCGCTTGAGTGTCACCGCGCAGTCTACGTGGAAGAAGTCGCAGGCCAACATCGTGGATGCCTGTGCGCGCAGGAACTGCCGCCAGGTCGTGTCGGTGCACCTGACCGGCGCTGGAGGGATCCGCAACCGCTGGATAACGCGGCGGATCGTCGAGGATCCCACGCGGTGGCCGAGTTTGAGCAGCTCGCCCTGGATTCGCTGGTATCCCCAGCTCTGATTTTCCCTGGCTATGCGTTCGATCAACAAGGCCACAGTGTCCTCGATGGGTGGACGTCCGACGCGGTGGGGATAGGTCCATTTCTTGGTGACCAGGCGACGATGCCAGCGCAGCACCGTGCCCGGAGTGACCACGCGATGCCCCCGCAGCATCCGCGGCAACCTCCTGACCAGCGCGGCGAACACGGCGCGATCCGCCCAGTCCAGGCGAGGCCTCGGGTTGGCTCTGCGCAGCACGGCAACTTCGTGGCGCAGCACCAGGAGTTCAACGTCCTTGGATGCCGACGAGCGGCTGAGCAACAACAGCAGGCTCACAAGCTGGAGGAAGATCAGGTAGAGCAGACGCAACGACACGGCTCACGATCATGCCCTGTCAGTCGAGCTCACTGACCATGCAGCTCAGAGGCGCAGGCCGACTTCTGGAACCCCACACCGCGCACTACACACCGCAGCACCACTACGCCCACCCCCGAACCAACCACCCAACCCACCACACTCACCCATCTCGACATCCGACCGAATGATCGACTAGCGGCATCCTTCACGAGTACCACCACACCTTTTGACCTGCACGGAGGGACGGAGTTTCGGCACCTACAAGGCGGTTTATTCCTGCCCCCGTGGGACTCCGGGCGCGGTATGGGTCACTGGTCGGGCGGTGGCGGCCGGTGCGCCGCGGAGGAGTTCGGTGGTGGTGGTGTCGTTGATGACGGTGGCGGCTAGCTCGGTGAGCCGCTTGTTGTGGTTGCGGGCGTAGGCGCGTAGCAGGGTGAAAGCCTGGCTAGGGTCGATGCCATGGCGTTCGGCGAGGACACCCTTGGCTTGCTCGACGAGGACGCGGCTGTCCAGCGCGGTGTGCAACTGGTCGACCACGATGTCCTGCTGGTGCAGGGCCCGTTGCTGGATCAGGCCGATGGTGGCCACGTCGGCCATGGCTTGCCCGATCTGGGTGACCTCGGGTGCCAGGGCATTCGGATCGGTGTGGAACAGGTTCAGCGCCCCGATGACCTGCGAGCGCAACCGCATCGGCAGGGCGTGCACGGTCTGGAACCCGGACTCGGTGGCGGCGGGAGCAAACAGCGGCCACCGGTCGGCGGCGCCGGTCAGGTCGGGGTGGCTGACCGGCGCGCCGGTGTGGTAACAGTCCAGGCAAGGGCCCTCGTGGTTTTGTAGCTGGAACAGCTCCAGCAGGTGGATGTTCTCAGCGGAGGAGGCCATCACCCGCAGCCGGTCGCTAGAGTCGCCCAGCAGCAGTCCGGCCGCGGACACGTCGAGTAGCTCCACGCAGCGATCCACCAGCATGTGCAGGAACTCGACCACGTCGAAGTCATCGACCAGGGTGTCAGCGAGCTCGACGAAGGTTCGGGCCACTCGGTCATCGGCCATCGGTGTCACCCCTGACGAACAGATCGTGGACCACGATACGCCTCCTCATGTGGTGTGATCGGGGTCGAAACGTCGTCGGCGGGCGACGACGTCGGCGGCCAGCTCAGACAGCGGGCACCCCTGGGCGAACGCCCGCGCGCGTAGCCTGCTCAACGCCTCGGCGATCCCGACACCGAGCTGTACTGAGATCATTCCGGTGGCCTGGTGGATTTCGGGGCGGCTGTCGGACAGCTCATCAACCACTGGGTAGCCGTCCTGGGAATCGATGCCGGCTTGCTCGTCGAGCACCAGCCGCAGCGCGAACTCGGCGAATACCCATGCCTCAGCCAGGTCCTCGACCGCCAGTCTCCCCGGCCGGTCCGACGCTAGCACGAAGGCTCCGACGCGGATGGCACCCAAACGCAACGGCAACGCGAACAGTGCCCTAGCCCCGGCCTCGACGGCCGCCGGGGCGAACAATGGCCAGCGAACCTGCGCCTGGGCGCAGTCCAGGTCATCCACCAGCACCGAAGGGCCACCCGTCAGCACCTGCACAGACGGACCCTCGCCCACTGTGAGCTGCAATTCCTCCAGCTCCCGGCTCAGCGGGCCGGTGGCACAGAGCACCTCGGAGACCACCCGGCCGCTGCGAACCGATACCGCTACTCCGCTGACCGGTAACCGGGCCGTGGCCGCCTGACACAGGCAGCGCAGGGACACTGGGACGCCGAGTGCCTCGGCGTGAGCGGTCACTACGCCCCACACCTGATCGGCCCGGGTGGCCTCTGTCACCGACTATTGCCCCTTGCCCGCTTCCAGGTCCGATGGCGCCCGGTGCGGGCCCGCGGCCGAGGAACATCGCATCGCGGCGCGCTGCGGTAACAGTGATCAAGCCGTGGACCAAGATACATCGGGGTCGACACCGAACGGTTCAGGCATCCAGCCGATCCTCCAAGTAATGCGCATAGTGCTCGACCCACGCACCACGTTCCCCATCAGTGCGACACGCCAGCCAACCCTGATGCCAAATAGCGTCAGATGTCACGGCACACGCCTGGAACCGAGGGACGAAATCGTCGTCGACGTACTCCCGTACCACCACACCAGCACCGGGAGAAGCACCGATACGCACGAGTGACACGCCGCTGGGGCCAGCCCCCCGCCGTGCGCGAGTATGACTAACCGTCATTTGCTCTCCCCGGGCCGACACCGACACTTGTCAACCACCGGGTCCGGGGCGGCCCGCGCCCGACCCGAACTCCCGCGAACGACACGGGCAACGGCGGGTGAGCGCGAGTACTAAGCTTACCAGGAGCGCCGACCTGCAGATATGCCCAACCACACGCGGCGCTGACCCCCAACACGCGCCATCATCGAGGGCGTCAAGCACGGACAACCAGCCGATCGCGGCCAACGACGGCCACCAGCCCGCGTCTCCGTTCATATCATCGTCAGCAAGGCCCCTTAAGAGATCGTGACCTTCGGCCGCGCCGTCGATACCTTCTTGAATCGTGTGGCTCGGGACACTGCTCGGGATACGATCGCCACTCGTTGAGCTTGGATGAGTTCGACCAGGCACGCTTGGCCCCTGCCTTGGCCCGGCTTGTCTCGTCAACGCCGTCAGACGATCGCTGGGTAAGGATCAAGGGGTACTGTCGGAGTGGATCGGCGGGTCGCACGCACGTCCTCTCGCTCAGTGGCTGAGAGCCGGTGGTGCCGACGGGTACCCTCAGGTCAGCATCAGTGCTGGTCAGTCCCTTGATCGCTGCCGGTCTTCCACGCTGGCCATGCGGGTTCGAATCCCCTCGTCCGCTAGTCCTCGGGTGACCTCCCTTTTAGTCGAGGTAGTCGCGTAGCGCTTGTGAGCACGAGGGATGGCGCAGCGTGGCCAACGCCGTGGAGGCGATCTGCCGGATCCGCTCCCGAGTGACCCCCTAGACGTGGCCGACCTCATCGAGCGTGCGCGGTTGACCCTCGGTGAGCCCGAATCTCAGCCGGACAATGCCGGCCTCACGCTCGGACAGTGTTGCGAGCACGGACTGCAGCTGGGCTTGCAGCAGGGTGAAGGAGACCGCGTCCACCGCGACGACGGCCTCGGAGTCTTCGATGAAGTCGCTGAGCTGGCGTCGCCTTCCCCGCCGATGATCTGATCCAGCGAGATGGGCTCCCGGGCGTAGCACTGGAGCTCCAGCACCCCTCTCCGGGGTGATGCCCATCTCCGTGGCCAACTCTTCAGGGGCGGGCTCGCGACCCAGGTCCTGAAACAGCTCGCGCTGGATGCGGGCCAGTGTGTTGATGACCTCGACGGTGTATACCGGGATCCGGATGGTGCGGGCCTGGTCGGCCATCGCGCGGGTGATGGCTTGGCGGATCCACCAGGTGGCGTAGGTGGAGAACTTAAAACCCTTGGTGTAATCGAACTTCTCCACCGCGCGGATCAAGCCCAGGTTGCCCTCCTGGGTCAGATCCAGGAAGGGCATACCGCGGCCGGTGTAGCGCTTAGCCACCGAGACGACGAGGCGAAGGTTGGCCTCCAGCAGGTGGTTCTTGGCGCGCTCGCCGTCACGGACGACCCAGAGCAGATCCCGGCGCAGCTGCGCGGAGAACTTGTCGGTCGCTTCCTCTACCCGGCGCACCCGCTCGGCAGCGTAAAGCCCGGCCTCGATCCGCTTGGCGAGCTTCACCTCCTCCTCGGCGTGGAGTAGGGCGATCTTGCCGATCTGTCTGAGATACACCCGCACCGAGTCGGCTGAGGCGGTGAGCTCGGCGTCCTTGCGAGCTTGGCGCAGCACCTCGGACTCCTCCTCGTCCCAGCCGAAATCCCCGGACTGCTCGGCTTGATCCAACAGATCCTGAGGATCCTCGCTGCCCTCACTGGCTAACGGGACATGGTCATTCGGCAGGTCCAAGGACGCTGGACCAGGTTCGTCGCGCTCGTCGAGTTCCACATCCTTGACCGGCGCCTCCTGCGGCTGCCGGGACACCTTAGTCACTCGGCGACCTTCGCGGGACGCGGCGGCGACACTCACCCTCCTCACCTCCACGACCGGTTCACGGCGATACCGAGGTCTCTGGTGGCAACCTCACCGAGCGCGAGATGCAGGCGACAGGACTCGGCCTCCCCACCGACGCGGTTGCCACCGGGGTACCTCTGAACTCTACGCCGACGATCATGGACAAGTCGCGCACCGGCGGAGTCAACAGAAGATCAGCGAAGCTGCCGCGACACCCCGGCACTGGCCGACACCGACCAGCACGAACCTGTGGGACTCGACAACTCGATGCAGCGTCCTGACCTGCGATCCTCGCGTGTTAACCGGTCGTGGATGATCATCGGATGTTGTGTCTGTCAATCGTGTACCGGCTGGTGGGTTCACTGCTCGGTCTGACCGCAGTGCTGGTGCGAGGAGACCTGAACAAGGATGCCGAACTGCTGGTCCTACGGCACGAGAACGCCGTGCTGCGCCGCCAGATCTCCCGGGTCCGCGACAGGCCGACCGACCGGATGTGGCTGGCCGCCTCGTCCCGGCTGGTGCCGCGCCGCCGGGGGGCCGAGGTCTTCGCGGTCACTCCCGCCACGATCCTGACCTGGCATCACCAGCTGGTCTCGCGGCGAGGGGACTACACCGCCCGCCGCCAGCCCCGACGTCTCCCGACCACCGCGGGGATCACGACGCTGGCTACGCGCCCAGGGCCACCAGGTCCGCGACGATGCCGCCGCGCGGTGTGTCCCCGCTGACGGCCACACACCTCCACGTGCTGGGCCGCTACGCCATCATCGCCTCTGAGCCCGGCGAGGGTTTGCGCCCCCTGTGGGATCTGTCCACCCCTGATGAGTGAGCCATGCGCGGGGCCAGGCCGTGGTCCGGGCCGGACCCGTCGGAGCCGGCCCACTCGGTGTAGTCGCTCACCCGGAGTCCTCCAGACGGTCTCCTGAAGCGCCTTTAGGTTCGCCGCGTCGGCGGCATCAGCCCACCAGGTCTGCCCGTTCAGTGTGGCGTGTGGGGCCTTGACAGGTCCCGGTGATGGGTGTTAGAAAATGCGCCGACAACAACGGTGGACAGTCCGAGAAGCGCTCGCACGAGGCAGCGCAAAGGTAGCTGCACAGGAGAACGCAGGAGGTTGAGGAACGGTCTCGGTGGAGGTGGACGCTGCGATATTTTCGGCGTACATCGGAATCAGGACAGGTTTATCCCTCTTCTTAGGGGCCCGGCCATTCGGCCGGGCCCCTTTTCCTGTGCATGGGCGTCAGCTACCACGGCGAGGGCCTCGCCCGGTGGAGCGGGCTGCTCGACCGGGTTCTGAGACGATGCGGGTATGACGATGAGCTCTGAACCTGCCCAATGGATGTCGCTGGCGTGTGAGAAGTGCGGATGCGTACGAGAGGTGCAGCTACCCCACGAGGACGGCACCTTCATGACGGCCGAGAAGTACATGACCTTGCACAAGGTGGCCGCCATGGTGCTGCTGTGCGAGGAGTGCGCCCCCGTCGGATCACTCAGACTCGGGGAGTGACCCCGTAGCAGTCCTCGGATACGCGCGTTAGCCGGGCATGAGACGTGTCCACGTGCTGGGGTGTCTCGATCTGATGCTCGTTGATGCCGAGCACGACCTGTGCTGCCGCACCGCTTCCGCTCCTCGGCGCTGACGCGCCTGCGGTGCGGTCGGCTTGCCATCGAACAGCCCTCAGTCCCACTGAGCTGGTGGTCGAGGCCACGCGCACCGCCAAAACGACCTGGTTTGGGGTCGAGGTTGACACGCGTCTGGGAACCGATCAATGGATCTTGCTCCGCGCTTGTGAGACACGAGGAACAAGCAAAGCTAACGCCCGGGTATCGACTGACTGACAGCACAGCGCCCTGACCTCCACCGGCCCGCGACGACCTGACCACCCGGACCAACTATGCCCGCACCGGGGAGTCGGTGCGTAACGAGGTTTATCTGCCGCGTAAAGAGCTGCGGCTTCACGACGCCGCGCCGCTGCCTACATGTACTTGTCGGCGTCTTGCGGCGGAGCGGTTGGCGGCTCAGCCGCGGCGGTTGGCGGCTCACCGCCAAGATGACCGAAGGACCACCCCGAAATCTCCGAGAGGCGTCCTCGCCAGTGCATCCCACCAGCGGGCAGTGGACTGACCCCGGGCCACGACCCGAGCCTGGGTCAAGTGAATGTAGGTGGTCTGATCGTGCTGGGCCACAAGACGCTGGTAGCGGTCCGGGAGACCCTGGGTCACCTCTCGCGCAGCCCGACGCTGGGCGTGGTCGTTCGCCGATGACTCGGCAGCACCCTTGAACAACCTCGCCCAACCACCGTGCTCGTCGTCGATGCAACCCCCGACGTGCACGACGAACGCGGCACGGGCGGCGTGCTCCACGTCATGAAACCACTGCCAGTCGGGAATGATCATTCCGCTGACGACCAGGCCACCCAACGTGAGCACGACACCCGGGCCGCCGTCCTGGCGCTCGGTGAGCGCGTTGATCGCCTCGACCACGACTTCCAGCGCTTGGTCAATCTCCGGTACACCCCTGCCCTGGGCCATGCTGGGATTGTCCACCACCGCGGGCGAGCCGAACACAGCCTGACTAGCGGGAGTTTCCTAGATAAGTTGATCTTGATGTGCATACCCCCTGGTCAGGGCTAGTGTCGATCTTGTTTGGGTGTATTACCTAACTGGTTGGTGCCCACCGGTCCAACTCGAAGATGTCGAACAGTTGCTGTTGGAGGTCGGTCATGTCGGTGATCACCCGGCGGGCTTTGGGGCGGCCTCGGGTGCCGGGGTAGATCAGGACGGTTTCTTGGATGCGGGCCAGTCGCGTGAGGAGTTCACGAACGCTGAGGTCGAGTCCGTGACGGGCGGCGTCGCGGCGCATCAGATGGGCGATCATCAGCGCCAGGACGCAGTAGAAGACATGCACGCGGATGTGGTTGTCGGTGAAGTGGTGCATCGGTGAAAACGACACTACGTCAGGGTCTTTGAGCTGACGGAAGCCGAACTCGGCTTCGGACTGTGAGCGGTATCCGGCGATGACCTCGGCTGTGGTCCAGTCGGCGCGGTCGGTGATGAGGATCCGTTTGCCGAAGATTCGTTGTTCGAGGGCGTCACGGGCGTCGGTGTCGATCTGGAAGTCCAGTCGGATATCGGGCGGGGTGTCCCCGGTGAGTTGCCAGGTCAGTACCTCGCTGACCCAGCGGGGTGCGCAGATCGAGGTGATGGCGGTTTCCAGTTTCGTCTTGCTGCGGCGGGCTTGTCCCCGGGTGAGGGTGTCTTGGATGCTGGTGAGCTGGCGGGTGGTTTTGGCCAGGGTCTGGTCGAAACCGCGGGACTGGCCGCTGTGCAACTCTTCGGAATGAGTCAGCACCACCCGATGCGAGCGCCCCAGCGCGTCCAGGTCCGTTTCCCGTGCGGTGACACCGTCGAACTCGACGACCGACTGGTAGTCGGTGGTGGGGATCTCCAGCAGCGCCTGGTGATCCGATGGCGGTAAGGAACCGACGTAATGCAGGCGGTGGCGGTCCAGGAGTTCAAAGTTGGGTCGGGAGTTCTGCCCGGCGTCGAACACCACGGTCAGTTCGCCGTCGGTGCCACCGAGTCTGCGGTGCCGGGCGGTGAGTTCTTCGATCATCCGCCCGAACTGGGTGACGTCGGTGAGGTTTCCAGGGTAGGCATGGGACAGCAGCGGTATCCCGCCGTCGCGGGTGATGACCAGACCCAACCCGACCAGCCTGAGATCGGTGCGTTTCTGTTTGGCTTTGCCGCGTTGCGCGATCGGCGCGCGGACGTTGGTGGAGTCGATGAATGTGGCGAAGTTGGTCATGTCCAGGGCGAGGGAGGAAATATCCAACCCGAACACCGTGATCGCCCTCGCGGAGATCCGCCGTTCGATCTCGGTCAGAGCCTGCGGGTTCAGGACATGCATCGCATCCCAGAACCGGCGGTGGTCCAGCGCCACAGCGCCGATCTTGACCAGATGATCACCGGCGGTGGTGGCCCACCAGTCGGCGAACTTCAGCTTGGAGCACGGGTCGACCACCCGGTTGGCCGCGGCCAACACGACATAGGTACCCACCGAGGCGCCCGCATCCTCGCGGCGTGCGCCCAGGACGTCATCGACGATCTCGATCACACCAAGCTTCTCGATCACACCCCAGGTCGCGGCGAGATCCCCGAACGCCAGATGCCGGGTTCTCGAAGGCAGCGTGGTCGCACCGGCCATCGCCGCCTCGATGTCCTCAGCGCTGCCGAGATACCTCTGCTCCACGATGCGTGGCTTACCACCCACCCGCGCCGAGACCGCCAGGTAGTAATACGGCTTGCCATTGATCGTCTTACTGATTACCGACGCCACATTATTTAGGTAATACACTTGATCAAGGAAAGTCAACCACCTTCGCGACGTGTCACCCCAGGTCAACGGCATGACGACACCCGCCGACCCCACCTCAAGATCAACTTAGCCAGGAAACTCCCGCTAGGGCGAGTAGACAGCTGACAGTTACTGCGAGTCGGGGTCGCGTGCGCGGTGAGCTTCGTAGAGCTCCCAGGCGTGCCGGTGTGCCTGGTCGGCGCGGCGCTGCGCGTCCTCGCGTACCCGCTGGTCTTGTTCCGGGGTGGCGTGGCCCGCGGCGACCGCTCCCTCCGCGATAATCCAGCGTTCGGTTTCCTCGTCGCGGAGGTCGTCTTCGGAGCTCGGCTCACCGCGATGCCGGAGCTGGTAATAGGGATTGTCCACCACTAAACCACCTGTACCGTGCCAAAACCCCTCACCTGCGCGGTGACCTGGAGTGTCCTCGGTACCCGTGATCAGGCCATGATCGCTGACCATGCTGTTTCGACTGCTGTATCTGATCTCGGTTACCGTGTTCGGCTGGCTCGGGCTGCTCGCCCGCAGCACTGCCGCCAAGGATGCAGAGATCCTGGTCCTGCGCCATGAAGTCTCGGTGCTGCGCCGTCAGGTCCGCAGACCTGGTCTGCGATGGCCGGACCGGGCGATCCTGTCCGCTCTGGCCCGTCTGCTCCCCCGCCAGCTGCGTCTACACCGGATCGTGGGCCCAGCCACGTTACTGGCCTGGCACCGCCGCCTGGTGACCAGGAAATGGACCTACCCGAACCCCTCCGACCGTCCACCCATCGGCGACGAGATCCGTGACCTGGTGCTGCGCCTGGCGCACGAGAATCCGTCCTGGGGTTATCGGCGCATCCAAGGGGAACTCGCCGGACTGGGACACCGCGTGGTTGCGACGTGAGGTCGCAGTGCGCCGTGAGGCGCTGGGAACCAAAGGAGGTGCAAGACCTTCTCGCTGGGTTGTCGCAGCAGCCTGGTAGGAGCTGAGCGCAGTCGTGCGACGTGATGTCGCACGTAGTGAGTGATCGCATCGGTTGGAGGTCGTTTGACGAGGGTGTGATCCGGTCCAGTGTCCAGGTGGACTGTCTCCGCCCTGGCGTGCGTCGCGGGTAACTGCGGGGTGCGAAGCCCAGGGTAAAAGCCGAAGCGTTCCTGTTTCACCCGGGGACGACGGGCGAGGAGAAGGCCGGACGGGTGAACGCGAGTGAATCTTCGTATGCTCCGTTATCAGCAGCTCCGTCGGTGGGATGTTTCAGCGGGGTATAGGGCTGGCCGTTGTGAAGCGGCAGGCGCCGACCGGAGGGGCTGCGCTGGTCGGGAGGACACCGCCGCCCCGGAGTAAAGAAGGCACCCACCCCGGTCGTATCTCATGCGTGTGGAACATGGAAACCGTGCGCCACGAGGCGCTTTATGACCGTGCGGAGGTGAAAGGACTCCGCCGTCGAGTCGTCGCAGCGACTCGATCGGAGCTGAGGGCAGCCTGATCCGGGAGATGCCGGGGAGGGTGGGAAGCAGCCCTGACAACGACGGGACGTACTGGTACTGCCAGACGGTACGGGTCCGGCAAGTGAGACGAGAAGGTGCACGAAGAGAAATCAGTGGTTTAAAGCCCCGTAAGAGTTCCACCGACTCAAATCTGGCGGATATGGGTCGGGGTGTAGCGCGTGGCCTCGCTGGTGCGGGGTCAACTCTGTAGCTGGTTGGTTTCGCCGGTGAGGAGACCACGGTGAAGGACTGCGGCGTAGCTGTGGTGATGCTGCCGGGGCAGGAGCTGGGCGCCTAACTCGTCGAACGGTGGTGAGGTGAACGTGGGAACCGCTCGTGGTTGCCCTCCCTTTTCGGGTCTCCAATCCGGCAGGTGGGCAGGCGCATCGTCAGCTGATGGCCACGAGTGGGGCGGAGGCCCCGTAGTAGTCGCGGGAGTAACGACCCGTCATGGAGGCCGGGAAAGCCGGTCGCAGGGCCAAGGGGGCCAGCAAGTCGAGCAGTAAGGAGAGTGGAATGCTCGGAGGTCGCTGGTGAATACCGATGATCTGATGCCTGGGCTGTTCTCAGCTGAGCGTCGGGTACGAGAGATCCAGGCCAAGCTGCACTGTTGGGCCAGCGATGATCCGCATCGCAGGTTTGATGATCTGTTCAATCTTGCTGCGCCACGAAAGCGCCCTGTTGTATCCCCGGTTAAGCCGGGAGGAACTCGGAGGGAGGTTCCTGGGTCCAATGGCTAACCTGAATCCGAAAGGTGCAGGGAACAATAGCATGCCAGAAAAGTAACGCTCGTGTCCAGGCGTGCGGAACGAGGCGTTGCGGGACCCGTGCGATACGGATAAAGCTTGATTGCCTAGACCTCAATCTCCAGAAGGTGCAAGAACACGCCCATCGGAAATTACGCCTGACACCGGTGCCACAACCTGTGTCGGCATCACGAGGTGGCCGACACAACCTCCGGGATGTGGAGCGATGCCCAGCGAGGGCATTCAAGGAGATGAATGAGGATCCTAAGTCGCACTATTGCGTATGACAGGGACGAACGTGGGATCACCTAACGGATGCGAGTCCTAAGGTGACAGAGGCCTTGTAGTAGTCGTAGGAGTAACGTCCTACCAAGGAGGACGGGAAGGCCGTCCGCAGGGCCAAGGGGGCCAGGTGATCGGATATTCGAAGACTGGGAGGTATGCGAAATGCAGAGCGCCGAAACAGTACTGGGTATCCTCCGTGATCGCGGCAGGCGTGGTCTGCCGTGCAATGAAATGTTCCGACAACTGTTCAACCCGCAAATGTATCTGACGGCCTATGGGCGTCTGTACTCCAACCATGGAGCCATGACGCCCGGGGTTGATGGAGAAACCGCGGACGGTATGTCGCTGGCCAAGATCGAGCGCGTCATCGATGCGCTGCGTCACGAGCGCTTCCGGTTTAAGCCAGCAAAGCGCGTCTACATCCCAAAAAAGAACGGGAAGCAGAGGCCGCTCGGGCTGCCTCCGTGGTCGGATAAGCTCGTTGGTGAAGTGATCCGCCTCTTGCTAGAGGCATATTACGAGCCACGGTTTTCTGGCCGATCACACGGTTTCCGTCCCGGTAAGGGATGTCACACCGCACTCAGCGAAGTGGCAGACCTGTGGACTGGTACGGCATGGTTTATCGAGGGTGATATCTCGGACTGTTTCGGGAGTCTCGACCATGAGGTCATGCTCTCGACGCTGGCGGAGAGAATCCACGATAGCCGGTTCCTCCGGCTCATCAAACAGATGTTGCAAGCCGGATACCTGGAGGACTGGGTATGGAACGCAACGCTCAGTGGAGCCCCACAGGGTGGTGTCGTTTCGCCGATCCTCTCCAATATTTATCTGGACCGGTTGGACAAGTTCATCGAAACAGTTCTGATACCGCGATACACCCAAGGAGTGAGCAGGGCAACCAACCCTGTCTATGCAAGGGTGAGAATGGCAGCGGTGCGCGCTCAAAGGCGCGGTTTTACGACCGCAGCACGCGAGTTGCGAAAACAGCTGCGGGGAACGCCTAGCAAGGATCCGCAGGATCCGGGCTACAGGCGGCTCCGCTACTGTCGGTACGCCGACGACACCCTCCTGGGGTTCGCCGGACCGAAGGCCGAAGCCGAGGAAATCAAGCAGCGTCTGGCGCAGTTCCTTCGAGACGACCTCAAGTTGGAACTGAACCCGGACAAGACACTGATCACGCAAGCCCGCACCCGGGCAGCGTCTTTCCTCGGCTACGAGATCACTGTCCAGCACAGCGCTACCCGCCCGTCTGTCAATGGCAGCGTCGCACTGCGCGTCCCACGGCAAGTGATCAAAGCCAAGTGTGCTCCCTACCTGAAGCACGGAAAACCCGAGCGCCGAACCGAACTGCTGAATCGTGACGACCTCACGATCATCAGTACATACGGGGCGGAATACAGGGGCCTCGTCCAGTATTAGTGCGCCATGAAGCGCCTTGTCGTATTCCCATCGCAGATGGGAGGAACTTGGAGGAATGTTTCTGGGTCTGATGCCTAACCTTGATCCGAAAGGTGACGGGGACAATAGCATGGTAGGAAACCAGTGGTCGTGTCCAGGTGTCGGGAACGGGGCACTGGGAGACCCGCGTGATATGGCGAATAAGCTTGATTGCCTGAATCCTAATCTCTGGAAGGTGAGAGGACGCACCCACCGGAATGGCACCCGAAACCGGTGTCACGCGCTGTGTCGGCATGGTAGTACGGTCGATGCAACCTCCAGCGCGTGAAGCGATTCCCAGTGAGGGAATTTAAAGAGATGAGTGGGACGCCTAAGTCACGCTAACGTACGACAATGACGAACATGGGATCGCCTACGGGACATGAGTCCTAGGGCGACGGAGGCCCCGTAGTAGTCGCAGAAGTCACGACCTGCCAAGGAGACGGTAACACCGCTCGCAGGGCGAAGGGGGCCAGGTGATTGGACACTCGAAGATCCGGGAGGTATGCGAAATTGCAGAACGCCGAAACGGTATTGGGTGTCCTGCGTGAACGCGGTCAGCGCGGCTTGCCGCTTCAACGACTGTATCGACAACTGTTCAACCCTCAACTGTATCTGCTGGCCTACGGGCGCATCTACTCCAACCAAGGGGCGATGACACCCGGGGCCGATGGGGAAACCGTGGACGGTATGTCACTAACCAAGATCAAGCGCATCATCGATGCGGTGCGCCACGAGCGCTACCGGTTCAGCCCGGTGAAACGCGTCTACATCCCGAAGAAAAACGGGAAGAAACGTGCACTTGGTCTGCCGTCTTGGTCGGATAAGCTGGTAGGCGAAGTGATCCGCCTCCTCCTGGAAGCGTATTACGAGCCTACCTTCTCCGACCGCTCTCACGGTTTCCGTCCCGGCCGGGGCTGCCACACCGCCTTACGCGAAGTGGAAAAGACCTGGACTGGAACGACCTGGTTCATCGAGGGCGACATCGCTCAGTGTTTCGACAGCCTTGACCATTCGGTCACGCTAGAGATCCTGGGTGAAAAGATCCACGATAACCGGTTCCTGGGGCTGCTGCGTAACATGCTGCAAGCCGGATACCTGGAAGATTGGAAATGGAACGCCACGCTCAGCGGCGCGCCGCAAGGTGGTGTGGTCTCCCCAATCCTCTCCAATATCTATTTAGATCGGTTGGACACGTTCGTGGAGAAAAAGCTCGTACCGGAATATACCCGAGGTGCAGGACGGGCACGTAACCCAGCCTACGAAAAAGTGGCGTCCGCGCATGCGTATGCCCGTAGGCGCGGTGACCGTGTCACAGCACGCAGTCTGCGTCAGCGGCTGCGTAGCCTGCCCAGCGGAGATCCACGCGATCCAGGCTATCGAAGGCTTCGGTACGTCAGGTACGCAGATGATCACGTGCTCGGGTTCACCGGACCCAAAGCCGAGGCCGAACAGATCATACAACGCCTCGCGACGTTCCTGCATGATGACCTCAAGCTGGAACTGTCCCGGGAGAAAACAGTGATCACCCACGCCCGGACAGGCGCGGCCAGGTTCCTCGGCTACGAGATCACCGTCGGGCACAACCAGCAGTACATCAGCCACGGCCGCAGGGCGGTCAATGGCACGATCGCGCTGCGCGTGCCTCAGACGGTGATCAAGACCAAGTGCTCCCCGTATATGAAACTCGGAAAACCCGAGCATCGGCCCCGGCTGGTGAACGACGATGACTACACCGTCATCAACACCTACGGTGCCGAATATCGCGGTCTGATCCAGTACTACCTGCTGGCCAAAGACGTCTACCGGCTCAGCAAGGTGAACTGGGTCATGCTGACTTCCCTGCTCAAGACGCTGGCCTGCAAGCATGACTCGTCGGTATCGAAAATGGCGGCCAAGTACATGGCCACCATCGACACACCGCACGGGCCACGCAGATGCTTCCAGATCAGCGTCGAACGCGGCGGAGGAAGAAAGCCATTGGTCGCACGGTTCGGTGGCATTCCACTGAAGCGGCAAACAAACGCAGTCCTGACCGACCGCCAGCCAGTCCCGGCAACCATCCGCCGCAAGGAGCTGATCTCCCGGCTCCTCCAGGGACGATGTGAGATATGCGAGCACGCAGGCGAAATGCAAGTACACCACGTCCGCAAGCTCGCCAACCTCCACCGGCCCGGTCAACCGCAACCCGAGTGGGCGCAGCTCATGACCAAACGTCGACGCAAATCCCTCGTGGTTTGCAACGACTGTCACGACCGCATCCACGGGCAACCCGCCACACCGATCACGCAGTAGTCACCGGAGAGCCCGTTACGGGGAAACCCGTACGGCGGGTTCGGGAGGGGACTCACGGGAAACGGACCGATATCACATGTCGGCACCGCGCCCGTGGGTCTACCTCGCCCTGCTGGCCGGCGATGTCTGGAGACTGAGCCGACTGAAATGGGTCGCACAGACCTCGATGCTCACGACGCTGGCTGCCAAGCATCGTTCGACGGTGTCGGCGATGGCCCGTAAATACAGGGCCAAAGTTTCGACACCAGATGGGCCACGGACGTGCTACGAGGCCAGTGTCCAACGAGTAGACAGGAAAGCACTGGTCGGAAGATTCGGCGAAATCTCGCTGAAACGGCAGAAGAAGGCGGTTCTACAAGACCGCCCGGTAGTCCGGCCCATTGCCCGCAAAGAGCTGATCACACGGCTCCGTATGGGCAGATGTGAACTATGCGAGCACAACGACCAGGTGGAAGTCCACCAGGTCCGAAAACTCGCCGACCTCACCGAGTCTGGACAACCACAGCCCCCGTGGGCACAACACATGGCCAAGAAGCGGAGGAAGACCCTCGTGGTCTGCAGCCGCTGTCATGAAGCCATCCATACGGGGCAACCAACCGCGCAACTCACGGAGTAGTCACCGGAGAGCTACGTGCACCGAAAGGTGCCCGCGTGGTTCGGACCGGGGGCCGCTGGAGCAGGACCGTGCTGACACGGCACCTCGCCAGCGGCCTACCGGTGTTCTATGACCCGGCGTTCTGTGTTGGTACGCGTGGGATCGCGTGCGGGGTAACAAGGGCGCTCGCTCGGCCGGAGTCGACGGCAAGACCGCGTATGCGATCGAGGTCGAGCTCGGGGTCGAGGTGTTCTGCGACCGGCTGCGGGAGCAGTTGAAGACCCGTAGTTTCAATCCGGTTCCGGTACGGGAGCGTATGATTCCCAAGGCGGGCGGTAAGAAGCGCCGTCTGGGGATCGCGACCGTCGCCGACCGGGTGGTTCAGGCGTCCTTGAAGCTGGTGTTGGAGCCGATCTTCGAGGCGGATTTCCTCCCGTGCTCGTACGGGTTCCGTCCGAGGCGCCGGGCGCATGACGCGATAGCCGAGGTTCACCATTTCACGACCCGTACGTATGAGTGGATCGTGGAGGGTGACATCAAGGCGTGTTTCGACGAGATTTCACACTCGGCCCTGATGGACCGGGTGCGGAAACGGGTCGGAGACAGGCGCGTCCTGGCCCTGGTGAAGGCGTTCCTGAAAGCCGGGATCCTCTCCGAGGATGGGCTGCTGAGGGATAACGACGCCGGTACTCCACAAGGGTCGATTCTTTCACCGCTGCTCAGTAATGTGGCCCTGTCGGTCCTGGACGAGCACATCGCCCAGTCTCCCGGTGGGCCGCATGCGACTCCATACCAACGGGTCAAGCGTCGCCGTCTTGGTCTTCCCAACTACCGGCTTGTTAGGTATGCGGACGACTGGGTGCTCGCGATATCGGGTACCAGAGCGGACGCCGAGGCCTTGCGTGAGGAGATAGCGGAAGTCCTCTCGGGTATGGGCTTGCGCCTGTCCCCGGAGAAGACTTTGATCACCCATATTGATGAGGGTCTCGATTTTCTCGGCTGGCGTATCCAGCGGCACCGGAAGCGAGGCACCAGCAAACACTACGTCTACGTCTATCCGGCCAAGAAGGCGTTACACGCCATCATGGCCAAGGTGAAGGCCGTGTGCTGGCAGAACACGAATCTGCCGCTCGAAGTCCTACTGCGTCGGCTCAATTCGATGCTGCGGGGCTGGACCGCCCACTTCAAGTACGGATGCTCAAGCGCCACCTTCGGCTATCTGCGCCACTATCTGTGGCTTCAGGTGATCCGGTGGATCGGGCGCAAACACCGACGCACCCCTTGGAGACAACTCCGACGCCGCTACAGCCGAGGAGATGGGTGGCCCACTCACGGCGAGGTCGTGCTATTCAACCCGGAGGCGGTGCGCACCGAGCGCTACCGCTATCGGGGAGCACAAATACCCTCGCCGTGGGCGAGCACCGCATGAGGAATGCCGTGAAATCCAGCGGGGCTTGCGGAGCGCCCGGTGCTCAGTAATGGGCACGCCGGGTGCGGAGGGCGGGCCAGGGAAACGGGCCGGTCGAAATACCGGTACCGCGCCTTGGCTCGACCCTACCCGACAGAGTCTGGACTCAGCGTTGCGGTGGGTCTGGTAGGCCGACTGTGAGGAGAGCGGAATCCTCTGGTGGGAACAGGATGCTTATCAAGCTCAATGCCGGTGGACGAAAGTCGACTGTTGGGCGCCAGTTTGCGTGAGGACGACCGTGTCATGGTGGGCTGATCATGGTGGCCGGGTTGGGAGGGGTGGGGGTTGGTCCTTGTCGGCGGTCGTGTGCGACGCCAGGGTGGGGACATCCGGTAGGTAGGCGACGGCCCTCCCGGCTGTCTTGGCCGACGCGGAAGGGCTGTCTTGGTGCATCGGAGTGCACCGGTGATGACGGTAGGCGTGGACGGCTCGGCGGTCGAGACGGCGCTGCGTGGTGGTGGGTTGGGGTGCCCGGTGCTGGGGTGTGGGGCCCGGTTGGCGCCGTGGGGTTGGGCCCGGGCGCGCAGCGTGCGCGGTGTGGGTGGGCTGCGGCTGTGGGCGCACTCATGTGTTGCTACCGGCGAGTGTGCTGCTGCGCCGGGCGGACGCGGTGACCGTGATTGGGGCGGGGTTGTTGGCCAAGGCCTCAGGGTGGGGGCATCGCCGGGTCGCGGACTTGGTTGAGTGGCCGGCATCGACGGTGCGGGGCTGGTTGCGCCGAATTGGTGCGGTCGCGGATCGGGTGCTGGCGGTGCTCGTGGGGGTCGCGGCGGAGTTGGGCACCGAGTTCGTGCCACCGGCACCGGCTGAGGTCGCTCCCGGGGGGCCGGTCGGGGCGGTGGTGGAGCTGGTCGGGGCGCTGGCCCGGGCGGCGGCGCGGTGGTTGGGGGGTTGCTGTGAGCCGTGGCGGCTGGCCGCGGTGATCTGCGGCGGTCGGCTGCTCACCCCGACAGGTCCTGATCTTGCAGCGGGGGTGGGGGTGGCGGGCAACACCAGTTGGCCCTGGGCGGGCGACCCGTGAACCGGTGAGGTGACCGCGATCGGCCCGCGGTGGGCGGGCCGGAGCCGAAAGGAACCCTTCATCGTGAGCGAAGAACACGACCAGGACACGGCCCGGCGGGCCCGGGCCCGGGAGGTGGGGCTGTTCCGCTACGGCCTGATCTCCGACGCGTTGGACCCTGCGTTGAGCACCAAGCAGCGAGGCCGGCTGGTCCGCGCCCTGGCCGCGCAGACCCATCCGGGCCCGTTCGGGCCGGCACCGGTGCGGGTGAGTCGGGCCAGCCTGGACCGCTGGATCCGTGCCTACCGGGCTGGTGGGTTCGCCGCCCTGGTCCCTGCACCCCGCCGGCTGGCCCCGCAGACCCCGCGCGAGGTGCTGGAGCTGGCGGTGGCGCTGAAGACCGAGGCACCCGGGCGGACCGCCGCGCAGGTCGCGGTGGTGCTGGCCGCGCACGCCGGCTGGGCGCCCTCACCGCGTACCCTGCAACGCCACTTCGCCGCCCTCGGGGGCAACCGGTGGCGCCCCGACGCGACACCACCGGCGGTGTTCGGCCGATTCGAGGCCGATCAACCCAACGCCCGCTGGGTCGGAGACGCGCTGCACGGCCCGCACGTCGCCGGCCGCAAGGCGATCCTCATCGCCTTCCTCGATGATCACTGCCGGGCGGTGGTAGCCGCCCGCTGGGGACACGCCGAGACGGCGGTGGCGCTGCGCGAGACACTGCGCGTCGCGCTGGCCACCCGAGGGTGCCCGGCTCAGTGCTATGTGGATAACGGGTCGATGTTCATCGACGCCGGACTGCGCCGGGCGTGCGCGGTGCTGGGGATCAAGCTCACCCACTCCCAACCCGGCCGGCCCGCCGGCCGAGGAAAAATTGAGCGGTTCTTCAAAACGGTGCGCGACCAGTTCCTGGTCGAGATCACCGACGGCGCCGAGGGGACCGGCAGCCCGGTGAGCAGCCTCGCCGAGCTCAACGCCCTGTTCACGGCCTGGGTCGAGCAGGGATACCACCCCCGGGTGCACTCGGAATCCGGGATGGCGCCGCTGGCCCGGTTCCTGGCCGCCGGCCCACCCGCGCCGACCCCGGCCGGGCTGCTGCGCGAGGCGTTTCGGTGGGGCGAGTGGCGCACCGTCACCAAGACCGCCACGGTGTCCCTGCACGGCAACCTCTACGAGGTCGACCCGGCCCTGGCCGGGGCCCGGGTGGAGCTGGTGTTCGACCCGTTCGACCTGACCCACATCGACGTGCGCCACCACGGTCGGGCGGCCGGGCGGGCGGTGCCGTTCCAGATCGGGCGCCACGTCCACCCCAAAGCCCACACCGACACCGCACCCGCGCCGACCCCGACCGGCATCGACTACCTACGCCTATGTTCCTTGCCACCCAAGGTGAGCACGTAGGGGCTTTTGGGTGTCGTTGACGGTGGTGATGAGAGCTCGGTTGGGTCGTTTGGGTTGGTGTGGGTGATGCTAGGCGGCACGGTGACCATGTCCTGATAGGCCACGGCCCTCCCGCCTTCGTAGGACCGAGTGTCGGGAGGGCCGTGCTCGTGTGCCCGGAGGCCCACATTGGTCACGGTAGGGGTGGACGCTGCTGACGTCGAGTGGCGGTTGAAGACAGGTCGGTTGGCCTGCCCGGGGTGTGCGGGAGCGCTGGCCCCGTGGGGGCATGGTCGGGTGCGGCGTCTGCGGGGTCGTGACGGCGAGCGGGTGGAGCTATGGCCTCGCCGGGGCAGGTGTTCGGGTCGTTGTGGGCGAACGCATGTGTTGCTGCCAGTGCGCGGGGTGTCGCGGCGGGCGGACACCGTCGAGGTGATCGGTGCGGCGTTGGAGGCGGCGGCCTCCGGGCGGGGTCATCGGAAGATCGCTGAAGGATTGCAGCGGCCACCGTCGACGGTGCGGGGCTGGTTGCGCCGCTTCACCGGCCGGGCCACCGCGGTCGCGGGGGTGTTCACCTCGCTTTTGGTTGGGCTCACTGATGACCCGGACACGATGTTGCCGATGCCTGGTGTCTCGGTGCTGGCGGACGCGGTCGCCGCGGTGATCGCGGTCGGGATGGCTACCCGGAACCGGTTCGCCATGGTCATGGTGCCGCTGTGGTGGACGGCGTGCGCGGTGTCGGGCGGGTTCCTACTTTCCCCTGGGTGGCCGCCGGGCTGAGCTGTATTCGATCAACACGAACTGGCCCTGGGGAACGTTCACGGTACGCGGCACTCTGCGTGATTGACCGATCTCGTAACGTGACAGGAGCCGCCGTATGGCTTTAATCGATGAGGAAGAACGCCGGCGGGCCGAGCGGGCCCACGCCATTGCATTGTTCAGATACCAGCTGATCAGAGAGGCCGCCGACCCTGTCCTGTCGCCGCGCCAGCGCGGGGCGATGGTGCGGACTCTGGCCGCCAGGACCCACACCGACCCGTTCGGCAACCAGGTCCGATGGGCGCGCAACACCTTCGACCGCTGGATCCGGTCCTGGCGCGACGGCGGGTTCGACGCGTTGCTGCCCCCGACCCGGCAGGTGACGCTGCGCACCCCGGAGGAGGTGTTGGATCTGGCGGTGGCGTTGAAGCGGGAGAAGCCGCAGCGCACCACCGCCCAAGTCGTGCGGATCCTGCGTCAGCACCTGGGCTGGGGGCCCTCGTATCGGACCATCCATCGCCACCTTGCCCGGCTGGACCTGCTGGTCCGCCCGGACGGGCAGGCCCCGGAAGTGTTCGGCCGGTTTGAGGCTGATCGTCCCAACGAACTCTGGGTGGGCGATGCCCTTCACGGCCCGAAAATCGCAGGTCGGAAAGTGTATCTATAGGTTCTGTGGAATCTGAGCACCCCGCAGCGGAACTCGTCGCACCCGTCCTGAGCTGCTCAGATTCCAGCCGAACATGGATTCTGTGGACTGCGACGTAGGAGCATTCCACAGAATCTTTGCGTTTTTGGACGACCACAGCCGTGCTGTGGTCGGGCACCGGTGGGGGTACTCCGAGGACAGCGTCCGCCTGGCCGCCGCGCTGCGCCCGGCACTGGCCGCCCGGGGTGTCCCCGAGGGCGTGTATGTCGATAACGGGTCCGCGTTCATCGACAAAGCGCTATTGCGCGCGATGGCCCGGCTGGGTATCAAGCTGATCCACTCCACCCCCGGCCGACCCCAAGGCCGCGGGAAAATCGAGCGGTTTTTCCGGACTGTCCGCGACCAATTCCTCGTTGAACTCGATGCCGACACCGCCGCCGGAATCACCGATCTCGCACAGTTGAACAGGCTATTCACGGCCTGGGTTGAACAGGTTTATCACCGCCGCGCCCATTCCGAGACCGGGCAGGAAC